>NZ_SOHH01000020.1 GCF_004403515.1 Cryobacterium fucosi | reverse complement strand
GGGTCTCGACAAGCTCGACCACCGGGCTCGACCACCGGTGATTGAGCCTGTCGAAATCACGGCGGGCGCGGGGTCTCGACGGGCTCGACCACCGGGTCTCGACGGGTTCGACCACCGGGTCTCGACGGGTTCGACCACCGGGTCTCGACGGGTTCTACCACCGGGTCTCGACGGGCTCGACCACCGGGTCTCGACGGGCTCGACCACCGGGTCTCGACGGGCTCGACCACCGGGTCTCGACAAGCTCGACCACCGGGTCTCGACGGGTTCTACCACCGGGTCTCGACAAGCTCGACCACCGGGTCTCGACGGGCTCGACCACCGGGTCTCGACAAGCTCGACCACCGGGTCTCGACGGGCTCGACCACCGGGCTCGATTGACGCGCGGTCAGCGCTCGCTGACCAGGTGCCCGCGTGGCGCGGTCGCCAGGCTGCCGGTGACCGGTGCCGGCACCGGGGTGCGGCGGTGCGGGGCGAAGACCCAGTAGCGGTAGAGCACGAACCGGAAGATCGCGCCGAGCAGCAGGCCGATCACGTTCGAGGAGATGTTGTCGGCGACGACGCTGGTGTAGCCGAGCACATAGTGGCTCACCCACAGGCAGGCCAGGCCGATGCCCATGCCGACCAGACTGACGGCGAAGAATTCGATCCCCTCGCGCAGGGTCCGCTCCTGCCGGTTCTTGCCGAAGGTCCAGTACCGGTTGCCGACCCAGTTCGCGAAGATCGCCAGGATGGTCGAGACGACCTTGGCGTAAATCGGTCCGGCGTGCACCAGCTGCGGGTCGAACACGGTGGTGCGGAGCAGATTGAAGACGGTCACGTCCACGGCGAAGCCGACGAGTCCGACCGCGCCGAACTTGGCGACCTGGCTCATGAAGGCCACCAGTCGTGCGTGATTCCGCGATTTTATCGGCATACGTCCGTCCGCTTGATGGGTGAAGATAGGAGGGCAGGATTTGCAGTCTACGGCGCAGCCCAGCCCCCAGCCTGAGAGAAGCCGCACTGAAGAATGAACGCTCGCACAGGAATTGGTGAACAGATGAATACGACTGTCGGCGTTATTGGCGGCGGCCAGCTGGCCAGGATGATGATCCCGGCAGCGGTCAATCTTGGCATCGACATCCGTGTGCTGGCCGAGAACGAGGGGATGTCGGCCGAGCTGGCCGCGTTCACGGTCGGCGACTATCGTGACCGTGAGGTCGTCCTCGCCTTCGCCGAGACGGTCGACGTGGTCACCTTCGACCACGAACACGTTCCGCAGGAGATTCTCCGCGAACTCGTCGCACGGGGCGTCGCCGTGCACCCTGGGCCCGACGCGCTTCGCTACGCCCAGGACAAGCTTCTGATGCGCGAACGCCTGACCGAGCTGGGGCTGCCGGTGCCGGACTGGGCCCGGGTGGAGAACTCCGCCGAACTGGGTGTCTTCCTCTCGGCGCACGGCGGGCGAGCGGTGGTCAAGACCGCCCGCGGCGGCTACGACGGCAAGGGCGTGCGGCTCGTCTCGCATGAGCACGACGCCGATGACTGGTTCACCGCCCTGGCCGAAGACGGCAACGACGGCGCCCTGCTGGTGGAGGAACTCGTCGACTTCCGCCGGGAGCTGGCCCAGCAGGTCGCCCGAAGGCCCTCCGGCGAGATCGCGATCTGGCCCGTGGTCGAGACCGTGCAGAAGGGCGGGGTGTGCGCGGAGGTGATCGCGCCCGCGCCGCTGTCGGCCGGCCGGCTCGCCGAACTGGCCGCCGAGATCGGGGTGTTGGTCGCCGACGGCATCGGCGTGACCGGGATGCTCGCCGTCGAGCTGTTCGAGACGGCGGATGGGCGGCTCCTGATCAACGAACTGGCGATGCGCCCGCACAACAGCGGCCACTGGTCGATCGAGGGGTCGACGACGAGCCAGTTCGAGCAACACCTTCGCGCGGTGCTCGACCTGCCGCTCGGTGCGACCACGACCAGGGACCCGTGGTCGGTGATGGTGAACATCATCGGGGGACCATCGGCGGGGACCCTGTTCGAGCGGTATCCGGCCGCCCTCGCGGAGCATCCGTCGGCCAAGGTGCACAACTATGGCAAGGATCCGCGGCCCGGCCGGAAGGTCGGCCACGTGACCGTCGGAGGCCCGGATCTGGACGATGTCGTCTACGAGGCGCGAGCCACTGCGGCGGTTTTTCAGGACTGACCCATAAGATCGACTCCGTGCCAGAGAACTCCGTACCCGAAACCGCTTCGTCGGATATCGCCGTGACCCCGCTCGTCGGCGTGGTCATGGGCTCCGATTCCGACTGGCCGGTGATGAGCGACGCCGCGCAGCTTCTGCGCGACTTCGGGGTGCCCTGCGAGGTGCAGGTGGTTTCGGCTCACCGCACCCCGGAGAAGATGATCGCCTACGGCAAGAGCGCACATGAGCGGGGCCTCCGCGTGATCATCGCCGGGGCCGGCGGTGCGGCGCACCTGCCCGGGATGCTCGCCGCCGTGACCACGCTCCCGGTCGTCGGAGTGCCCGTTCCCCTCGGTCGGCTCGACGGCCTGGACTCCCTCCTGTCGATCGTGCAGATGCCGGCCGGCGTCCCCGTCGCGACGGTGTCGATCGGCGGCGCGCGCAACGCGGGCCTGATCGCCGTGAAGATCCTGGCGACCTGTGACGATTCCCTGCGGGTGAAGCTCGAGGGCTACGCCGACATGCTCGCCGACCAGGTCGAGAAGAAGAATTCGGACCTCCAAGCGAAACTATGACGAGTGCAAGCAGCCCGATCCGGCACCCGAATGTCGGCTCAGAACGGGTCATGACCAAGCGAGCCTGGTGGCTCGTCCTGCTCAATTTCGTGCTGCCCGGTTCCGTGCAGGTGCTGGCGGGCAGCCACCGGCTCGGCCGGTTCGGCCTCCGGGCCACGTTCACCCTGCTCTTCCTCGCCGTCGCCGCCGGCGTGGTCTACCTGCTCTGGCCCGAGGTGATCCTCACCGCCCTGACGAACACGATCGGGCTGTGGGTGGCCGCCGCCCTCCTCGCCTTCTACGCCGTGGTCTGGTTCATCCTGACCGTGGACACGCTACGCCTCACTCGCCTGGTCAGGGCGGGCCCGAAGGCGCGGCCGCTGATCGCCGGGTTCGCAACCGTGCTCATGGTGGGCGTCGTCGGCACCGCCGGCTACGGCGCCTACGTGGCCACGACGGCCAGCGACTTCCTCTCCTCGGTCTTCGTCGCCGGGCCGACCGAACCCCCGGTCGACGGCCGGTACAACATCATGCTGCTCGGCGGCGACGCCGGCCCCGACCGCGACGGCCTCCGACCCGACAGCATCTCGGTGGTCAGCATCGACGCCGAGAGCGGACAGGCCAGCATGATCGGGCTGCCCCGCAACCTCGAGGACGTCCCGTTCTCGCCCGGTCCGCTCGCCGATCTGTACCCGGAGGGGTACGGAGCCATCGACGGATGCGAGGTGGACGCCTGCATGCTCAACTCGATTTACACCGAGGTCGAGCTGAAGAGCCCGGAGATGTACCCGAAGGCGATCGCCGAGGGCAGCGAACCGGGCATCGAGGGCATGCGGGATGCCGCGCAGGGCGTGACCGGGCTGACCATCCAGTACTACGTCCTCATCGACATGCAGGGCTTCGCCCAATTGGTGGATGCCCTGGGCGGGGTCGAGATCACCGTGGACCACCGGGTGCCCGTGCACACCGACGACACGTTCACCGAGGTGCTGTTCTGGTTCGAACCCGGTCGGCAGCACATGGACGGCTACCACGCGCTCTGGTACGCCCGCTCCCGCCACGGCACCAGCGACTACGACCGGATGGTGCGCCAGCGGCAGATGCAGGAGGCGATCCTGGCCCAAGCGAGCCCGGCGAACGTGCTGACCAAGTTCCAGGCGGTGGCGAAGGCCGGGTCCCAGGTGGTGAAGACGGACATCCCCCAGGGCATGCTCGGCTACTTCGTGAATCTCGCCTCGAAGACGAAGGCCCTGCCGATCAAGTCGGTCGAGCTGATCCCGGACAACAACGTCGACCCGGAAGATCCTGACTACGGCGTGATTCGCGATCTGATCGCGACGTCACTAGCCCCGCCGCCTTCGGAGACCCCCGCGCCGTAACGCCCCGGTCTCGACAGGCTCGACCACCGCCCCGGTCTCGACAGGCTCGACCACCGCCCCGGTCTCGACAGGCTCGACCACCGCCCCGGTCTCGATAGGCTCGACCACCGCCCCGGTGATCGAGCTTGTCGAGATCCCGCCCCGGTGATCGAGCTTGTCGAGATCCCGCCCCCGCCCCTCCAAGTCCCTGTGCACAACTCCGGCGCCGAAACCGGCCAAGAGGCAGCATGTCGCCATGCCGTACATGTACATTCTCGAGTGCTCCGACGGATCGTTCTATGTCGGCAGCACCCGGGACCTCGAGCGCCGCCTCTCCGAACACGGCGAGGGCGTGGGCGCTGAATACACAAGACGGCGTCGCCCAGTGCGTCTGGTGCATGTCGAGGAATACGCCAGAATCACGGATGCCTTCGCCCGCGAGAAACAAGTTCAGGGCTGGGGCCGACCGAAGCGGATCGCGCTGATCGAGGGGCGCCTCGGCGACCTCCCGTCGCTGAGCAGGCCCGCCGGAGACCGGTGATCGACCGCGACGGTGATCGACCACGACGGTGATCGACCACGACGGTGATCGAGCTTGTCGAGATCAGGGGTCTCGACAAGCTCGACCACCGGTGCAGGCTCGACCACCGGTGCAGGCTCGACCACCAGGGGTCTCGACAGGCTCGACCACCGGTGCAGGCTCGACCACCGGTGCAGGCTCCAGCACCGGGCTAGAGGTCGGCGTGCAGCTGCCAGACGCGCTCGGCGGAGTCGCGCCAGCTGAAGGCGCGGGCCCGGTCACTCCCGAAGATGCTCAGCCGGTTCGCCAGGGCCTGGTCGCCCAGCATCCGGCTCAGTGCGGCGGCGAGGCGCTCAGGGTAACCGGCGGCGTCGTCCCGTTCCACGACCAAGCCGGCCTCGCCGCCGGCCTCGACCAGCGCGGGGGCGTCGGAGTGGATCACCGGGGTGCCTAGGTGGAAGGCCTGGATGATCGGGAGGGCGAATCCCTCTTCGAGGCTCGGGAAGACGAGAACGGCGGCCCGGGCGATCACGACGGCGAGCTGCTCATCGGTCAGGCCGATCATCGATCGCACCCGCCCCGGTGTGAGCCCGGCCTCGTCGGCGACCGACGGCAGGTCGAGTTCGCCCCACGAGTCTGGTCCGACGACGATGAGAGGAAGGTCGGGGGCGCCGGGCAGGCCGAGCGCGGTGATCAGGGCGGTGACGCCCTTGCGGGGCTCCAGGGAGCCCACGGTCACGATGTATTCAGAGGGAAGCGCCAACGCCGAAGCCAGTGCCTCGGTGGCGGACGAGTTCGAGGGCAGGCGGAAACCATTGCCGACACCGCCGCCGATCACGCGCACGCGATCGCCGAGGTTGACGATCTCGCCGAGCTGGTCAGCGACCGCGTGGCTGGGCACCACGACCGCGTCGGCGTGCTTGCGTGCGCGCTTGAGCATGGCCTTGGTCCAGGCGACGGTCGTGGTCGTCAGGGCCTCCGGATGCGTCCACGCGAGCACGTCGTGCACGGTCACCGCGATCTGGGTGCCGTCATTGACGATGTCGTGCTTGCGCAGGGGGGCAAGGAGCCCCGGCGCGTGGATCATCCCGGAGCCGGAAGACCCCGCGATGCCCAGCTGCCACGCCGCCGCGAGTTCGCGCCGGGGGAGCGTCGTCTTGTGCAGGCTCGCCAGTCCGGGAAGTACCGCTTCGAGCGCGGCGTAGCGCTCGGCCGAGCTGGCCGACACGATGCCCTCGACCTCGCAGTTCGCCGGCGCTGTTGCGATGAGAGCCCGTGTCAAATCCTCGGTGTATCGTCCGATCCCGCCGGGAACCGGTGCGATCATCTGGTCGACGACAACCCGCAGTGTGGTCATTTTTCCTCGAAGATCCTCTGTGCCGCGGCGTCGGAGAGTGCCTCGCGCCAATCCCGCATCGGCGAGAGCCCGGCGGTCTGCCAGGCGTCATGACCGAGCACGGAATACGACGGGCGCGGTGCCGGCCGGACGAATTGCGAACTGTCGGTGGGCGTGACCCGGGCGGGGTCGAGGCCCGCGATCGCGAAAACCGCCTGGGCGAAACCGAACCAGCTGGTCACGCCGGAGTTGGTGCCGTGGTAGATGCCGGCGGGCGCGTCGGCGTCGAGCAGCGCGACGATCTGCTTGGCCAGATCTGCCGTCCAAGTGGGCTGGCCGACCTGGTCATCGACGACGCTGAGGGTGTCCCGCGTTGCCGCGAACTTCAGCATCGTCTTGGGGAAGTTCGGGCCGTGCTCGCCGTACAGCCAGGCCGTGCGCACGATGTAGCTTCCGGTCGGATGCGCCGCCAGCACGAACGCCTCACCCGCGGCCTTGGTGCGGCCATAGGCCGAGATCGGGTCGATCGGGCTGTCCTCACCATAGGGCTCGGTGGCGTTCCCGTCGAAGACGTAGTCGGTGGAGATCTGCACGAGTCTGGCGCCCGTCGCGGCGGCGGCCAGCGCCAGGTTGTGTGCGCCGGTCGCGTTGATGGCGTAGGCGGCATCCTCGTTCGTCTCGGCGTCGTCGACCTTCGTGTACGCCCCCGCGTTGATGATGACGTCGAAGCCGGCCGTGGCAGCCGCGACGGCGTTCGCGTCGGTGATGTCCAGCTGGTCCCGTCCGAGCGCGGTCACGTCGCGGCCGGCGAGGGCGACCTGCAGGTCGCGGCCGAGCATCCCGGCCGCGCCGGTGATCAGATACTTCATGTGCTCCCCTAAACGGTAACTGCTAGACGGTGATGATTTCCGGCCCGCCCAAGTCTGCCAGAACAGCGAAGTCGGCATCCTGGGTGAACACGGGCAGGTGGTGGGCGAGGGCGGTCGCGGCGATCCACAAATCGTTCACGTTGATTCGTCTTCCATTCTCCCGAAGTTTCTGCCGCAGCCGCGCCCAGTGTGCCGCGACTTCGGCATCCACGTTCAGCACCTGGGCGACAGAGACGGTTTCGATGGTCAGAAGCCGCGCAGCGCGGGTGTCTGCGTCGGTTGCCGCGTGAACGCCCGCGAGGAGTTCACCGAGGGTGATGGCGCTGACAAACTGCTCGATCGGAAGGATATCAATGCTGCTGACGCGGTTCGTCTCCAACCCGACGAATACGCTGGTGTCGATCAGACCGCGGGTAACGGTCACCTGATGGGACCCAGGTCGTCGGTCGTCTCGTCGGGCTCTTCGTGTTCGAAGTACTCCGCGATGGGATCTCCGGGCCGCCGCACGAGCCTGAGGATGTCTTCCCTCGTCAGGAATGGCTTTTTCGATGTGACGATCGGGATGAGCGTCGCCACCGGCACGCCATTCGAGGTGATCGTCACCTCTTCACCGTTTCGGGCGCGCTCGATGATCTCCGCGGTGTGATTGCGTAGATCTCGAACCGGAACAAGACTCATGAAATCAGTGTAGCCGCTTGTAGCACGCCGTAGGCGTTGAGGCCTGGCCTAGCCCAGCTCCGCGCGGGCCTTGAGCGGTTCCCACCAGGCGCGGTTCTCGCGGTACCAGGCCACGACATCCGCGAGGCCCTGTTCGAAGGGAACGAGCGGGGCGTAGCCGAGTTCGGCCTGGATCTTGCCGATGTCGACCGAGTAGCGCAGGTCGTGGCCGAGCCGGTCGGCGACGCGGTCCACGTAGGACCAGTCCTTGCCGGTGGCGTCGAGCAGCAGCTGGGTCAGCTCCAGGTTGGTCAGCTCGGTGCCGCCGCCGATGTTGTAGATCTCGCCGGCGCGGCCGCCGACGAGCACCATCGCGATGGCGCGGGTGTGGTCGTCAACGTGCAGCCAGTCACGGATGTTGTTGCCCTCGCCGTAGAGAGGAACGTGCTTGTCGTCGATCAGGTTTGTGACGAACAGCGGGATGACCTTCTCGGGGAAGTGGTACGGGCCGTAGTTGTTCGAGCAGCGGGTGATCGAGATGTTCAGGCCGTGCGTGCGGTGGTAGCTGCGGGCGAGCAGGTCGCTGCCGGCCTTCGACGCCGAGTAGGGCGAGTTGGGCTCGAGCGCGCGCTCCTCGTTCCAGGAGCCCTCGGCGATGGAGCCGTAGACCTCGTCGGTGGAGACGTGCACGAAACGCGCGAGGTCGTGGCGCAGCGCAGCGTCCAGCAACTGCTGGGTGCCCAGCACGTTCGTCTCGACGAAGATCGACGCGTCGCGCACCGAGCGGTCCACGTGGGACTCCGCGGCGAAGTGCACGACGGCGTCGAGCGACGGAAAGAGCGTGTCGAGCAGGGCGGCATCGCGGATGTCGCCGTGCACGAACGAATAGCGGGGGCTCTCCGCGATGGGAGCCAGGTTTTCGAGGTTTCCCGAGTAGGTGAGCGCGTCGAGAACGACGACTTCGGCGCCCTCCAGGCCGGGGTAGGCGTCTTCGAGGGTGCGTCGAACGAAGTTCGAGCCGATGAAACCGGCTCCGCCGGTGACGAGGATCTTCATATGTGAGGTAACCGTTCCGTTGGTGTGAGTGCCTCGGCGATTCTATCGGAACCCGGTTGGCAGGCGGCCGAGCGTGCCGGTTCCCTCGGCCTTCTCCGCCTTCCCGAGATCAAAGAGGGGTGAAATGGTAGCCTTCATCAGGGAAGTAGTGGCTTTCCGAGCAGCGGCGCAGGAGGCCTCACACGTGAACGAAGTCCCACCCGGTTTCAATTTCCTGGAAGAAAGAACCGTTCGACCCTCCGATTCCTGGATCAGGGACACCTCATATTGGGTTCCGCGGCACTTGGTTGAGTCCGCATGGTTGGAGCATGCCCCCTTCGCGTTCTGGCTGGTGGACGCGATTCGGCCGACGGCCATCGCCGAGCTCGGCACGCACAACGGCTTCTCCTATTTTGTCTTCTGCGAAACGATCGTTCGACTCGGCTTGCCCACTCGCACGTTCGCGCTTGACAGCTGGCAGGGTGACGATCAGGCCGGATTTTACGGTGCTGATGTCTATGAGAGCGTGAGCACGATCAACGAAACGGACTACTCCGCCTTCTCGACACTGCTGCGCGGCTATTTCGACGACAGCCTCGACTCGATCCCAGACGGTTCAATTGACCTCCTCCACATCGACGGACGACATGGCTACGACGACGTGCGTCACGATTTCGAGGCTTGGCGCCCGAAGCTCACTGATCGTGGGGTCGTGATCTTCCACGACATCGCAGAACACCAAGAGGGTTTCGGAGTGTGGCAGTTCTGGGCGGAAGTCGCCCAGCAATACCCGTCGTTCGCCTTCGATCACGGTCACGGTCTCGGCGTGCTGGCGGTCGGCGGTGATATCCCTAAGCGTCTGCGCGCATTCCTCGAGGAGGGCCTCCTGAAGGAGAGTGAGATCAAGAAGTTCTATGAGTCTCGCGGCGCAGTTATCGCTGAACTGTATGACCTGCGCGTGCGAGCCGCAGAAGTACCCGGATTGAAGGGCGAGCTAGAGGTCGCTGGGCATCAACTCAATGAAAAAGACCGCGTGATTGCACTGCAGGAGAGCGACCACTTGGGGCTGGTGGACCAGATTAGGAGGATTCACGAGAGCACGAGCTGGAGGCTCACGAGGCCGCTTCGGTTCTTGAGAGATGCGGTTCGGCGCCACCGAGGCTGACGCGCTTTGCGATTCGTCTGAGCCCTTTGGGTAGACTGCCAAACGTGAAGATTCGCGAACTCTCCATCCCCGATTCCTATGAGATCACTCCGAAGCAGTTCGGTGACGACCGGGGAGTTTTCCTCGAGTGGTACCGCTTCGACCGTCTTGAAGAGAAGATCGGGCACAGGCTGGAGATCGCGCAGGCGAACACGTCGGTCTCCAAGCGCGGCTCCGTGCGAGGCATCCACTTCGCAGACATCCCGCCGAGCCAGGCCAAATATGTTACCGCCACGCACGGCGCGGTGCTCGACTACATCATCGACATTCGCGTCGGGTCGCCGACGTTTGGCCAGTGGGACAGCGTGCTGCTCGACGACAACGATCGACGTGCCGTGTATATCGCCGAAGGTTTAGGGCACTGCTTCGTGGCTCTCACCGACAACGCTACGGTCAGCTACCTCGTCACGGCACCGTTCAACCCGGGGCGGGAGCACGGCATCAACCCGCTCGATACTCAAATCGGTCTCGTCTTCCCTCCCGAGGCCGGCGAGTTGCTGTTGTCCCCGAAGGACACGGATGCCCCCGGGCTCGCCGAGGCCGCCGCGAGCGGACTGCTCCCGACCTGGGAGGCCGCCCGCGCCTTCTACGACACACTGAACGGCAGGAAGTAAGAATGCGCGGAATCATCCTCGCCGGCGGCTCGGGCACGCGCCTCTGGCCGATCACCAAGGGCATCTCCAAGCAGCTGATGCCGATCTACGACAAGCCGATGATTTACTACCCTCTCTCGACTCTCATGATGGCCGGCATCAATGAGGTTCTCATCATTACGACCCCCGAATACAATGACCAATTCCGGGCGCTTCTCGGCGACGGATCCGACATTGGAATCCGGATTGAGTATGCGGTGCAGCCGTCGCCGGACGGTCTCGCCCAGGCGTTCATCATCGGCGAGGAATTCATCGGTGACGACAGCGTCGCCCTCGTGCTCGGCGACAACATCTTCCATGGCGCCGGCCTCGGTTCGGCCCTCCGTGGCAACAACTCGATCGAGGGAGCGCGTATCTTCGCTTACCACGTCAGCAATCCCACGGCCTACGGTGTCGTCGAATTCGACGACAACGGAACCGCCATCTCGATCGAGGAGAAGCCGGCGAAGCCCAAGAGCAATTACGCCGTTCCCGGCCTGTACTTCTACGACAATTCCGTGATTGAGATTGCCAAGTCCATCGAGCCGAGCGCTCGTGGAGAGTTGGAGATCAGCACTGTGAACGAGCGCTATCTCGAAGCCGGCAAGTTGCAGGTGCAGGTGCTCGATCGGGGCACCGCCTGGCTAGACACCGGAACTTTCAAGTCAATGATGCAGGCCTCTGAGTATGTGCGCGTGATCGAGGACCGTCAGGGCTTCAAGGTCGGCTGCATCGAGGAGATCGCCTGGCGGGCAGGGTGGATCGACACCAAGCAGCTCGCCGTTCTCGCTGCGCCCTTGCAGAAGAGTGGATATGGCAAGTACCTGGCAGCATTGGTCGCCTCCTGAGGGAGGCTGTGGTGTCCGTCGGGGAAGATGTCACGGCCGCCGTGAGCATTCGTCACTGACTATGTGTTCTAGCAACTACGCTGGACACACCGTTTGGGGGATCTTGGATCGAAAGGATCATTCAGCCCCTTGTTCAGTTCCACCCCGAAAGCCAGTGTCCTTCTAATCGGCGCCTACGAGCGCGACAACTTCGGTGATTTGTTATTCTATCAGCTCACCATGGACTACCTCCGTGCCCACGAAGTCGCAGCAGGCTCTGTGATCGGAGCGGACATGACGTCCCTCCTCGGCGCTCGCGTGCACCCGCATAACGACCTCCTGTCGGCCAGATCCTGGGATTTGGTTTGGGTCGTCGGCGGGGAAGTTGGAGGCGTGGATGTCGAGGGCGCTCTCGCGATGTCCCTCGACGACGTGGCGTGGGATATCTATGGACATTCTGGTGCCGAGGGGCGGGACCATATTGCTCGATATCTGACAGGAGCCCCTGCGAGGTCGCCAGCGTACCTACCAATTCTGGAGGGGTTTCCACTCAATGTGTCCACACCCCTCGTGCTGAATTCGGTCGGCTTGGGGAACCTCGTCTCGGAAGCAGGGAGTTCAAGCGCTGTTGAGGCGAGATCAGTCATCCGAAGTGCGGCTGCGATCGTAACCCGCGACAGGACTTCGCACGAGATTGTGACTGCAATGGATCTGACGCCCACGTTGTCCCCGGATATGGTGCATGCGATTAGCCTTCTGCACCCGGATCTGGCAGATTCCACTCGAATTTCTGAGCCCTATTTCGTGTTCCAGGCCAGTGCGGAGCTGATCGCGCGGGTCGGCGAAGAAACGATCGCGCGCGCGATTGCCCTGGTCGCGGTTGCGACGAAGTGGAGACCAGCGCTCTTCCTTGCGGGGACGGCACGACATCACGACCGCGCCGACCAATATGATGGAATCGAGGCATTGCTCAAGGCGATTGCACCTGCGATCACTCCGATGCGCATCACGACACGGAGGCCAATGCAATTGGCGGCCGTCGTCGCGGGCTCCAGGCTGTGGATCGGATCGTCATTGCACGGCCGCATCATTGCTGACTCCTTTGGTCTGCCGAGGGTAAGCCTTCAGAACGCTAAGGTCGCGAACTACGCCGCGTCTTGGGATGCTGGCTTTCCGACCAACGTCCCGTTTGACGCACTCGTCGATGGAGTTGCGGACGCGATTTCGACCGCGCAGAGTGGCAGCAGCGTGGAGGCGTCCAAAGCCCTTAGCCATGGCGCCAACCAGGCGACTCAATCCCTGGTGAGGGACTTTCTATGACCCAGATCGATGTCGCTGAGCTTCTGCAGCATCAATTGGACCGTCAACGGCTCTTGACGTTTGAAGCAGTCCACTTCAATGACGCACGAAATCGCGAGCAGACCACGGAGATTATGGTTCTGACTACACGGCTCAAAGACGAGCAGGTCACGATGAGCGAGCTGCGATACGCAAATGAAAGTCTCCTGGGCCTGGTCGAGGAAATGCGGGCGAGCTGTTCTTGGCGCGTGACTGGACCGCTGAGAATCATGGTTGCCCTCGTCAGGATGCTCACTCGTTCGTTGCGAACCCGCCCGAGTCAATGAGGACTGATCGAAGTGCCTCAGATAGAAGGCGCCAATGCGAACCGCCCGTAGGCCAAGAACGTCAATGGCCACCCATACCCTGTTCGATCTGGCAACGAAACTTGGTGAGGTCAGTCTTCGCCTCGTGAAAAGCACAGGTGTGCCAAGCTCTACTGTCGGTTGGCTCTGTTTTTCCGGTCCAGCATCCATGAGCGGAGATTCAGCCCGGCCGACAGCGCGGTTCTTACCGGCCAGAGAAGCGCACCTGAGTACTTCTTGGAAAGAAAACGCTTCGCACTCTCGTGATGCGCCGTCAACATGTCGGCTGCGTCCGTCGCGGTTGAATGGGCTCCCGTGTGGGTGACGACAGCAGCCGGTTCGTAGACATTGGCAAACCCCAGCCTGCTCAGCCGGTACCCTAGGTCAACATCTTCGAAATACATGAAGAACTCTGCATCGAAGCCGCCGACCTTATCGAAAACGGTTCGACGGACGAGCAGGCACGCGCCAGAGAGCCAGCCAACGCGCCGCGTCGGGTTGCTGGCATTGCGGTATGCAGCGCTCCACGGATTCGCTGCCCAAACCCCGGCAAGTAGTGCGTGTCCAATTCCGTTGCGTAGTGAGGGAATCGCTCGGGCGGACGGATAGACGTCGCCCGTCGCGGTCAGGATTCTGGGGCCGAGAGCTCCAATTCGGGGATCGGAATCTCCCCGAGCCATTAGCGTGTCGACTGCGCCCGCCTCGAATGTGACATCCGGATTAGTGATCAGAATCCACTCGACCTCCGCGGGGAGAATCTTCGCGGCGGCGTTGATCGCACCTCCGTAGCCGCGGTTCGACGACATCGGTAGGTATTGGGCACCGTACTCTAGGGCAATTGCCTCGACCCGAGATCCGGGAGTCACCTTGTTGTCAGCAAGCAGGATAACGGGAACGCAATTCGTTGCTTTTCGAAGCGATTCGAAAAAGGGTTCGAGAACCGATTCGGAGCCGTAGCTCACGGAGATCGCGGCCAGGCGCGTGGAGGTAGAGCTAGTTTCTGTTTCAGGGGTCCCGGATCTCATCAGCGCTGGATCTAAGCGCCGACCCTGGATTCGAAGGTCATAGCTGTTCGCAAGGGGCCCCATGTGCCGCCATGGTTGCTGACGCTGAAGGTCGCCGCGTCTGCCGCCCGGGCAATTTCCTGCCCGTGAGAGCCCATTAGGGCCACTGTCACACCGTACTCGCCGGATCCGAACGGTGCCTTTGGCAGCAAGAATCGTGCGACTGCGGGACCCTGTAGCGCGCCAAGGCCTACATCCAGACTCGTCGAAGTTGCGCCCGTTACCAGCTGGCCGAGGGGGTTGTTGATATGCAGTCCCACACTCCAAGCCTCGAGTCTCTTGGGTACTTCCACGTCGACCTCAATCGCGATGTCATCGCCGGTATCGAACGACTTCGGGGACAGCCCTTGCCCATTCATCACCCGAACGCCTTTGATTCGGCCGAGTTCAACGTTGGCGAGGGCGGCTCTGAGTCGATCGTCCTTGTGCGCGTCCGCCTCAATCGTGGTAGCGAAGCCGGAGCGTAGAATCGACACGGCATCGTAGGGATCGCCGTCGAAGACCACGCTTCCCCTGGCCAGAACGATCGCCCGGCTACACATGCTCGTGATTTGGCTCAGTGTGTGACTGACGAGCACAATGGTTCGTCCCTCGTCCTGGAACGCACGGATTTTGTCCAGACACTTCTTTTGGAATGCCTCGTCACCGACCGCGAGAACCTCATCGACCAGAAGTAGGTCCGGGTCCACATGCACGGCCACAGCGAAGGCAAGACGCACGTACATGCCGCTTGAGTAGAACTTGACTTGCGTGTCGATGAACTCGCCGATCCCGGAGAACTCCAAAATCTCTTCGAAATGGCTCTCGGTCTGAACCCGGGAGAGGCCCATGACGGACGCGTTCAGGTAGACGTTCTCGCGGCCGGTTAGGTCGGGGTGGAACCCAGCGCCCAACTCCAGTAACGCCGCCATCTGTCCACGACGCTGCACGCTTCCCGTCGTTGGCTGGATGATTCCGCCAATGGCTTTGAGCAGCGTGCTCTTGCCCGAACCATTCGGACCGATTAGCCCGATTGTCGTGCCGGCATCAATCTGCAGGTCGATGTGCTTCAGGGCGAAGAAATCCTCTTTGAACCTGTTGGCGTGGCCGAAGTTTAGCAGCCGCTCTTTGACGCTGTTGTCCTTTCGAATGATGAATCGCTTGGAAACGTCATTCACCCGAACGATGGGTACTTCACTCGAAGTCGTTATTGTCGTGGTCATTACAGCTCCTGCGCGAAGTTGCCCTGCAGCTTGCTGAAAACGCGCTGCGCGGCAATGAGGAAAACTAGGCCGAGTACGCCGGCGATGAGCATCCGGAGTGCCAGAAAGTCCGGCGACTGGCCCCCGCTTGATTCAGTCCAGAACGCTTCCTGGAAGCCGAGAACGGCCAAGGTTACGGGATTGTTGATGTAGATCTCCAGCGCCCAGGCGGGGATGGCCGCTTTGACGAATTCCCAGGAATAGACGATGGGGGAGGCCCACATAAGCAGAAGTAGAACGACCTCGACGAGATACGCCACGTCGCGTAGATAGACGTTGAAGGCCGACAGGATGATGGCGAGTGCCCCCGCATAGAGCAGGGTGAGCGCCAAAGCCCCAACGCCGTACAGGAGCTGAGCGCTGAAGGACAGAGTGCCAGCGGGGATCGAGACGACGATCAGGATGACGAGCTGGATCAGGAAGTTGAAGAGCGAGGAGCCAATCGTGGCGAGCGGGAAAATTTCCCGCGGCAGATAGACCTTCTTCACCAGACCTGCGTTGGCGAGAATGGAACCCGTACCGGTGGCGACGATTTCGCTGAACAGCGTGTAGATCGTCAGCCCGGCGAAAATGTAGATTGCGAAGTTATCAATCGAGCGCGCTGCACCCAAGAACTTGCCGACGACTACGTAGTAGATCAGAAGCTGGGTGAGTGGGCGGGCGAGGCTCCACAGGAAGCCGAGGGCGCTGTCCTTGTAGCGGGCCTTGAGCTCGCGCCGTGTCAGCATTCCGAGCAATTCGCGATGAGACCACACGTCACGTATGGACGAAATGGTGCCACCGATGAGGCCTCGTCGAGAATTGACGTCTAACCAGGGCATTTCTTCTAGCCGTGATTTGCGCTCCGCTGAGCGCGCGTGTGGGCCGGCCATGTTGTACTCCAGTGATGTGGGTGAGGCGGCGGATGACAAGCTGCCGAATGAGAGAATACAGCACTGACCTTGGGTGGACCTCGTTGGGCTGTCGCCCCGGCCGGTATCGACTCCCCGAGCGACGGCTCGGATAGGCTAGTCCCATTGCTGCGGCGAATTGCCTGTCGGTGGGACTATCAACCGCTGGTGCACTGAGTGTCACCGGCATGGAGACATGACTGTATGAGCCCTTGGAAATCCATGATCGCTGGCAGTGTGCGCAAGACACTGCCCATTAATTCTGGCCCGCGACTATTTGCCGCGGCGACGTACTACAGCATCAAGGATGGCGTCACGTTCTTGAAGCACACCAAGGCCAACTTCGTGCGAGCAGCAGGCGTTGCACGTAAGACCGAATTGAGCTACAGAAGTTGGCGAAAAAAGAACGTACATCACGTTCCGGACGTTGTATCCTCCCGCCAGACACTAACGACGTTCGCAGTCCTGGTCGAGGTCGAGCCGGGGGCCACCGTCGCCGATGTTAGGCGGACCACCGAGAGTGTGAACCGGCAAATCGGATGCGCCGGGCGCTCTATCCCGGTCCCACGCAGTTCTAAATTAGGCGAGGTTCTGGATTCCGTTGGTGAAGATTTCATTCTCTTCCTGCGTGCCGGATCCGAGCTTTCGCCGTACGCTCTGGCCGACGTTTCGAAGCAGCATCGAATTGACCCGGCACTCGAGATAATCGTCTTCGATTCTGACGTGCGTGGGACTCTCGGCCGGAAGGATGCGCGCTTTCGCCCAGCTTGGTCCCCAGAGGTCCTTCTCGGCGCCAACTATCTCGACCGGGCCTTCGCGATCAAGCGCACTTCCATCGTGGTGTCGGACACGACCCCCTTCTCGGATCGCGGAGTGTGGGAGTTCCTGCTGGCAGGACGGTACTCCGAGCGTGTTGCTGGCAACGTCTCGCATGTTCTCCTGACCGAGGCGCGGCCAGGAGACGGACGTGTTGACCAAGATGATGCTGATATGGTGCGCGAGGTTCTTGCCCGATTCGGCGAGCAGGCCGACACTGGGCCTCATGGGGAGGTTGTGCGGGTGAGGTTCCAGCCTGAGAGCTGGCCATCAGTCTCCATTGTGATTCCCACTCGTCACTCTCGCTCCAATCTTGGACGGCTTCTCCCTAGCCTTGCCAGAACGGACTACCCGGAGTTCAACGTGAGGATCATCGACAATGGTGGTGAGTCGACAGAGAACTCAGCGTGGTATGTATCCAATAGCGCCGACATAGACCTGACCGTGCAATGGTGGACTGAGACTCCCTTTAACTACTCCCGCGTCAACAACGTTGCTGCTCGGTCCACCAACGGTGAAGTCATCGTCATGCTAAACGACGACACACAGATCGTCGACCCTCTGTGGCTCAAGGAAATGGTTGGGTTACTGCTCCGCGATGGTGTGGGTACGGTCGGCGTGCAACATCGCCAAGCCGACGGCCTGATCCAACATGGTGGCGTGATGCTTGGCCCGGGTGGCTTCGCTGACAACCTCTTCGCAGGTCTGGAACCTGACTCAACTACCCTGATCGGCCCAACCGCCTGGTACCGGAACACCTTGGCCGTTACCGGTGCCTGCATGGCCATACGACGTACTGACTTTGAGGAAGTCAACGGCCTGGATGAGGCGTTCATTCTCTGCGGCAGCGATGTCGTGTTGGGGCTGGACCAGATCATTCGCGGACTCCGCAATGTCGTTGTTCCTTTCGACACCGTTCGTCACTTTGAGTCACTGACTCGAGGAACCGCAGTGCCGGCGGAGGACTTCTACGCTAGCTATTGGCGCTATCACCCTTGGCTTCAGGGAGGGGACCCGTACGTATCTCCCAACGTGTCTCGCCTGAGTTCTGTACCGCGGTACCGGGACCCGAGAGATGAGAACCCCGTGAAGATCGCACTCGAGGTTCTTGGACGATCCTTCATGAAGCATGCGCAGAGTTCCTCCATCTCAGAGGAGGCCTCCGCCCTCATCGGGACAGCGTCGATCTCTGCCGAAGAAGTGGCCACAGTGCACAGGCTCCACGAGGAATTCTCGGGTCCTTTGGAAATCAAGACCATCAACTGGTTCATCCCGGACATCGACATGCCCTTTTTTGGTGGGCTCAACACCGCGTTCCGCCTTGCAGCGAAGCTGAAGCGGGAGCATGGTGTTCAGAATCGATTCGTTGTGTTGGCCGGCCCGAACCGAGCGTTCGTGGCGTCAGCGCTGACCGCGGCATTTCCTGACCTCGCGGATTCGGACATCGCCTTCTATGACGGCACAGACGAACAGATCGCCGCGATACCACCGGCGGACGCCGCGATTGCGACTCTCTGGTTGACCGCTATTCACGTCGCGAAGTCGTCGGGAGTCAAGCGGAAGTTCTACCTGATGCAAGACTACGAACCGAGCTTCTACCCGGCCAGCACTCTCTTCGCCATGGCCGAGGAGAGCTACCGCCTCGGCCTGTACGGGATCTGCAACACCGTGAGCATGCACAGTATCTACACGGGCATGTACGGCGGAGAGGCCACCTACTTCACGCCCGCCGTCGACCAATCCATCTACCACGCCCGCGGTCGCCGGGAGAAGGCCGCCGATGAACCGGTCACGATCTTCGCCTACGCCCGCGACCACTTCCGCAACTGCTGGGAACTGGTCTACTCCGCGCTCACCGAAATTAAGCGGATCCACGGCGACGGCGTGCGCATCGTGGCCGCCGGAGCACGGTACCTGCCGGATAGTGCCGACTTCATCGACCTCGGGCTTCTCGACTACCGCGCAACGGGCCGCTTGTATCGCGAAACTGACATCGGGCTAACGATGCAGATATCTCGGCACCCGTCGTATCTTCCGCTGGAGCTGATGAGCAGTGGAGTGCCGATGGTCGCCCCCGATAGCGATTGGTTCACCTGGCTCTTCTCGGACGAGGAGAACTCGCTGCTGACCATGCGAACCCTTGACGACATAGTTGCAAAGTTGGACAAGCTGGTGCGTGACCCTGAACTTCGGCGCGAGCTGTCGCAGAATGCGTTGGCCACCATTGCCACCGGGCACGCTGATTGGGAGGTCGCCCTAAATGGTGTCTTCGCCTACATCAGCGATCCAAGTGGCGCGAAAGCTCTGGAACGTCCAGCGACGGTTTAGCGCACTTCACCGTCGCTATTGCAGCAATGGAGGACAATTTTCAAGTACAGTCGTCAATGGATGGCACTCCACGGCGCTTGAGACAGACGGTTCCCTCAAGATAGACGATCGAGCGGATCCTTTCCGCGTCACGCGGCAGAATGGGGGCACTCGATGAAGGCAACTTTGGGGTTTCGTGGGATTGCAGCGGCTCTCGGCGTTGTCCTCGTAGTCACGGCGATTCAATTCGCTCCAGCCACCGGTGCGGCGGCGCTGACCGGCGCGGATTTCAGCGCGGGTAACATCATCTCGGACAAGAACTTCTTTGACGCCGCGTCTCTGAGCGAGAGCCAGGTCCAATCCTTCCTGACGAGCCAGAACTGTGTGCCGAGGGATGGTGTTCCGTGCCTCCGTGATTTCACTCAATCGACGCCCACCGTGTCAGCCGTGGGTGGCGGGCACTGCGCGCAGTACTCAGGAGCCGCCAACGAGTCTGCCAGCCGCATTCTTTCTAAGGTCGCTGGGGCTTGCGGGATAAGCCCCAAGGTTCTTCTCGTCCTCTTGCAGAAAGAACAGTCTCTAGTGACTTCTCCGAGCGCATATGGCTATCAAAGAGCAATGGGCTGGGGATGCCCAGATAGCGGGCCTAACTATAGCGCAAACTGTGACGCAAACTACTTCGGCTTTTTCAACCAGGTATACAAATCCGCTTGGCAATTCCGCCAGTACACTCAGTATCCGCTGAACATTCCCGGGGAATCTGGTACGAGAAAATACCACATTGGCACTGTATACATTCAGAACCACCCCAATGTTTCCTGCGGGGGGTCGAATGTCTACATTCAGAATCAGGCAACGGCGAACCTATACTTGTACACGCCGTATCAGCCGAATGCGTCTGCCTTGGCGAATCTCTACGGTTCGGGGGACGCTTGTGGGGCGTACGGAAATCGGAATTTCTGGAGAATATTCTCCGATTGGTTTGGACAGCCAGCAGGTTCGACCCTGTCTCCAGTTGGCAACTTTGATTCGGGGTCAGCCACGATGCAAACAGCGACCCTTCGCGGTTGGGCGTTTGATCCTGAAACAGCCGCGCCTGTTGATGTGCATCTGTACGTCAACGGCGGTTGGGGTGGTTCGTTCACTGCAGACAAGTCGCGATCAGACGTCGGGGCGGCATACCCAAGCTACGGCCCCAACCACGGATTCGAAATATCCTTTCCTGTTCTCCCAGGGTCGTTTGAAGCCTGCATCTTTGCCATCAATGTCGGTGTCGGAGGCAATGAGCCTCTCGGCTGTAAGACTGTGACGACCCCAACGGGGCCACCAGTCGGGAACGTCGAATCAGCGGTCTTGTCGGATCGACAACTCACATTGAACGGGTGGGCAATCGACGTTGACACCCCAAACCCAACTTCAATACACGTCTATGTGAATGGCAAATGGGGAGGGGCATTCCCCGCTGATCAGCCCCGGGAGGACGTGTCTAGGGCATACCCCGGCTACGGTTCGAACCACGGATTCAATTTAAAGGTGGGTATTCCTCCCGGCACGAGCAACGTGTGTGTTTACGCCATCAACGTCGGCGTCGGGTATAACCAATCGATCGGCTGTCAGACGGCATCGACTGCCTCGGGGCCCCCCATCGGCAATATTGATGCCGTGCAGTCTGGCTTCGGGAGTGTCTCCCTCAGCGGTTGGGCGATTGACCCCGACGTTACCGATTCGATCGGTATCCATGTCTACGTTGACGGGCGATGGGCGGGGGCATTCCCGGCAGACGCGATTCGGGATGACGTTGCTGAGGCTTTTCCCGGTTACGGCCCAAACCACGGATTTCTCGCATCAGTGGCGGTACCAGGCGGAACCAGCACAGTCTGTGCATACGCCATAAATGTCGGCTCGGGATTCAACCAATCGGTCGGATGTAGGACCGTGACCACGCCAGGCGGGTCCCCATTCGGAAGTCTCGATTCTGTTTCTGTCGGAGCCGGAATCGCGACGATGTCCGGGTGGACGATCGATCCGGACAGTGCGAATCCTGTTAGCGTCCACGTCTATGTCGATGGACGCTGGGGAGGAGCCTATCAAGCGGATTCGATTCGCGATGACGTCGGCGCCGTGTACCCTAACTACGGGCCGAAGCACGGCTTCCGTCTTGACGTTGCCGTGCCTGCTGGTGCTGCGAAACTTTGTGCCTATGCGATCAATCTTGGAATTGGGCAAAACCAGCTCATCGGTTGTCGTTCGATAGCGGGCTGATCCTGAAGTGGGGCGGATCCCTTTCTGGGCCGGTGGCGGGTTCCTTACCTACGAAAGCGAGCTACCCAAATTACTCAAGTACTGAGAAGAGTGCTGCGTTGGTCCGGGATGCCGCTGCTGGCGTTGCTCATCTTGAGCGTGGCTTTCGTCACCGTTCACGTCCCGCAAAATCATGAATTTTCTCCTTACGACGAATATGTCTACCTGGACTATCTAAGTAAGGTTCCGACCCAGGGCTTCATCCGATCCGGTGAAGAAACGGGCGAGCTGGCCCGCCAGGAAATCAGCTGCCGAGGTGTCGCCGGCTACGGTTCATTCGGCGGGACCTGTCGCGAGAATGATTTCGCAGACGCGAAGTACCCCTATTCAGGACATACAGGCGCGGACTTGTACACTCCGATGTACTTTGCTTTTACTTGGGCGTTAGCTCAGCCGTTGACTGGGTTTGGGATGACTCTCCTCGATGCGGGCCGCACAGTGGGGGCTGTGTGGCTGTCGCTTGGTGTTCTGCTTCTCTATAGGATGCTCATCGCACTTCGCATTGGGCGAAAAGTGGCATTCGGCTTCTCGGCGTTCGTTATTGCGACGCCCATTGCATTCTGGTCGTCCACCTACTTGAGTACCGATGCTCCATCGTTGGCGTTGGCGGCCGGTCTGGGGCTAGTTTCCCTTCGCATCGGCCGGGGTCAGTCTTCGTGGCTATGGCTCCCAACCCTTTCAGCGGTTGCGGTCCTTTTTAAAGTGCAAAATCTTGCTGCTGTTACCATTTCTGCGCTTGCGCTCTTGATCGTTGCCGCTGGAGAGGAGCGGCGGGCTTCGGCGGACAACAGATCGGCCGTCCTCAAGTTTAAGAAGCTGGTCAGGAGACCTTCCGTCCTTGCCGCGTTATCGGCGCCGATTGTCGCGATTGGTGCCCAAGTCGCATGGATGCTCTTTCGCGCGAGTTCCGCAATCCCTGATGTTCCGACTCCGCAGATCGACGTTGAGTTGCTTTCGCTCACGCCCACTGCTGCTGCAGTCGAAGCCTTCCGCTTTCTTGGTTCGGTCGGGGCCGCAAGTATGTCTTCCAGCTTTCTTGGGTTTGTAGCAGCGAGCGCACTGACTCTCGTCACGGTCGGTGGGGTAATGACGTTAGTGCTTATGCCTCGACAGGTGCCGGTCACCCAAAGAGCTATAGCGGCCTCGCTATTTATCGTTGCGCTAGGGATGGGCCCAGCACTGACCGTGGCCACGACACTAGTGGCGGGATACTACTTCCCACTCCCAGAGCGGTACGGTGTCGTGTTGTTACCAGCCTTCATTGCGTGTGGAGCTTATCTCTTGTCGCACCATTCGGGCCGGACGCTAAACGCAATCTCTGCAACAGGGGCCGTGTTCGCGATTGCCGCGATCGGGCTGAGCTAGACGATTCGAATAGGCGATGACTCTTGCGGCTGGGGGGTCGATTCAAGTAACGGTTGGTGCCCGCGCGAAAGTACGGCCACTCGAACGTGACGGCTGAGCCTTCAGGTAAGTTGGTTCATTGGTTCATTGGTTCATTGGTTCATTGGTTCATTGGTTCATTGATTTCCCTTCAGTTGAACACAAATAAATCTCTTCATCCCCCAATTGATAGAGTCAGTTACTTATGCTCTCTTCTGGAAAGGCCCGCATGACTAAGCTACGACCGGGTGTCGTTTCCGTAGTGCTCGTGAACTATCGAGGTGCGGGCGACACGATTGAGGCTTTGGAGCACCTAAAGCTGGTCAATTGGCCGACGGAATTGCTCGAGGTTGTGGTCGTCGAGAATCACTCTGGAGACGACAGCGCTCAGCGAATACGGGACGCGGCTCCGCATGTGAAACTCGTTGTGGCAAATGCAAACCTGGGGTTTGCGGGCGGCAGCAATTTGGGTGTTGCTTCAAGCAGTGGCGAGTTTGTGGCCTTTCTGAACAATGACGCCAAGCCTGATAAGGAGTGGATCCGTGCCGCGATTGCGAAATTCGGTCAATCAGAGAGCATAGGTGCCGTTGCTAGCAAGGTTCTCGACTGGGAGGGCACGCGCGTTGATTTCATCGGAGCGGCTATGACCTGGTTTGGAATGGGATATAAGCCCTCAACTGCCCAGCCACTGCCCGGAACTCCGGATGCTGCAAGGGATGTATTGTTTGGAACTGGCGCAGCAATGTTTGTGCGCAGGTCGGTGTTCGACCAACTTGGTGGGTTCGACGAACGCTACTTCATGTTCTTCGAAGATGTTGACTTCGGGTGGCGACTGAATTTGCTGGGGTGGCGGTTCGCCTACGTGCCGTCCTCGTTCGCTTTTCACAAGCACCACGCTTCCATGACGTCTTTTGGGGCGTTCAAGGAGACGTACCTGCTGGAGCGCAATGCGCTCTTTACCCTCTACAAGAATCTCGGTGAAGAGTCACTGCGCACTTCTCTTCCGGCCGCTCTCTTACTCGCAGTACGTCGGGCGATTGCTCGAGGCGAATTGGATTCGACGATGCTGGACCTCCGAAAGCCCGGTGGAGATTCTGAATCGAGTCTTCCGGTCGCCAAGGAGACTCTGGCTGGCGTGTTCGCTATCGATCAGTTCGTCGAATACCTGCCGTCACTGGAGAAGTCGAGAGCAAGCATTCAAGCGAGCAGAGTCGTATTTGACCGGCCGCTGTGGAGGCTATTTGGGGAAACGGACGCCCCTTCGTATCAGGAGGAATCTTACCTCCGGGGTTACGAAAAGATTGTCGCGGCCTTTCCGGTGCTTGATCCGCCCGCGGCAGTTCGTGTTCTGGTCATCACGGGTGACCCGATTGGGGCAAAGATGGCGGGCCCGGCCATCCGAGCCTGGAGTATCGCAGACGCTCTGGCTTCCACGCACGATGTCACCTTGGTGACGCTCGCGGGCTTGCAGCCTGTCGACGCCCCGTTCGAAGTAGTTGCCGTTCGTATTGGCGACCAGAAAGCGATGGGGAAGCTCGAGCAGTGGGCAGACGTTATCGTTTTTCAGGGTCTCGCCATGGCACTGTTTGACGCCCTTCGAAAAACCAAGAAAATCGTCGTGGTGGACATTTATGATCCAATGCATTTAGAGCAGCTCGAACAGGGTAGAGATCTGCCCTCGGCCCAGTGGGGTCAACAGGTTTTGGATGCTACAGAGGTGCTTAACGAACAGCTCTCCCGCGGGGATTTCTTCTTATGCGCTTCGGAACGGCAACGCCACTTTTATCTCGGGCAGCTTGCGGCGCTCGGGCGCATTAACCCAGCGAACTATGCGAACGATCCGGACCTCGAGCACCTCATTGCAGTCGTTCCATTCGGTCTCTCAGATACTCCGCCGGTACACCTTAGGAGTGTCCTCAAGGGAGTAGTTCCGGGGATCAGCGCGGACGACAAACTCCTCCTTTGGAGTGGCGGGCTTTACAATTGGTTTGACCCCAAAACCCTGATTCGGGCGGTCGCCGCCATCTCAGAGAGACATGGGAACGTGCGCCTATTCTTCCAGGGCACGAAACACCCGCACCCTGGCGTCCCTGAGATGGCGATCGTCTCAGAATCCAGAGCTTTGGCAGCAGAGCTCGGAGTTCTCGATCGATCGGTCTTCTTCAATTCCTCTTGGGTTGACTACGCGGAGCGGCAGAATTACCTGACTGAGGCCGACGTGGGGGTGAGTACTCACTTCGCCCATGTCGAGACGACTTTCTCCTTCCGCACGAGAATTCTGGACTATCTTTGGGCCGAGTTGCCGATGGTTGTTACAGAGGGAGACTATTTTGCTGAACTCATCGCGGCTGAGAAGCTGGGCATCGTCGTGCCATCTGGGGACGTAGAGAGCCTCGCTCGTGCCCTTGAGCGGTCTCTCTTTGATGTGGACTTCATTCGGGAGGCGAGATTGAACATTCGCCGTGTCCGCGAAGATTTCACCTGGGACCGAGTCCTCAAGCCGCTGGTCGATTTCATGCTTGAGCCTCGTCATGCCCTCGACCTTGTTGCTGCGGGCTCAGTCCCGTCGGATTCTCTTGGACTACTGCTTAGGCCGCGTATCAGAAACAAGAAGCATGGTTTCCGGCACGACGTTAGTCTCGTCATTCGGTATATGCGGGACGGCGGACCCGGCGTCGTGGCAAAGAAGATTCAGGGTCGCCTGACTCGGCGGTAGTCGTGTCGGGGCTCTGGCAAACAGCCCGAGGTAGGGATAAGGCCTTGTAGGCCAGCCTCCAATGACGAGCGGAGCACAACACAGCGACCGATTGGCTGATCGGCTAGGCTCGAAATTGTCTTGCTCGAACTGAGGTCGGAAAAAGAGTTGAATGGAGATACCGGTGCGGGCATTGTTGACGGGCGGCAACGGGATGCTGGCGCGAAGTATCCAGTCTGCTTGGGCCGAGCAAAGACCTTCAGATGAGCTGGTAATCGTTACTCGTGCAGACGCTGATCTCACCAACGCTCAGGAAACGTGGTCGTTGGTTGGGAGAATGAAACCTGACCTTATCCTGCACTGCGCCGCTCGAGTTGGCGGCATCGCGGCGAACATCGCCGACCCGACGACGTATCTCATGGACAACGTGCTGATCGACTCGAGCGTGCTCAAGGCTGCAGTCGACCTAGGCGTGCCGAAGCTGCTGTACTTCGGAAGCTCCTGCATGTATCCACGTGACTACCGCCAGCCGCTGGTTGAATCGGACCTGCTTGCGGCGCCCTTGGAACCGACGAACGAGGGCTATGCGCTCTCGAAAATCGTGGCATCGAAGTACTGCGAGTACGTCTCGACCCAGTTCGGTCTCGACTATCGGGTCGTCATCCCGTCGAACCTCTATGGTCCGGATGATGACTATTCCCTCGGCCAGGGACACCTGGTCGCAGCAGCGATCGCGAAGGTGCATGCCGCCAAGGAATCCGGCGCGTCCACGATCGGTGTCTGGGGGGACGGCACTGCTCGCCGAGAATTCACCTACGTTGGCGATCTCGCGGACTGGATAGTTACGAACGTCGACGACATCCATTCCTGGCCGATGATGATGAACGTCGGTTTCGGGCGGGATCACTCGGTCCTGGAGTACTACCAGGCCGCCATGGCAGTGGTCGGTTACACCTGCGAACTGGAACTTGACACGACGAAACCTGCCGGCATGCATCAGAAGCTGATGACCTCAGCGGTTGCTCACCAATTCGGTTGGCAACCCCGCACCGAGCTGCTGGAGGGCATGGACCGTGCCTACCGGCGCTACCTGGAAACCCTGGCCTGACCTGATCGCTCGGGCGATCGAACCGTAGAGAGAGAATGACACAGAGCATGACTACCACGCGTTACCCCCTGGCCACCTCAACGTGGGATCAGGCCGAATACGACGCCCTGCAGCGTGTCATCGAGACCGGCCGCTTCACAATGGGACCGGAAGTGAAGAACTTCGAACAGGAATTCGCGTCCTACTTCGGGTCCAAGTACGCGGTCATGGTCAACTCCGGGAGCAGCGCGAACCTCATCGCGATCGCCGCGGCCGTCGCAAACCCGAACATCGACCTGAATCCCGGGGACGAGGTCATCGTGCCGGCTGTCTCATGGGCGACAACTTATTTTCCGATTCACCAGCTGGGGCTCACGCTCCGATTTGTCGACATTGATGTTGACACTCTGAACATGGACCCACAGCTTGTGATAGACGCAATCGGCCCGGACACAAAGGCGGTTCTAGCCGTCAACTTGCTGGGGAACCCGGCAGATCTCGAGACTCTGGCCGCGATTTGCACCGAGCACGGACTCGTTCTCATCGAGGACAACTGCGAATCCCTCGGGTCGAGAATCGGCTCCCGGTACACGGGAACTTTCGGTCTTGCCGGAACCTTTAGCTCCTTCTTCTCGCACCACATCTCAACGATGGAGGGTGGGCTCATAGTTACCGACGATGACTACATGTATCAGGCAATGGTGTCCCTGCGCGCCCACGGTTGGACCCGAGACCTGCCTGCTGACAACCTGATTTTCCCCAAGACGGGGGTCGCCTTCGAGGACCACTTCCGTTTCGTCCTGCCGGGCTACAACGTGCGTCCACTGGAAATGTCGGGGGCCCTCGGACGGGAACAGCTCAAGAAGGTCCCAGAGTTGATCTCCGGTCGCCAGCAGAACGCAGCCCTCTTCGCCGAGCGCTTCGCCGGCCGTGCAGATCTGAGGGTTCAGAAAGTGGCTGCGGAGAGCAGCTGGTTTGGGTTCTCGCTGGTGCTCGAGGGCCACCTCGCCGGGAAGCGCGCTCAGCTCGTTGACGCGTTGACGGTTGCAGGCATCGATTCCAGGCCCATCGTCGCCGGAAACTTCGCGCGAAACCCGGTCATGTCCCAGCTGCGCGCTGTGGTACCGGCGGAGCTTCCTGCCGCCGACAAGATCCATGAGGACGGGCTATTCGTCGGCAACCACCACTACCCCATCCCAAGCGAGCTGGATCTGCTGTTGGAAACCATCGAGTTGCTCGATTAGCTGATACTCCTCAATGGAACCAAGCGACGACGTCAGCCGAACCCGACCGAGGTCAATAGCGAGCGTGGCCGTCGCAACGGTGCTTGTTGCCGGCGGCGGCTACATTGTGCTTGTGCTGGTCGCCCGAATTCTCGGGCCCGATCGGTACCTCGATTTCTCCGTCTTCTGGGCTGCGCTGTATCTCGGGGTCGGTGGGATTTTCGGCGTGCAGCAGGAAACGACGAGGAGCGTCAAGACCGGGCTGCTGGGGCCGGGCGAGAACGGAACCCGGCGTGGCGCGAATGCGGTGCGGTCGGGGTTGGCCGTTGGAGCCGTTGTGGCCGTGCTCGTCGCTGCGAGCTCACCGTTCTGGGCCGGTCAGATCTTCGGCGCCGCCGCATGGCAATACGTAGCGTTGGTTGTTCTCGGGATTCTTCTGTACTCGGGTCATGCAGCAACAGTGGGCGCACTTGCGGGGAGGAACTCCTGGTCGAACTACTCCTACCTTATTGTTGCTGAATCTGTTGCACGGCTTTGCCTGGTCGGTGTCGTTGCGGTTCTCGCATCGTCCGTTCTCGGCTTCGCATTTGCCTCTACCCTTGCGATGGCGACCTGGCTGCTGTTTCTGCTTGCGGAACCCTTTCGACTAGCGGCCGGGAGTCGACTCGATGCCGGTTTCGCCACATCCGTCGGTCGCACCCTGCAATCGGTCGTGGCCTCGACCGCAAGTGCCATCATCGTCACGGGCTTTCCCCTCCTCCTCGCGGTCTTCGTGCGCGGTGAAGATCCTGACGACCTCGCGCGCATTATCCTCGTGGTAACGCTCACCCGCGCACCGATCCTGGTGCCGCTCAACGCCTTCCTCGGAATGATCGTTTCGTCATTCGTGGACCGACGCGAACAGACGCTTCGCACCGTCTTGCGCCCGATGCTGTGGGTGTTCGTCCTCTCCCTGGTGCTCGGGATTGTCGCCGTGCTCATCGGTCGCCAACTACTGATCTTTATCTTCGGGCAGGCATACGACATGGACGCTCTGTTCATCGGAGGAGCGACCGTTGCGGCAGGCTTCGTCGGCGTGATCAGCATCAGCGGTGCAGCAGCGCTGGCGCGTGGGCACCACCGCGCGTATACCGGGGGCTGGCTGCTCGCGGCACTCATCACAGCCGTCACGCTCTCCCTGCCCATCCACATCACCGAGCGTGTGCTGCTGGCACTCCTGGTCGGACCGATTGTCGGAACGATGGTTCACGTTTGGGCCCTGGCTCGTGGCCGACGCTGACTTCAGTGATCACCCAATCGGCCGTTCGGTACTATTGGGGAGACCAGAATTCGAGAACACCTCTTCCTCCACGGGAAGATGAATGAAAACGGTATCTACTCAACTTATGAATGAGACAAAGAAGCGCGCGTTTATTACCGGTATCACTGGCCAGGATGGCAGTTACCTGGCCGAACTCCTGTTGTCCAAGGGATACGAGGTGCACGGCCTCATTCGCAGGGCATCGACGTTCAACACCGCACGCATCGACCACCTGTTCTCGGACCCGCATGTTGAGGGCAACAAACTGATCCTGCATTATGGCGATCTGACGGACGGGTCACGGTTGGTGACTCTGCTAGGGGCGATTCGGCCAGACGAGGTCTACAACCTGGCGGCTCAGTCGCATGTGCGAGTGAGCTTCGACGAGCCGGAGTACACGGGCGACACGACGGGCCTCGGCACGGTGCGGCTGCTCGAGGCCGTGCGGGTCACCGGGCTGGATTGCAGGTTCTACCAGGCGAGCAGTTCCGAGATGTTCGGGGCTACTCCGCCGCCGCAGAACGAACAGACACCGTTCTACCCTCGCTCGCCCTACGGCGTGGCCAAGGTCTACTCGTACTGGATCACGAAAAACTACCGTGAGGCCTACGGGCTTTTCGCAGTCAATGGCATCCTCTTCAATCACGAGTCTCCCCGACGCGGCGAGACCTTTGTCACGCGCAAGATCACCCGTGCGGTCGCCCGAATCGCAGCCGGTCTGGAGACCGAGCTGTACATGGGAAACCTCGATTCGGTCCGGGACTGGGGATACGCGCCCGAGTATGTCGAAGCGATGTGGCTTATGTTGCAGCACGACGAGCCCCTGGACTACGTTGTCGCCACGGGTGCTGCCTACACAGTTCGCGACTTCCTCGAACTCTCGTTCGCGCACGTGGGTCTCGAGTGGGAGAAATACGTCAAGTTCGACGAACGCTACCTGCGACCCACTGAAGTGGACGCGCTGGTTGGCGATGCGAACCTGGCGCGCACGAAACTGAACTGGGTCCCCCAGATCAAGACCCCCGAACTCGCCCAAATCATGGTCGACAATGATGTCCGCGCGCTGGCTGCCGGTGGCGGCGTCTGGGTCGACAAGGTCGTCCGACATGGTTGATGCTGTACTCGTCGTGCTTCCGACTCTCGGTCGGCGAATGGAATCCCTTCGGGACGCACTGGAGAGCGTCGCGGCGCAACGGGCCGAAGTCAACCTTCGCCTGGTCGTCGTCCTTCCAGTGGCCGCGACCGAGGCGCGGTCCCTTGCGGTCACGTTTGGCGCCGACCTCGTCGACGATCCCAAACGCGGGCTGGCCGCTGCAATGAATGCCGGCGTAGCAGCTCGGTCCGGCGAAACCTTCTACGTTGGCCTTGGCGACGACGATCTTCTTCGCCCTCATGGAATCAAGACACTCATCGGACTCGCCTCCCGGCGGGAAAACACCGTCGTGGCCTATGGGGCGTGCGACTACATCGACGGTGAGTCACGGATCATCGGCACCAACCGTGTCGGCAAGTTGGCGTCGATAGTGCTGGCATGGGGCCCGAACCTGATTCCGCACCCCGGGGCGTTGATCAATCTGGATGCTCTGGAAAAGGTCGGGGGGTTTGCCGAAGACAGGCCGTACACGATGGATCTTGACGCCTTCTTGCGCCTGAAGCGCATCGGCGGTTTCGTGAGCACGAAAGAGTCGGTGTCAGCGTTCCGCTGGCATGCCGACTCGCTGACCGTCGCGGATCGAAAGACCTCGGCGACGGAAGCACTCGACGTGAAGCGGAACTACCTGACAGGACCAGTGCGAAAAATCTCGCTCATCTGGTTGGGGCCCATCTCGTTGGCGACACTGGCAGCGGGGGAGATCGTCTCCTGGCGAGCACGCCGGCTCTCGCGCCAATCCCACAACGGTGCCGCCGGATGAGCAATCTGGACACCTGGTTGGTCGTCCCGCTCTACAACGAAGCGACCGTTATACAGCAGGTGATCGCAGACGCAATCCAGGTTTTTCCGAAGATCGTGTGCGTCGATGATGGCAGCACCGACAACTCAGCGAGCCTGGCCGAATCGGCCGGAGCCTACGTGGTTCGTCACCCCATCAATCTGGGCCAAGGCGCCGCGCTTCAGACGGGATTCGACTATGTGCTGAGCGACGTCGCCACTGAGTATGTCGTGACGTTCGATTCAGACGGCCAGCACCAGGTAGCTGACGCCTCGGCCATGGTTGCACGGCTGCGGGGTGAAGACGTCGACGTCGTGCTGGGGTCTCGCTTCCTGGACACGCGTACGAATGCCAGTCGCCTCAAGAGGGCAGTGTTGAAGCTTGCCGTGATCTTTACCAACCTCACGACCGGGGTCAGACTGTCGGATGCCCACAACGGGCTCCGGGCCTTTCGGGCGTCAGCGTTGACATCGGTTCGACTTCGCCAGAACCGGATGGCGCACGCGTCCGAACTCATCGCCCAGATCGGCAGGACGAAAATGCGGTACGTAGAAGAACCGGTGCATATCGTCTACACCGACTATTCCCGTTCGAAGGGCCAATCGATCTGGAACTCGGTAAACATCCTCGTTGAACTGATCCTGAAGTAGGTGCAGAAGAATGGATAGCCAACTCCTGATCAAACTGGTGTTGCTGGCTGGCCTCGCCGTCGTTGCCCTGCTGATTGTCTGGCCTGGGCGTGGCGCTCGGCGCATGGCCTTGCGACGTATTTCGCTGCTTCTCGTCGTGGTGACTGCAGCAGTGGCCGTTATTTTCCCGCAACTTGCGAACGATGTGGCGGGACTTTTCGGGGTCGGCCGTGGAGCTGACCTGCTCCTTTACGGTCTTGTGGTTGCCTTTGTCGGCTATGTGATCGCTACCCGAGCGCATCACTCCCGGGTCGATCTCCAAGTGACTGAGCTGGCACGTGCGCAGGCGTTGGGTGCGGCGGTCGACGCGGGGTCCATCCACCGATGACGACTCTCGTCACGGGAGGTACCGGGTACATCGGCTCCCATGTAGTCAGGCTCCTCGTCGAGCGAGGTGGAGACACCGTCGTCGTTGACGATGTCGTGACGGGAAACGCGCGGAGAATCGGCGACGTACCGTTGGTGCGGGCAGACCTCGCGAGTTCTGAATCCGTCGAAATTCTCGTGGACGTCATCAAGCGATACAACGTGGATGAAGTCGTGCATTTCGCTGCCCGAAAGCAGGTCGCGGAGTCTGTTGAACGACCGTCGTGGTACTACTCGCAAAACGTTGGATCCCTTGCGAACGTGCTTCTCGCATTGGAAAAGTGCAACATTTCTCGGGTCGTCTCCTCCTCCTCTGCCGCTGTCTATGGCAATGCGGGCTCAGAAAGTCTCACCGAGCGTTCGCCGACTGAGCCGATCAATCCCTACGGAATGACGAAGCTCATCGGCGAGCGAATGCTCGCAGATGCGGCCGCGGCGCACGGGCTCGGGGCCGTCTCGTTGAGATACTTCAACGTGGCTGGTGCAGGCTGGCCCGACCTGGGAGATCGCGCGATCCTCAACCTGGTGCCGATGGTCTTTGAGCGTTTGGATGCGGGCGAGCCCCCGCTCATCTTCGGCGATGACTACGACACACCCGATGGGACATGTGTGCGTGACTTCGTGCATGTCCGTGATCTCGCCGATGCGCATGTGGCGGTTCTGGACGCGCTGCAGGAAGGAACAGTTCGCTCACCGGTCTTCAACGTGGGGACGGGCGGAGGCACGAGCGTCAGGCAGATCATTGAGACCGCCATTCGCGTGTCCGGGTCTCAGCAACGTGCGGTCGTGAGAGGACGCAGGCCGGGTGACCCCAGTTCCGTCATCGCCGATACGCGCTTGATCGAAGACGAACTGGGCTGGAGCCACAAGCTCGGGATCGACGAGATAGTCGCCTCGGCCTGGCAATCGTGGGTGGCCAACAGGTAGTTGGGTAGGATTTGGTGTCGTGTGAATGGGGGGAAATCCACGTTGAACGAAGTGCCCATTCCGGATCTATCCACAACTGAGGGGTGCGTGCCGTGAGCGAAGCAAGAGGTCCGTGGGATGCGCAGAAACCCACCCTCTCCGGCCCCGCGCATCCGTCCCGCGCGTTATCTGAAGACCGTACACGGTCTGCATTCTGGACAGCGTTCGCCTTGATGGCGATGCTCGCCACCCTGTGGTCGCTGGCGAGTCCGATCTTCTCGGTGCCCGACGAGAACGCGCATGCCACGAAGGCCATTGCGCAGGTGCGCGGGCAGGTCATTGGATACCACGTCCCGGGTGTGAAACACACGGTTGTGGATCTGCCCGCGGGATACTCGTACAGCCCGCAGGTACTTTGCTTCGCCTTTCACCCTGAGAGACCCGCCAATTGTGGGGTTGAATTGGGGGCCGCAACCGGCACGCCCTGGTTCAACACCTGGGTGGGTGCCTACAACCCGCTCTACTACTACGCGGTTGGCTGGCCCAGTCTGATCCTCGACGGCTCGGCCGGAATCTACGCGATGCGTATCGTCAGCGGCATCCTCTGTTCGTTGTTCGTGGCCTGGGCATTCCAGGCGGCGATGTCGGTCCGTCGCGCCCGTTGGATGCCGCTCGGGTTGGCTTTTGCCGCGGCGCCCATGGTGGTCTACCTTTTTGGGGCGGTCAATCCCAACGGCATGGAGATCGCGGCGGCGCTCGCGCTCTGGGCGTCCCTGCTCCGCTTGCTCCAACAGTTCGACGGCCGGGATTCGGGAACGGTGTCAACCCTGCCGCGTCGATATCTCTGGTTCCTCGTGACCGTTTCCGCCATCGCTCTGGCCACGGCCAGGGCTCTGGGGCCTCTCTGGTTGGTGATCGTGGTCGGGCTTTGCTTCGTCGCTTGCGGTTGGCTCCCCGTGAAGAGACTCTTCACTGCGGCGTCCAGCTATCTCTGGCTCGCCGCGGTCGCGGCCGGATCGCTATTCTCGATTTTCTGGACCTTGGGGGGCGGAAGCCTCTCCAGCCAGGCCGAGAAATCCGATGCACCCCTCGTGGGCGCTTCGTTTATGCAGGGCTTCGCCTACGTACTCCGGAACACCCCGGATTTCGTCCAGCAAGCCATCGGCTACTTCGGCTGGTTCGACGCGCCGCTCCCCGGCTACGTCTACTGGCTCCTCGTCGCCGCAATCAGTCCTGTCGTCGTCCTGGCCTTCGCGGTGGCAGGCAGGAGGAGCCTGATCACCCTGCTCACAGCCACCGCGGCCGCGATCTTCGTGCCCGCACTCTTGCAGGCGTATAGCGTCGCCCAGACCGGCATTATCTGGCAGGGTCGTTACGGCCTATTCCTTTACCTCGGCGTGCTCGTCATTGCTGTCATGATTCTCTCCAGTGCAGAAGGCGCACGTCTATCCTTCATCTCGACCCGGGTGACCTGGATCGCTGCTGGTCTCATAGCGTTGTACGGCGCTGTCGCATTCTTCCTGGTACTGCTGCGGTATGTCGTGGGCACCGATGTGCCAGTCAGTACGATGTGGAAGAATCCGGCGTGGCAGCCTCCGCTGGGCTGGATGACCCTCGTGGCGCTCTACGCACTGACGTCTCTTGCACTGGCTGTGTGGGTGGGGTTGCTCGCCACCCGGGCGGCACGGTCGGAAGACGACGGGGCGGTTGTGGCATCCGCTCCCGCAGCCGTACGGGAACATGCCTGAACCTCGGGTCGCGATCGCCTACGACTGCCTGTTCCCCCTCAACGCGGGCGGGGGAGAGCGCGTCTACCGCCGCCTTGCGGAGCTCTTCGTGGATCGGGGCAGCACCGTCGACTACCTGACCCGGCGGCAGTGGGCGACGGATGCCCCGCCCGCCTCGTTCGGGATCGTGCCGGTATGGCAGGGCGAGATCTACGATGCCGGCGGCACCCGCACCTCCCGGAGCGCGGTCGCCTTCGCCTGGGCGGTGTTCCGGCATTTCCTCCGTCGGCGTGGCCGGTATGACCTCGTGGTGGTGAGCACGCTGCCGGTGCTCAACCTGTTCGCGGTGCGGCTGGCCCTCCTCGGCAGCCCCGCCTTCGTGGTCGCCGACTGGCTCGAGGTCTGGCCGTGGCAGAAGTGGCGTGAGTATGCCGGCGCGCTGCCGGGGGCGATCGCGTTCCTGCTGCAGTGGGTGGGCATCCGTCTCGCCCACCTGCACACGGTCAACAGCGACTTCACCGGGGCGCGGCTGCGGCGGTATCGGCGGCGCGCGGAACCGGTCACTCTCGGCCTGGTCGATCTCGTCGGCGACGAGCCCGGCGCCACCATGGAACGCCCCGACGACCCCTATCTGGTCTTCATCGGCCGTCACATCGCCGACAAGCGCCTGATCGACCTGGTCCCGGCCCTGGGCGAAGCCCGCGCCACTGTTCCCGAGCTGCGTGCCGTCATCGTGGGTGACGGTCCCGAAACGGCAGCGGTGGCGGCCCGGGTCGCCGAGCTCGGTCTCGACGCCGCGGTCGAGCTTCGTGGCCGGGTCGGCGAGGAGGAGCTGCGGGAGCTCATCCGGGGTGCGCGCGTGCTGGTCAACCCGTCCAGGCGTGAGGGCTTCGGCCTGGTCGTCGTGGAGGCTGCCGCGTTCGCCACGCCGAGCGTGGTGGTGGCCGGCCCCGACAACGCCGCCGCGGAACTGGTCGTCGACGGCGTCAACGGCTACGTCGCCGCATCCGTGGGGCCCGTCGACCTCGGTGCGGCGATCGTGCGGGCCGTGCAGGCCGGCGAGCCCCTGCGCGCGAACACGAGGGCGTGGTTCGAGAAAGAGCGGGCCAGCCACGGGCTGAGCGCCTCGGCCGACCAGATCCTCGCGCGCTACCGCTCGGCCAGGGCCCGCTGAAGCGACGCCACGGTGTCCCGGGCGGTCGTCGCCCAGGAGAACGTGCGGGCCCGGTCACGGCCCAGGTCCGACCTGCGGGCCAGCTCGGCCGGATCGTCGAGCAGACTGCGGATGGTGGCCGCGAGGGCCGCGGCGTCGTGGGGCGACACGTAGACGGCCGCGTCCCCGGCGACCTCGTGCAGCACGGGGATGTCGGCGCAGACGACGGGGCAGCCGCGGGACATGGCCTCCAGCACCGGCAGGCCGAAGCCTTCAAAGAGGGTCGGGAACACGATCAGGCTCGATTCGGCGTAGAGCCGGTCGAGCTCGTCGGGGTGCAGCCAGCCGCGCAGGGACACCCACGGTTCCAGGCCGAGCGTGGCCACGACCGGGGCGAGCGGGTCATCGCCGTGGCTTCCGGTGACGACCAGCTGCGGCCGGGCGCCTTCGGGGACCAGCGCGAGGGCCGCCAGCAGCAGCGGGAAGTTCTTGTGCGGCATCCGGTTGCCCACGGCCAGGAGCTGCCGGGGCAGCCGGGGGAGCGGTGTGGGGCTCGCGGCCGGGCCGTGGCCCGCCAGGGGCACCACGTCGATTCGGGACTCCGGCACGCGCAGGTAGCGCACGATGTCCGTCTGCGACGCGGCACTGACCGTGAGGATGCGCCGCGCACCGCGGGCGGCGAGCCGGATCATCGTGCGCAGCACCCGCGAATACGCGCCGGGCACGTATTCCGGATGCCGGAACGGCAGCAGGTCGTGCACGGTGAGCACGACCGGAACCCGCGACCACGCCGGGCCGAGGTTCGCCGGGCAGTGGATCAGGTCTGAGCCCAGCCGGCGGGCGAACCGGGCGACCCCGAACAGCTCGCCGCGGGCCCACTCGATGCGGTTCTCGCCGCTGATGCCCGAGTCGACGATTTCGCCGGGAAACCAGCCGGTGTCGCCGGTACCGCCGGCGGCCAGTTCGGCGGCCAGTTCACTCGAGGCGAGGCCGATGAATTCGAGGCCGTCGGCGCCCGGTTCGATCCGGCTGTAGATCTCGCGCACATACGACTCCATGCCGCCCTTGCGACCGGTGAAGAACAGCAGGTCGACCAGGACCCGGCTCATCGGCCGGCCACGGCGACCTGCTCGGCCGCACGCAGCAGCCGGCGCCGGGCGAGTTCGTAGACGACCGCCGAGGCCAGCTCCGCGAGGAGGAGGCCGATGAACACCGCCGACAGGCTGTGCAGCCAGAGGCCGACCGCGGCGAGGGCGAACGCCATCGCCGACACGACCGCGCGCAGCCCGGTGAGCAGGCGCACCTCGCCCATCCGTCGCAGCGCGGCGAAGGGGATCGTCGTCGGCAGCGACGCGGCTCGCCAGCAGCAGGCGAGTACCAGCGGCAGGATGGCTGCCGAACTCGTCCACACGCCACCGAAGATGAAGCCGAGCACTCCGGTGCGCTCGAGAACCACGAGCACCACCACGGCGGCCAGCACGGCCCCGGCTGACACGACGATGTCCAATTGGGAATGCGCCTTCAACAGCCGCAGCCGCATGAAGTTCAGGGGGATCGCGAGCAGGCCGGACACCGTGGCGATCGCCGTGAACAGCACCGCGTCGCCCGGGCCGAGCAGCGCCAGGATCATCGTGTTCAGGAGCGGGTAGATCACCCCGGTGATCGCGGTGTCCGCCACCACCCAGCCCATCACGGCAGGCTCCGGGCGGCTCGCCCTGTGCGCCACCGGCAGGCAACGGAGGAGAGTCGCCGCGGCGATGCCCGCCACGAGCGGGATGAGCGCCCAGGTCTGGCCGGTGAACGCGGCCACGACGCCGCCGAGCGCGCCGAGACCGACCATGACGGATGCCCAGATCTCGCGCACGTCGAGCCGTTCGGCCACCGACACGCCCCGCCCTACCTCGAGGGCGGCGATCAACAGCGGAAGCCCGATGCACAGCACGACGGGGTTGGTCGAGTTGAGCGCGATCACGAGAGCGGCGACGATCGCGAGCCCCGCCAGCCAGAGCGGGAAGACCACCCGGCGTTCCGTGGCGGCGGAGCTCAACCGCGACTCGAGCACGACCGCGAAGGTGAGCTGGCCGACGAAGGTGGCCACCATCACGGCCACGGCGATGACGCCCTGCTCCGGGCGGCTGAACAGTCGGGACGAGATGGAGACGGTCGCGGCCGGGATGACGGCCAGGGACACCCCGCCGAGCAGGGTGATCAGGCTCAGCGTCGCCCTCCGGAGCCGCAACGGGGAGGGCAGGTCCGCGGTCACCGGGTCACCGGGTCACTGCGGTGAGCGACCGGGCGCCGTCGAGGGTGCGTCCGAGCATCCCCTCGAGGCGCCCGATGAACACCCACCAGCCGTCGGCCAGGGCGTTCGTGCCGCGGTTGCGCAGACCGAAGAACAGGCCGCCGCCGAGGAACGCGAACCGCCACCAGAGCGGGTAGTGCCACCGGGTCACGAGCCGGCCCAGTCCGCGGCCATAACTGCGCAGCTTGCGTCGGCGCTCGGCCACGGTCAGGCCGCTCGGGTCGGCGATGCCCCCCACGAACAGGGCCTCGGGCTGCCAGGCGAAGTCCGGGCGCGGCTCGGCCCGCATCAGCTTGAGCAACAGGTCGGTCGCCTCGCCGGCCTGCCACGGCGTGGGGGCGCCGGTGCCGATCTCCGGGTCGAAGCCGCCGAGCTCGTCGAACAGGCTGCGCCGGATGAGGAGGCCCATTTCGATGACGGTCCAGGCCGTGCGCCGGTCCAGGGGGGTGCCGGCCGCAGGCAGCACGAACTTGGGGCCGTTCTCGTCGACGACGGTGAGCGCACCCGCCCGGAAGCCGTCGGGGAGCCGGCGCAGCCGGTCGAGGGTGTCCGGCGGAAACCAGGTCGTGTCGTTCGGGAAGCTGAGCAGCAGGTCCCGGCCGACGGGCAGAGCCGCGACGCCGGCGTTGCGGCCCCGGGAGGCCCCGGGCGGGGACGTGACCACCGTGATATGCCGGTTCGGCGACCGGTAGGAGGCAGCCAGAGCCTCGACCTCGGCAAGGTTTCGCTGGGCGACGACGACGAGGTGGTCATCCGTCGTCAGCTGGTCTGAAACGGACTCGACGAGACGCCGCAGGCTCTCGACACGGCCGAGGGTTGACACCACGAGTCCAAGGTTCACAAATCACATTCTGTACGATGAGGGGGCCGCACCAACAATGACGGGACTCGCTGCACGCATGTCACTCTCCGAAACACTCGAACTCTCGATCCTGATGCCCTGTCTGAATGAGGCCGAAACGCTGGCCGTGTGCATTGACAAGGCGCAGGACTACCTGCGGCGAAGCGGCATCGCCGGCGAGGTGCTGATCGCCGACAACGGCAGCACCGACGGGTCGCAGGAGATCGCCGAGGCGCACGGCGCGCGCGTCGTGGCCGTCGCCGAGAAGGGCTACGGCAGCGCGCTGATCGGAGGCATCGAAGCGGCCAGGGGCGCCTATGTGATCATGGGCGACGCCGACGACAGCTACGACTTCAGCTCCCTCGACGGTTTCGTCGAACGCCTCCGCGCCGGCGACGAACTGGTGATGGGCAACCGTTTTCGCGGCGGCATCGAACCCGGCGCCATGCCGCCGCTGCACAAGTACCTCGGCAATCCCGTGCTGTCCTGGATCGGCCGCACGCTGTTCCGATCGCCGATCAAGGACTTCCACTGCGGCCTGCGCGGATTCAACCGGCAGTCGATGCTCGCCCTGCACCTCCAGACCACCGGGATGGAGTTCGCCAGCGAGATGGTCGTGAAGTCCACCCTCGGCGGGTCCCGGGTCAGCGAGGTGCCGACGACGCTGAAGAAAGACGGCCGCAGCCGTCCGCCGCACCTCCGCAGCTGGCGTGACGGATGGCGGCACCTGCGGTTCCTGCTCATCTTCAGCCCGCGCTGGCTGTTTCTGATCCCCGGCAGCCTGGCCTTCCTGATCGGCTTCCTCGGCACCGTGCTGCTCGCCTTCGGGCCCGTCGTGGTCGGCGAGGTGGGCTTCACCTACTCCAGCCAGATCTACCTGGCCGCGCTCGCCGTGGTCGGGTATCAGGCGTTCCTGTTCGCGCTGCTCACCAAGATCTACGCCCAGCACGAGGGCTTCCGGATTCCGCGCAGCCGCAACTTCGAACGGCTCGAGCGGCGGATCAGCCTGGAGAGCGGGGCCGTGGTCGGCCTGATTCTCTTCCTGGTCGGGCTGGGGATCGCGCTTTCCCAGCTGATCGGGTGGGCGGCCGGCGGCTACGGCGCCCTGGAGGCGGGTGCGACCATCCGGGTCGCGATCCCGTCGGCGCTCCTGATGATGCTGGGATCCCAAACAATTATGGGCGGCATGTTCCTCGGGGTGCTGTCGGTCGGCCTGAAACGGCGCTAGCGATGGGCCCGAGCGTCTCCGTCGCCCTGTGCACCTACAACGGGTCGGCCTTCCTGGAGGAGCAGCTCCGGAGCATCCTCGACCAGTCCCTGCGGCCGGCCGAGATCGTGGTCTCGGACGACGGCTCGACCGACGGTTCCGCGGAGCTCGTGCTCAGCGTCGTCGGCGCGTGGCAGGCTCTGCACCCGGGCGTGGTGGTGGCGTTGCAGGTTCTCCGCAACGAGGCGCCGTTGGGTGTCACCGCCAACTTCGAGCAGGCGCTGTCGGCCTGCACCGGCGACCTCATCGCGCTCAGCGACCAGGACGACGTCTGGCACGCCGACCGGCTGGACCGCATCGTCGCAGCGTTCCAGAGCCGGCCGAGCCTGCAACTGCTGCACACGGATGCCCGACTCGTCGATGCCGGCGGCGCACCACTCGGAACCACCCTCCTGGACACGCTGGGAGTGTCGGCGGAGGACCGTCGTGCGGTGCGCAGCGGCCGGGCGCTCGACGCCCTGTTGCGTCGCAACATCGTCACCGGCGCGACCATGGTCGTGCGTCGCGATCTCGTGGAGCGCGCCCGCCCCTTCCCCGCAGCCTGGGTGCACGATGAGTGGCTGGCCATGGTCGCCGCGGTCAGCGGAGAGATGGACCTGCTCGACGAGGTGCTCGTGGACTATCGCCAGCACGAGGGCAACCAGATCGGCGCGTCGAGTCTCGACGCTTCCGGCCGGCTGGGCCGGCTGACGGCATCCCGCCGGGCACGCAATGCGCGGCTGCTGGCGCGGGCCGTGGCGCTGCAGGAACGTGCCGGTACGTTCGTGCCCGCACCATCGGCCGAGACCCTGCGGAGGATCGACGCCAAGCTGGCCCATGAGCGGATGCGCAGCGCACTGCCGGCGGCGCGAATCGGGCGGGTGCGCCCGGTGCTCAGGGCGCTGCGCGCCGGGGACTACGGCCGGTACGGGCTGGGCCTGCAGGACGTGCTCCGGGACCTCGTCCAGCCGGTCTGACGGTTTCGGTGATCGAGCTTGTCGAGATCACGTTTCCCGGTGATCGTGCCACGCGGTGATCGTGCTTGTCGAGATCGAGCCACGCGGTGATCGAGCCGTGCGGTGATCGAGCCACGCGGTGATCGTGCCGTGCGGTGATCGAGCCACGCGGTGATCGAACCGCCCGGTGATCGAGCTTGTCGAGATCGAGCCACGCGGTGATCGTGCTTGTCGAGATCACGGGTCTCGACGGGCTCGACCACCGGGTCTCGACAGGCTCGACCACCGGGTCTCGACGGGCTCGACCTCCGGGTCTCGGGTCTCGACAGGCTCGACCACCGGGTCTCGACAGGCTCGACCACCGGGTCTCGACAGGCTCGACCACCGGGTCTCGACAGGCTCGACCTCCGGGTCACGGGTCTCGACGGGCTCGACCTCCGGGTCTCGACGGGCTCGACCACCGGGTCTCGGGTCTCGACGGGCTCGACCTCCGGGTCTCGACGGGCTCGACCTCCGGGTTTCGACGGGCTCGACCTCCGGGTCTCGACGGGCTCGACCACCGGTCCGGGACTCGACCGGCCCGACCACCGGTGATCGAGCTTGTCGAGATCCGGGGACTCGACCGGCTCGGGGACGCCGGTCAGCCGATCCGGTTGCGGGGGCTCGGCCGGAGCAGGCTGCGCCAGCTCTTGCCCTGCGCGGCCTTGAGGGCGCAGATCAGCAGGAGCAGCCAGCCGAATTCGATCAGCACCGCGCTCTCCGCGGCCGACGTGACGAGGAGGATCACCAGCACCAGCGGCGACCACACGTAGACGAGGGTGCGCTTGTTCGACGCGAGCAGCCAGGAGCGCCAGAACGCCAGCCCCACCAGGGCCAGGAACGAGAGCAGGCCGATCAGTCCGACCTGGAAGTACACGTCGAGGAAGGCGTTGAGGCCGGATGTCTGGTCGCGCTTCGTGACGAAATCGAACCAGCCGTAGGGCGTCACATCCGTGGGCCAGAGTCCGGCCCAACCCCAGCCCTCCAGCGGATGCAGCGCCACCAGGCGCCACATCTCGCCCCAGAGCGAGGACCGCGCCTCGAACTCGCTGCCCGCGTTCAGCCTGTCGAGGATCTGGGACCGGCCGACGAACGCGGCGATGCCGCCGAGGACGGTGGTGCCGAGCAGACTGATTTGGAGCATCCAACGGTTTTCTACCGGTGTGCGCCGGAGCCAGTAGAGCGCGAACGCCGCCAGCCCGACGAAGAGCGCGACGACCAGGATGACGGGGGAGCGGGTGAGCAGCAGGCCGAAACCGGCGAGCGCGATCGAACCGATCCCGACGCCGCGGCGAACCGACCGGGCGCGCACCTCGACGATGAACGTGACCCCGGCGATCAGCGAGACCAGGCCGAACACGTTGCGTGAGCCGAAGACGCCCTGCACCGGTCCGAGGTTGGCGATATTGCCCTGAATCCCGAGGAACACGATCGGCAGGTCGAGCAGCAGGCCGGACAGCACCTCGAGGGCGAGGGACAGCCCGAGCAGCACCCGCAGCACGTCGCCCGTCGCACGCACGACCTGGATGGTGTCCCGCGCAAGGGCGATGTAGATGGCCAGGAAGGTGAAGGCGAGCTGGTACAGCACCCCGCGCACGGTGTCGGTCGCATAGCCCGACCAGAGCAGCGAGAGGGCGCACCAGCCGACGAAGACCATGATCGAGATCGGCAGGAGCCCGTGCCAGTCGGTTCGTTCCCGGCGTGCGACCAGGGACGCCACAGCCAGGGCCACGAGGGTGACCAGTGCGCCGACCAGTCCGGGCCAGCCCATGACGCCCCGGATGAGGTGGGTGGAGAAGGCCACCCCGATGATCGCCAGGGTGAGGGAGGCGGCGAACCGGGGTGCCCCGAGGAAGCGCACGAGTCTGGGCGAGACCTGGCGGCGGGGGATGTTCGGGATCATGGGCTTCCCACGCTACCGTCTACGGCATCGGCAAGGCGGAGGCCTGCTGGCGCTTCGTGACGATGGCGAGCACGACCAGGAGCACCCAACCCGACTCGATCAGCATCCGGCTCTCTGCCACGCTCTGGGCGAGGAGGGCGGCCAGCAGGAGCAGCGGCAACAGGGCGGATGCCGCATACGGCTCGGTGTCGGCGATCCCGCGGCGCGGTCGGTCGACGGCGAGGAACCAGGACCGCCACAGGGTCGACAGCACGAGCGCCGCGAAGACGATCAGGCCGACGATGCCGAGCTGCAGCCACACGTCGAGCCAGGCGTCATGCGCCTGCAGGTAGACGACACCCTTTCGCACGGCCAGGCCCTTGAACGGCTCGGCCCACGGGGCCCAGTAGCTGACCCAGCCCCAGCCGACGGCGGGCCGCTGGCTCGCGGCCTCGATCACGCCGCGCCAGATGTCGATCCGCCCGGTGACGTCGGGGCTCTTGCCGAACACGGCGAGCAGCTTGGGGGTGAAGGCGGCCACGGCGGCACCGGCGACGACGACGGATGCCGCCGCCGCCAGGTAGACCGGGCGACGCCGGTGCGGGCCGCGGCGCCTGGTCCACAGTGCGAAGACGAGCACGACCGCGACGACTCCGGCGGCCAGCGACACGGTCGCCGACCGGGTGAGCGCAAGCATGAGCACCGCGAGGACCAGCCAGACGACGCCCCAGCCGCGGCGCACCGTGCCCGCGGCGAGTTGCACGGCGAAGACGATCACGGCGAGCAGGGCGACGAAGCCGAGCAGGTTGCGGTTGGCGACGATGCCCTCGATCGGGCCCCCGTGCAGGAGCAGCGCGCGGGACCAGTAGAAGGCCTGCGGCACCTTCTCGGTGCCGTAGTCGACCCAGAACGGGAGCACCGGATGCCGGATGAACACCGCGACGACGGCCTCGAAGACGAGGGACAGCGCGAGCACCCAGCGCAGGGCGCCGCCGAGGGCGCGGAGCAGCTCGGTCCAGGTGAGGCAGAGCGCGAGGAACACGGCGGCGATCGTGGTGGCCCACTGCAGGGTCACCCCGATCAGGGAGGCGCCCAGGTAGTTCGACCAGGCCAGGGACAGGGTTGCCAGCGCGAGGAAGGCGCCGACGGACTTGGGGAAGCGGGTCCAGTTCCAGTCGGGCTTCAGCCGCACGAGCCCCACGATGCTGCCGGCGAGCACGATGAGTGCGATCGCTCCGAAGCCCCACCAGCCGAACAGGCTGCGCCAGAACTGGCCGGCCAGGAGCGTGAAGAAGACCAGGGTCGCGAAGGTGCGAACGACGAATCGGCTCTGGACGGCGGGCATGTGTCTAAGGGTAGTGGGGCCTCGGCTGCGAACCGCTCAGGGCGGCGCTCTCTCATCCGCGCCGGCGGCCGGCCCTGTCGCCGGTGGCCGGCCCTGTCGCCGGTGGCCGACCGTGTCGCCGGTGGCCGGCCCTGTCGCCGGTGGCCGGCCCTGTCGCCGGTGGTTGAGCCTGTCGAAACCACGGTCTCGGTCTCGACGGGCTCGACACAGGCCGCTCGGACCGCCGTTGCCCGCAGCCTGCTGTCAAATTCGACGGAGATTTTGGCGTTTTGGCGCTTCCCGGGCCGGTTTTGAGTCGATTCGGGCAGAATCACCGTCGAATTCGACGGGTGGGCGGGATGCCCGGGGCGGCACGGCGGGGGCGGTGGCCGACCCTGTCGCCGGTGGTTGAGCCTGTCGAAACCACGGTCTCGGTCTCGACGGGCTCGACCACCGGCGGCAGGCTCGACCTCCGGGTCTCGACGGGCTCGACCAACGGCGACAGGCTCGACCACCGGCGGGCGGGATGGACGATCCGGGAAATCTATACCCCAAGGGGTATGATCGGCTTCGGAGGTTCTAGTGAAGACAGTAATTGTGGGTGGAGTGGCGGGAGGCATGTCCGCGGCGACGCGGCTGCGCCGTTTGGACGAAACGGCCGAGATCATCGTATTCGAGCGGGGGCACTACGTCTCGTTCGCGAACTGCGGGCTGCCCTATTACGTGGGCGGAGTCATCCGTGACCGTGCCAACCTGCTGCTGCAGACGCCGGAGTCACTCGCGAGCCGGTTCCGCCTCGACGTGCGGATCGACCATGAGGTGACCAGGATCGATCGCGAGTCGAAGACCGTGTTCGTGCGGGACACGCTCACCGGGGCGGAAGCCTCCGAGAGCTACGACCGGCTGATCCTCGCAGCCGGGGCCACGACGCGCAGCGTGCTGGCCCATTCCGACATCCCCGTGCACACCCTGCGCACGGTCGACGACGTCGATCGGATCACCGCGATCCTCGACGCGGCCACCGGGCCGGTCTCCGCCGTCGTCATCGGCGCCGGCTTCATCGGGCTCGAGGCCGTCGAGAACCTCGTGCTGCGCGGCGTCGCCGTGACGGCGGTCGAGTTCGGTCCCCAGATCCTCGGCCCGCTCGACGCCGAGATGGCGGCCCCCGTGCTGGATTCGCTGCGGGCGCGGGGCGTGGACGTGCGCCTGGGCACGGCCGTGACGGGGACCTCCGGCGGCCGGGTGCAGCTCAGCGACGAGACGTCGTGCGCCGCCGACTTCCTGATCGAGGCCACCGGCGTGCGGCCGGACACCTCCCTGGCCGAGCAGGCCGGGCTCCGGATCGGCGAGAGCGGCGCGATCTGGGTGGACGACACTCAGCAGACCAGCGACCCGTCGATCTTCGCGGTCGGCGACGGGGCGGAGAAGATCGACGCGATCGACTTCCAGCCCACCCGGATCGCGATGGCCGGGCTGGCCAACCGCCACGGGCGGGCATCCGCCGACAGCATCGCCGGGATGCCGGCCCCCGCCGCTTCCGTATTCGGCGCCGCCATCGTCGGCGTGTTCGGCATCACCGTGGCCATGGTCGGCTGGAGTGAGAAGCGCCTCGTCGCCGAGGCAAGACCGCACCGGATCGTGCACACGCACCCGGCCAGCCACGCCACCTACTACCCGGGGGCCGAGACGATGTCGATCAAACTGCTCATCGACGCCGAGACGGACGCGATCCTCGGCGCCCAGATCGTCGGCGGCAGCGGTGTGGACAAGCGCATCGACATCCTGTCCACCGCGATGGCCGGCGGGATCACGGCATCCGCCCTGACCCGGCTCGAACTGGCCTACGCGCCGCAGTACGCGTCGGCCAAGGACCCGATCAACCAGCTCGGATACGTCGCCGATAACCTCGCCACCGGGACGACCCGCAATCTGCAGTGGCACGAATTGGAATGGGCCCTGGAGGACGGGGCCGTGGTGATCGATGTGCGCACGCGTGGCGAATTCGCCGCGGGCAGCATCCCGGGTGCCGTGAACGTGCCCCTCGACGACCTCAGGGAACGTCTGGCCGAGTTGCCGGATGCCCCGCTCGTCGTGCACTGCCAGGTCGGGCAGCGCGGGCACACCGCCGCACGTATCCTGAGCCAGAACGGCTTCGACGTTCGAAACCTCGACGGCGGCTACCGCACCTGGACCGCCGGAGTGTCCACACTCACCTCCGCTCCCGCTCCCGCTTCTGCTCCCGCTTCTGCTTCTGCTTCGGCTTCCGCTCCTGCTCCTGCTCCTGCTCCTGCTTCTGCTTCTGCTTCTGCTTCTGCTCCCGCTCCCGAAAGGATCCCGGCATGAACGAGATCACCGTCGCAGACCTGTCCGCGCTCCCCGCCCCCGTCGTGATCGACGTGCGCGAGCCGTTTGAATACGCCGACGGCCACATTGCCGGAGTCGCCCACATCCCGCTCGGCGACCTGGTGCAGCGCTTCGGCGAGGTTCCCCGCCAGGGGCCGGTCTACCTGGTCTGCGCGGTCGGCGGACGCAGCGCCCAGGCGACGGCGTTCCTGGCCGACCAGGGCGTCGACGCCGTGAACGTCACCGGCGGAATGACCTCCTGGCGCCAGGCCGGGCTCCCCATCGAACGAAAGGCGTGACCATGACGACCGACGACACGGCCCAGCAGAAGAAGATCATCAACCGTCTCCGCCGAGCCCAGGGCCAGCTCGCCGCGGTGATCACGGCTGTCGAGGCAGGCGGCAGTTGCAAGGATGTCGTCACCCAGCTCGCCGCGGTGTCGAGCGCCCTCGACCGCGCAGGCTTCGTGATCGTCTCGACGGCCATGCGCGAGTGCCTCGACAACCCGGACGCGGCGAACTCGCTCACCGTGGACGAGCTCGAGAAACTGTTCCTGACTCTGGCCTGACCCTGGCCTGACGGGCGCCGTCGGTCCCCGGTGGTCGAGTGCGTTCCGAATTCAGGAGAACCGCGCCATGTCAAGGCGCCGGCGGGCATCCGTCGCACTGTTCCGAGCTCCACACCTGAATTTGGGACGGACCTCACTGTCAAATTCGACCACCGGGTCTCGGCGGGCTCGACCACCGGGGGAGGGCTCGACCACCGGGCCTCGACGGGCTCGACCACCGGGGGAGGGCTCGACCACCGGGCCTCGACGGGCTCGACCACCGGGGGAGGGCTCGACCACCGGGGGAGGGCTCGACCACCGGGTCTCGGCGGGCTCGACCACCGGGGGAGGGCTCGACCACCGGGCGCTAGACGAAGGCAGCCTGCCCCGTGATCGTGCGCCCGACGATCAGGGTGTTCATCTCCTGGGTGCCCTCGTAGGAGTAGATCGCCTCCGCATCCGAGAAGAAGCGCGCCACGTCGTAGGAGAGCACGATCCCGTTTCCGCCGAAGAGCTCACGGCACCAGGCCACCGTCTCGCGCATCCTCGCGGTCGTGTAGAGCTTGGCAAGAGCGGAGTGCTCGTCGCGCTGGCTGCCCTCATCGAGCATCTGCGAGACCCGCACCACCATCGCCAGGCTCGCGGTGATGTTGCCGAGCGATTTCACGAGCAGATCCTGGACCAGCTGGTGCCCGCCGATCGCCTTGCCGAACTGCACACGTTCCCGTGAATACGCCACGGCTGCCTCGTAGGCACCCATCGCCGTTCCCACGGCCGCCCAGGACACCTCGGCGCGGGTCAAACGCAGCACCTTCGCCGCATCCTTGAACGAGTTCGCGTTCTGCAACCGGTTGCGTTCGGGAACCACGACGTCGTCGAGGGTGATGTCGGCATTCTGCACGGCACGCAGGCTGATCTTGCCCTCGATCTTGGTGGCCGTGTAGCCGGGAGCATCAGTGTGCACAATGAAGCCCTTGACCTGCCCGTCCGCGGTGTCCTTCGCCCAGATGATCGTGATGTCCGAGAAGGTCCCATTGCCGATCCAGCGCTTGGCCCCATTCAGCCGCCAGAGGTCGCCGTCCCGGGTGGCCGTGGTGCGGAGACCCTGTGCCGCGTCGGAGCCGGAGAGCGGCTCCGTCAACCCGAACGCGCCGACGATCTCGCCCGAAGCCAGCCGGGGCAGCCACTCGTCACGCTGCTCCTGCGATCCCGTCACCGAAATCGTGCCGCAGGCCAGCCCGTTCTGCACTCCGACGAAGGTGGCGACGGATGCGTCCACCCGGGCGATCTCCAGCGCCACGAAGCCGCGGAACACGGCCGAGTTCGCGAACGGCCGTGTCTCCGGCCAGCCGAAGGAGTACGTCCCGAGCTTCGCCAGCGGACGGACGACCTCCTCCGGGAACTCGGCGCGCTCCCAGCATCCGTTGACGATCGGCCGTACATCCGACTCGAGGTAAGAGCGCAGGTTGGTCAGGGCCGTCTTCTCCTGGTCCGTGAGCAGGCCCTCATAGCCGTAGAGGTCACCGGGAAGTAGCTCGAAAGTCATCTGGATGCTCCATTGCAGGGTGCGACGGCCTCGCGTGCGGCGATCGGCGGATTCTCGCCAGCCTAGGGGGCGGGTCGGTGCGGCCGAAAGCGCTTGGTAGTTTGGTCTAAACCGAGCAGTACAGGAGCCAGCATGTTTGTGGGCATCGCCAATTCACCCCGGGACTACGCTTGGGGATCCATCAGCGCGATCCCGGCACTGCTCGGGTATGCCCCGACCGGCAAGCCCGAGGCCGAATTGTGGCTGGGCGCCCACCCCGGCTCGCCGTCGGTCATCACCGACCCCGAGCAGGTCGGCGGCTACGCCACCCTCACCGACTGGATCGAGGCGGCCCCCGAGGTCGCCCTCGGGAGGGAACTGGTGGAGGCCTCCGGCGGAGCACCCCGCCTCCCGTTCCTGATGAAGATCCTGGCCGCGGCGAGCCCGCTTTCCCTGCAGGCGCACCCCACCATGACACGCGCCCGCTCGGGCTTCGCCCTGGAGAATGAGGCCGGAATCCCGGTCGGCGCCGCGGAGCGCAATTACCGCGACCCGTTCCACAAGCCCGAGGTGATTCTCGCCCTGAGCGAGAGCTTCGACGCGCTCTGCGGGTTCCGCGAGCCGGTGGAGATCCGTCGTATCCTCGGCGAGCTCCGTGCCCTCGACGTGGCGAGCGACGACCCGCAGCCCGGCGCCCTGGACGCCCTGGAGCAGCGGCTGCTCGGCCCGGAGGCCCTCCGCGACACCGTCGACTGGCTGCTGCGCGACGGCCGCGGGGAAGACAGCGGCGAGGTCGCCTGGCTGGTCGAACGGGTGGTCGCCCTCGCCGAGAGTGCGGTCGGCCTCGTCCATGGCGGCGCCATCCTCGAGTTCCCGTTGGAGCTGGACACCGTGCGCACGCTGGCCGTCGCCTACCCGGGAGACCCCGGCATCGTCATCTCGTTGCTCACCAACCGGGTGTCGCTGCGCCGCGGAGAGGTGCTCTACCTGCCGGCCGGCAACATCCACGCCTATCTCTCCGGACTCGGCGTCGAATTGATGGCGGCCTCCGACAACGTGCTGCGCGGCGGGCTCACCCCCAAGCACATCGACGTCGACGAGTTGCTCGACGTGCTCGAGTTCACGTCGCTCCCCGTGCCCTACCTCGCCCCGGTGTCCCACGCGCCGGGCGTCGCCGAGTACCGCCCTGCGGTGGACGACTTCGCCCTGGTGCACATCACGGCGCAGCCGGCAACGGATGCGGCCGACGCCGCCTCCGGTGTCCCGATGCGCCAGTTCACGCTGGCGGGACCCGGTATCGCCATCTGCACGAGCGGCGGATTCCTCGTGGCCGGGGCTGCGTCATCCGTCACCCTCAAACGCGGCGAATCGGTCTACATCACACCGGACGAGGGCACCCTGACCTTCGCCGGCTCCGGCGACGTGTTCCTGGCCACCACCCCCTGACCGGCCCGGCCTTCGTCCGTCGAATTCGACGGACTTTTTGCCGTATATGGCCGGATATGCCGGGTTTCGGGCCATTCTCGGCAAAATCTCCGTCGAATTTGACGGGCCCGACGCGAATGAGGGAGCAGCGGAGGCGCGCGTAACTTATCCACCGCAGGCGACGATTCCGCGGGGCATCCACACATCGGCGGATGTCGCCGGCCGCCCGCCTCTTCGGTGCGATGCTGCCCGGCATGCGCTCGCTGCCGACGGACATTGCCGAACTCGGATTGTTTGTCAAACGTGCCGTCCTGCTGTCGAACGGCTGGTCAGATCGGGATCTTCGCCGCGCAGTGAATCAAGGGACGATCGTGCGGATTCGCAAGGGGTGGTACTCCGTCCCCTCCGTGCCAGGGTTCGCTGCGGAGGCTTTCAGGATCGGCGGCCGCCTGGCCGGGTTGAGTTGCCTGCGCACCTGGGGAATCTGGACCCCGGAGACCAAAAAGATCCATGTCACGGTGCCCGATGCCGCCCGCGGACTGCGAAGGCCCAACGACATGCGGGCGCCGTTCGATCAATCAGACGGTCACCGATACCGCGTGACCTGGAATGATGCCGCAACCAATCGGAACGCGTCATTCCGGTGGCGAACGAGTGTGATTGATGCGCTCGTGCATGTGCTGGAAAACCACGACCGGGTCACGTCGATTGTGTGTCTTGACGCGGCGCTGCACAGCAGGCGAGACGGTGGTGCCGGGATCGTGGAGTCGGATCTCGACGAGATTTTCGCCCGCGCCCCTCAACGTGTTCAAGCCTGGCGCTCGCAGGTCGACGGGCGTGCGGGATCGGGCGGCGAGACGGAATTCCGCCTTCTCGCGCTCGATGCCGGAATCCCTTTCGTTCCGCAGCCTTTCGTCGCGGGTGTCGGTTTCCTGGACGGTCAAATCGGGCCGGCGGTTTTCGTCGAGGTCGATGGAGCGAATTGGCACGACAATCCGGAGGCCTTCGCCGTCGACCGCGAACGCGACATCCTCGTGGCGCGCAAGAACGGGCGTGTACTGCGGTTCAGCTACCCTCTGTTCCGCCGCAAATGGCCGCTCTGCGCAGAGGCCATGTCCAATGCCCTCGCCGACGACTACCGACTTGCGAAACAGACGGAATTCCCGGCCTTTCCCTGGCGCATGCAGCCGCGCTCGACCTCACGCACGCCCCGCCTGAGCGACGTAGACGAGCACTGACGAGCACACGCGGTCCTCCCGGGCGGTCCCGGCCGGTCAAATTCGACGGACTTTTTACCGTTTCGAGGTCGAATAACCGGGAAAAGCCGTGATTTCCGGAAAATCACCGTCGAATTCGACGGGGACGGGGACGGGAACGGGAACGGGAACGGGAACGGGGACGGGAACGGGGACGGGAACGGGAACGGGAACGGATGCCGCGCCCCGGCGGGTCAGGTGACCCGGCTGCCGCCGAACGTGCGGCGGTACGCCGTCGGGGTGGTCTGGAGCACCTTGACGAAGTGGTGCCGCATCACCGCTGCGGCTCCGAACCCGGTGTCCGCGGCCACCTCCTCGAGGCTCCGCGAGGTCTCCTCGAGCAGTTGCTGGGCCCGGAGCAGCCGCTGGCGGTTCAGCCACGCCGTCGGCGTCGTGCCCAGCTCGGCGCGGAAACGGCGGGCGAAGGTGCGCGAAGACATCAGCGACTGGCGGGCCAGGCTGTCGACCGTGAGTTCCCGGTCGAGGTTGTGCAGCATCCACTCGGTGACCGCGGCGAAGGAATCGCTCCGGCAGTCGGAGACCGGCGCCTGGATGAACTGGGACTGCCCGCCGTCGCGCTGCGGCGGCACAACCATGCGCCGGGCAATGATGTTGGCGGCCGCCGCGCCCAGCTCCTTGCGCACGATGTGCAGGGCGGCGTCGATGCCGGCTGCGGTCCCGGCGCCGGTGACCACCCTCCGGTCTTCCACGAACAGAACGTCGGGGTCGACCTCGGTCTTCGGATAGGCCCGGGCAAGGGCATCCGTGTACATCCAGTGGGTGGTGCTGCGCCTGCCGTCGAGGATGCCCGCCGCGCCGAGCACGAACGCCCCGCTGCAGACGCTGAGCACCCACGCTCCGCGAGCCTCGGCCTCGCGCACGACCCGAAGTATTTCGGGATGGATGCCGACGCCCTCCTGGTAGGCCGGGACGGCGACCAGGTCGGCGTCATCGGCCGCGCTGAGATCTTCGGTGACCACGATGTCGAAACCGAGCTTGGTGCGTACCGGTCCGGGCTCTGCAGCGGTGACGTGGAAGTCGAAGACCGGGCCGCCGTGCTCCTTCCGGTCGATTCCGAAGACCTCGCAGATGACGCCGAACTCGAACAGCGCCATTCCCGGCATGGTGACGCACACGATTTTTCCCAGCATGACGGTTCCCCTGTCGACAGGACGAGTGACTGGCGGGACGCCGGAATGGCAGGAATCCGACGATCAGTGGCGATTCTGCCACTCGCGGCAGGAAAACACAATACGTAGAATTCCTGCCATGATCATCATCACAGTGGCTATCGTGTTGCTCGTGCTCTGGGGCGTCGTCGCGACCATTCTCGGCCTCCGCAACGACGGTCTGGGCCGGCCGGAACTCGCGCAGCGGAATCGGCGACCAGAGGCACGGCAGGGCTGAGGCTAGGCTGGACGCGCGGCAATGCAGGGTTGCCGCATGATCCCGCGAGGTTCAGATGGCTTGGCTTGTCACCGGCGGCGCCGGCTATATCGGTTCGCACATCGTCCGGGCCTTCCTCGCCGAGGGCATCGACGTCGTCGTCGTCGACGACCTCTCCAGCGGCCACGCCGACTTCGTGCCTGACTCGGTTCCGTTCGTCCACGGCGACATCCTGGACGGCGACCTCCTGATGCACACCTTCGCCGAACACGACGTGACCGGGGTCGTGCACGTCGCCGGGTTCAAGTACGCCGGCGTCTCCGTGCAGCGGCCGCTGCACACCTACGAGCAGAACGTCACCGCCACGGCCACCCTCCTGGCGGCGATGCAGGAATCCGGCGTCAACCGGATGGTGTTCTCCTCGAGCGCCGCCGTCTACGGCACCCCGCACACCGACCTCGTCACCGAGGACACGCCGAAGAGCCCCGAGTCGCCCTACGGCGAGTCCAAGCTGATCGGCGAGTGGCTCCTGCGGGACCAGGGCATCGCGGTGGGGCTCACGCACACCTCCCTGCGCTACTTCAACGTGGTCGGGTCCGGAGCGCTCGAACTGCGCGACACCAGCCCCCACAATCTCTTCCCCCTGGTCTTCGACGCCCTGATCGACGGGCGCACCCCGAGCATCAACGGCAACGACTACGCCACGCCCGACGGCACCTGCGTTCGGGACTACATCCACGTCGCCGACCTCGCCGTGTCCCACGTCGCCGCGGCCAGGCGACTGGATGCCGGCGAGCCGATCCTCCCGGTCTACAACCTCGGCAGCGGCGACGGAGTGTCGGTCGGCCAGATCATGACGACCGTCTCCGCCGTGACCGGCATCGAGTTCACGCCGGTGATCGGGCCTCGCCGGCCCGGCGACCCGGATCGGATTGTGGCGTCGGGGGAGCTTGCCGCCCGGGACCTCGACTGGGAGATGCGGCACAGCCTCGAAGAGATGGTGGGCAGCGCCTGGGCGTCCCGGCAGGCGGCATCCGCCCCGCACATCTGACCCAATATTGCGAATCGGCGAGTCGAAACTCTCCAGCCAATATTGAGGGTTTAGTATCTGCGACTTGACGGCAGGGAATTACACGGCTGTAATTAGTGCTGACGGGTAATTCGGGCACATTTTGCAGTGGGGTGGGAGACGATATGACGCAGTCTGAGTATCGTTCCGGGGTTCCTGAGGACTGGTTCATTGATCCGGTTCGTTTGGGTGTCCCCGGAGTTCGCAAGGAAACGGGCGACGGCGATCCGTTGTCCTGGCAGTCGGATTCGCTCTGCGCGCAGACCGATCCCGAGGCATTCTTCCCCGAGAAGGGCGGCTCCACTCGCGATGCGAAGAAGATCTGCGCCTCCTGCGAGGTGAGAACCGAGTGCTTGCAGTACGCGCTCGCGAATGACGAACGCTTCGGCATCTGGGGCGGGCTCTCCGAACGCGAACGCCGTAAACTCCGCAAACGCGTCGGCTGACCCCGTCGCCGTCGTTCCATCCTGGAGGCGGATTTCAGGCGCGCCCCCGCGCTTCCCCGGCGTTCGGCGCGGACCAACCTAGGCTGTGACCGATATGCATGCCAGAGTCACCGCCATCCTTGTTGCCCGAAACGGCGCGAAGCACCTCGAGAGAACCCTCGAGGCTCTGAGTCGTCAAACCCGTCAGCCCGACGTCGTCATCACCGTCGACTGCGGATCCACGGACACCACCGCCGCGCTCCTGGCCGCCTACGGCCCCACCCACTTCATCTCCGCCGACGCCGACCTCACGTTCGGGGAGGCCATCGCCGCTGCCCTGCGCGTGACAGCGCCCCCCGAATCCGACGGGGAAATGCTCTGGCTCCTGGCCCAGGACAGTGCCCCCGAGCCAGGCGCCCTGGCCGCGCAACTCGGCGAGCTCGAAATCGCGCCATCGGTGGCCGTGGCCGGCCCGAAGGTGATGGACTGGCACGCGCGCGACTACATCCACGAATTCGGGCAGTCGATGACGCCCGGTGGCGCGACCGTCACCCTCGTCGAGAGCGAACTGGACCAGGGGCAGCACGACGGCATGAGCGACGTGCTCGCCGTCAGCGCCGGCGGGATGCTCGTGCGGCACACCGTCTGGGAACGCCTGAACGGTTTCGACCCGGCACTGCCCTCCGCGGACGATTCCCTGGACTTCTGCGTGCGCGTGCGGATGGCCGGCTACCGCGTCTCCGTGGTCGCCGCCGCACGCGTCGCGTCCGCCGGCGACGGCGTGGCCGGCCCCAGCGGGTCCTCACGCGGCCGGGCACGGCGCAAACGCGTGCGTGCCGTTCGTGCCGCCCAGCTCCACCGCCGCCTCGTCTACTCCCGGCGCTGGATGATCCCGGTGCACTGGTTCGGCCTGGTTCCCCTGGCGTTGCTTCGGTCCGTCGGCCAGCTGCTGCAGAAGGAACCGGGTGCCGTCGTCGGCGAGTTCTCGGCCGCGTTCGCCGCAGCCTTCAGCGGGATCCGGGTCTCGGCCGCACGGCGCCGTTTCGCCGCGACCCGCACACTGGGCTGGGGATCGATCGCCAGCCTGCGCGTGTCCTCCGCCGAGGTGCGCCGCCGGCACGCGCTCAGACGCGAGGCGAGCCTCACCGGGGCGAGGGGCGACCGGCCCGAGATCCGGTTCTTCTCCGGCGGCGGAGCCTGGACGGTGATCGCCGCGGCAGTCGCCGGAGTTGCCATCCTGGCACCCCTGCTCGGTGCTCGCACCCTGACCGGAGGCGCGCTGCTGCCCCTGTCGGGAACCCCCGCCGAGTTGTGGGCCGGAGTCGGCTACGGCTGGCGGGACATCGGGCTCGGTTTCGTCGGCGCGGCGGACCCCTTCGCCGCCGTCCTGGCAGTCCTGGGCTCGCTCACCTTCTGGTCGCCGTCCTTCGCCCTGGTCCTGCTCTACTTCCTTGCCCTTCCGCTGGCGGCCCTGGGTGCCTGGCTCGCGGCAAGCCGCCTGTCGCACCGGGCATCGATCCGTGCCGTCGCGGCCACCCTGTGGATCCTCGCCCCGACGTTCCTCAGCGCCCTCGCGGCGGGCCGCCCGGCCGCGATTCTCGTGCACCTGCTGCTCCCGTGGCTGTTCTTCGCCGGCTACGCGGCCGCCCGGTCCTGGTCCGCGTCCGCCTCGGCCGCACTGTTGTTCGCCGCGATCGTCGCCTGCGCGCCGTCGCTGGCCCCCGCCCTCCTGGTCGTCTGGTTGGTGTCCATCCTGGCCAGCGGTCGTGCGGTCATGCGCTACCTCGGCATCCCGCTGCCCGCGCTCGCCCTCGCCGCCCCCCTGGTCTGGGACCAGGGGCTGCGCGGAAACTGGCTCGCCCTGCTCGCCGACCCCGGGGCGCCGGTGCCGAGTGCCGCCGTGTCGGTCTGGCAGCTCATGCTCGGCTTCCCGACCGGTGAGCTCGGCGGCTGGACCCCGCTGCTCGAAATGCTCGGACTGCCCGGTGTGCACGCGTCCATCCTCGTCCCGGTGCTTCTCATTCCCCTGGCCCTGCTCGCGGCCGCCTCGATGTTCCTCCCGGGGGCGAGGGGCGCCGGCTTCGCCTTCCTGGCAGTGTTGCTCGGCCTCGCCACTGCGGTCGCCTCGACCCACTTGTTCCTGTCGTCGATCGGCTCCCAGACCGTGAACATCTGGCCCGGAGCCGGTCTCAGCCTGGCCTGGCTCGGTCTCGTCGGCGCCGTCGTGTTCGCGCTTCGCAGCATGCGGCGATTCTCGATCGCCCCGGCGGTCAGCGCCGTGATCACCCTGGTGATCGTGGCTGCCCCCCTGGTGGCGGCCCTGCCGCTCGGCACCAGCGTCGTTCAGGAAGGCACCGATCGGAGTCAGCCCGCGTTCGTCTCGGCGGAGGCCCGAACGGATGCCCGCGTCGGCACCCTGCAGATCGTGCCCCAGCCGGACGGCGGCATCCTGGCCACGATCGTTCGCGGCGACGGAGCCAGCCTGGACGACCAGTCGACGTTGAGCAGCACGGACGGTACGATCTCCGCCACGGAACGGGAGCTGGCGACGCTGGCCGGCAACCTCGCCTCGCGCAGCGGGCTGGATGCGGCAGGCGGGCTGGCCGACTTCGGCATCCGATTCGTTCTCCTGCGCCCGGCGGCGGTCGTCCCGACCGGCCCGGGAAGTGCAGCCCCCGTGAGCTCCGCAGCCCTCGAAACGGCGGCGCGCTCGACGACCGCGCTCGACGGTGACGCCGCGCTGGTCCCGGTCGGCGACACCGCGTTCGGCCGACTGTGGCGGCATGACGCCGAACCCGTGCCCGGTGCGATCGGCGCGATCCCCCGAACCGCCGGCGGCCCGCTCGGGCTGATCTTCGCGCTCGTCGCGGCCCTCGTGATCGGGGCGACCGTGCTGCTCTCCGTTCCGACCGGCGCAGGACCGGAGGCCGTGCGCCAGGCGAACCGGGACGCGATTCGACAGAGCGCCAGGGCCGGTGCCCGCTCGAGGAAGGCGGACGCCAGGGAGCTGAAGCGGGCCGCGAAAGCCAAGCCGCCCGTCATGGCCGTGGCCGATGCTGTGGCCGATGCGGATGCGGATGCCGATGCCGATGCCGATGCCGATGCGGATGCCGCCCCGGCCCCGGACTCCGGCCGTGACGCCGAAACCCCCGACGCCGACGCCCGTGACGCCGACGCCCCCGACGCCCCCGCCAGTACAAACGACACCCCGGAAGCAACGACCCCCCAGGAGGAGGATGACGATGCCAAGTAGACGTGGAATGGCCCTCCTCGGTGCCCGGGCCCTTGCCGGCACGGCAGTCCTCGCGGTCGCCGTCGGCGTCGTCGGCGCCGCGGCGGTCGTCCCCTGGCCGACCCTCGAGACGTCACCGCCATCCGTGTTGGTCTCGCCGGTGCCGACAGAGCAGCAGCGGGTGTGCCCCGGTCCGCTCCTGACCCTCGCCGAGGATTCGACCCAGGCCCAGGCCGCCACCTCCGTCGGGCCGGCGGATGCCGCCTTCGGCGCGCACGCGGCCTCGGCCGGTTCCGACTGGATTCGTCCGTCATCCACGGAGCTCGCGGCGCCCGACAACGGGAAGAGCGACGTGGACGGCGCACCGCGCCTGCTCCGGGTCGACGTGCAGGACGGCGCGACCACGGCCCCGCTCGTCGCCGCGAGTCAGTCCCAGACCGCCGCGGCCGAGTCGCTCGCCGGCCTGGCCGTCGCTGCCTGCGCCGAAGCGGTCAGCGAGGCGTGGCTCGTCGGGGGCTCCACCGATGTGGGCCGCACCAGCCTCGTGCTGCTCAGCAATCCCAGCACAGTCGTCGCAACGGTCGACCTGACGGTCTATGGCGAGGCAGGCCCGGTCAACGCGCCCGGGTCGACCGGCATCCTGGTGCAGCCCGGCTCCCAACGGATCGTCTCCCTCGCCGGCCTGGCCCCGAACCTCCGCTCGCCGGTCGTGTACGTCTCCTCCCACGGCGGCCAGGTCGCGGCATCCCTGCAGCAGAGCGTCGTCCGGGGCATCGAGCCGGGTGGCGTCGATATTCTGGGGTCGTCCGCCGGACCGGGGCGCACCCAGCGCATCGCCGGACTGCTCGTGACCACGCAGGCGGCTCCGGCGGCGACGGACAGCAGCGGGGTCGCCGACGACATCCCGTCGGTGCGGATCCTCGTGCCCGGCGACACCGCCGCGACCGTGCAGCTCGGCGTGGTGAGTGAGAGCGGACAACAAGTCGGAATCGAAAGCGAAGAGGGCAAGCCTGCCGGTTCCTCGGTGCAGGTGGAGGTCCAGCCGGGAATCGCCACGGACGTGCCGCTGACCGGACTCGCGCCGGGGGCCTACTCGGTCGAACTCAGCTCGGACCGCCCGATCGTGGCCGCAGCTCAGGCCCCCTCGGCCGGGACCGCCGGCAAGGACTTCGCCTGGTTCGCGGCATCCGGAACGCTCGCCGACGACTTCCTCGTCGCCGTCGCGCCCGGACCCGGCCCGGCGCTGCACCTTGTGAACACCTCCGACGACGACGCGACCTACACCGCGACCCCCGAGACGGGCCCGCCGATCGAGGTCACCGTTCCGGCAGGCAAGTCAGGGACCCTGCCGCTCGCGGCATCCGCTCGCTACCTCGTCTCCGGCGGTCGAACGACGATCGCCTCGGTCGGCTATTCCGGTGCCGGGATGGTGTCGTCCTTCGCCCTCAGCCAGGCGGGGCCGCTGGCCGCGCCGATCCAGGTCTACCCGCACTGATCGTCCACTCCCGCTGATCGCCTGCCTGCGCCGATCGCCCACTCAGACGACGACGGGGCTCGCGAAAAGACCCAGCCCCGCCGTCGGGGCTGGCAGACTGGGCGGATGTGTCCCTTGAACCTCTGGAGCCAGCCGTGACCGAGCCGACCGAGCCCGTGACGATCGCCGTGATCGGGGGCTCCGGCCTCTACCGGCTCTTCGACGCCGGAACGTCCACCTCGATCGAGGTTGACACGCCGTACGGCCGTCCCTCGGCGCCGATCACCATCGGTGAGCGCGCCGGCCGACGGGTCGCCTTCCTGCCCCGGCACGGCGGCGGGCACACCGAGGCACCGCACCTGATCAACTACCGGGCGAACATCTGGGCGCTGGCCTCGCTCGGTGTCACCGCGATCGTCTCGTCCTCGGCGGTCGGCGGCGTCAGCCCCGAGTACCCGCCGGGCCTCCTCGTCGTGACCGACCAGTTCATCGACCGCACGTCCGGCCGAGCCGACACCTACTTCGACCGGGGGAGCGTCGCCCATCTCGCCGCCGCCGACCCGTTCGACCCCGTCCTCCGCCGCACGGCCATCGACGCGCTCGGCAGCCTCGAGGAGAACTTCGTCCCGGCCGGCACGGTCGTCGTGATCCAGGGTCCCCGGTTCTCCACCCGGGCCGAGTCGCTCTGGTTCTGGGCGGCCGGGGCGCACATCGTCAACATGACCCAGTACCCCGAGGTGGTGCTCGCCTCCGAACTCAACATCGGAACGGTCAACCTGTCCTTCGTCACCGACGCCGACGCCGGGCTGTCACCGGAGGAGGGGACCGACGCGGATGCCGTCTCCGCCACGCTCGTGTTCGCCCGGCTCGCCGACGCCCAGCCTCGCATCCTCGCCGCCATCGACGCGATCCTGAGTTCGATTCCCGGCGACTACGCGCCCCGCCGGCTGGTCGACCCGGAGCAGGTCGCCGCGGTGCTCGCCAGGCCGGCGGCCCCCGGACACGGGCTCCCGCTGTGAACGCCCCGCGCCTTCTCGTGACCGGCGGCGCCGGCTTCATCGGCGGCGCAATCGTCACCGCCGCGCTCGAACGAGGGTGGAGCGTGCGCGTGCTGGACTCCCTCCGCAGCGACGTGCACGGGGCACTGCCCGCCGTCGACCCGGGAGTCGACGTGATCGTCGGCGATGTCACCGACCCCGTCGTCGTCGCCGCTGCGCTGCGGGACATCGACCTCGTCTGCCACCAGGCCGCGAAGGTCGGGCTCGGCGTCGACTTCTCCGACGCCCCCGACTACGTGAGGAGCAACGAGGTCGGCACGGCCGTGCTTCTGGCCGAGATGACAGCGGCCGGAGTCGACCGGCTCGTGCTGGCCTCGTCGATGGTCGTCTACGGCGAGGGCAGCTTCCGTGGTTCCCGCGGCCCGGCCAGGCCGGGGCCGCGCCGGGCGGCCGACCTGGCAGCCGGCCTCTTCGACCCGGTCGACGAGATCACCGGCGAACGGCTCGAACCAGCGCTGACCACCGAGCAGGACCCGCTCGACCCGCGCAACGTCTACGCCGCCACCAAGCTCGCCCAGGAATACCTGGCCTCCGCGTGGGCGCGCGCGACCGGTGGCCGGGTCGCCGCCCTGCGCTACCACAACGTGTACGGCCCCGGGATGCCGCAGAACACGCCATACGCCGGCGTCGCCTCGCTGTTCCGCTCGGCCCTGGAGCGCGGCGAGGCTCCCCGCGTCTTCGAAGACGGCGCTCAGCGCCGCGACTTCGTGCACGTCGCGGACATCGCCTCGGCCAACCTCGCCGCTCTCGACTGGACCGGGGAGACCGCGGCGTCCACCTTCCGGGCCTTCAACGTCGGCAGCGGCACGGTGCACACCATCGGGGACATGGCCGAGGCCCTCAGCCGCGCCTGCGGCGGACCCGACCCGGTGGTGACCGGGGAATACCGGCTCGGCGACGTGCGGCACATCACCGCGTCGTCCGAGCGCATCCGCACCGAACTCGGCTGGGCGCCGGCGCTCACCTTCGAACGCGGCGTCGAGGAATTCGCCACGGCCCCGTTGCGGGCTGCCGTTCGGCGCTAGACCGGCCGGTCAGCCCGCGACCGGATGCCGGGGCAGCAACACCTCGAAGCGGCATCCGCCCGGCACGTTCCGCACGACCACCTCGCCGTGATGGGCCTGCACGATTCCCTGCACGATGGCCAGGCCGAGCCCCGCCCCGCCGGACCGGGTGGGCTCGGACGCCGGGGTGCGCGGTTCGCTCGCGCGCCAGCCGGCCTCGAAGACCCGGCCGAGGTCGTGCTCCGGGATGCCGCCCGCAGAGTCCTGCACCGAGATCACCGCGCGTCCGTCCTCGTTCTCGGTGACGGAGACCACGATCGCCAGGCCGGCCGGGGAATGCTGGATCGCGTTCATCACCAGGTTCCCGACCACCCGCGACAACTCGCGCGGGTCGGCGAGGATGGTCAGACCGGTCTCGCCCTCGAACCGGAGATCGAGGGACTTCGCCCGGGCGACCGGCCAGAAACCGGCGACGGTGTCGCTGATCAGGTCGTAGAGCGAGACCGGTTCAACGGCCAGGCGCAGGGTGCCGGAGTGGATCCTCGACAGCTCGAACAGGTCGTCGACCATCCCGGAGAGCCGGTCGACCTGCCCGCGCATCTGCGCGTAATACCGGCCGGGGTCCTCCGCCATGCCGTCCTCGAGGGCCTCGGCCATCGCCCGGATGCCCGCCAACGGGGTGCGCAGGTCGTGTGAGATCCACGCGATCAGCTCCCGGCGGGAGTCCTCCACCCGGTTCTCCCTCGCCCGGGACTCGGCGAGGCGCTCACCCGTCGCCGCCAGCTCGCCGGCCAGCGCCGCGAACTCGGTGTTGCTGTGCCGTTCCGCCGCGACGACCCGTTCGCCGCGGCCGATGCTCGCCGCGGCCGAGCGCAGCTCACGTCCCTCCCGCACGAGGCTGCGGCCGAGCACCGCGGCCATGGCCAGCGACACGAGGCCGGCCACCCCGGCGACCCAGTAGAAAATCGTGAGGTCGTGTTTGGAGACGTACATCTGCGAGGCGACCGCCGCCATCCCGCCGACCACGGAGACCACGGCGGCGAGGGCGACGATCATCAGCTGCAGCACCAGGGAGGAGCGGGACAGCATCCGAAGGACCAGCAGACCGAGCGCTCCGACGACGACCGCGCAGGCGAGCGCGAAGAGCGACACGGTGGCCAGGACGTCCAGGGTCATCGGGAGGTCCCTGCCGCAGTGGCCTCGTCCGGGCGGCCCAGAGGCACCGGGTCGAACCGGTAGCCGACCCCCCAGACCGTGTTCAACAGCCGCGGATGCGCCGAGTCGGCCTCGATCTTCTCCCGCAGCCGGCGCACGTGCACGGTGACCGTGGACAGGTCGCCGAATTCCCAGCCCCACACCGAACGCAGGAGGTCTTCCCGGCTCAGCACCTTGTGCGGCCGCCAGATCAGGTAGGCGAGCAGGTCGAATTCGCGGGCGGTGAGCACCAGGGGTTCGCCGCGCAGCCGCACTTCATGAGCGGACGAGTCGAGGGTGAAATCGCCGATGGTGACCAGTCCCTCCGGGACGAATCCCGCGACGTTGCGGCGCAACACCGATTGCACGCGGAGCACCAGTTCGCGCGGCGAGAACGGTTTGGCCAGGTAGTCGTCGGCCCCCGCTTCGAGGCCGTCGATCCGGTCCTCCTCCTGGCCCCGCGCGGTGAGCATGATCACCGGGATCGACCAGTTGGCCCGGATCCTCCGACAGACCTCGATGCCGTCGAGCAGGGGCAGCATCCGGTCGAGCACGACCAGGTCGGGGCGCAGCTCCTCGGCCTTGCGGAGCCCGTCGGGTCCGTCCGGGGCCTCGTCCACTCTGAAGCCGGCGGCACGCAGGTAGCGACTGACGATTTCGGAGACCGTCGGGTCGTCGTCGATGACGAGGACGCGCCGGTCCTGGAGCCCTGCTGAAGAAGTCACGATCTCAGGATAGAGCCGACCTGCCCCGCGCCCGGATCGTGCCGGATCCTTCCTCAGGCCGTAATCTTCTTGAGCCGTTCCGCACCCTCCGCCCCCCTAGTGTCGAATCATGACTCTGATCCAGGTGGACCTCGTGCTGCCGTGCCTGAACGAAGCGGGCGCACTGCCCTGGGTACTGTCCCGGCTGCCGGAGGGATACCGCGCCATCGTGGTCGACAACGGCTCCACCGACGGGTCGGCCGAGGTGGCCTCCGCAGCCGGGGCCCTGGTGGTGCACGAGGAGCGGCGCGGATTCGGAGCCGCCGCCCATGCCGGTCTCCTCGCGGCGACCGCGCCGATCGTCGCCTTCTGCGATGCCGACGCGTCGATGGACCCGCGGGAACTCCCCCTGGTCGTGGACCCGGTGCGTGCGGGGGAGGCCGACCTGGTGCTCGGCCGGCGCCGGGCGAGCGTGCCGAAGGCCTGGCCGTGGCACAGCCGGATGGCGAATACCAGTCTGTCCTGGCGACTGCGCCGAATAACCGGTGTGAACATCCATGATCTCGGCCCCATGCGCGCCGCGCGCCGCGAAGACCTGCTCTCCCTCGACCTCCGGGACCGCCGCAGCGGTTACCCCCTGGAGATGTTCCTCCGTGCCGCTGAGGCCGGCTGGCGCATCCGTGAAGTGGACACCACCTATTCGCCGCGGGTCGGCCGCAGCAAGGTGACCGGCACGGTGCAGGGAACGTTTACCGCCGTCGCGGACATGTCCGCCCTCCTCAGGGAGACCCGGCGATGACGATCCTGGTGGTCATCGCGAAGGAGTGCCTGCCCGGCAGGGTGAAGACCCGGCTGCACCCGCCGCTGAGCCTGGCCCAGGCGGCCGAGCTCGCCGCCGCGAGCCTCGATGACACCTTGCGGGCCGTGTCGGCCCTGCCGGCCACCCGGCGCATCCTGGCCTTCGACGGTGTCGCGACGCCGAGTGCTGCGGCGGGCTTCGAGATCCTTCCCCAGGTCGACGGCGGCCTCGACGAACGCCTCGCCGCGATCTTCGACCACTGCGACGAACCCACGGTGCTGATCGGGATGGACACCCCGCAGGTCAGCACTGCCCTCCTCGAACCGGTCTTCACCGGCTGGACCGACGACATCGACGCCTGGTTCGGCTTCGCCGACGACGGCGGATTCTGGGCGCTCGCGCTCGCCGAGCCGGACGGGGACCTGATTCGCGGCATCCCGATGTCACGCGACGACACGGGCGCCCGCCAGCTCGACCGGCTGCGCGCGGCGGGCCTGCACGTGGCGTTCCTCCCCACCCTCACCGATGTCGACACGATCGACGACGCGCACACCGTCGCCGGCGTCGCGCCGGACGGCACTTTCGCCGCGGCGCTGGCGGCGATGCTCGTGCCAAGCGGGAACGGGACGACCCGATGACGCTCCTGGCCCGGACCGAGGCCCGGGACGAGCTCTTCGAACCGTCGACGTTCGGCGCCGGCGGGGCGGAGCCGTACGCCGCGGCGCTGCGGAACGCCGAAAACGTGCTCTACCTGCGTCGTGCCCGTGCGGAGCCGCACGCCGAGCCGTTCCCGATCGACGCGGGGCGGTGGAGCGCGGATGCCGACGCCACCGACCTCCGCCTGCTCGCCGGCATCGCCGGCCCGGTGCTCGACATCGGCTGCGGGCCCGGTCGGATGGTCCGCGCGGCGATGGGACTCGGGCTCTCCGCCCTCGGCATCGACGTGTCGGCGACTGCCGTGCGGATGGCCGTGGATTCAGGACTGAGCGTGCTCCGCCGGAGCGTCTTCGACCCGATGCCGCTCGAGGGCGCCTGGGCGGCCGCGCTGCTCGTGGACGGCAACATCGGCATCGGCGGCGACCCGTCGGCGCTGCTGGCCCGCTGCGCCGCACTGCTCGCCCCGGACGGCGCGTTGCTGGTGGAGCTCAGCCATGATCCGGACACGGATGACCGCTACGACGGAACGATCGAGGATGCCTCCGGCGGCCGCAGCGCGGTCTTCCCCTGGGCCGAGCTCGGCTTGGCGGGCCTGCGCGAGCGCGCCGGGGACGCCGGACTGGTCGTGGCCGAGGACTGGCGGCTCGACGGTCGCTGGTTCGCCCGGCTGCTGCGCGCCTAGGGTCGCTTAGGGTTCAGCGCTTGGGCCGACGGCCGACCGCCTGCCCTCGGCCCGCCTGCTGCGCGCGTAGAGCACGGCGGATGCGGCCGTGGCCAGAACCGCGATCACGACCCAGAACACGGCCAGGTTCGTGCCGTAGTCCAAGGGAAGCACGGTCGGGTTCTGCGGTGCCCGACCCTGGGTCTGGGCCACGATCGCGGGAACGACGATCAGCGTCATGATCGAACCCAGCACGATCGCGCCCTGCAGGACGGCGATGACCGTGCCGGCCAGACGCCGGCCGGCCCGCCGCAGCAGCACCCCTGCGAAGAACAGCACGGGGGCGATGACGGCGTCGTGCACGACGATCGCCGCCCCGACCCAGAGAGCCACCCCGGGGAGCCGGGCGATCCGCACCGTGTCGAACATGACCCAGACTCCCCAGACGAGGGCGGCGGCGCCGACAAGGATGAGGCTGGCGCGCGCCACCCGCATGGCCGGGCCGGGCGCTGCCTGCTCCGGCTCCGGCGCCGGCGCGAATGACGGTGTGCTGACCTGGTTCACGCGGTGATCGCCTCGATTCGACTCAGCCATTTCGTCTGCAGGACTCCGGGCCGGCCCGGGGCGATCATCCGCGCCGGGTAGCCGTGCTCGAGGTCGAGGGTCTCACCGTTGAGTTCGAGCGCCACCAGGGTGAGCGGGTCCCGCACATATTCCGGGCCCATCTGGGTCTGCCGGAAGCTGCCGCGCGGTTCGAGACTGACCAGCCGGAACGAGGTGTCCTCGCCGGCGCCCACGAGGTCGGCGAGGTCGCGCAGCCGAACGCCGCGCCAGGCGGCCATCTGGCTCCAGCCCTCGACGCAGGCGATGGGGAGCGTGACCTCGGTCTGCGGCATCCGTTCGAGCTCGGCCCGGGTGAAACTGCGTTCCACGCCGCCGTGGGCGACCGTGAGCATCCACCCGGCGATGACCGCCTCGGTCACATTCGCCTGCTTCGCGGTGCGGTTGACGGGAACGCCCTGCTGGCCGACGCCCTTCTTGCGAGGACCGAAGACGTTCACCGCGTCGAGCGGCGCGAACGTCTGGCCAGCGGTCAGCCCGACAACGGCGGCGACGGCGACGCCGACCGTGGCGAGGAATCCGCGACGGCTCACCTTCTCGGCGGCCGGCGGGGTGGCGTCCAGGTAGGCGATGAGCCGGCCGGTCAGGCCGGTCGGCCGGCTGCTTCCCCACAGGCGATCGGCCTCGGTGCCCGCGACGCGTTCGACGGGTACCGCATCGGTGAGGTGATCGGTGCCGGGCCCGTAGTCGGCGCGTTTGCGCCAGAACCGGGCGATGATCGGCAGTTTGATGCCGATGTGCAGCGCCAGCGAACCGATCAGCACCCAGGCCAGGGCGAAGTGCACCTGCCGGAACGGGAACGGCCACGGGTACCACTGGTACGTGTTGAGCAGCCCGATAGTGATTTGTGCGAGGGACGCGCCCACGAACAGGGCGATCGACGCCCGTTCGAGAAGGTGCACGAAGGAACGCACCGGCGGGTAGGCGAAGAGGTCGGGGAACACGATGTACAGCTTGGCCAGCAGCAGCGGAAAGCACGCCATCCCGGCGATGATGTGGGTTCCCTCGGTGAACTGGTAGAGGAACTCCGGCCGGGTGGCGAAGCGCATCCCCGGCAGCGGCTGCTGCAGGAAGTGGCTGTACAGCCCGGTACCGAAGCAAATCAGGAACGCGGCCCCGAGCAGGCGGCCGATCACCGTCGCCATCCGCGGGTTGCGCGCCGGCGACGCCAGGGATCGCTGGGCTTCGTACATCAAACGGCGCATGTTCCATTGCACCAGTTTCGAGCGGCTGAGGGGGGCCGGAATCCTTACGGTTCGATGACGCGCGCACGCCCAGGTCCGGTGACCGGGCCGGGACTCCGACAGGATGGCACTGTGCGAATCACTGTCGTCTCCCTGCTCCTTGCCGCCAGCGCGGTCCTCACCTGGTTCGGGGTGCGAAGCTTCGACCTGTTCTCGCCCGGCCGGGACACGGTGCCGCTGGTCGTTGCCCTCGCTGCCGCCTGGCTGCTCTTCGCCGCCGCGGTGATCGCGCTCCGGGGCGTCCGAGGGCGGGCCGTCGTGGTGCTCATCCTGGCCGGTTCGCTCGGGATCGGCGCCGCCGCCATGACCGGGCCGCCCAACACGAGCACCGACTCGGCCCGGTATGCCTGGGACGGCATCGTGGCGAACGCCGGCATCTCGCCGTATGCGTACGTGCCCTCCGACCCTCGTCTCGACTCGCTGCGGCCGGACTGGCTGTTCCCGGCCCCGCAGGTCGGTGCGGACGGCACCGCCCGCTGCGTCGGCGAACGCATCCAGGCCGTGCCCCGAACCGGGCCGGGCGATCTGCTCTGCTCGGCGCTGAACCGCACCCGCGTCCCCACCATCTATCCGCCCGCCGCCGAACTCTACTTCACCGGAGTGCGTGCGGTCACCGGGCCGGGGCCGGCCTACTGGCCGTTGCAGCTGACCGGGCTGCTGCTCAGCATCGGCACCACCGTGATGCTCTTGTTCGGGATGCGCCGCCGCGGCATCGACCTGCGCCACGCGGCGCTGTGGGCGTGGTGCCCCCTCGTCGCGTCCGAGGCCGTCACCAACTCCCACGTAGACATGCTCGGAGTCGTCTTCACCGTTGCCGCCGCCTTCCTGGTCACCAGGGAACGCTACTGGCGGGGCGGAATCGCCCTCGGCGCGGCGATCGCCACCAAGCTGATCCCGGTGATCGCGGCCCCGGCCCTGCTCCGCAGACAGGGCTGGAAGGTGACCGTCGCCGCCGCCGCCACCTTCCTCCTCCTCTACGTCCCCTACGTCCTGGCGACCGGAATCGGCGTCCTCGGTTACCTGCCCGGCTATCTCACCGAGGAGGGGTATCAGGACGGAACCCGGTTCGCGCTCGTCTCGCTGGTCGCCCCCGGCGGGGCCGCGATCGTCGTCGCGGGCATCCTGCTCGCCGCCGTCGCCGCTCTCACCCTGTGGAAGACCGACCCGGCGAATCCCTGGCTCGGCCAGCTAGTGATGATCGGCAGCACGTTGATCATCCTGAGCCCCCGCTACCCGTGGTACGCACTGCTGCTCGTGCCGTTCGTCGCCCTGAGCGGCCGCTGGGAGTGGCTCGCCGTGCCGATCGCCCTCAGCGTCCGGATGCTGGTGCCGTCCGTTCAGCTCACCCGGGTGACCCTCATCGCGGCAGTCATCCTCATCGTCGTCATCTCGCTCCGCCGGGCGGGTCCGGGTGCGCTCGGGCGCCTTCTCCGCAGACGGCCGCCGCAGGGGAGTCCGGCCGGCGAGGGGACCAGGACCGAATCGGTCACCGCCTGAGCCGGCGACCACCCCGAGGCACAAAAAAGGCGCCTTCGTCGAGGAGACGAAGGCGCCTGTTCTTGCGCGACGCGGGTCGCGGTCGGGTGTTACTTGGTCGCGACGGTGATCTTCGCGATGCCGACGAGGAGCTGGTCGGCGACGGCCTCCGTCTTGAACGTGCTGTTCAGCAGGCCGGCGGCCTCGGCGGAGATGTGCACGGTGGTGCCTTCGAGGATGGCGTTGTCGCCGTCCATCTGCAGCGGCTTGAGCGTGCCACCGTAGAGGTTGAAGAGCAGCACCTGGGTGGCCGCGGAGGTGCCGTTGACGCTGACGTCACCGAACAGCTTCGAGGATCCGGGGTCGATGGTGAAGTTGGTCAGTTCGACCGTCGTGTCGCCGGCGGTCAGCGAGAAGCCGGAACCCGAGTGCTCGATCGAGCCCTGGACGAACGGACGGTAGCTCTCGTTCGGGTCGTAGTAGTCCACGTTTCCGCCGGTGATCGGGAAGTGCAGGCTGCCGTCGACCAGGGTGGCGGTTCCGACGGTGCCGGGGGTGAGTCCCAGGCTGGTCAGCGCCGCTGCGAAGTCGGCGTCGAGAAGAACGGCGGTGTCCACGCCCTTGAGCGAGGGGATCGACGCGACGGGCTTCGGGGTGGCCTCGGCGGAGGAGGAGGCGGACGGCTTGGACGCCGACCCACTGGCCTCGGCGCCGCTGGAGCAGGCTGCGAGGCCGGCGACGAGCAGCCCGGCAGTGGCGAGGCTGATGGTGGCCTTGGAAAATGAGCGCATGGTATGATCCTTCTGTCTGTGTGGGTGGTCGTGGGGTGTTGCGGTGAAGGTGGAGCGGCTTGTGGTGCTGTCAGGGGTTCGGTTCGAACGCCGAATCGGTTTGGAAAAAAACCGAATTGGTCCCGATCGTGCTTACCGGCCGGGTGATTGCGGGCCTCCTGGCCGTCGAGACGTCAGCGCTGCGCCTCCGCCCGGGCACGAAAAAGCGGCCGAGGAATCCTCGGCCGCTCGGGAAGCGGGTGCTGCGCTGGCGTTCGCCTAGAAGTGGCGGAACCGGTCCGGTGCCAGGTCCCAGGGGTCCTTGCCGAGGATTTCGGCGATCGCGCGGAACACGCAGCTCTCGATGACCATCCTCCGGTGCAGGTCGTCGTTGCGGTGCAACCGGGTGAGGCGCTGGATCGGCAGACGGTAGAACACGATCCGGCGTTCCGCCGCGGTGACGGTCCACCGCTCGACCCCGACGCCGGGGATCACCGCGTACGGTCCGGCCGCAACCTCGAAGGTCACGGTGCTCAGTTCGTCGGGCCAGACCGACCGCAAATAGTCGATGGTCGAGGCCACAGTCATGTCGAACTGGGTGATCCGAGTCTGCAGCGGCGGCAGGAACGGGCCGGTGACCGAACTGCGGATGCCGCGGCCGTGCCGGTCACGGCCCCTGCCGCGCTGGGTCGGCGCGGGCGTCGGTGCGGCGGCGCGGCGGATTCGGGACATGGTCACATCCTAGTTCCGGCGCGGTGAGGGTAGCCTGAGGGCAATGTCTTCCAGACCCTGTTCCCGCGTCGCCTGCCCGGATGAGTCCGTGGCGACCCTCACCTTCGACTACGGCGATTCGATGGCCGTGCTCGGGCCGCTCTCCCTGGTCCGGGAGCCGCACAGCTTCGACCTGTGCGACCGGCACGCGCGCCGCACCTCGGCGCCTCAGGGCTGGCAGCTCGTGCGCCTGCGCACGATGCCGGCCCAGCCCCGCGACTGATATGCAGGGATTTTTGTCAGGAGGGCATTTCGGAGCGGCGCCCGTGATGATCGGTGCTCGTGATGATCCGAGAGGCTTGAATCTCGGGTGCTGCTGGGGCTGAACGCCGGCCCCGTCCCTGTCGGGGAAGCCGGCCCCGTCCTTGTCGCGGAAGCCGGCCCCGTCACCGGCGCCGTAGATGAAGCCGAACCGGTCGGCTCCGCCCGCTGACATCCCGTCCCCGGTCGAATTCGACGGAGGTTTTGGCTGATTCGGCCCGAGATCGCGTTCTCGGGCCCGTTCTCGCCAAAATCTCCGTCGAATTTGACGGGGCAGGGGATGGCAGGATAGTGGCATGACTGTTGTCGCGTCCCCCTCGTCCACCGTGCCCGCCTTCCGGATCGCCAATCTGGCGCTCGCCGAGGCCGGACGCCACCAGCTCCGCCTCGCCGAGAACGAGATGCCCGGGCTGATGGCGCTCCGCGCCGAATTCGGCGAGTCGAAGCCTCTCGCCGGCGCCCGCATCGCGGGCTCCCTGCACATGACGGTGCAGACCGCCGTGCTGATCGAGACGCTCGTCGCCCTCGGTGCCCAGGTCCGCTGGGCCAGCTGCAACATCTTCTCCACCCAGGATGACGCCGCCGCAGCCATCGCGGTCGGGCCAACGGGCACGCCCGAAGCTCCGGCCGGCGTTCCCGTCTTCGCCTGGAAGGGCGAGACGCTCGAGGACTACTGGTGGTGCACCGAGCAGATCTTCGACTGGAGCACCGAAGCGGCCGCCGCGGGCGAGACCTGGACCGGCCCGAACATGATCCTCGATGACGGCGGCGACGCCACGATGCTCGTGCACAAGGGCCGCGAATTCGAGCTGGCCGGAGCGGTTCCCGACACCACTGACGCCGACAGCCATGAGTACCGGGTTGTCCTCGATGTCCTCCGCCGGTCACTGGCCTCGTCGACGGACCGCTGGACCGTCATCGCCGCCGCCATTGCAGGGGTCACCGAGGAGACCACGACCGGTGTGCACCGTCTGTACGAACTCGCCGGCGCCGACAGCCTGCTCTTCCCGGCGATCAACGTGAACGACTCGGTCACCAAGTCGAAGTTCGACAACAAGTACGGCATCCGCCACTCGCTGCCGGACGGGCTCAACCGAGCCACCGACGTGCTCATCGGTGGAAAGGTGGTCTTCGTCGCCGGGTATGGTGACGTCGGCAAGGGTGCAGCCGAGGCACTCCGCGGCCAGGGTGCCCGGGTGATCGTGAGCGAGATCGACCCGATCAACGCCCTGCAGGCCGCCATGGACGGATTCCAGGTCGCCCGGATCGAATCGGTCGTCGAACAGGTCGACATCTTCGTCAGCGGCACCGGCAACTTCAACGTCATCGGCGTCGACCACATGCTCCGGATGAAGCATCTCGCGATCATCGCGAACGTCGGCCACTTCGACAACGAGATCGACATGGCGGCGCTGGAATCCCTGGCCGGCGCGGCGAGGGTCGAGATCAAGCCTCAGGTGGACGAGTGGCGCCTGCCGAGCGGGCGGAGCGTTCTCGTGCTCTCGGAGGGACGCCTGATGAACCTGGGCAATGCAACCGGCCACCCCTCCTTCGTGATGAGCAATTCGTTCACCAACCAGGTGCTCGCTCAGATCGAGCTCTACTGCTACCCGGAGAAGTACCCGGTCGGCGTCTACGTGCTTCCGAAACACCTCGACGAGAAGGTCGCCCGGCTCCACCTCGACGCGCTCGGCGTCGAGCTGACTGTGCTCACGCCCGCGCAGTCCGCCTACATCGGTGTGCCGATCGAGGGCCCGTACAAGGTCGACCACTACCGCTACTGAGCCCTGCCCTCGCCCGGCCCCTGCAGGTCGCGCGCCCGCATCCGTGACGGATGCNGAGCGGGTGGTGGGTGGGGTGACACGCCCGGGCGGGGTGGGGTTTTGACGGGTGGGGTGGGGGGCCGTAGTGTTCTCACGTACCCCAAAGGTGCGGAAAGCCGCTGTGCTTCCCGGCCTCAGGTGGGACCATGGTTTACGGGTTTCTGAGTGTGCCGCTCCGGGTGGAGTTTGGTGTGTTGGAGGCCTAAGCTAGTTATTCTCTCCGGTTGGTTTGTGCGGTTGAGGTGGCGGGTTGTTTTGGTGTGCTTTGGCGTGCTCGGAATGGTCTGCAGGCCTTGATTTGACAGGGATTGCCGGGGCAGGTAACTTAGACAAGTTGCCCCAAAACGAAAGCCGCAGGGTTGTTCG
>NZ_SOHH01000057.1 GCF_004403515.1 Cryobacterium fucosi | reverse complement strand
CGCCGCCGAGCAGGCGGCGCACCGCCGGCCGGCCGAGCTCATGGGCGCCAGCGGCCGGAGCGCGGGCGCGGAACCCGTGCTCGCCCGCGCCCACCACGGCTCGGTCAGTCGCGAACAGCGGGCCATGATCGAGGACGACCTCAAGAGCGGGCGGCTTCGCTGCGTGGTGGCGACCTCCAGCCTGGAGCTCGGCATCGACATGGGCGCGGTGGACCTCGTCGTGCAGGTCGAGTCGCCGCCGTCGGTCGCGAGCGGGCTGCAGCGGATCGGCCGGGCCGGCCACCAGGTCGGCGAGGTCTCCCGAGGCGTCATCTACCCCAAGCACCGCGCCGACCTCATCCACTCCGCGGTCGCCGCGGAACGGATGGTCGCCGGGCTGATCGAGTCCCTGTCCGTGCCGGCCAACCCGCTCGACATCCTCGCCCAGCAGACCGTGGCCGTCACGGCGCTCGAACCGGTGCAGGTGGAGGACTGGTTCGACACCGTGCGACGGAGCGCGCCGTTCCACACGCTGCCGCGCTCCGCGTTCGAGGCCACCCTTGACCTGCTCGCCGGCCGCTACCCGTCAGACCAGTTCGCGGAGCTCCGGCCACGGATCGTCTGGGACCGGGAGGCCGGAACCCTCACCGGGCGTCCCGGCGCCCAACGGCTCGCCGTGACGAGCGGCGGCACCATCCCCGACCGCGGCCTCTTCGGCGTGTTCATGGTCGGCGGGGACCAGGCCACCGGCCGGCGGGTCGGCGAGCTCGACGAGGAGATGGTCTACGAGTCCCGGGTCGGCGACGTCTTCGCGCTCGGCGCGACCAGTTGGCGCATCCAGGAGATCACCCACGACCGCGTCCTCGTGGTCCCGGCCTTCGGCGAGCCCGGCCGGTTGCCGTTCTGGAAGGGAGACGGCCTCGGCCGCCCCGCCGAACTCGGCGAGGCGATCGGCGCCTTCATCCGGGAGGTCTCCGCGCTCCCGGCGGCGGAGGCGAGGGCGCGCTGCTCTACCGGAGGCCTCGACGACCGGGCGGTCACCAACCTGCTGTCCTTCCTCGGCGACCAACGCGCCGCGACCAGCCACCTGCCGACCGACCGCACCCTCGTCGTCGAACGGTTCCGCGACGAGCTCGGCGACTGGCGCGTCGTGATGCATTCCCCTTTCGGCATGCAGGTGCATTCACCGTGGGCGCTCGCGGTCGCCGCGCGGATACGGGAGAGGTACGGGATCGACGGAGGCTGCGTCGCCAGCGACGACGGCATCGTCGCCCGCATACCCGATACCGACTCCGAACCGCCGGACGCCTCCCTCTTCGTCTTCGACCCCGACGAGCTGGAACAGCTCGTCACCGATGAGGTGGGCGGGTCGGCCCTGTTCGCCTCCCGGTTCCGGGAGTGCGCCGCACGGGCGCTGCTTCTCCCGCGTTACAACCCGGGCACCCGGTCGCCGCTCTGGCAACAACGGCAGAAGGCATCCCAGCTGCTCGAGGTTGCCCGCACCTTCCCGACCTTTCCGATCATCCTCGAAACCATCCGGGAATGCCTGCAGGACGTCTACGACCTCCCGGCGCTGATCGGCCTGGCCAGGCGCATCGCCGACCGGTCGCTGCGGCTGGTGGAGGTGCACACGGATACCGCCAGCCCCTTCGCGAGCACGCTCCTCTTCGGCTACGTGGCGGCCTTCATGTACGAGGGCGATTCCCCGCTGGCCGAACGGCGGGCCACCGCCCTGTCGATCGACTCCAGCCTGCTCGCCGAACTGCTCGGCCGGGTCGAGCTGCGCGAGCTGCTCGACCCGGCGGTGATCGAGGCGACCGGCGCGGAGCTGCAGCGGCTCCCCGACGAGCGCAAGGCGAAGGGGATCGAGGGGATCGCCGACCTGCTCCGCGGCCTCGGCCCGCTGACAACCGCCGAGGTGGCCGCCCGTCTCGCCGTCAGCCAGATGCCAGGCGCCCAGGGGTCAGGTGCCCAGGGGCCAGGCGCAGCGGAGGGCCTGCTCGCACTCGCCGCCGCCAGGCGGGTGCTCCAGGTGAGCTACGCCGGTCGGGACTGGTGGGCCGGAATCGAAGACGCGAGCCGGCTGCGGGACGCCCTCGGCGTTCCGGTCCCGCTCGGGGTTCCCGCGGCGTTCACCGAGCCCGTCCCCGACCCGCTCGGCGACCTCGTCAGCCGGTACGCCCGCAGCCACGGACCGTTCACGACCGCCGACCTCGCCGAGCGCTTCGGCCTGGGCCAGGCCGTCGTCCTCGGCGCCCTGCGCCGGCTCGCCGGGGTCCGCCGAATCGTCGAGGGCGAGTTCCGCCCGCACGGCACCGGAAGCGAGTGGTGCGACGCCGAGGTGCTGCGGCGGCTGCGCCGGCGCTCGCTCGCCGCGCTCCGGCACGAGGTCGAACCCGTCGACCAGGTCACGGTCGGGCGGTTCCTCCCGGTCTGGCAGCATGTCGGCGGCCGGTTGCGCGGCATCGACGGTGTCGCCTCCGTGATCGAACAGCTCGAGGGGGCACGGATTCCCGCCTCGGCCTGGGAGTCCCTCGTGCTGCCCGCCCGGGTCGCCGACTACCGCCCGGCCATGCTCGACGAACTCACCAACTCGGGCGAGGTGCTCTGGGCCGGGGCAGGCACCCTCGTCGGCAACGACGGCTGGATCAGCCTGCACCTGGCCGAGACGGCGCCGCTCACCCTGCCCGCACCGTCCCCGTTCGAAACGAGCCCGCTGCAGCAGGAGATCCTCGCGACGCTCGGTGGCGGGGGAGGGTTCTTCTTCCGCCAGCTTGCGGATGCCGTCGGCAGCCAGGACGACACCGGCCTCGCCGCCGCGCTCTGGGACCTGGTCTGGGCCGGACTCGTCGGAAACGACACGTTCGCCCCCGTCCGCTCGCTCATCGCCGGCGGGCACACCGCGCACAGCACCCGCCGCTCCGCCCCGCGGGCCCGGTTGCACGGCGGTCGCATCCTGGCCAGGCCGAGCCTCCCTCAGCGCGGCGGACCGCCGACCGTCTCCGGTCGCTGGTCGATTGTCCCCGTCGCGGACGACTCGCCCACCCGGCGTGCGCACGCGCTCGGCGAGACCCTGCTTGAACGGTACGGGGTGGTGACCCGTGGTGCCGTGGCCGGGGAGGGGGTGACCGGCGGGTTCTCGCTGGTCTACCGCACCCTGCGCGGCTTCGAGGAGGTCGGCCGCTGCCGGCGCGGCTACTTCATCGAGGGGCTCGGCGCGGCCCAGTTCGCCACCGTCGGCACGATCGACCGGCTGCGGTCCTTCGTTGAACTCGGCCGCGGCGCCGGAGCTCCCGCCGAGCCGGTGGCGGTCACCCTGGCCGCCACCGACCCCGCCAACCCGTATGGCGCCGTGCTGCCCTGGCCGCCCCCGCCGGAGGGCACCACCCACCGCCCGGGGCGCAAGGCCGGCGCCCTGGTGGTGATCGTCGACGGTGCCCTCGTGCTCTACGTCGAACGGGGCGGCAAATCGGTGCTCGCCTTCGCCCCGGGTGACACGGTCCTCGCCGCCGCCGCAGCGGCCCTGGCTCGCACCATCTCGGCCGGCCGGGTCGTCAAACTCGGCGTCGAATCCGTCAACGGAGTCTTCGTGATCGGCACCCCGGCCGGGCAGGCTCTACAGTCCGCCGGTTTCGGCGTCACTCCGAGGGGGCTGAAGTTGCATGCCTGAGGGCGACACCGTCTACCGCGCCGCCCACACCCTCGACCGGGCCTTGCACGGTGCCACGCTCACCCGGTGCGAGTTCCGCGTGCCCCGGTTCGCCACCGTGGACCTCACCGGCGAGACCGTCAGCGAGGTGGCCAGCCGCGGCAAGCACCTGTTGATCCGGGTGGGGGAGGCCAGCATCCATTCGCACCTCAAAATGGAGGGCGCCTGGCACCTCTACCGCCCGGGGGAGGCGTGGCGCCGCCCGACGTTCCAGGCCAGGGCCGTGCTCGAGACGGCGGACGCGGTGGCGGTGGGCTTCGACCTCGGCCTGCTCGAGGTGCTGTCGCCGGCCGAGGAGGCCGCCAGGCTCGACTACCTGGGCCCCGACCTGCTCGGGCCAGACTGGGACGCCGACGAGGCGACGCGGCGCATCCGCACCCGGCCAGAGCGGCCGGTCGCCGTGGCTCTGGCCGACCAGTCCACCCTGGCCGGCCTCGGCAACGTGTACGTCAACGAACTGTGCTTTCTCCGCGGCCTCGCGCCGACCCGGCCGGTGGGCGAGGTGACGGATGTCCCGGGTCTCGTCCAGCTCGCCCACCGGCTGATCACGGCCAACCGCGACCGGACCGAACGCACCACCACCGGCGACACCCGACGCGGGGCGCGGACCTGGGTGTACTCCCGCGCGGGCCGGCCGTGCCTGCGGTGCGGCAGCCGCATCGAGCGCGGCCGACTCGGCCGCACCGACCTGGCAGTGCGGGACACCTATTGGTGCCCGCACTGCCAGACCTAGCCGAGCTCGACTATTCCTTCCGGCACGGCTTCCCCGGCTTGACGCAGCCCTTCGGGGGAAGGGTCTGCAGGAGCGTGACCTTGTCCAGGCTCGCCGCACCGGTGCCGGTGAAGGCGAAGCCGTACCCGTTCACATCGGTGAGGGTGAGGCCGTCCTTCGGCGCCCCGGCCGGCTGATCCTTGGAGCGGCGGAGGTCGGCGAACGGAATCGTGACCTGGCGCCAGCCGACCTTGTTGTCCACGAATTTCGCCTCGAATCGTTCGGCGGTGTCGGCGGCCTGGAACACCCGGATGTAGTCCACGGTCAGCGACTGCGGGAACACGAGGTCCGCGCCAGGGGCTCCACCGAAATTGCCGCCGACGGCCACGTTGGTGAGCAGCGAGAACGGGTGGTCGTACACCCATTCGTTCGGCGCCACGTCGGCCGGTGTCGCCGAGTGGTACTGGATGCCATCGACGAACCAGTCGATGCGCTCCGGAGTCCACTCCATCGAGAACGTGTGCCAGTCATCGGAGACCGGCACGTCGAAGGTGTACGTGTTGCCGATGGAGTTGCCCCCGGAGTAGCCCGGTCCATGGATGGTGCCGAAGATCTCGTTCGGCAGACGGCCGACGAATTCCATCACGTCGATCTCGCCGGTCTGCGGCCAGCCCACCTCGCGGAAATCGTTGCCGAGCGTCCACACGGCGGGCCAGATGCCCGAGCCTTTCGGCACCTGAACGCGGGACTCGATGCGACCGTACTCGAACTCCTGCTTCTGCTCGCTGATGAGGCGAGCAGAGGTGTTCGTGCACGGTCCGTACCAGCAGACGAGGTCGGTGGTGGCCGGGTCGATCTCGCGGGCGGTGATCACCAGGTTGCCGTTGCCGTCGAGGGCGGCATTGTCGGTGCTGTCGGTGTAGTACTGCAGCTCGTCGTTGCCCCAGCCCCAGCCGCCGGTCTCGTAGCTCCAGTTGTCCGGGTTGGCGGGAGCCCCGGCGGGGCCCTCGAACTCGTCGCTCCAGGACTGAACCCAGTCGGAGGGGCCCGGGTCCGGGGCCTCGTTGTCCGCCACGGAAACGGTCACCTTGTCGCCGGTGCCCTCGCCGTTGTACCAGAACGAGAGTCCCTTGTACGCCGACCAGTCCTGGCCCGCGGCGAAGTCCCGCACGAGCTTCGCGCCATCGTCGTAGGCGATGTCGAGAACGTTCTCGTGGGCATCCGCCCCGGCGTAGCCCGTGTCGGCCGCGGTCTCCCGCAGGGCGAGATCAAGGCCGCCTTCGGTGTCGAACAGCCACGGGTAGGACTCGAAGTCCTCGACGAGCGCCTTATCGATCGCGTCGTCGTCCTGGATGCTGACGGTCGCGGTGCGGACGAAGCCGAACTCCGCGCCTACCGGGTTGGTGAGGGCGACGAGGAAGGTCTCGTCCACCTCATGCTTCGCGTTCTGCAGCGTCGGAACCGTGATGGTCGCCTCGCGCTGCCCGGCCGGGATCGTGACGGTTCCGCTCGCGGCGGTGAAGTCTCGGCCCTGTGTCGCCGGCAGGTCCTCGGTCGCGGTGCGGGCCGCGGACTCCTCGGTCTGGAACGCGACGGTCACCGGTTCGGTGGCGACGCGGTTCAGCCGAACGGTGGCCGTGGCGTCGGCGCCCTCGGTGACCTCGTACCCGGCACGGTCGAAGCCGACCGTGAGGGGCACCTCGGCGGCCTGGCCGTAGAGCAGAACGTCGTCGTAGTAGAAGGTCTGGGTTCCGGGGGTGCGCAGGGCGCCGAGGGCGAACCCGTGAACGTCGGTGAGTCCGAGGCCGTCATTGGGCGCGTTGTTGTTGATGTTCTTGCGCACGAAGTCGGCGAAGTCGAACTGCTGGAACTTCCAGCCGGTCCAGTTGTCGGTGTACTCGACCACGAAACGTTCGGCGTCGTCGGTCGTGGAACCCGGGTTGCGGTTGTCCTCGATGTCGAGGAAGAGGCGCGTGCCCGATCCGTTGCCGTACATCCAGAAGCCGATGCCCTCGTAGCTGCTCCAGTCCTGCGTCGTCCACGCCGAGGCGGTGTCATTGGTGAAGTTGTTCACCACAACGCCGAAGGACTGCACGGTGAAGTCCGCGGAGAGGGCGGTGTTTCCCTGGGTGGGCGGGTCGGCGGGAACCGGTGCCGGCAGGGCATCCGTGCTCGCGAAGCCGACGGTGCTGCTCGGGTCCTGTGCGGCGAACCAGCCGACCTGAACGGCTCCGGCCGAGCCGACGGGGAGTGGGGCCTCGAAGTTCTCGACCAGGAGGGTGCGACCGGTGGGCGGACCGACCGGTGCCGCGTCATTGTCGAGAATGGTCAGGGTGGCGGCGCTGGGGGATCCGAGTGCGGCACCGACCGGGTTGCTGAGGGTCACCGCGAGGGTCTCGCTCGGCTCCTCCGCGGCGTCGTCGGTCGTGGCGACGGAGATCGACTGTGTCGTTTGGCCGGCCGCGAAGGTGAGGGTTCCCGTTGAGGAGGTGTAGTCGGTAGCGCCGGCGGTGCCGTCGCTCGTCGCATAGTCGACCGTGATCGGCGTCGTAGGGGCCACGTTCAGGCGCACCTCGACCGCGGCGGCGCGACCTTCGATGACTTCGTAGGTGCTCGCGGACAGCGTCGCGGTGGCCGTGACGTCGGCGGCGGAGTAGAGGGCGATGTCGTCGACGAGCACCGTGTCGGCGCCGCGGGCGGCGGGAAGCGCGTAACCCCACATGGTGGTCAGGTTCAGCCCGTCGTTGGGGGCTCCGCCGGGCTGGTAGTCCGTCGCCCGGGTGAAGGACGCCCAGGGGATCTGGATCTCACGCCAGCCGGCCACGTCGTCGGTGATGGTGTAGTCGAAGCGTTCGGAGCTGTCCGAGTTCGCGCCTCCGTCGAAGATCTCGAACTGCAGCGCCGAGCCGTTGCCGGAGCCGCGGAGCCAGTAGCTCACGCCCTGGAAGCCTGTCCAGTCGCCGGCGGTTGCGAAGTTGTGGCCGACGCCGCCGAAGGAGCCCGCCGCGGTGATGTTGAAGCCATAGCTGAGCACCTTGGTCGGGCTGGTCTGGCCGGGGCGGGCATCCGGCGAGCCGGGGGCGACGTCGAGGACGCCGTAGCCGGCGCTGCCGTAGGCGAAGAAGCCGGTCGGGGCGCCGCCCTCGAAGTCGGCAAGTGTCGAGACGGATGCCGCGGCGGCCGGAGCCAGGGCACCGAAGGCCGTCGGAAGGATCAGTGCCGGCACGGCGATCGCACACGCAACCGCTCGTGAGAGCGCTCTCATTTTGTTGGGCATTTCTCTCCACCGGTTTCGCGACAACCACCGTTGGTCGCCTGGCCAGACCGTCACCGGTCGGATGCCCGTAATCCTAACCACGAAAACAGATCCCGACAAAGGAAATTTTCCCGGCCTCGGACCGCCCTGCGTGGTCGGCACGGCAAAACCCCCGCCCAACTGTGAGTTCGGCTCGGTTTCAGGACGGCCGAAAGGAGGCACGATTCACAGTTCGGCGGCCTGGAGTTGCGTGACACCTACTGGTGCCCGCACTGCCAGACCCAGCCGCGTCCGTGATATCGACAGTCGGTGGTCGAGCCTGTCGGTGGTCGAGCCTGTCGGTGGTCGAGCCTGTCGGTGGTCGAGCCTGTCGGTGGTCGAGCCTGTCGAGACCCCGTGATTTCGACAGGCTCAATCACCGGCCGGTGGTCGAGCGCCCCGGTGGTCGAGCGCCCCGGTGGTCGAGCCTGTCGAGACCCTGGTCAGTTGACCGGGCCCGTGAATTTCTCGCCCGGGCCTTGGCCGATCGGGTCGGGGATCGCGGATGCCTCGCGGAAGGCGAGCTGCAACGACCGCAGGCCGTCGCGCAGGCTGCGCGCGTGCATGTCGGAGATGTCCGGGGCGGCGGCGGTGATCAGGCCGGCGAGGGCGGTGATGAGTTTGCGCGCCTCATCGAGGTCGGTCTGCGTCTCCGGGTCGTCGGCGAGGCCGACCTTGACCGCGGCCGCGCTCATCAGGTGCACGGACGCGGTCGTGATGATCTCTACCGCGGCCACATCGGCGATATCCCGCGTGGCTTGAAGTGCTTCCTGCTCGTTGCTACTCGTCACTGAATTCCTCTGTTAGACTCATCCGGGCTCCGAGATGCAAATCTCGGTACGAAAGTGGATAATCTCCCACCCGCGCATACCGCTTCACAAAGGTTACCGGGTTGTTTACACTCCGCCGTCGCGGCGCTGGATTCCAGTTCGCGAAGGTAGACAGGGTGTCGTATGTGGTTTTCGAGCGAGTGTTGTTCGAATCCGGATACGCGATTTTTCCTCTCTTCGTCTGCGGGCGACATCCGTCGTCAGTTGCAGCCACGATGCATGAGAAGAGGAGAGACGCATCAGCGATCCCCGTACAAATGACCGTATTCGCGTCCCCGAAGTCCGTCTCGTTGGTCCCAACGGCGAACAGGTCGGGGTTGTGGCCATCGATGTTGCGCTGCGCCTGGCACAGGAAGCAGATCTCGACCTCGTCGAGGTCGCGCCGACCTCCAAGCCGCCCGTTGCCAAGATCATGGACTACGGCAAGTTCAAGTACGAGGCTGCGCAGAAGGCCAAGGAGGCCAGGCGCAACCAGGCGAACACCATCCTCAAAGAGGTTCGGTTCCGACTCAAGATTGACAAGCACGACTACGAAACCAAGCGCAAACGCGCCGAAGGCTTCCTGAAGGCCGGCGACAAGGTCAAGGCCATGATTCTGTTCCGTGGCCGTGAGCAGTCCCGTCCCGACCAGGGTGTACGTCTGCTTCAAAGATTTGCCGAGGATGTCGCCGAGTTCGGTTCCGTGGAATCGACTCCGATGATCGACGGTCGAAACATGGTCATGGTCATTGGACCTCTGAAGAACAAGTCAGAGGCCAAGGCGGAGGCCAACGCACACAAGGCTGCCGACAAGGCAGAAAAAGTTGCCGATAAGGCTGACAAGGTTGCCGATAAGGCAGCGAAACTGGAGGAAAAAGATGCCTAAGATGAAGACCCACTCCGGGACGAAGAAGCGCTTCAAGGTGACCGGTTCCGGCAAGATCATGAAGCAGCAGGCCGGCCTGCGACACAACCTCGAGGTCAAGAGCACGCAGCGTAAGTCTCGCCTCAACCACGACCAGGTGCTGGCCAAGGCCGACATCAAGGTCATCAAGAAGCTTCTCGGTCGCTAGACCCGTACCCCTTAAGGAACCAGAACAATGGCAAGAGTAAAAAGAGCGGTAAACGCTCACAAGAGCCGCCGCGTCATCCTCGAGCGTGCCAAGGGTTACCGCGGCCAGCGCTCGCGTTTGGTCACCAAGGCCAAGGAGCAGCTGACTCACTCCTTCACCTACAGCTACCGTGACCGCCGTGCACGCAAGGGTGACTTCCGTCGCCTGTGGATCCAGCGGATCAACGCCGCGTCCCGCGAAAACGGCCTCACCTACAACCGCCTGATCCAGGGCCTCGCCCTGGCCGGCATCGAGGTCGACCGTCGCATCCTGGCCGAGCTGGCCGTCAACGAGCCTGCCACCTTCTCGGCCATCGTCGAAAGCGCCAAGGCGGCACTGCCCGCCGACACGTCGGCACCGAAGGTTGCCGCGTAGTCGTCACCCCCAGAAACACGCATTCTTCACGGGAGCGGGCCGAGCGCCCGCTCCCGTTTTGCGTGCCGGAGAGCCGAAGCGAGCGCGGCCCCGCGCGGCTGCTGCCGCCCGGCAATGCGGCCGGTAGGCTGGTCATATGTTAGATAATCCCCGTTCTCCGCGCGTGCGGGCTGTCGCGAAACTGGCGAATCGAGCCGCGCGCTCCGAGACCGGACTGTTCCTGCTCGAGGGCCCCCAGGCCGTCGCCGAGGCCCTCACCTATCGCCCCGAACTCGTCGTGGAGCTGTACGCCACCCCGACCGCCCTCGAGCGCTACACCGACATCGCCGACACGGCCGTAGAAGCCGGCGTGGACGTGGAATTCGTCACCGAACAGGTGCTCGAGACCATGGCCGACACCGTCACCCCGCAGGGTTTCGTGGCCGTCTGCCACCAGTTCCCCACCTCGGTCAAGGACATTTTCGGGGGCCAGCCGCGCCTCGTCGCCATTCTCGAAGAGGTGCGTGACCCCGGGAACGCGGGCACCATCATCCGTGCCGCGGATGCCGCGGGCGCCGACGCCGTGATCCTCACCGGCCGTAGCGTCGACCTCTACAACCCCAAGGTCGTGCGCTCGTCGACCGGGTCGATCTTCCATCTCCCCGTCGCCGTCGGGGTCACCCTCGACGACGTGCGCGACCGCGCGAAAGAGGCCGGCCTTCAGCTGTTCGCCGCGGATATCAAGGGAACCGACCTGCTTGAGGCCCGCAACGAGGGGCTGCTCCTCGCCCCGACCGCCTGGCTGTTCGGCAACGAGGCGCGCGGGCTCAGCGACGAGGACCTCGCCAAGGTCGACCGGTCCATCTCGGTGCCGATCTACGGTCACGCCGAGTCGATGAACCTCGCCACGGCCGCGTCCGTCTGCCTCTACGAGAGTGCGTTCGCCCAACGTAGCTGATCACCACGGCCCATCAGCGCTGCCGATCATCACAGCTCGGTAACCACCGGTGAGGGTTGGTTCAGGACGACTCCGAACTGGCCTAGGTTGGGGTTATGGAGCCTACAGATTCTGCGCCGGCTACGTCCAACATCACCGTTCGCCGAGGTGAACCGCTGGTCGTCGTGACAGACGTCAACAAGAACTTCGGCGACCTGCACGTCCTCAAGAACATCAACACGGTCGTCACCCGTGGCGAGGTCGTCGTGGTCATCGGACCCAGTGGGTCCGGCAAGTCGACCCTGTGCCGGGCGATCAACCGGCTCGAGACAATCGACTCCGGCAGCATCACGATCGACGGGATGGAACTGCCCGCCGAGGGGCGCGCACTCGCCCAGTTGCGCGCCGACGTGGGAATGGTCTTCCAGGCCTTCAACCTGTTCGCGCACAAGACCGTCCTCGAAAACATCACCCTCGGCCCGATCAAGGTGCGCGGCATGTCGAAGGCGGACGCCGAGGAGAAGGCGATGGCCCTGCTCGAGCGAGTCGGGGTGGCGAACCAGGCGCACAAGATGCCCGCCCAACTGTCCGGCGGCCAGCAGCAGCGCGTCGCCATCGCCCGTGCCCTGGCGATGACCCCCAAGCTGATCCTCCTCGACGAGCCGACGAGCGCCCTCGACCCTGAGATGATCAACGAGGTGCTCGAGGTCATGATCGACCTGGCCAACGACGGAATGACCATGATCGTCGTCACCCACGAGATGGGCTTCGCGCGCCGCGCGGCCGATCGGGTGATCTTCATGGCGGACGGGGAAATCGTCGAGGAGACGACCCCCGAGCGATTCTTCACCGATCCCCAGAGTACGAGAGCGAAAGACTTCCTCTCGAAGATACTTGCCCACTGACCGGTGGGCCGGAACACACAGCAACCGGAGGAAACATGACTTTCACCAAACGTCTTGCGATCTCAGCCCTTGCCCTCGCGAGCGTCTTCGCGCTCAGCGCCTGCACCGACTCTGGCGCGGGTGCACCGTCCGCCGCTCCCGTCGCCGAGGCCCCCGAATTCGCGGCCGGCACGACCATGGCCAAACTCAGCGAAGCCGGCAAGATCACGATCGGCACCAAGTTCGACCAGCCGCTGTTCGGCCTCAAGGGACCGGATGGCACACCGGTCGGGTTCGACGTTGAAATTGGCAAGCTCGTCGCCGCCAAGCTCGGCATCAAGCCCGAGAACATCCAGTGGGTCGAAACGGTCTCCGCGAACCGGGAGCCGTTCATCCAGAACGGCCAGGTAGACCTCGTCGTGGCGACGTACACGATCAACGACGCGCGCAAGCTGGTCGTCGACTTCGCCGGACCGTACTATCAGGCCGGCCAGGACCTTCTCGTCCTCGCGGGCAACAAGGAGAAGATCACCGGACCGGAAGACCTCGCCGGGAAGGCCGTCTGCACGGTGAGCGGATCCACCTCGGAGAAGAACATCGCCGCGTACACGACCAACGTGCTCGCCACCGACACCTACTCCAACTGCCTCGGCCCGCTGCGCAGCGGTGAGGTTGCCGCCGTCACGACCGACAACGTCATCCTGGCCGGCCTGGCCGACCAGAACAAGGACGAATTCGAGGTTGTGGACAAGCCGTTCACCAAGGAACCGTACGGCATCGGGCTCAAGAAGGACGACGCCGAGTTCCGCACCTTCATCAACGACGTCCTGGAAGAGTCGTTCGACGACGGCTCCTGGGCCGCCGCCTGGAAGGCCACCGCGGGCAAGGTGCTCGACACCCCGACACCTCCGGCCGTCAACCGTTACTGAGGGCTGAACATCCGCTGATCGGGACGGCCCGGCCATCTGGGCCGGGCCGTCCCGATCGGCCATCGTCGCCACGTGCGCGACACACGTGACCATGCCGCTAGACAGAAGGAGGTGAGCTGTGGACGCCATCATTGAGAATCTGCCCGTGTTCCTCGACGGTTTCAGGAACACGCTGGGGCTGCTCGGCCTGGCCGGAGTCGGAGCGCTCGTGCTCGGTGTCTTCATCGCCGCGCTGCGCATTTCCCCGGTCGCATCGTTCCGGGGATTCGCCACGGCTTACACGGAGATCGTGCGGAACACGCCGCTGACCCTCGTGCTCTTCTTCTGCGCCTTCCTGCTCCCGTACCTCCAGTTCTCGCCCGGCTACTTCCCGCTCGCCGTGATCGGGCTCACCGTGTACACCTCGCCGTTCGTCGCCGAGGCCCTTCGGGCCGGAGTGAACGGAGTGCATGTCGGCCAGGCCGAGGCTGCTCGCAGCGTCGGGCTCACCTTCGGGCAGACGCTGACCTACGTGATCATGCCGCAGGCCGTGCGGATGGTCATCCCGCCACTGATCAACGTGTTCATCGCCCTGACCAAGAACACGTCCGTCGCGGGCGCCTTCTTCGTCTTCGAACTCTTCGGCGCCGCACGCAAGATCACCAACGATCGAGGCGACCAGGTGATCGCGATCCTGCTCGCCGTGGCGGCGTTCTACCTGCTGATCACCATCACCCTCGGCCTGATCGCCGGCCGGGTCGAGAAGAAGGTCGCGGTCCTCCGATGAGTCTCTCCGTTCTCTACGACGCGCCCGGCCCGAAGGCCCGGATGCGTTCCCGGGCAATCTCCGTCGTCGGCATCATCCTCATCTTCGGCGCGCTGGTGCTGCTGGTCCTGGCCCTCGGTGCTCCGAAGACCAGTGCGAACGGCTCGGTCCAACCCGGGCTGTGGGATGCGTCCCGGTGGAACGTGTTCACCGATGTGCAGGTCTGGCGCTCGCTCGGCCAGGGCGTGCTGGCGACGCTCGCCATGGCCGGGGTGGCCGCGGCGATCGCGCTGCCTCTGGGCGTGCTGTTCTCGTTCGGTCGCGCCTCCGACAACCCCCTGATCAGGGTGCCGAGCACCGTCGTGCTCGAATTCGTCCGCGGCATGCCCGTGCTGCTGATGATGCTGTTCATCCTGCTGGTCTTCTCGACGGGCTCGTTCTGGGCCGGCGTCGCCGCCCTTGCCGTCTACAACGGCGCCATCATCGGTGAAGCGCTCCGCGCCGGGATCAAGTCCCTTCCCCGCGGACAGCGGGAGGCCGGCCTGGCCATCGGGCTGACGCCGATCTCCACCCGGATGCGGATCGAGTTCCCCCAGGCGTTCCGGCAGATGCTGCCGATCATCATCGCCCAGCTGGTTGTGCTCCTCAAGGACACCTCCCTCGCCTTCGTGGTGGGCTACAGCGAACTGCTCCGCGTCGGCGTGAAGAACCTGCCCGACTTCTTCGGCAACCGCTACTCGTTCTCCTTCTTCATGGTGGTGCTGGCGATCTACCTGGCGATGAACCTGTCCCTGTCTTGGCTGGCCCGCGTGATCGCACGCCGCACCGGCTCCAAGGGGAGAGCCGTCACGCCCGATGCGCCCTCGACCCCGGCGAACCCGCTGCTCGCGCACCCGAGGGCACTCGGCGAACAGTCCGAGGGCGGGAACAGTCCGTAGGGTCGCCCTCGACGGGGCCGCTAAACTTGTGCCTTGTGTCTGATCCCACCGAAATCTCCGAAGAGGCCGTGAGCGCGGCCGTCACCGCCGCGCTCACCGCCATTTCCGCCGCCGCCGACTCCGCCGCCCTGCGGGTGGTGCGCACAGAGCACGTCGGCGACGCCTCCCCGATGGCCCGCCTGGGCGGACTCATGCGCACGGTGCCGAACGACCAGAAGGCCGCCGCCGGCAAGCTCGTCGGCCAGGCCAAGGGCCGCGTCAGCCAGGCCCTCGCCGCCCGAGAGGCCGAGATAGGCGAGGCCGAGGCGCGGGCCCGGCTCGCCGCCGAAACCGTCGACGTGACCGCGGCGGCATCCACCTGGCGGCCGGGGGCGCGGCATCCGCTCTCCCTGCTGCAGGAGCGCGTCGCCGACGTGTTCGTCGGCATGGGCTGGGAGGTCGCCGAAGGACCGGAGCTCGAAGGCGAGTGGTTCAACTTCGACGCCCTCAACTTCGACGAGGACCACCCTGCCCGCGCCATGCAGGACACCTTCTTCGTCGACCCGCCGGAGGCCCACCTGGTGCTCCGCACCCACACTTCCCCGGTGCAGATGCGCGCACTGCTCTCCCGCGAACTGCCCGTCTACGTCGTCTCGCCCGGCCGGGTCTTCCGCACCGACGAACTCGACGCCACCCACACGCCCGTGTTCCACCAGATCGAGGGCATCGCCGTCGACAAGGGCCTCACGATGGCGCACCTGCGGGGCACCCTCGACCACTTCGTCAAGGCCATGTTCGGACCGGAGGCGAAGGTGCGCCTGCGCCCCAACTACTTCCCGTTCACCGAGCCGAGCGCCGAACTCGACCTCTGGCACCCGACCTTCAAGGACGGCGCCCGCTGGATCGAGTGGGGCGGCTGCGGCATGGTCAACGCGAACGTGCTCCGCTCGGCGGGGATCGACCCCGAGGTGTACTCCGGTTTCGCGTTCGGCGTCGGCGTCGAACGGGCACTGATGTTCCGAAACGATGTGAAGGATATGCACGACATGGTCGAAGGCGACGTCCGGTTCAGCCAGCAGTACGGGATGAGCGTCTGATGCGCGTTCCCCTGAGCTGGCTCGGCGAGTTCGTCGACCTCGAACCCGGCACCACCCCCGAAGACGTGCACGCCGCGCTGGTGCGCGTCGGCCTCGAGGAGGAAGAGATCCACCGCTTCGACCTGACCGGGCCGATCGTGGTCGGCGAGGTGCTCTCGATCGAACCGGAGGCCCAGACCAACGGCAAGACCATCAACTGGTGCCAGGTTCGGGTCGCGCCCGGGGTCTCGACAGGCTCGACCACCGGGGCAGGCTCGAGCACCGGGGCAGGCTCGAGCACCGGGGCAGGCTCGACCACCGAGACAGTGGGGGCCGGTGATATTCGGGGCATCGTCTGTGGCGCCCACAACTTCGTCGTCGGCGACAAGGTCGTCGTGACCCTGCCCGGCGCCGTGCTGCCCGGCCCCTTCCCGATCGCGCCCCGCAAGACCTACGGCCACGTCTCCGACGGCATGATCGCGTCGGCCCGCGAGCTCGGCCTCGGCGACGAGCACGACGGCATCCTGCGCCTGGCCGCCCTCGGCATCGACGCCCCCGTCGGCACGGATGCGATCGCCCTCCTCGGCCTCGACGACAGCGCCGTTGAGATCAACGTCACCCCCGACCGCGGCTACGCGTTCTCCATCCGCGGCGTCGCCCGCGAATACGCGCACGCCACCGGGGCGAGATTCCGGGACCCGGCCCTCGCCGTGGTCCCAGCCCCGTCCTCGGTCGAGTTCGTCGTGACCATCGACGACCAGGCCCCGATCCGCGACCGGATCGGCGCGAGCGTCTTCGTCACCCGTGCCGTGCGCGGCGTCGACCCGGCCCGGCCGTCTCCGGCCTGGCTGATCGCCCGCCTGAAGCTGGCCGGCATCCGTTCGATCTCCCTGATCGTCGACGTGACCAACTACGTGATGATCGAGCTCGGCCAGCCGATCCACGCCTACGACCTCGACGCGCTGGCCGGTGGAATCACCGTGCGCCGCGCCGGCGCGGGCGAGAAACTCACCACCCTCGACGAGGTCACGCGCACCCTCAACCCGGAAGACCTCCTGATCAGCGACGGATCCGGGCCGATCGGCCTGGCCGGGGTGATGGGCGGGCGGACCACCGAGATCGGGGCGACCACGACCAACGTGCTGGTCGAGGCCGCGAACTTCGACCCGGTGTCGATCGCACGCACCGCCCGTCGGCACAAGCTGCCCAGCGAGGCATCCCGCAGGTTCGAGCGCGGGGTCGACCCTGCGGTCGCCGCCGTCGCCGCGGCCCGCGTCGTACAGCTGCTGGTCGAACTCGCCGGGGGAGTGGCCGACGACCTCGGCTCCCTGCACGACGCCACGCCCGCCGCCGAGCCGATCTTCCTGCCGACCGGTTTCATCTCCGGCCTGATCGGACTCGACTACACCCGCGAGGAGGTGCGCACCTCGCTGGCCGAGATCGGCGCGTCGCTCGAGGAGACCGGGGGCGGACTGTCCGTCACCGCGCCGAGCTGGCGCCCCGACCTGACCGACAAGTGGACCCTGGCCGAGGAGGTCGCCCGCATCGTCGGCTACGACCGCATCCCGTCGGTGTTGCCCGTCGCCCCGCCCGGGCGCGGCCTCACCCGGACACAGGCGCTTCGCCGCCTGGTCGCCCAGACCCTCGCGGCCGCCGGTCACACCGAGGTGCTCGCCTACCCGTTCGTCGCGGAGAAGGCCAACAGCCTGTTCGGCGCCGCGGTCGGCCCGGGCGTGCCACAGATGCGGGTCGCGAACCCGCTCGACGGCGAGGCGCCGTTCCTGCGCACCTCGATCCTGCCCGGGCTGCTCCAGATCGCACACCGCAACCGGTCCCGCGGCCTGACCGACCTCGCCATCTTCGAGCAGGGCCAGGTCTTCCGGCCTCTTCCCGGCGTGGTCTATGGCAGCACAGTCGTGCCGCCCGGCGCCGTACGGCCCAGCGCCCACCTCGAGGCCGAACTGAACGCGGGCATCCCACCGCAGCCGTTCTCCGTCGGCATCGTGCTCACCGGCAACGCCATCCGGCAGCAGCCGGGCCGTCCGGCCGTGGCCGCCGGCTGGCAGGATGCCCTCGCCGCCGTGCAGCAGGTCGCCCTGGCCACCGGGATGGCGATCCAGGTTCGTCAGGGCGCGCACCAGGCGATGCACCCCGGGCGCACGGCCGAACTGTTCGTGACGACGGATGTCGGCGCCACCTCGGTCGGCTTCGCCGGCGAGCTGCTCCCGGCCATCGCCCGCGGCTTCGACCTGCCCGCGGTCGTCGCGGTCGCCGAAATCGACCTCAGCGTGGTCTTCGGCCGCGCCGGCGCCGAATTTCAGGCCACCCCGATCCGCACCATGCCGGCCGCCACGCAGGACCTGTCCCTCGTGGTCGACACCGTCGTCCCGGCGGCGGAGGTGCTCCAGGCCGTGGTCGAAGGCTCCGGGCCGCTGCTCGAGCACGCGGAGCTTGTCGACGACTACCGCGGGGCGGGCATCTTGTCCGGCCGCAAGTCGCTGACCTTCGCCCTGCGGTTCCGGGCCGCCGACCGCACCCTGACCGCGGCCGAGGCCAGCGACGCGAAGCTGGCCGGGGTGGCCGTCGCGGCCGCCCGCTTCGGCGCCACCCTTCGCGAGTAGCCCCCCGCCCCGCCGTTCCCTGCCCCCGCCCCGCCCGCCGGGATCTACCCTTGCGGTCGAGACCGCCCCGCACACCGGTCGGTCTCGACCGGAAGGGTAGATCTCGGCGAAGGCCCCGGCCCTGTAGTGCAACCCGGCACCGCAGCGCCGCTGGGCATACGAGGCCCCCGCCGGCGCCGCTCGTCCGCCCAGATCGACCTTTGCGGTCGAGACCGCCCCGCACACCGGTCGGTCTCGGCCGGAAGGGTAGATCTCGGCGAAGACGCTCGCCCCGGCACCCGGCACCCGGCACCCGGCACCCGGGCAACCCCGTCCGCGAATCCGCCCGCCACGCAAGAAAACTGCGTCGACGCCGATTCTCGGCGGTGCGGGGCGGCGCGCTAAGTTTGACGCATGGCTTTTTCGGTTGCGGTTGCGGGTGCGAGCGGCTACGCGGGCGGGGAATTGCTTCGGCTCCTGGCCGCGCATCCCGAATTCGACGTGCGCACGGTCACCGCGCACAGCAACGCCGGGCAGCGGCTGATCGACGTGCAGCCGCATCTGCGCTCCCTCGACGGCCTCACCCTCGTGGACACGACGGCCGAGACCCTGGCCGGGCACGACGTGGTCTTCCTCGCCCTGCCGCACGGGGCATCCGGCGCCCTGACGGCCGGCTTGCCGCCCGAGACGCTCGTCGTCGACTGCGGCGCCGACCACCGGCTGGAGAGTGAGGCCGCCTGGACCGCGTTCTACGGCGGCGACTACTACGGGGCCTGGGCCTACGGGGTGCCCGAGCTGCCGGTCGCCGACGGGAAGCAACGCACCCGGCTGGTCGGCGCGCGCCGAATCGCCGCGCCGGGCTGCAACGCCAGCACGGTCGCCCTGGCGCTGGCGCCGGGCATCCGTTCCGGCGTGATCGAACCGGAGGACCTCGTCGCCGTACTCGCGGTCGGCCCGTCCGGCGCAGGCAAGAGCCTCAAGCTGCCCAACCTCGCCGCGGAGATCCTCGGTTCCGCGAACCCCTACGGGGTCGGCGGCGTGCACCGGCACATCCCGGAGATCCAGCAGAGCCTGGCCTGGGCCGGGGCCGCGAAGCCCACCATCTCCTTCACCCCGGTGATCGTGCCGATGTCCCGCGGCATCCTCTGCACCGCGACGGCCCGGCTCGTGCCGGGAACGTCCGACGCCGCCGTGCGCGCCGCCTGGGAGAGCGCCTACGCCGACGAGCCCTTCGTGCACCTGCTGCCGGAGGGCCGGTTCCCCCGCACCAGCGACGTCCTCGGTGCCAACACGGCGCTGATCGGCCTTGCCATCGACCACGCCGTCGGCCGGGTGGTCACCGTCACCGCCGTCGACAACCTCGCCAAGGGCACCGCCGGCGCCGCCATCCAGTCCGCCAACATCGCCCTGGGCCTCCCGGAGACCCTCGGCCTGAGCACGAATGGAGTTGCCCCGTGAGCGTCACCGCCCCCGCAGGATTCACCGCCGCCGGAGTCACCGCAGGCCTGAAGAAGTCCGGCGGCCTCGACCTCGCCGTGGTGCAGAACCTCGGCCCGCTCACCAGCGCTGCCACCGTCTTCACCACCAACCGGTGCAAGGCGAACCCCGTCGTCTGGAGCGAGCAGGTGATGCGCGGCGGAGTGGTCCGCGCCATCGTGCTGAACTCCGGCGGCGCCAATTGCTACACCGGCAGCATCGGCTTCCAGACCACGCACGCCACCGCCGAGGCCGTCGCCGGGCGCCTCGAGATCTCCGCCGGCGAGGTGCTCGTCTGCTCCACCGGCCTGATCGGCGAGCAGCTCGACCTGGGCAAGCTCACCGCCGGGGTCTGGGATGCCTCCCTCGCCCTGCACGCGGACAACGCGGCATCCGCCGACGCCAGCCTCGCCGCCGCACGGGCCATCATGACCACCGACACGACGCCCAAGCAGTCCGCGCACACCTCGCCGGCCGGCTGGACCATCGGCGGCATGGCGAAGGGAGCCGGGATGCTCGCGCCCGGCCTGGCCACCATGCTCGTCGTGCTCACCACCGATGCCGTCCTCGACTCCGGCCAGCTCGACACGGCCCTCCGCCAGGCCACCCGGGTCACGTTCGACCGGCTGGACTCCGACGGATGCATGTCCACCAACGACACCGTCACCCTCCTCGGCTCCGGCGCGAGCGGGGTCGCCGCCGACCCGGCCGAGTTCGCGGCCGCGCTCACCGCCATCTGCCAGGACCTCACCCTGCAACTGCAGGCCGACGCCGAGGGCTCGGCCCACGACGTCGCGATCGTCGTGCAGGGCGCCGACTCGGAGACCGACGCCGTCACCGTCGCCCGGGCCGTGTCCCGCAGCAACCTGTTCAAGACGGCCATCTTCGGCAACGATCCTAACTGGGGCCGGGTGCTGGCCGCGGTCGGCACGACGGATGCCGTCTTCGACCCCTACGGAATCGACGTCGCGATCAACGGCGTGCAGGTGTGCACGGCGGGGGAGCCCGATCAGCCGCGCGAGCTGGTCGACCTCACCCCGCGGGCGGTCACCGTGCTCATCGACCTGCACGCGGGCGTCGCGACGGCCACGATCTGGACCAATGACCTCACCCACGCCTACGTCGAAGAGAACAGCGCGTACTCGAGTTGATTCCGACGATTCCGACGATCCCGACGATCCCGGCCGCGGACGGCGGCCCCGAAGCCCCCGGCGGCCCAGAAGACCGAGAGGTCCGTGACACCAGTGACGCCCCCGACACCGAATCCAACAGCCGGGCCGAGGCGGCCGTCAAGGCCGCGACCCTGATCGAATCCCTGCCGTGGCTCAAGCGGTTCCACGACCAGGTCATCGTGGTCAAATTCGGCGGGAACGCCATGGTCAGCGAGGAACTCCAGCGGGCCTTCGCCGAGGACATGGTCTACCTGCGCTATGCCGGCATCCGCCCCGTCGTCGTGCACGGCGGCGGCCCGCAGATCTCTGCCATGCTCGACCGCCTCGGCATCGAGAGCGAGTTCCGCGGCGGCTACCGGGTGACCACACCCGAGGCGATGGACGTCGTGCGGATGGTGCTCACCGGGCAGATCAACCGTGAGCTGGTCAGCCGCATCAACGAACACGGCCCGCTGTCCGCCGGGCTGTCCGGCGAAGACGCCGGGCTCTTCCAGGGGCGTCGCCGCGGCACCGTCATCGACGGCGAAGAGGTCGACCTCGGCCTCGTCGGCGACGTGGTCGGCGTCGACCCTGAGGCCGTGCTCGCCCAGCTCGCCGCGGGGCGCATCCCGGTCGTGTCCTCGATCGCGCCGGACACGGATGTCCCCGGCCAGTCCCTGAACATCAACGCCGACGCCGCCGCGGCGGCACTGGCCATCGCCCTGAACGCCGCGAAGCTCGTGATCCTCACCGATGTAGCCGGGCTCTACAGCGACTGGCCCAACCGGGACTCGCTGGTCTCCGTGATCGACGTCGACACCCTCCGCCGGCTGCTGCCCGGCCTCGAATCGGGCATGATCCCCAAGATGACGGCCTGCCTCGACGCGGTCGACGGCGGCGTCGCCAAGGCCGCGATCATCGACGGGCGAGTGCCGCACTCGATCCTGCTCGAAGTCTTCACCGGCAGCGGCATCGGGACCGAGGTGGTCCCCGCATGACCGACCAGACCAGTCCGGGCACCGAGCACTGGCAGGAGCGCTTCGGCGCGGCGATGATGCGCACCCTCGCCACCCCGCTGGCGATGCTCGTCCGCGGCGAGGGCTGCTACGTCTGGGATGAGAACGGGAGGAAATACCTCGACTTCCTCGCCGGCATCGCCGTGAACTCGCTCGGCCACGCCCATCCGGACCTGGTCGCCGCGGTCACCGAGCAGGTCGGCCGCATCGCCCACGTCTCCAACTACTTCTCCTCGCCGCCGCAGCTCGAACTGGCCGAGCGGCTCAAACGCATCACCGGGGCCGGCGACGCCGGCCGGGTCTATTTCTGCAATTCCGGCGCCGAAGCCAACGAGGCCGCCTTCAAACTGGCCAGGCTCAACACGGCCGGCGGGAAGCGCACCCGGATCCTGTCCCTGCACGAATCGTTCCACGGCCGCACGATGGGCGCGCTCGCGCTCTCGGGCAAACCCGCCATGCGCCGGGCCTTCCTGCCCGTGCCCGGCGGGGTCGAGCATATCCACACCACCATCGAAGCGCTCGAGGAGGCCATCGACGACTCTGTCGCCGCCCTGTTCCTCGAACCGGTCAAGGGCGAGGCCGGCGTGATCGACCTGCCGGCCGGTTTCCTCCGCCGCGCCCGCGAGCTCTGCACCCGACACGGCGTGCTGCTCATCATTGACGAGGTGCAGACCGGCGCGGGCCGTACCGGCGCCTGGTTCGCGTTCCAGCACGACGGCATCACCCCGGATGCCATCACCATCGCCAAGGGGATCGGCGGCGGCCTGCCGATTGGAGCCCTGGTCACCTACGGCGCAACCTCTGAGCTCTTCAGCCGCGGTCAGCACGGCTCGACCTACGGCGGCAACCCGCTCGTCACCGCGACCTCGAATGCCGTGCTCGGCGTGATCGAACGCGACGGCCTCGTCGCCAACGCCGCACGGCGCGGCGAGCAACTGCGGGAGATCGTCGCCCGGTTCGCGTCACCCCGCATCACCGAGGTGCGAGGCCGCGGCCTCCTGATCGGCATCGGCCTGGCCGAACCGGTCGCGCTTCCGCTCGCGGCCGCGGCCCTGGCTGAGGGCCTGATCGTGAACGCCGCCAACGAGTCGACCATCCGGCTGGCACCGCCGCTCATCGTCGGCGACACCGAACTGGCCGATTTCGAGTACCGTTTCGGCCTCGCGCTGGCCAGCCTCTAGAGTTGTTCAATCCCACAATCCATCGAAAGTGACCTCAGTGACCCGCCATTTCCTGCGCGACGACGACCTCTCTCCGGCCGAACAGGCCGAGATCCTCGACCTGGCACTGGTGCTCAAGCGAGACCGATTCGCGGTCACCCCGCTCGCCGGTCCCCAGACCGTCGCCGTCATCTTCGACAAGTCCTCGACCCGCACCCGGGTGTCCTTCGCGGTCGGCATCGCCGACCTCGGCGGCAGCCCCCTCATCATCACCACCGCCAGCAGCCAGCTCGGCGGCAAGGAGACGGCCTCCGACACCGCCAGGGTGCTCGAGCGCCAGGTGGCCGCGATCGTGTGGCGCACCTACGGCCAGGCCGGCCTCGAAGAGATGGCCCTCGGCACCACGGTCCCCGTCGTCAACGCCCTCTCCGACGACTTCCATCCCTGCCAACTGCTCGCCGACCTGCTCACCATCCGTGAGCACCGCGGCGACCTCGCCGGCCAGACCCTCGCCTTCCTCGGCGACGGCGCCTGCAACATGGCCCAGTCCTATCTCCTCGCCGGCGCCACCGCCGGAATGCACGTGCGCATCGCCTCGCCGGCCGGCTACACGCCGAACCCGCAGGTGGTGAAGGATGCCGCGGCGATCGCCGCGCGCACCGGAGGTTCCGTCACACTCTTCACCGACCCGGCCGAGGCCGTGGCGGGCGTGGACGTGCTCGTCACCGACACCTGGGTGTCGATGGGCAAGGAGGAAGAGAAGGCCGATCGCCTCTCCACCCTCGGCGCCTACCGCGTCGACGCCGACCTGCTCGCCCTCGCCCGGCCGGACGCGCACTTCCTGCACTGCCTGCCCGCCGACCGCGGCTTCGAGGTGACCGCCGACGTCATCGACGGCCCGCAGAGCATCATCTGGGACGAGGCGGAGAACCGCCTCCACGCCCAGAAGGCCCTCCTCGTCTGGCTCCTCCGCCAGAACGCGGCGTAGGCCGCCCCGTAAACTTGAACTGAACAATCTTTAGGGAGAACCATGGCTGAACGTGTTGTGCTCGCATACTCCGGTGGACTTGACACCTCGGTTGGCATCGGCTGGCTGAAGGATGCGACCGGCAAGGAGGTCGTGGCCCTCGCCATCGACGTCGGACAGAGCGGCGAGGACATGGACCTCATCCGTCAGCGCGCCCTGGACTGCGGCGCCGTCGAGGCCATCGTCGTCGACGCGAAGGATGAATTCGCCAGCGATTACGTCGTTCCGGCCCTCAAGGCCAACGCCCTTTACCAGAAGCGCTATCCGCTCGTATCCGCGCTCAGCCGTCCGCTGATCGCCAAGTACCTCGCGTCCACGGCCAAGGAACTCGGCGCCGACAGTGTCGCGCACGGCTGCACCGGCAAGGGCAACGACCAGGTGCGCTTCGAAGCGGCCGTCGCCGCCCTCGCGCCCGAACTCACCTCGCTCGCCCCGGTGCGCGACTTCGCCCTCACCCGCGACAAGGCCATCGAGTACGCGGCGCTGCACAACCTGCCGATCGCGCAGTCGAAGAAGAGCCCGTACTCGATCGATCAGAACGTCTACGGCCGCGCCGTGGAGACCGGCTTCCTCGAAGACCCGTGGAACGCCCCGATCGAAGACCTCTACACCTACACGCAGGACCCGGCCGTGACGCGCGAGCCGACCGAGGTCGTCGTCTCCTTCGACCAGGGCGTCCCCGTCGCCATCGACGGCGTCGCCGTCACCCCGTTGCAGGCCATCGAAATGATGAACCTCCTCGCCGGCAACCAGGGCGTCGGCCGCATCGACATCGTCGAAGACCGCCTCGTCGGCATCAAGAGCCGCGAGGTTTACGAGGCCCCCGCCGGCATCGCCCTCATCGCCGCGCACGAGGAACTCGAGAACATGACCGTCGAGCGCGACCTGGCCCGCTACAAGCGCGGCGTCGAGTCCAAGTGGGCCGAGCTCGTCTACGACGGACTCTGGTTCTCCGGCCTCAAGCGCGCCCTCGACGTGTTCATCGACGAGACGCAGAAGCACGTCACGGGCGACATCCGCCTGAAGCTGCACGCCGGCACCGCCGTCGTCACCGGGCGCAAGTCCGGCGAGAGCCTCTACGACTTCAACCTCGCCACCTACGACACCGGCGACACCTTCGACCAGTCGATGGCCAAGGGCTTCATCGAGCTGTGGTCGCTGCCGAGCAAGATCTCGGCCCGCCGCGACCTGGCCGGCAAGTAGGAGTACCGCGTGCCTGCCGACGAAAACGAAAACCGCGCGGGCAGGGCGGGCGCCCTGTGGGGCGGCCGTTTCGCCGGCGGCCCGTCGCCCGAGCTGGCGAGGCTGAGCAAGTCGACCCAGTTCGACTGGCCGCTGGCCCCGTATGACATCCGCGGTTCCCGGGCGCACGCCCGGGCCCTCGCCGCGGCCGGCTACCTCACCGGCGACGAGCTGACGGCCATGGTCGCCGGACTCGACGAGCTGGCGGATGCCGTCGCCGCCGGCCGGTTCCAGCCGGCCGAGACCGACGAAGACGTGCATTCCTCGCTCGAGCGCGGCCTGATCGACATCGTCGGCGTCGAACTCGGCGGCAAGCTGCGCGCCGGTCGCAGCCGCAACGACCAGGTGGCCACCCTTGTGCGGATGCTGCTGCGGGACAAGGCGGTCACCATCTCCGCCCACGTGATCGACCTGATCGACGCGCTCGCGTCGCAGGCCGAAGCGAACGAGCACGCGATCATGCCCGGCCGCACGCATCTGCAACACGCCCAGCCGGTGCTGCTCGCGCACCACCTGTTCGCACACTGCTGGCCGCTCGTGCGCGACCTCGAACGCTTCACCGACTGGAACAAGCGGGCCGATTTCTCGCCCTATGGTTCCGGCGCCCTGGCGGGGAACACCCTGGGACTCGACGCGCGGCTCGTGGCCACCGATCTCGGCTTCGGCGCCGTGGTGGAGAACTCGATCGACGGCACCGCCAGCCGCGATCTGGTCGCCGAATTCGCGTTCATCACCGCGCAGATCGGCATCGACCTGTCCCGCCTGGCCGAGGAGATCATCCTCTGGAACACGCGCGAATTCGGGTTCGTCACCCTCGACGACGGCTATTCGACCGGATCCTCGATCATGCCGCAGAAGAAGAACCCCGACATCGCCGAACTCGCCCGCGGAAAGTCCGGCCGGCTGATCGGCAACCTGACCGGCCTGCTCACCACGCTCAAGGGCCTCCCGCTGGCCTACAACCGCGACCTGCAGGAAGACAAGGAGCCCGTCTTCGACTCGATCGAGACGCTGGAGGTGCTCCTGCCGGCGTTCAGCGGCATGATCGCCACGCTGACCTTCCACACCGACCGGATGGCCGAGCTGGCCCCGGCCGGGTTCTCCCTGGCCACGGATGTCGCCGAGTGGCTGGTCAAACGGCACGTCAGTTTCCGGGATGCGCACGAGATCACCGGCTCCCTGGTCAAGTTCGCCGAGCAGCACGACCTCGACCTGCACGAGGTCGACGACGCGTCCCTGCTCACGATCTCCGCGCACCTCACGCCCGAGGTGCGCGAGGTGCTCAGCATCCAGGGCTCGGTCGACCGACGCGACGGGCAGGCGGGCACCGCGCCCGTCCGCGTGGCCGAGCAGCGCGCGGTGCTGGTCGCGCGGGTGCGCGCCCTCGCCCTCGCCCTCCGGATGTGACCTTCGACCGTCGCCTGCTGGAGCGGCCCGCCCTCGAGGTGGCGCCGCTCCTGCTCGGCGCGGTGATCAGCCGGGCCGGGGTGTCGCTCCGCATCACCGAGGTGGAGGCCTACCTCGGCGACGGCACGGACCCGGGGTCGCACGCGTTCCGCGGCCGCAGCGCCCGCAACGCGGCCATGTTCGGTCCGGCGGGGCACCTCTACGCCTACTTCAGCTACGGCATGCACGTCTGCGCGAACGTCGTCTGCTCGCCGGAGGGGGAGGCCTCCGCCGTGCTCCTGCGCGGTGGGGAGATCGTCGCGGGTGCGGCCGAGGCCCGGCGCCGTCGCACCACTGCGAAGTCCGACCGGGACCTTGCCCGGGGGCCGGCGAGACTGACGGTCGCCCTCGGCATCGGCCTGGCCGACGACGGCGCCGACCTCGCCGTGGAGCCGTTCGGCCTCACCCTGCCCGCCGGCCCGGCCGAGTTCCTGACCGGGCCGCGCACCGGGGTGGGCGGCGCCGGCGGGGGATCCGAGTACCCATGGCGGTTCTGGCTGCCCGATGATGCATCGGTATCGCCCTACCGTCGGCATCCGAAACTGGCCTGACTCCCGTTACTCGAGCCTGCCCGGTGGTCGAGCCTGCCCGGTGGTCGAGCCTGTCGAGACCCGGTGGTCGAGCCTGCCCGGTGGTCGAGCCTGTCGAGACCCGGTGGTCGAGCCTGCCCGGTGGTCGAGCCTGTCGAGACCCTCGCACCTGCGAAGGGTAATCCCTACGCGGTGGCGAGCCTGACCAGGGCGGCGCAGGCGCACGCCCAGATCAGGCTGGCGAAGGTTCCGATGATGAACCGTTCCCTGGCCTCGGCCGCGGAGAGTTCGGTGAAGCGCCCGACGCCCTTGATCGCCACGACCACGGCGATCGCCTCGGGGAAACCGGCCAGGATCGCACCGGTCACGGCGAGCCGCTCGAGGATTCCGATCATCAGACCGCCGCGCAGCACCTCGTGTACGGTCCCGACGCCATCCGCCTGCCCCCTCGGCGTGGCTTCGCCGTTACCGACGAGGATGCCGCCGTGCGCGCCGGGCGGGACGGAGTTGTTCGTGGCCAGCCGGAGTGCGAGCACGGCCATCGGGCCGCCGCCCACGACGGAGAGGGCCAGCGCCACCATCGCCAGGACGATGCCGAACGAACCGGAGCCCTCCGGGGCCGGCACCGCTGCGATCACCAGGGCCGCGGCGAGGCCCCCGGCCGACGCGATGGCGTACTGCTGCTTCTGATGCCTGAACGCGAGCACGGCGGCGGCGAGGGAGCCGATCGTGACGAGCAGGAGCAGGAGCCAGTACAGATACGCCAGAATCTGGAAGGCCTGGAAGTTCATAGCGCGGGTCCTGTTCCTGTCGTCGAGTTGTCGAGGTCCTCCAGCAGCCTAACGAGTGCTGGACGTGCCGCTCGGTCGACCTTCCACAGGGCGCTCCGAAGTCGCTGGCTGACGGCCGCCGTCGAAATGCCCAGTCGGGCGGCGATGTCGACCTGGGCCAGCCCGGCCTCGCGCAGGTCGACCGCGGCCCAGCCCTCGGTCGTGCGGCGTTGGCGCAAGAGCAGGAACGTCGCCAGGAGGGCTTCGACCTGCTCGCCGTCGAGCACGGGCCGGTGCTCGGACGCATCGTTCCGGCCTGACGGATCGGACGGATCGGCTGGCGCAGCCGGCTCGGCGGTGAGCGCGAACCGGGTGTCCGTCTTCTTGGCCCGGGTGACCGCGTCGCGTGCGCAGACGAACGCCTCCCCGGATGCCTGGCGGGCGGAGCCGGGCAGGGGAGTGCGCACCGCGCCGATGCCGAGGCCGATGCTCCAGTGTCCGGACCGGTGGAGGGCCAGGACCAGATCGTGGGTGGTGCGGGCATCCGTCAGCAGCATCTGGATCTCGTCGCCGGCCGTCTGGTCGGGCGGCAGGGTGAAGACGTCGCCGAACTCCGCCACGAGTCCGGCGATCATCTCGCCGGCACGGTCGCGGTCATTGCGGCTGTCGATCTGGTCAGCGGTAATCACGAACACGAGCGCACCTCCAGGCCGTGCCAAAACATAAGATTGGAACATGAATATAGCACAATTCACTCAACAGACTTAATACTTGTTGATCAAGGTTGGAGTGTGGCCTCCCGGGCCGCGCCGGCACGCTGGTAATCTGGGCAGCGTGTCAGACCCAGCAATCCTCGCCCAACAGGCCAACGATCTCACCTTCGACGACGTCTGGGAGGAGATCTCCTGGCGAGGCCTGGTGCAGGTCTCCACCGATCCGACCGACCTCCGCGAACTGCTGGCCGGTGAGCCGATCACCTTCTATTGCGGCTTCGACCCCACGGCGCCCAGCCTGCACCTCGGCAACCTTGTGCAGCTCCTGCTCATGCGGCGCCTCCAACTCGCCGGGCATCACCCGCTCGGTCTGGTCGGCGGCTCGACCGGCCTGATCGGCGACCCGAGACCGACGGCGGAACGCACCCTCAACACGAAGGATGTCGTCGCCCAGTGGGTCGGCTACCTCCAGGCCCAGGTCTCCCGGTTCCTCAGCGGGGAGGGAGACAACGCCGTCACCCTCGTGAACAACCTGGACTGGACCGCACCGCTGAGCGCGATCGACTTCCTGCGCGACATCGGGAAGTACTACCGGGTCGGCACCATGCTCAAGAAGGATGCCGTGAGCGCCCGGCTCAATTCCGACGCCGGCATCAGCTACACCGAGTTCAGCTACCAGGTGCTCCAGGGCATGGACTTCCTCGAGTTGTACCGCAGCCACGGATGCGTGCTCCAGACCGGCGGAAGCGACCAGTGGGGCAACCTCACCAGCGGCACCGATCTCATCCACAAGGCCGAGGGGGAGAGCGTGCACGCCATCGGCACCCCGCTCATCACCAACAGTGACGGGACGAAGTTCGGCAAGAGCGAGGGCAACGCGGTCTGGCTCGATCCCACCCTCACCAGCCCGTATGCCTTCTACCAGTTCTGGCTCAACACCGACGACGCCGATGTGATCTCGCGCCTGAAGGTGTTCACCTTCCTCACCAGGGCGGAGATCGAGGAACTCGAGGCGGCGGTGGCAACCGAGCCGTTCAAGCGCCTCGCCCAGCGCACCCTCGCGGTCGCGGTGACCGGCCTCGTGCACGGTCGGGCGGCGACGGAGGCCGCGATCCAGGCCGCGCACGCCCTGTTCGGGCAGGGTGACCTGGCCGATCTCGACGAAGCCACCCTCGAAGCCGCGCTCCGCGAGCTCCCGAACACGACGACGGCTCCGCACGCGACCGTGGTGCAGCTCCTCGTCGACACCGGACTGACCGCAAGCCTGAGCGAAGCGCGGCGTGCCATCAGCCAGGGTGGCGTTTACCTCAACAACGTGAAGGTCTCCGATGAGGCCGAGACGATCGAAAACGCCGTCCTGCCCGGCGGAGTCGCGGTTCTCCGCCGCGGCAAGAAGACCCTGGCCGGCGTCTTCGTCCAGTAGCCCCTTCCGTTCTCGCAGGTTGCGCGCCCGCATCCGTTCTCACCGAGCGGATGCGGGCGTTGTCGTGTGGTGTGCGTGGTCCGCGAGAGTGCAGTTTTGGCCCTTTCGGTGTTGGTATGGGGGCGAAAAGTGCACTCTCGCGGATGTGGTGGCGGGTGTNGCGGTTGGGTGGGGTTGAGCGGGTGGTGGGTGGGGTGACACGCCCGGGCGGGGTGGGGTTTTGACGGGTGGGGTGGGGGGCCGTAGTGTTCTCACGTACCCCAAAGGTGCGGAAAGCCGCTGTGCTTCCCGGCCTCAGGTGGGACCATGGTTTACGGGTTTCTGAGTGTGCCGCTCCGGGTGGAGTTTGGTGTGTTGGAGGCCTAAGCTAGTTATTCTCTCCGGCTGGTTTGTGCGGTTGAGGTGGCGGGTTGTTTTGGTGTGCTTCGGCGTGCTCGGAATGGTCTGCAGGCCTTGATTTGACAGGGATTGCCGGGGCAGGTAACTTAGACAAGTTGCCCCAAAACGAAAGCCGCAGGGTTGTTCG
>NZ_SOHH01000092.1 GCF_004403515.1 Cryobacterium fucosi | reverse complement strand
CCAGGCCAGGGACCGCGACCGAGGCGAGGCCGGGCCGGAGCCGGCGGCCCGCACCCGCGCGGGCAGGCCGAGCAGCCGCTCGCGCCGCTCCGGCGCGACCAGGGCGGGGAGGATCAGTGCCCACATCTCCTCGACGCGCCGGTCGAGGTCTTCGCGCCCGGTGAGCGCCTCGGACACGAGCTGCACCCCGGTGAAGGCCGGGCTGATGAAATGGGCGGCGGCCGCGACATCCGTGCCGCCGGCGACGTCCCCCTCGACGATCGCGCGCCCCAGGAGTTCTTCACAGACCGCCATCCAGTCCCGGTACGGGCCGACAATCGGCGTCGAGAAGACCGATGATTCCATGGTGAGGCGGATGCCGGCGGCCACGACCGGGTCTGCCCGGAGCTGTGCGGCCAGCTCCAGTGACATCGTGACAATGGCCTCCAGCCCGGGAATGGAGCCGTCCAGCATTCGATGGCCGAGCGCGATCGACGCCTCGTGTTGCGCCTGGATCACGGCGAGCGCGATCGCCTCCTTGGAATCGAAGTGGAAATAGAGTGCACCCTTGGTCACTCCCGCCGCCGTAGCCACGTTCGCGAGCGAGGTGCTGCCGTAGCCGTTCCGGCGGAACGCCTCCGCGGCCCCGCGCACGATGGCCGCTCGCGTTCCGATCGCCCGCTGCTGTTTCGGCATGTCACTCCTCGGCTCGACAACGGTATGGTCACAGTCCCCACAGGAAGAATACTAACTGGTATGGTTTTGGGACAAGATGCTTTCGCGGGGGAAGGTTGGTGTGCCGCACATGCGGCACCATCGATACGCGACGGCATCACCGGGGGTATCGAGCGTTAGCGGGGCCGCGCGTGCAATTCAGTGCAGACACGATCGAGTTGGCGGCCGTTGCCCTGGCCGGCCTGGCCGCGGTGGGCGCCGCCGGCCTGATCGGGGCTGCTCTGGTGCAGATCGTGCGCGCGGTGCACCTGAGAGCTGCCGCGCGCACGAAGTGGGTGCTGGCCGTGGTCTGCGCGCCCCTGTTCGGCGCGATCGCGTGGTTCGCCATCGGGAACCGACTGGACACGGAATGAGCCTGGCGTCAGGCCGGAACGCACGGGGCGGGCGCCGGGTCGTCCCGGCTGGTGGGCTCCCGCGAGGGATCCGATTTCTTCCTCACCACCTTCACCGGGGAGGACGGCCCGGACGGGGTCTGCATCGTCGCGTTCCGCGCCGACTCGGGGGAGTCGAGCCTCGGCTGCGGCGCGCTGTCACCGCTGACGATCTCGACCCCGCACGGCGGGGCCGTGCGGTACGTCGAGCCGGGCGACGACGAGGCGATCATCCCGGGCCGCTGGGTTCGTATCAGCGACGAGTTGGTCGTGCGGGACGGTGACTGAGTCCTCCCAGCACACTCCCGCCGGGCCTCGATAGGGTTTCCCCATGACGCATCCGGGTACACCGCGCCGCAAACTCCTCGCCCTGGTGACCGCCATCGCCGTGGTCGTGGTCGGATCCGGCTTCGCGCTCGGCGGCTCGATCCGCCGGATCGAGACGATCGCGGCGCCCGCGGCCTTCGACCCCGGCTCCATCATCAGCGACTACAACTTTTTCAACCCCGACGCGATGACCGAGGCCGGCGTTCAGTCGTTCCTGGAACGCCGCGCCTGCGTCGCCCGGGCGGACGCACCGTGCCTGTGGGAATTCCGCGAGGCCACCACCGCACAGCCCGCCCAGGGCGCCGGCCATTGCGCGGCCTACCGCCCGGCGGCGAGCGAGCGGGCCAGCCGCATCATCGCCAAGGTCGCGAAGGCGTGCACCATCAGCCCGCGGGTGCTGCTGGTGCTCCTGCAGAAGGAGCAGTCCCTGCTCACCCGGCCCAGCGCATCCGGCTACCTGCGCGCGACCGGGTATGGCTGCCCGGACACCGCCGACTGCGACACGGAGTATTTCGGCTTCTTCAATCAGGTCTACCGGGCGGCCTGGCAGTTCCGTCAGTACACCCAGGAGCCGGAGCGCGCCTACAAGGTGGGCGTCGTCAGTGTGGGCTACAACCCGGATCCCTCCTGCGGGGCGACTCCGGTGCGCATTCGCAACCAGGCCACGGCCAACCTCTACAACTACACGCCATACCAGCCGAACGAGGCCGCCCTTGCACAGCCGGGCGACGACGGCGACGGATGCTCGACCCACGGCAACCTGAATTTCTGGCTCTTCTACACAGCCTGGTTCGGGCCCTCGCAGACGGTGGGGTATCCCACGGTCTTCGGGTCCTGCCTGAACCTGGTCGGCGGCCAGCCGTGCCGCGGGCCGGAGTTCTGGCCGCGCTGACCCGGCAGGGCACCCCGCGGCGGGGATCGGGCGGACACGCCATGGCCGCTCTCAGCGCAGAGCGTAATCTCCGTGCGCGCACGCAGGCCGGTCGGGTCCGCGCGGCCCTGCCGCATACCGTCATCCCTGTCGGACGCATCCCCCGGTGAGAGGCTATTCTCGGTGCCCGCCGCCCGCCCCCGGGCGGCCGCGATCCCGACACGCGCCGAGGGGTCGCAAATCCGCCGGCGAGCCGATTTCCCAGCGCGCAGTGACCGCAGGCACAACCCGCCTGCCTAGACTCGCCCGGTGACTACGTGCGGCCTGCTCGGGTTTTTCGCCGAACCGGCCGCCGCAATCGAAAGGAACCACCATGAACGAGAACAAGATCTTCCAGGCGCCTCGCGCGTCCCGCTCGAAGCGCCTCACCGTCGGCGCAGCATCCGTGCTGGCGGCCGCCGCACTTCTCGGTGCCGGCGTGCAGGGTGCAAGCGCTGCCCCGCTCACCGCGACGCCCGAGCACACGGCCGGCGCCGGCGCATCCGCCAGCGCCAGCGCATCAGCCGAGCCCGCCTCGGCCGGCGCTGTCCTCTCCTCGATTCAGAAGGAACTCCGCGGCGACCTCTCGAACGGACAGGATACGAACGTGAAGGCGCAGAAGGTCGCGGCCACGCTCGTCGACCACGCCGAGCTCTTCGCGAGCCTGCCGGCGAACCTGCAGGCCGACCTGACCGCTCTCAAGGACGCGTCAGCGGCCGACCGGGCCGCCGCCGTTCAGACCATCCGGAACACCGCCCTTGACGGCGGCTACGGGGAGCAGATCGCCACGGTCGCCACGGCCGTGCAGAACGACCCGACCCACCCGCTGGCCGCGGCACTTCACGGCGCGCTCGGTGCGGACACCGCGGCGGGCGCGGATGCCACCCCCTCGGTGACGAAGCTGGCCCTCGGCGTCGTCGACAACCCTGCGCTGTTCTCGAAGCTCCCGGCCGACCTCCAGTCCGCCCTGACCGAGCTGAAGAACGCGCCGGCCGCCGAGCAGGATGCCGCCGCCCTGGTGATCCAGAAGGCCGCCCTGAACGGGGACTACGGTCACGACATCCGGAAGGTCGTCAAGCACATCCTGGCCGGCGCCGAGTCGCACTCGAACGCCAAGGCCGGGGCCGACGCCGGTGCCGACACGCACGCTGACACCGAGTCGGGCGGCGCCGACACCGACGCCGGTGCCGACGCCAAGGCCGGGAACTAACCCTCCGGAGACGAACACCACCAACGGCCGGAAGCGTAGTGCGCTTCCGGCCGTTGGTCTATCCGCCCCCGGCCAGGCGCCGGATGTCGGTTCGCGTGCCAGACCACGTCCATTCGCACCAGGTCGTCGCACCGTCCTGTACCACCCGCCCGAGCTCCGTTCGGAAGTCGGGAATCCCCGCGAACATCGCTTCCCAGGAAGGCGCGAGCCGGATGCGCCGGCTGAAGGCTCTCATCGGCCCTCTCAGGCCTTGCCGTCTCTTAGAAGTCCCAGTCGGCGTCCTCAGTATTGACGGCCTTGCCAATCACGTACGAGGAGCCCGAACCGGAGAAGAAGTCGTGGTTCTCGTCCGCATTCGGAGAGAGCGCCGAGAGGATCGCCGGGTTCACATCGGTGACCGTCTTCGGGAACATGGCCTCGTAGCCGAGGTTCATCAGCGCCTTGTTGGCGTTGTAGTGCAGGAACTTCTTGACGTCTTCGGTCAGGCCGACCTCGTCGTAGAGGTCCTGGGTGTACTGCACCTCGTTCTCGTACAGCTCGTAGACAAGGTTGAAGGTGTAGTCCTTCATCTCATCGCGGCGTTCCTGGGTGGCCGCCTCGAGACCCTTCTGGTACTTGTAGCCGATGTAGTAGCCGTGCACAGCTTCATCCCGGATGATCAGGCGGATGAGGTCGGCCGTGTTGGTCAGCTTCGCGCGGCTTGACCAATACATCGGCAGGTAGAAGCCCGAGTAGAAGAGGAACGACTCGAGCAGGGTCGACGCGACCTTGCGCTTGAGCGGGTCGTCGCCCTGGTAGTAGTCCATGACGATCGAGGCCTTCTTCTGAAGGTTCACGTTCTCGGTCGACCAGCGGAACGCCTCGTCGATCTCCTTCGTGGAGCACAGCGTCGAGAAGATCGACGAGTAGCTCTTCGCGTGCACCGACTCCATGAACGCGATGTTCGTGTAGACGGCCTCTTCGTGCGGGGTGATCGCATCCGGAATGAGGGAGACGGCGCCGACGGTGCCCTGGATCGTGTCGAGCAGGGTCAGGCCGGTGAACACGCGCATGGTGAGCTGCTGCTCGACCGGGGTGAGCGTGTTCCAGGACTGCACGTCGTTGGAGAGCGGTATCTTCTCCGGCAGCCAGAAGTTGTTGGTGAGCCGGTTCCAGACCTCGACGTCTTTCTCGTCCTCGATCTTGTTCCAGTTGATCGCATCGACGTGCGAGACGAGCTTGAGCTTGTCAATCATTTCTGTCTTCCTTTGTCGGTGGTCGAGCCTGTCGCTGGTCGAGCCTGTCGCTGGTCGAGCCTGTCGAGACCCGGTGGTCGAGCCTGTCGAGACCCGGTGGTCGAGCCTGCCGAGACCCGGTGGTCGAGCCTGCCGAGACCCGGTGGTCGAGCCTGCCGGCCACCGGTCACCCATTGATCCTACAGCAAACTTACAGCAAACTCACAGCATACACGAGACGCAACCATCCACCTCCGTGCCTTCCAGCGCGAGCTGGCGCAGGCGGATGTAGTAGATCGTCTTGATGCCCTTGCGCCAGGCGTAGATCTGCGCCTTGTTGATGTCGCGGGTGGTGGCGGTGTCCTTGAAGAAAAGCGTGAGCGAGAGACCCTGGTCCACGTGCTGCGTCGCCGCGGCATACGTGTCGATGATCTTCTCTGCGCCGACCTCGTACGCATCCTGGTAGAAGGACAGGTTGTCGTTCGTCATGAACGGCGCGGGGTAGTAGACCCGGCCGAGCTTACCTTCCTTGCGGATCTCGATCTTCGAGGCGATCGGGTGGATCGACGAGGTCGAGTTGTTGATGTAGGAGATCGACCCGGTCGGCGGCACGGCCTGCAGGTTCTGGTTGTAGATGCCGTGCTCCATGACGGATGCCTTGAGCTCTGCCCAGTCCGCCTGAGTCGGCACGCGCACACCCGACGTCTCGAACAGCTCGGCGGCCCGCGCGGTGGCGGGTGCCCAGACCTGGTCGGTGTACTTGTCGAAGAACGCGCCGGACGCGTAGGTGGAGTCCTCGAAGCCCGCGAACGCGTGGCCGCGTTCGACGGCCAGCTTGTTCGAGGCGCGGAGGGCGTGGAACAGCACCGTGTAGAAGTAGATGTTGGTGAAGTCGATGGCCTCCTCGCTGCCGTAGTACACCCGCTCACGGGCGAGGTAGCCGTGCAGGTTCATCTGGCCCAGGCCGATGGCGTGCGAGCGGTCGTTGCCGTCTTCGATCGAGCGCACCGAGGAGATGTGGCTCTGCTCCGAGACCGAGTTGAGGCCGCGAATTGCGGTCTCCACGGTCTGTCCGAAGTCGGGCGAGTCCATCGACAGGGCGATGTTCATCGACCCGAGGTTGCAGGAGATGTCCTTGCCGATCGAGTCGTAGGACAGGTCTTCGTTGTAGGTGGTCGGCGTGTTGACCTGGAGGATCTCCGAGCACAGGTTCGACATGTTGATGCGACCCTTGATCGGGTTCGCCGCGTTGACGGTGTCCTCGAACATGATGTACGGGTAGCCGGACTCGAACTGGATCTCGGCGAGCGTCTGGAAGAAGTCACGCGCCTTCATCTTCGACTTCTTGATCCGCGGGTCGTCGACCATCTCGTGGTACTTCTCGCTGACCGAGATGTCCGCGAACGGCACGCCGTAGACGCGCTCGACGTCGTAGGGCGAGAACAGGTACATGTCCTCGTCCTTCTTGGCGAGCTCGAAGGTGATGTCGGGCACGACGACGCCGAGGGAGAGCGTCTTGATCCGCACCTTCTCGTCGGCGTTCTCCCGCTTGGTGTCGAGGAAGCGCATGATGTCGGGGTGGTGGGCGTGCAGGTACACCGCGCCGGCCCCCTGGCGGGCGCCGAGCTGGTTCGCGTAGCTGAACGAGTCTTCGAGCAGCTTCATCACGGGGATGATGCCGCTGGACTGGTTCTCGATCTGCTTGATCGGCGCGCCGGCCTCACGGATGTTGCTGAGCAGCAGCGCGACGCCGCCGCCGCGCTTCGAGAGCTGCAGCGACGAGTTGATGCCGCGGGAGATCGACTCCATGTTGTCTTCGATGCGGAGAAGGAAGCAGGAGACGAGCTCACCGCGCTGCGCCTTGCCCGAGTTGAGGAAGGTGGGGGTGGCCGGCTGGAAGCGGCCGGCGATGATCTCCTCGACGAGGGCGATCGCGAGCTTCTCGTCGCCCTGGGCGAGGCCGAGGGCGGTCATCACGACGCGGTCTTCGAAGCGCTCGAGGTAACGCTTGCCGTCGAACGTCTTCAGCGTGTAGGAGGTGTAGTACTTGAACGCGCCGAGGAAGGTCTGGAAGCGGAACTTCTTCGAGTAGGCCAGGTCGTTGAGGCTGGTGATGAACTCGAACGAGTACTGGTCGAGCACGGCCTGCTCGTAGTACTCCTTCTCGACCAGGTAGTCGAGGCGCTCACGCAGGCTGTGGAAGAACACCGTGTTCTGGTTGACGTGCTGCAGGAAGAACTCCCGCGCCGCCTCGCGGTCCTTGTCGAACTGGATTTCCCCGTTCGGGCCGTACAGGTTGAGCATGGCGTTGAGGGAGTGGTAGTCCATGGCCAGGCCGGGGGCCGGGTGGGTCATGGTCTTCACGGCTGTTGCTTCCAAAATTCTTCCAATCCGTCGTGAACGATGCGCACATCATCCGGAGTTCCGAGTACTTCAAATCGATACATATGGGGCACCTTGCACTTCGCGGCGATGATGTCGCCGGCGACACAGAAGGCCGTGCCGAAGTTCGTGTTGCCCGCGCCGATGACCCCGCGGATGAGCGACCGGTTGTGCTCGTCGTTCAGGAACCTGATCACCTGTTTGGGCACCGCACCCTTGGTTTCGCCGCCACCATAGGTCGGCACCACCAGGACGTACGGTTCGTCGACGCGCAGCGGTTCGTCCCGCGCGTAGAGCGGGATGCGGGCCGCCGCACGGCCGAGCTTCTCAACGAAACGGTGCGTGTTGCCCGAGGTGCTGGAGAAATAAACGATATCGGTCACTGAACACCCCCTTCGTGTGTGAAAGACCCTTGTGCGGCGCCGGACCGCGCTGGAAGCCGCAGCCTCAGCCCGGTTGTTACGCGAGTCGCTGCGCGAGTTCGTTGATCTTGTCGGGGCGGAAGCCCGACCAGTGGTCCTCGTCGGTGATGACGACGGGAGCCTGCAGGTAGCCCAGGGCCTTGACGGCTTCGAGGGCGTTCTCGTCGACCGAGAGGTCGAGGATCTCATATTCGATGCCCTTGTTGTCCAGGGCGCGGTAGGTCGCCGTGCACTGCACGCAGGAGGGCTTGGTGTAGACCGTGATTGCCATGGGAGGGCCTTTCTCGTCGTTCAGGAATCAGTATTCAAACTCAGTGCTCAAAATCGGTTTTCATGTGAAATCTGAAGTTCAAGGCGTTCTGTGCTGGACTTTTATACTACATGTAGTGATTGGAATTGGGAATGGCCACTACATGCAGTAATTACAATTATGTAGTTATCCACCGACATTCCACCGGTTGTACACAGCCCAGCGGATGCGACAACGCCCATTCTCCGCGGAATCCGCGATAGTTATCCACAGCCCGGCGCCCGTCCGAACTTGCCCCTGTGGAATCAGGATCGGCGTGTCGCGCCGTGTCGCGCCACGCCGCCCCGTGTCGCGTCACGCCGCGTCACGCCGCCCCGCGTCCGCCGGGCCTCGTGGCGCACCTTCGGGAAGCCGGCGCGCCGTGGAACATGGGCCGGCTTCTCAAACGTGCGCCGCGACATCCCCGCCTGGCCCCCGGAGCAGCCCGGCCGGCCGGCGCCATGCCCGCTCAGGCCCGCGGCACCCCGTGCTCGTTCAGGAACCGGTGGAAGAGTGCGGGCGAGAACGCGGTGTCCCAGTCCCAGCGGTCGAAGCTGTCGGAGTGCCTGCGCAGGGCGTCCTCACGGCGTTTCTCCTGCCAGACGACTTCGCCGGGGTCCCGCCCGGCAAGCACCCTGCCGCGGGTGTACTTGTGCTTGCCGTCGAACTCACCGATCTTGCGGATCCGACGCCAGAAGTAGTCCACCCAATAGTCATTCCCGTCGATGTTCAAGAAGGGCGCCTGGAGCTCGGGCACCTCGAACCCGAGCTGGAAGATTCGCACCCGGCTCAGCGATTCCCCGCCGTTCGCCGACAGGCCGTTGCCGAACTCGATCGCCCGGTCGGCCTGCCGGGCGCCGAACCGCGGGTTCACGTTCGCGAGTTCGGCGAACAGGTGGGCTTTCGTCAGGGCAGCCGGCAAAAGGATGCCACTCCGGGCCGCGCTCGCCACGCGTTCCCGGTCGACCCGGAGCGCATGGTCGATCATCACCACTCCCGTCAGGAAGCTCGTGGACGCGGCAACGTCGACGAGGGTTCGGGCGAGCGAGGTCACCAGGACCCCGCCGATCATCCGGACCTGCGCGGCGGGAGCCCCGCGATGGCTCGTCCTATGACGTGCGGTGCTTCCGCCGGAGGCGTCAGGGTCGAGCACATGAACGGTGCGCGGCCACCGCCCGATCACCGGCAACCCGTGCAACGAGGCCGCGGACTGGTGGGAGACCACCATCGGTCGCGCTGCCACCGCAGCGCTCGCCCGCACGAAGAGGCGGTAACGCTCGTCCGGGTCGGCGGAACGCCACGCGTCGCCCGGCACATATATTCCTCTGCGCGGCCGCACCAGTGAGCCGCCCCGCACCAGCGCCTCCACCGCGTGCGAGTTGAGGCCACTCTCCCTCAACGCCGCAGCCGGGATGAGGCCGCCGTGCCGCGCGCTCACCGTATCCAACACGTCGGACCCCACGACACTTCCGATATCGGTCATCCCTCACTGTGGTGGCGGCGCGCTCGTGGAGCACCGTGCGCCGCCGCATCCGTGGACAACTCAGACGGATGCCGCCCTGTGGAGAGCCCGCACCCTTCCGGCGTCGCCCGCTTCCGCCCCTCACGGAGCCGCGTGAAGCCGCTCCTTCTCGCGGCGCACCGTTGGGAAGCGGGCGCACGTTCTCCGACGCGCCCGCTTCCCGAAAGTGCGCCGCGAGCGCCTCGGTCGCACGAACGTGCGTCTGCCGCGGGATGAGGGGCACGGCGCGGGCACACGGAAAGGGCCGGTCCCGAGGGACCGGCCCTTTCTGCCGTGCGCCGTGAGGCTGGCTGCTACTTGGTCAGCGGCGACAGCTTCGGGTCGTTCGCGTAGGCCTCGCCCGCGTTGTCCTTGGTCACGATGACCGGGGGGAGCAGGAAGGCGGGGACGACCTTCTTGCCGTTGTCGTACGACTTGGTGTCGTTGACCTCGGGGGTGTCACCCTTCTGCAGGACCTTGACCATGTCGATGGCCTGGGCCACGAGAACACGGGTGTCCTTGTTGATGGTGGAGTACTGCTCGCCGGCCATGATCGACTTGACGGACTCCGCCTCGGAGTCCTGACCCGTGACAACCGGGATGTCCTTGCCAGCGGCCTTCACCGAGGTGATGACTGCACGAGCAAGGGTGTCGTTCGGTGACAGCACGCCGTCGACGGTCTTGTCGCCGTAGGTGCTGGTCAGCAGCGCGTCCATCCGGCTCTGCGCGTTCTCGGCCTTCCAACCGGCGGTTGCGGTCTGCTTGATGTCGGTCTGTCCGGAGCCGACGACGAGGGTACCGTCGTCGATCTTCGGCTGAAGCACGCTCATCGCGCCGTTGAAGAACACGGCGGAGTTGGCGTCATCCGACGAACCGGAGAACAGCTCGATGTTGTACGGACCGGCCGGCTTCTTCGCGGCGAGGCCGTCAAGAAGAGCCTGTCCCTGAAGCTCACCCACATTGAAGTTGTCGTAGGCCACGTAGTAGTCGAGGTCCGCGGTGTTCAGGATGAGCCGGTCGTACGCGATCACGATCGCGCCGGCGTCATGGGCCGCCTTGACCTGGGTGCCGAGCTGGCCGCCATCCGCTGCACCGATGATGATGACCTTCGCGCCCTTGGTGACCATGGCCGAGATCTGGTCCTGCTGGTCCTTGACCGTGGTCGAGGCGCCGGCATACTGCACATCGCCCTTGAAGCCGGCTTCCTTGAGGCCGTCTTCGAAGAGCCCGCCGGCGAGGACCCAGTTCTCAGAGGTCTTCGAGGGGAGCGCCACGCCGATGAGCGAGTCGGCGGCGAATCCGGCAGCAGCACTGGCATCGCCCCCGCCCGAGGAGTCGGTGCGGGTCGAGCAGCCGGAGAGCGCCATCAGGGCGACTGCGGCGATCGCCGTGGTCGTAAGGAGTTTTCGCATTGTCTATCGCTTTCTGTTGGAGAGGTTGGTGCAGGGAAGGGGTGTAGCGACGCCCGGAATCGGGCGGGTCAGGAGGAGACGTCCGAAGGCCGTGCGGTCTCGGGCGTGCCTGAGGTCGGGACCACGGCCGGCGGCTCCGGCGGAAACTCGCTCGTCTTGCTCTTCCGAGTCAGGAAGCCGATCAGTGACGGCCGCCCCTGACTCTTGTTCCAGACGTCGACGCCCACTGCGATCAGCAGAACGAGGCCCTTGATGATCTGCACCAGGTCGGCGCCGACGCCGAGCAGCTGCAGGCCGTTGTTCAGCACGGCCATCACGAGCCCGCCGACGATGGAACCGGTCACGGTGCCGATTCCGCCGGAGACGGCAGCACCGCCGATGAACACGGCCGCGATCGCGTCGAGCTCCCAGCTCAGGCCGTCCTGGGGTCCGGATGCCACGGAGCGGGCAACGAAGATCATGCCGGCAAGCGAGGCGAGAATCGACATGTTCATCATCACGAGGAAGTTGACCCGGCGGGACTTGACGCCGGAGAGTTCGGCAGCGAGCTTGTTGCCGCCGACCGCGTAGACGTGGCGTCCGAAGATGGTGTTGCGGGTGATGAACGCGTAGAACAACACGAGCACGCCCAGGATGATGCCCGAGACCGGGAAGCTGGTGCCCTCCCGGCCGCCGGCGAACAGCACGGTCGCGTAGATGACCACCGCGACGAGGAGCACCACCTTGAGCACGCTCACCCAGAGCGGCGCCGGGGTCGATCCCATGATCTTCTGCACGCGGCGCGCCCGCCACTCCATCAGGATGACGGCGACGGCGATGACGAGTCCAAGCAGCAGGGTGAGGTTGTTGTAGCCGGTGAACGGGCCGACCTCCGGCAGGTAGCCGGAGCCGATCACGGTGAAGCCGTCGGGCACGGGGACCGTGTTCGCGTTGCCGATGACCTGGTTGCCGCCACGGAAGATGAGCATCCCGGCGAGAGTGACGATGAAGGCCGGCACTCCGATGTAGGCCACCCAGAAGCCCTGCCAGGCCCCGATCAGCACGCCAACGAAGAGTCCGAGGAGGATGGCCAGCGGCCAGGGAAGATTCCAGTCCTGCATGGCGGTCGCCACGACGATGCCCGCGAAGGCGGCGACGGAACCGACCGACAGGTCGATGTGGCCGGCGATGATCACCATCACCATGCCGATCGCGAGGATCAGGATGTAGGAGTACTGGCTGACCAGGTTGATCAGGTTTCCCGAGGAGAGCGTCAGTCCGTTGGTGAGCACCTGGAACAGCACGATGATCGCGATCAGGCTGAACAGGATGCCGAACTGGCGCACGTTGGAACTGCCGCCGCCGAAGATCTTCTTCAGGTCCCTGAGGCCGCCCCGGGGACTCGTGTCTGCGCTCATATGCTCTGAACCTTCTTCCTTGCGGAGGTCATACTCTTCATCAGGGTCTCTGGGTCGGCCGTGTCGGCCGGGATGCAGTCGGTGATCGCGCCTTCGAAGACGGTGTAGATCCGGTCGGCCAGGCCGAGAAGCTCGGGGAGTTCGGAGGAGATCAGGATGACTCCCTTGCCCTGCGCGGCCAACTCCTGGATGATGCCGTAGATCTCATACTTGGCGCCGACGTCGATGCCGCGGGTGGGTTCGTCGAGGATGAGCAGGTCGGGGTCGGTGAACATCCACTTCGCCAGGACGACCTTCTGCTGGTTTCCGCCGGAGAGCTTGTTGACGCCGGCGTCGACGCTGGGCGTCTTGATCCGGAGGCTGGTGCGGTAGCTCTCCGCGATCGCGTACTCTTTCGAGTCGTTGACGACGGGGCCGGCCGAGATCTTCGACAGCTTGGCGGACACGATCGACCGCTTGATGTCGTCGAGCAGGTTGAGGCCGAGCGCCTTGCGGTCCTCGCTCACGTAGGCGAGGCCGTGGTCAATGGCCTCGGCCACATTGCGCAACTCGATTTCCTTGCCGTCCTTGAACACCTTCCCCGAGAGGAAATTGCCGTAGGAGCGCCCGAAGATGCTCATCGCGAGCTCGGTGCGGCCGGCGCCCATCAGCCCCGCAATGCCGACGATCTCGCCCTTGCGCACGGTGAGGCTGGAGTTCTTGACGACCATGCGCTCGGCGACCTGCGGGTGCTGCACGTTCCAGTTGCGCACCTCGAAGAAGACGTCGCCGATGTGGGGGGTGCGGTCGGGGAACCGGCTTTCCAGGCTGCGGCCGACCATCCCGCGGATGATCCGGTCCTCGTTGACGCCGTCGGCGATCACGTCGAGCGTCTCGATCGTCAGGCCGTCTCGGATGATCGTGATCGAGTCCGCGACCTGTTCGATCTCATTGAGCTTGTGGGAGATCATGATCGAGCTGATCCCCTTGCCCTTGAGACCCCGGATGAGGTCGAGCAGGTGCTGGGAATCGGCCTCGTTCAGGGCCGCGGTCGGTTCGTCGAGGATGAGGACCTTGACCGACTTGTTGAGCGCCTTGGCGATCTCCACGAGCTGCTGCTTGCCGACGCCGATGTTCTTGATCAGGGTGTCGGGGTCATCCCGGAGCCCGACCCGGGCGAGCAGCTCGAGGGCCGTCTTCTTGGCCGTGATCCAGTCGATCGCGCCCCATTTGGTGGGCTCGTTGCCGAGGAAGATGTTCTCGGTGATCGACAGCTCGGGGATCAGCGCCAGTTCCTGGTGGATGATCGCGATCCCGGCGGCCTCGCTCGAGCGGATGTCCTTGAAGTGCATCACCTGGCCCTGGTAGACGATGTCGCCCGAGTAGGTCCCGTACGGGTAGACGCCGGAGAGGACTTTCATCAGGGTGGACTTGCCGGCCCCGTTCTCACCGCAGATCGCGTGGATCTCGCCGGCCCTGACCGTGAGCGACACGTTCGACAGCGCCTTGACGCCGGGGAATTCCTTGGTGATCGAACGCATCTCGAGGATGACAGGTTCAGCGGACATCGCAGGCCTTCCCCCCGTTGCCGGCGTGGGCCGACGAAGTCGGGGACAGGTCGGCTGTGGCCCAGTGGAGTGCGGCAACGAGAGTCGTGCGGGCAGCGCCGGGCGGTTGTACTAGTATTCTCACAGCTTGACCTCGATGTCGTGTGACTGACCTTATCCACGGCCAACTTAATGTGACCGATCACATTGTTTATATTCCCGTGCGGCCCAAGCGCTGTCAAGGAAAAGATGGTCACGCTTGGGTAACGNTTAATGTGACCGATCACATTGTTTATATTCCCGTGCGGCCCAAGCGCTGTCAAGGAAAAGATGGTCACGCTTGGGTAACGCCCGGGCAGAGGTGCTCCCGCGGGTGCGGATCGCACCTCGCGCAGTTGATAAAGAGGAATCGTACTCCCCCGCTTCACGCCCGGCTAGCGGATGTGCCCGTCCCGTCGCACCGGGAAGGGCCCGGCGTCTTCGGACGCCGGGCCCTTCCCTGCCGCCCGGTCAGCGACCGCCGGAGCGGCGCTTGTTGTAGACGTCAAACGCCACGGCTGCCAGGAGCACGAGGCCCTTGATCAGCTGCTGGTATTCCGTGCCGACGCCGAGGATCGACATGCCGTTGTTCAGCAGGCCGATGATCAGACCACCGATGATGGCTCCGGTGACGGTGCCGATGCCGCCGGTGACGGCTGCGCCACCGATGAAGACCGCGGCGATGGCGTCGAGCTCGAAACCGTCACCGGCCTTGGGGTTGGCCAGGTTGAGCTGGGCGGTGAAGATGAGCCCGGCGAGGGCGGAGATGACACCCATGTTCACGAACAGCATGAACGTGACGCGCTTGGTCTTGACGCCCGACAGGGCTGCGGCGTTGAGGTTGCCGCCGATCGCGTAGACATGCCGGCCGAAGACGCTGTTGGCCATCACGGCCGCGTAGACGACCGTGAGGAGGCCGAGGACGACGAGGACGATCGGGGTGCCGCGGTAGCTGGCGAGCAGGTAGGTGATGAAGAGGATGATGCCGGCCGTGAAGACGAGTTTGAGGATGAACCAGGCGAAGGGTTCGTCCTCGACGTCGTACTTCTTGCGGGCCAGGCGCGAACGGATGCCCTGGGCCACCAGGAGCGCCGTCGCCAGCAGTCCGATGCCCATCGTGAGCGGCTCGAGCAGGCTGGTTCCGCCGCCCAGGTCAGGCAGGAATCCGCTGCCGAGTGCGCGGAACTCGTCCGGGAACGGGGAGATCTGCTGGTTCTGCAGGGCGATCTGGGTGAGGCCACGGAAGGTGAGCATGCCGGCGAGGGTGACGATGAATGCCGGTATCCCGAAGTAGGCGATCCAGAATCCCTGCCACACCCCGACCACTGCACCGACGCCGAGGCAGAGCACGATCGCGGCCCACCACGGGATGTTCCACTGCGTGATCATCACGCCCGCCATGGCGCCGACGAAGGCGACGACGGAACCGACCGACAGGTCGATGTGGCCGGCGATGATGACCATCACCATCCCGACGGCCAGGATCAGGATGTAGCTGTTCTGGACGATCAGGTTCGAGACGTTGATCGGCTTGAGCGTGATGCCGCTCGTCGCGATCTGGAAGAAGATGGTGATCGCGAGAAGGGCGATGATGAGGCCAACCTGCCGAAGCTGGCTGCCGAGGTAATTAAATGCAGATCTGAACGCGCTCATCGGTTGTCCTTCTCCCTTTCCTGAGTCATGTGTTGCATGAGGTATTCGGCGGTCGCCTGGCCGCGGGGCACGTCAGCCGTGATGCGCCCCTCGAAGATGGTGTAGATCCGGTCGCAGATGCCGATCAGTTCCGGCAGCTCGGAGGAGATGACGATCACGCCCTTGCCGTCGTCGGCGAGTTTGTTGATGATCCCGTAGATCTCGTACTTGGCGCCGACGTCGATGCCGCGGGTCGGCTCGTCGAGGATGAGGACATCCGGGTCCGAGAACATCCACTTCGACAGCACGACCTTCTGCTGGTTGCCGCCGGAGAGCTTGCCGGCCAGCGCCTCGACGCTGGGGGCCTTGATGTTCATGCTCTTGCGGTAGCGCTCGGCGACGACGATCTCCTGGTTGGAGTCCACCCAGCCGCGCTTCGAGATTTTGTGGAGCGACACCAGCGAGATGTTCCGCTTGATGTCTTCGATCAGGTTCAGCCCGTAGCGCTTGCGGTCTTCCGTCGCGTAGGCGAGGCCGTGGTCGATCGCGGCGGCCACCGTGCTGGTGTCGACGAGGGCGCCGTTCTTGTAGACCTTGCCCGAGATGTTGTGGCCGTAGCTGTGGCCGAACACGCTCATCGCGAGTTCGGTGCGGCCCGCGCCCATCAACCCGGCGATGCCGACGATTTCGCCGGCCCTGACGGAGATGTTCGCGTCCTTGACGACCTTGCGCTGGTGGTCCAGCGGGTGGTAGACGTTCCAGTCTTCGACCCGGAGGAGTTCCTCGCCGATGTGCGGCGTGTGATCCGGGTACCGGCTGCCGAGGTCACGGCCGACCATCCCCTTGATGATGCGTTCTTCCGAGATGTCGTCGGTGTGCATGTCGAGGGTTTCGATCAGCTTGCCATCACGGATGATGGTGACCTCGTCTGCGACGGCCTTGATCTCGTTCAGCTTGTGGCTGATCATGATCGAGGTGATGCCCTGGCCCTTGAGGTGCTTCATCAGGTCCAGCAGGTGGGCGGAGTCCTCATCGTTCAGGGCGGCGGTCGGCTCGTCGAGGATCAGGAGCTTCACCTCCTTGGAGAGCGCCTTGGCGATCTCGACGAGCTGCTGCTTGCCGACGCCGATGTCGCGCACCTTGGTGATCGGGTTGTCCTTGAGGCCGACCCGGGCGAGCAGCTTCGCGGCCTCGAGGTTGGTCTTGTTCCAGTCGATCCAGCCGCCCGACTGCTGCTCGTTGCCGAGGAAGATGTTCTCGGCGATGGACAGGAACGGGCTGAGTGCGAGTTCCTGGTGAATGATGACCACGCCGGTGGCTTCGGATTCGTTGATCGACTTGAAGGCGACGGTCTCGTTTTCGAAGACGATCTCACCGTCATAGGTGCCGGCCGGGTACACCCCCGACAGCACCTTCATGAGGGTGGATTTTCCCGCGCCGTTCTCACCGCAAATCGCGTGAATGTGGCCCCGCTGCACCGCGAGGGAGACGTCCTGAAGCGCTTTGACTCCGGGAAAGGTTTTCGTGATGCTGCGCATCTCGAGAATATTTGTGGTCACCGTTACTTCTTCTTCCGGTGTCGGGGGTGAAGGTGGTGGCGGCGTTTCCGCCGCCACCACCCGGTGTGGGAGAAGACCTACTTGAGGTCTGCTTCGGTGTAGTACTTGGTGTCGATCAGGAGTTCCTTGTAGTTGTCCTTCGTGACGACCTTGGGCGGGAACAGGTAGGTCGGGACGATCTTGACCTTGTTGTCGTAGCTCGTGGTGTCGTTGACCTCAGGGGTCCTGCCGTTGAGCAGGTCGTCGGCCATCTTCACGGCTTCGTCGCCCAGCAGGCGAGTGTCCTTGTAGATGGTGGAGTACTGCTGTCCTGCGATGATCGACTTGACCGAGGCCGCTTCCGCGTCCTGGCCGGTGACGATCGGGAGGGCATCGGTGGCGTAGCCGGAGCTGGTCAGAGCCGAGATGATGCCGATCGAGAGACCGTCGTACGGGGACAGAACGCCGTCAACCTTGCTGCCGTCGGAGTACGTGCTGGCAATGAGGTTCTGCATCCGCTTCTGGGCGGTCGCCGGGTCCCAACGCAGGGTTGCGACCTGGGTGAAGCCGACCTGGCCGCTCTTGACGACGACGACGCCCTTGTCAATGTACGGCTGGAGGGTGTCCATCGCGCCATTGAAGAAGAAGGTGGCGTTGTTGTCGTCGGGGCTGCCCGCGAACAGTTCGACGTTGAACGGGCCGGTCTTGCCGGTGTCCTTGCCGTCCTTGTCGAGAACGCCGAGCCCGGTGAGCAGGCTCGTGGCCTGCTGCACGCCGACCTCGTTGTTGTCGAAGGTCGTGTAGTAGTCGACGTTCTTGTTGCCGTTGATCAGGCGGTCGTACGCGATGACCTTGACGCCGGACTTGGCAGCCTGGTCGAGCTGGTCGCTGAGTGCGGTGCCGTCGATGGAGGCGATGATGAGGACCTTGGCGCCCTTGGTCAGCATGTTGCTGATCTGCTGCACCTGGTTCGGGATCTTGTCGTCGCCGTATTCGAGGTCGACCTTGTAGCCGAGCTTCTCGAGCGACGCCTTGACGGCGTCGCCGTCCTTGATCCAGCGCGAGGAGGTCTTGGTCGGCATGGCGACGCCGACGAGGGCGCCCTTGTTGGCTCCGGCCGTGTCGTCCACGGTCGTGGTGCCTCCACGGGTTCCGCCGGAGCAGGCCGCGAGGGAGAGTGCAAGTCCGATGGCAGCGATGCCGGCGAGGACCTTACGTGTCTTCACTGATTTACCTTTCGTGTTTCTGTATCAACTCTGATTGCAGTTGGTGGTGGGTGCTGATGGGTGTGATTACAGGCCCTGTGCCAGTCGGTAGTAGGCCTGGTTCCAGCGCACCTCGCGGGTGAAGTCCCGCAGGGTGGTGGTCTTGTCGATCACGAGAAGCTCGGTGCGGGCTATCTCGGCGAAATCGTGGAACACCTCGATGCCGACGGCGGTCGACATCACGGTGTGGTGCGCGGCGCCGGCGGTGAGCCAGGCCGCGGCGGAGGTGGCGAAGTCGGGCTCGGGGCTCCAGACGGCTCGGCCGACGGGGAGCTTCGGGAGCGCCTCGGTGGGTTCGACCACCTCGACGACGTTCGCGACCAGGCGGAACCGGTCGCGCATGTCGCTCATCGCGACGACCACGGCGGGGCCGGAGTCGGCGTTGAAGACGAGGCGAACGGGGTCTTCGCGGCCGCCGATGCCGAGCGGGTGGATCTCGAGGGTCGGCCGGGCGCTCGAGAGCGCCGGGTTGACCTCGAGCATGTGCGCGCCGAGGATGAGCTCGGCCCCGGGGGTGAGGTCGTAGGTGTAGTCCTCCATCAGGCTCGCGCCGCCGGGGAGACCCGCGCCCATCACGCTGGCGACGCGCACGAGGATGGCCGTCTTCCAGTCGCCCTCCGCGCCGAAGCCGTAGCCCTGTTCCATCAGGCGCTGCACGGCGAGGCCGGGCAGCTGGCGGAGCGCGCCGAGGTCTTCGAAGCTGGTCGTGAAGGCGCTGAAGCCGCCGGCCTCGAGGAAGGACTTGAGGCCGATCTCGATCGCCGCGCCGTAGCGGAGCGAGGCGTGGCGGGGGCCGCCGGCGCGCAGCTCGGGGGCCACGTCGTAGAGCTCCTCGTATTCGGCGACGAGGGCGTCGATCTGGGCATCCGTCGCCGCGTGCACGGCGTCGGCGAGTTCGTTGACCGGCCAGGTGTTGACCTGCACGCCGAAACGCAGCTCGGCTTCGGTCTTGTCGCCCTCGGTGACGGCGACGTAGCGCATATTGTCGCCGAAGCGGGCGAGCTTCATGCTGCGGGCCGCGGCCCAGCCGGCGGCGGCGCGGGTCCAGGTGCCGATCGAGGCGGTCACGGCCGGGTTCGACACGTGGCCGACGACGGTCTTGCGGGAGATCCCGAGGCGGGTCTGGATGTAGCCGAACTCGCGGTCGCCGTGGGCGGCCTGGTTGAGGTTCATGAAGTCGAAGTCGATCTCGCTCCAGGGCAGCTCGACGTTGGCCTGGGTGTGCAGGTGCAGGAGCGGCTTGGTCAGCGCGTCGAGGCCGGAGATCCACATTTTCGCGGGCGAGAAGGTGTGCATCCAGGCGATCAGGCCGATCACGTGGTCGGCGGAGTTCGCATCGAGCGCGGCCCGGCGGATCGACTCGGAGTCCTTGAGGACGGGCTTCCAGACGATCGTCACCGGCACGTCGCCGGCCGCGCCGAGGGCATCGGCGATCGCCTTCGACTGCTCGGCGACCTGGCGCAGCGTTTCCTCACCGTAGAGGTTCTGGCTGCCGGTGAGGAACCAGACCTCGTAGTGGTCGAGTGTCGTGGAGAGAGTGGGCATTACGTGAGTGCTCCTTGCGGTGCTTGTCCGTAGACGTTCTGGTAGCGGGTGAAGAGGGAATCGATCGCGGCCTGCGGGATGGGGATGAGTTCGCCGCCCTGGCGGGCGATGTGCACGGTGCGGGCCACGTCTTCGACCATGACCGCCGCCTTGACGGCGTCGCGGGCATCCGTGCCGATCGTGAACGGACCGTGGTTCTGCATCAGCACGGCGCGCGAGCGGTGCCCGGTGAGGGCATCGACGATGCCGCGGCCGATCGTGTCGTCGCCGATGATCGCGAAGGTTCCGACCGGCACGGGGCCGCCGAACTCGTCGGCCATGGCGGTGATCACGCAGGGGATCGCCTCGCCGCGGGCGGCCCACGCGGTCGCGTAGGTGGAGTGGGTGTGCACGACCCCGCCGACCTCCGGCATGTGGCGGTAGACGTAGGCGTGGGCTGCGGTGTCGCTGGACGGCGACCGGTCTGCGCCTGGCGTGTCGGGGATGACGTTGCCGTCGAGGTCGCAGAGGATCATGTTCTCCGGCGCGAGGTCGGCGTAGTCGACGCCGCTGGGCTTGATCACGAACAGGTCGGCGCCGGGCACGCGCCCGGAGACGTTGCCGCCGGTCCAGACGACCAGCCCGTTGCGGGTGAGTTCGGAGTGCAGCCGGGCGATGTCGTCGCGGAGCCGGGCGACAGCCACCTCGATGCGCGGTCCGAAGGAGCTCATGCGGACACCGCCTCGGTGCCGGCGGCCACCGGGATAAGGGCTTCGCGCCGCAGCGCCTTGAGCCGGTGCATCACGTCGTTGGCGCCGCGGCCGAAGTAGTCGTGCAGCAGCGAGTACTCGGCGAACAGGTAGTCGTAGGCGGTCGCCGACTCGTCGTTCGGGGTGTACACGTTCCGGTTGAGCTTGCCCATCGCCTTCCCGGCGGCGCGCACGTCGGGGTAGGCCCCCGCGGCGACGGCCGCGTGGATCGCCGAGCCGAGCGCGGGGCCCTGGTCGCTCGCGATGGTGGAGATAGGCATCCGCAGGATGTCGCTGTAGGTCTGCATGAGGAAGCTGTTCTTGAGCAGGCCGCCGGCGACGATGAACTCGGTGACCGGCACCCCGCTCGCGTTGAACGTCTCGACGATGGTGCGGGCGCCGAACGCGGTGGCCTCGAGCAGGGCCCGGTAGATCTCCTCGGGGCGGGTGGTGAGGGTCGCGCCGAGCACGAGCCCGGAGAGTTCGTGGTCGACGAGCACGGAGCGGTTGCCGCTGTGCCAGTCGAGCGCGACGAGCCCGTGCCCGCCGACCGGCTGGTCGCGGATGAGTTCGGTGAGGTACTGGTGCACGCTCTGCCCGGCATCCTTCGCCGCCTCGTGGCAGCGCGGCGGAACCTGGTTGGCGACGTACCAGGCGAAGATGTCGCCGACACCGGACTGGCCGGCCTCGTAGCCGTAGAGCCCGGAGACGATGCCGCCGTCGACCACGCCGCACATGCCGGGGACCTCGGCGAGACGGTCGGAGTTCATCACCTGGCAGGTCGAGGTGCCCATGATGGCGACCATCTGACCGGGCTCGACGGCCTGGGCCGCGGGCGCGGTGACGTGGGCGTCGACGTTGCCGACCGCCACGGCGATGCCTTCCGGCAGGCCGGTCCAGGCCGCGGCCTCTGTCGACAGGGTGCCGGCGGATGCCCCGAGCCGGCCGATCTCGTGGGCGACCTTCTCATTCGCGAACTGCCCGAACGCGGGGTTCAAGGCGGAGAGGAAGTCCTCGCTCGGGTAGACGCCGTCCTGCAGGATGCCCTTGTACCCGGCGGTGCAGGCATTGCGCACGTAGCTGCCGGTGAGCTGCCAGACGATCCAGTCCGCGGCCTCCACCCAGTGGTCCATCCGGTTGTACAGTTCGGGGTCTTCCTCGAGCAACTGCAGGCCCTTGGCGAACTCCCACTCGCTGGAGATGAGTCCGCCGTAGCGCGGGAGCCAGCTCTCGCCACGGCTGGCGGCGAGTTCATTGATGCGGTCGGCCTGGCGCTGCGCGGCGTGGTGCTTCCAGAGCTTGACGTAGGCGTGCGGCCGGTCGGCGTACTCGGGCAGTTCGTTCAGCGGCGTGCCGTCGGCGAGGACCGGCACCATGGTGCAGGCCGTGAAGTCGGTGCCGACGCCGATCACGAGTGCGGGGTCGATGCCGGCGTTCCTGAGCGCGGCGGGGACGGCGCTCTTGAGCACGGCGACGTAGTCCTGCGGAACCTGCAGCGCCCACTCGGGCGGGAGGACCGCCCCGGTGGCGGCGAGGACGGTGTCCATCACGGCGTGCGGGTAGTCGAGCACGGCCGATCCGAGTTCGACTCCATCGGAGACGCGCACGACGACTGCGCGACCGGACAGGGTCCCGTAGTCGATTCCGATGACGTAGCTCTCGTCGCCGGCCTGTGTCGGCGACTGCTCGGTCGTGCTCACGAAATCGACTCCCTCGTCCGGCTGATGATGCGCCTGCCCGGGTGACTCTCGGGCCGGATGTGATGCTCGAATGTGAACGGTCACATTCAATGGTTTCATGTTAGCCCCACTAACGACTCCGATGTCAAGTCCGATTCGCGTCGATTTGAGAGCTGTTCCCCCGTCCGGGGCCCGGCGGATTCTCGGGGCGCCGGGGCGGCATCCGTTCGCCCCGGCGCGGCTGTCGGCGCCAGGGCGCGCCGGTTTCGGCAGGCCGC
>NZ_SOHH01000009.1 GCF_004403515.1 Cryobacterium fucosi | reverse complement strand
CCACGAGACGATCGCGCCGCCGCCCGTCTCCGCCCCGCGGCCCGCGGCCGCGCCGCTCCCCCAGCTGCCGCGCGCGGCATCCGCCGGACCGGTCATCGCCAAGCCGCCGATCCGCAAGCTCGCCAAGGACCTCGGCGTCGACCTGTCCCTGGTAGAGGCGACCGGCCCCGTCGGCGACGTGACCCGGGAGGACGTGCTGCGCGCCGCCACCCAGGCCAGCGTCTTCCGCAACATCCAGACGCCGGAGTGGCCGAGCGACCGGGAGGAGCACATCCCCGTCAAGGGCGTGCGCAAGGCCATCGCCCAGGCCATGGTCTCCAGCGCGTTCACCGCGCCGCACGTGAGCCTGTTCGTCGACGTGGACGCCACCCGCACGATGGAGTTCGTCAAACGGCTCAAGGCCTCCACCGACTTCGCCGGCGTGCGGGTCTCCCCCATGCTGATCATGGCGAAGGCCATGATCTGGGCCGTGCGCCGCAACCCCACGGTCAACTCGATCTTCACCGACGAGGAGATCATCATCAAGCACTACGTCAACCTCGGCATCGCGGCGGCGACCCCGCGCGGCCTGATCGTGCCCAACGTCAAGAAGGCGCAGGACATGAGCCTGCTCGAGCTGGCCGGTGCGCTCGAACGCCTCACGATGACCGCGCGCGACGGCAAGACCACCCCGGCCGATATGTCGGGCGGCACGATCACGATCACCAACATCGGCGTGTTCGGGATGGACACGGGCACCCCCATCCTCAACTCAGGCGAGGCCGGAATTGTCGCCCTCGGCACGATCAAGCCCAAGCCGTGGGTCGTCGACGGCGAGGTGCGCGTGCGTCAGGTCACCACCATCGGGGCGAGCTTCGACCACCGCGTCGTCGACGGGGACGTCGCGAGCCGCTTCCTGGCCGACGTCGCGACCATCATCGAGGAGCCCGCGCTGCTGCTCGAGTAGTCGGCTGAATATTTGGGAAGGCTTGCCTCACCAGCTTTTTTACTCGGCGGTGAGGTAAGGCTTTCCACGCTGGCGGCGGGATGCCGGCCTGTGTTCTGATGGTCGTCATGACCACCCTCGTCTCCGCCGGAATCGCTTCCCTCACCCCTTCGGTTGTTGTTGCTTCGGTCGCTGCTGCCGAACCGACGCGCACGGAGAGCCATGCCGGCCGGCTCAACTGGCTCCGTGCCGGGGTGCTCGGCGCCAACGACGGCATCGTCTCCGTCGCGGCCCTCGTCGTCGGCGTGGCCGGGGCGACCGGCTCCACCGCCGCCATCGCAGCGGCAGGCACCGCCGGCCTCGTCGGCGGGGCCATCTCGATGGCCCTCGGCGAATTTGTCTCGGTGAGCAGCCAGAGTGACAGCCAGCGCACCTTGATCGAGCGCGAGAAGCGCGAGCTCAGTCTCGACCCCGAAGGCGAACTCCAGGAACTCGCGCAGATCTACGAGGAGCAGGGACTCGCCCCCGCCACAGCCCGGCAGGTTGCCGTGGAATTCACGGCGATTGATCCGGTGCGCGCTCACCTGCTCGCCGAGCACAACATCGCCGAGGACGACGTCGTCAGTGCCTGGCACGCCGCCTGGGTGTCGGCCGCGGCCTTCAGCCTCGGCGCGCTGCTCCCGTTCCTGGCCATCCTGCTTCTGCCCTCAAGCGTACGCATTCCGATCACGTTCGGTGCCGTGCTCATCGCCCTCGCGGCGCTCGGCATGACCGGCGCCCACCTCGGCGGGAGCCCGAAGCTCTGCGCGACCATCCGGGTCGTGCTCGGCGGGGCGGCGGCACTGGTCGTCACCTTCCTGATTGGCTCCCTGCTCGGCACGTCCGGCGTCGTCTGACCTGCCCGCGGAGCGGCCTTAATGGTTTTGACAATCATTATCAATAGACGTAGGCTCGCACGGTGATCAAGAAGCGATTCGTCCTCCCCGCGCTTGCCGCCGCGGCCGCCGTGCTCCTCGCCGGGTGCGCCCCGACCGGCGGAGCAGCCGATTCCAGACCTGCCGGAGACTTCAAGGTGGTCGCGACGACCACGCAGGTGGCCGATTTCACCCGCAACGTCCTCGGCGACACCCCCGGTGCCTCCGTCACCCAGCTCATCCAACCCAACCAAAGCGCCCACAGCTACGATCCGTCGGTCGCGGACCTGGCCGCCCTGGGGGAGGCCGACGTGCTCGTCGTCAACGGCGTCGGCCTCGAAGAATGGCTCAGCGACGCGATCAGCGCCAGCGGCTTCGGCGGCGTGAGCGTCACCGCGGCAGCGGGGATCAAGGTCCTCGGCGGCACCGAGAAATCCGGCAACCCGCACATCTGGACCGACGTGGCCAACGCTGAGACCATGGTGCAGACCATCGCCGACGGGCTCAGCAGCGCGAGTGTCGACCAGGCCGCGGTCTTCGCGGCGAATGCGGCGACCTACAGCGGCCGACTGGCCGAACTCGACGCCTGGATCCGCACCAATATAGACGCCGTGCCGGCGGCGCAGCGCCTGCTCGTGAGCAACCACGACGCGTTCGGCTACTTCACTGCCGCCTACGGCATCACCTATGTCGGCTCGATCATCCCGAGCTTCGACGACAACGCCGAGCCGAGCGCCGCAGCGATCGACCAGCTCGTCGCGGCGATCCGGGCCACCGGGGTGAAGGCCGTCTTCTCCGAGGCCTCGATCAGCCCGAAGGCCGCAGACACCATCGCGCGCGAAGCCGGGGTCAGGGTGTATTCCGGCGAGGACGCGCTCTACAGCGATTCGCTGGGCGCGCGGGGCAGCAACGGCGCCACCTACATCGGCGCCCAGGTGCACAACGTCACCCGGATCCTCGAATCCTGGGGCGCAACCCCCACCCCGGTTCCGGCAGACCTGCGATAGTTGGACCGTGAGCGAGAACCCTTCTCAAGTACAGCCGAACGCTCCCCTTGCGCTCAAGGTGTCGGGGGCGTCCTTCTCGTACGGCCACAAGCCGGCCCTCGAGGACATCAACTTCGAACTGCGGGCCGGCGAGGCCGTTGCGCTGATCGGACCCAACGGCTCCGGCAAGTCGACCCTGCTCAAGGGTGTCCTCGGCCTGATCCAGCGCGTGAGCGGGACCGTCGAGGTGTTGGGGGAGTCGTCGGCGCCGGCCGGGTCGATCGGCTACGTGCCGCAGGCCGACGAGCTCGACCCGCAGTTCCCGGTCACGCTCGAGCAGGTGGTGATGATGGGGCGCTACCGCGCCCTGGGCTGGCTGCGCCTGCCCGGCAAACGCGACCGAGAGGCCGTCGCACGCGCGCTGGAAGCCGTGGGACTGGCCCATCGCGCGAAGACCCGCTTTGGCGAACTCTCAGGCGGTCAGCAGCAGCGCGGCCTGCTCGCGCGTGCCGTCGCCTCCGGACCTCGGCTTCTGCTGCTCGACGAACCGTTCAACGGGCTGGACCAGGCGAACCGGGAGGCCCTCGTCGGAACGGTGCTGCGACTGAAGGAGAGCGGGGTGGCAGTGCTCGTGTCGACCCACGATCTCCAGCTCGCCCGCGAGGTCTGCGAACAGGTGCTGCTGCTCAACGGTGCCCAGGTGGCGTTCGGACCGCGCGACAGCGTGCTGATTCTGAAGAACGTGCAGCAGACCTTCCGCGAGGTGGGCGTCGAGCTGGACGAGCACACCGTCGTCGTTCCCGGGCACACGGGACACTGAGTGGAGTTCCTCAGCTCGCTCGTCGACGCCTTCGCCCTGCCGTTCATGACCCGCGCGCTGGTCGTGCTGGCCGCGCTCAGCCTGGTTGCCGGCGTGGTCGGGGTGCTGGTCAACCTGCGGGGCCTCGAATTCATCAGCGACGGGCTGACCCACGCGGTCTTCCCCGGCATCGCGATCGGTTTCGTGTGGGGCGGTCGCGATGGTCTGTTCGGGGGAGCGATGGTGGCCGCCCTGTTCGCGGCGGTCGTGCTCACCGTGATCGTGCGCCGGTCGGTGACCTCGGATGCCGCGATCGCGATCGTCTTCACCGCGATGTTCAGTGCGGGTGTGATCCTCGTGTCGCGGCAGACCGACTACGTCGGACAGCTGGAACAGCTCCTCTTCGGCCGCCTCCTCACGGTCAGCCCGACGGAGGTGGTGCAGACCGTTGTCATTTGCGCCGTCGCGCTCCTGATGATCGGCCTCACGCTCAAGGAAGAGGTGTTTCGGGCGTTCGACCGGGTCGGGTTCGCCGCGGCCGGCTACCGCACCCTGGCCCTGGACCTTGTCCTCAATGTGGCCATCGCGCTCGTGGTGGTCGCGGCATCCAGCGCCGTCGGCAACCTGCTCGTGCTGGCCGTGCTGATCGTGCCCGGCGCCGTGGCGCGACTGATAACGACCCGGCTGTGGCTGCTGTTCCCGATCGCGGCCGGTTTCGCTGCCCTCGGCGCCTGGCTCGGGCTGGCGCTTGGTTTCCAGGCCTCGGTGCGGGACGGGATCGACCTGCCCAGCGGCGCGACCGTGGTCCTGGTGCTGGTCGCCGGCTACGCCGTGGCGCTGCTCCTGCGACTGGCCGTGGACGGGCTGCGGCGCAGCCGGGTGGCGCGCTGATGGACTACTTCGAGAAGGCGCTCCTGGCGGCGGCGGTGATCGGCGCCCTCTGCGGGCTGGTCGGCGTGCTGGTCGTGCTCCGCCGGCGTACCTTCTTCGCCCAGGCCCTCACCCACGCCACCTTCCCCGGCGCGGTCGCCGCCACGATCATCGGCATCGGCATTCCGGTCGGCGCCGCACTGGCGAGCATCGCCATCGTCGGGATCATGACCCTGATCGGGCGGGTGAAGCGGCAGGGCAGCCAGGTGGCGTCCGGCATCCTGCTCACCGCGGGCTTCGCGCTCGGCGTGCTCCTGCAATCGCTCAACCCGTCCCTGCCCGTGCAGGTGGACTCGTACCTGGTCGGGTCGATCCTCACGGTCACGACCGGTGATGTCGTGCTGGCCTGCTTCGTGCTCGCGGTGGCCGTCCTCGTCATCGTGTTCCTGGGCAAGGAAATTCTCTTCTCCACCTTTGACACCAACGGATACCGCGCCGCGGGCTACCGGGAATGGCCGATCGAGCTGCTCAGCCTGGCCCTGATCACCGCCGCCGTGGTCACCGCGATGCCGGCCGTCGGCGCCATCCTCGCCATCGCCTTGATCGCCGCGCCCGCGGCCACCGCCAGGCTGCTGGCCCGCACGGCCGCCCAGATCGTCGTCGCGGCGCCCGTGCTGGGGGCCGCCGCCGGACTCACCGGCGTGTTCCTGTCCCGGCTCCTCGACATCGCGGCCGGGCCCGCGATCGCGCTCACGGCCGCCGCATTCTTCCTGGCCGCCCTCGGCGTGCGCTCCCTCGGCCGGTCGCGGCTACGGTTGAGACCATGAGGCTCAGACCGTGAAGCGAAACACCTGGCAGCGGGAGGCGGTGCGCGCCACCCTCGGCGAAACCGAGGGCTTCGTGAGCGCCCAGGGCCTGCATTCGCGGCTGCACTCCACCGGATCGCCGATCGGACTCGCCACGGTCTACCGGGCGCTGGCCGACCTGGCGTTGGAGGGCGAGGCCGACTCCCTGCAGTCCCCGGAGGGGGAGAGCCTGTACCGGGCGTGCAGCACCACCGACCACCACCACCACCTGATCTGCCGCCGGTGCGGCCTCACGATCGAAATCGAGGTGGATGCCGTCGAGAACTGGGCGACGAACGTCGCCGCGGAGCACGGCTTCAGCCAGGCGGCGCACGTGATCGACATCTTCGGGCTCTGCGCCGCCTGCACCGGGGCATCCGTCACCGCTTGAGCAGCTCTGCCCGGGAAGGGCGCCGGTTTGCGGATCGGCGGCCATGCCCGTAAAGTGGAACGCTGCTGCGCATATCTGTGCGTGCATTGCCGTTGTCACAGGCTCCCCGTTCACCGGGAATCGTCTGCGTACCGGCCGACAAGAGATCTTGGGAAGGGCATTCGCCCTTCGGTATTGGAGGAGAACCATGGCAGCTACCTGCCAGGTGACCGGAGCCGTTCCCGGCTTTGGACACAACATTTCGCACTCGCACCGGCGCACCAAGCGTCGCTTCGACCCGAACGTACAGACCAAAAAGTACTACGTACCGTCGCTTCGCCGTAACGTGACCCTGACCCTCTCGGTCAAGGGAATCAAGGTAATCGATGCTCGTGGCATCGAGTCGGTCGTCAAGGACCTTCTCGCCCGTGGGGAGAAGATCTAATGGCCAAGCAGCATGACGTCCGCCCGATCATCAAGCTCCGTTCGACGGCTGGAACCGGTTACACCTATGTGACCAAGAAGAACCGTCGTAACGACCCCGACCGTCTCGTGCTCAAGAAGTACGACCCCGTAGTGCGCAAGCACGTTGACTTCCGTGAGGAGCGCTAAAAATGGCGAAGAAGAGCATGATTGCCAAGAACAACCAGCGCAAGGTTATCGTCGAGCGCTACGCGGCGAAGCGCCTTGAGCTGAAGAAGGCCCTGGTTGACCCGGCCGGCACCGACGAGTCGCGTGAAGCGGCCCGGCTCGGCCTGCAGAAGCTGCCCCGCAACGCGTCGCCGGTTCGCCTGCGCAACCGCGACGCGGTCGACGGCCGTCCGCGCGGACACCTCAGCAAGTTCGGAATCTCCCGCGTTCGTTTCCGCGACATGGCTCACCGCGGCGAACTGCCCGGCATCACCAAGTCCAGCTGGTAATACGGCCTGATTCCCGTTCACAACCCAGGTTGCGAACGACGAAGGGGATGTCGACTTCGGTCGGCATCCCCTTCGTTTTGCGCGGAGCGCGCAAAATGAGCCGCTTCCGGGGGTGAAAGCGTCCCAAAACGCCGTAAATCCGGGGTTTTCGGCGGAACTCTGTTAGATTCAACGCGGTCGAACCGACCAACGGGGTCGTCCTTTCGAGGGCGGCGTCCGCATTTACGTGAAAACCTGTTTTTTACAGACAAAGGTCCGAGGAGGACACTCAATGGCTGACAAGTCGCTGAACAAGACCGAGCTCGTTGCCAAGGTTGCCGCAGACTCTGGCCAGAGCCAGGCTGCCGTCGACGGCGTTCTGAACGCTTTCTTCGCAACCCTCGCCGACACCGTTGCACACGACGGCAAGGTCACGATCCCGGGCTGGCTCGGAGTCGAGCGCACCGCTACCGCAGCGCGCACGGGCCGCAACCCGCAGACCGGTGAAGAGATCGCCATCGCCGCGGGCCACCGCGTCAAGCTGACCGCCGGCAGCAAGCTGAAGGCCGCCGCAAAGTAGTCTCGCCTTCGTGCGGGGGCGTCGACTTCTGTCGACGCCCCCCGTGTTTAACCCCGTCGTGTGTGACGAGAAGCGGCGGGCGCTCAGGACGGTGGGGCGCGGATAGGCTGAGTCAGTGACTCGTCTCCTGCGCATATCCGGTCCGGCGGTCCTGCTCATCGCGGCCGTGCTGTCGACTCTGGTCGCCCTCGCGTACGGCGGTGGCGCCGCCGGCCAGCTTCTCGCCGATCCGGGTCCGGTCGTGCGCTGGGGTCTTCCCCTCGCGAAGCTGCTCGTCAACCTCGGGGCGGCCGGCACCATCGGCGCGCTGGTGTTGACCTGTTTCGCGCTGAGCCCGCGGGAACCGGAATTCAACACGGCGATCGACTTCGCCGCGGCATCCGCTGCCCTGCTCACGGTGGCCGCGGCGGTCACCGGCTTCCTCACCTTCCTGCAGCTGACGAATGTGCCGCTCAGCTTCGACGACCGGTTCAGCGCCACCGCCGGCCAGTTCTTCAGCCAGATCGGACTCGGCCAGGCCTGGCTCGGTACGACGCTCGTCGCGGCGGGCGTCACGGTGCTCTGCTTCGCCGTGAGGAACCAGACCGCGCTGGTCTTCGTGGCCGTCCTGGCCGTCGGCGCTCTCGTTCCGATGGCCCTGCAGGGGCATGCGGCCGGCGCGGAGGGACACGACGTCGCCATCACCGCCCTGGGGCTCCACCTCGTCTTCGCCGCGGTCTGGCTCGGCGGCCTGCTCACCATCGTGATCCTCCGCAATCAGCTTGTCGGCGGCCGGCTCGGCGTTGTGATCGCCCGGTACTCGTCGCTGGCCATGGTCTGCTTCGTCGTGGTCGCTGCCACCGGCTACGTCAGTGCCGAGCTTCGGATCGGCACCTGGGACCGGCTGTTCACGACCTATGGCATCCTCGTTCTGGTCAAGGTGGTCGCGCTGATCGCCGTCGGCGGGTTCGGCGTGCTGCAGCGCCGTTTCCTGGTGGCCCGGATGCAGCAGAGCCGGACGCAGGGCGGCGCCGGGTCCCGCACTTGGTTCTGGTGGCTCGTCGTGGCCGAGCTGGGCTTCATGGGTCTGGCCTCCGGGGTCGCGGCGGCGCTGGCGCGCACGGCCACCCCGGTGGCCCAGATCGTGGCGACCGCGGTTCCGACCGCGACCCCCGCCCAGATCCTGACGGGACAGGTCCTGCCGCCGGAGCTCACCTTCGGCCGGTACTTCACCGAGTGGAAGTTCGACCTCGCCTGGGTGCTGTTCTGCGCCTTCGGGATCTTCTTCTACCTCGCCGGGGTGGCCCGCCTGCGGCGCCGCGGCGACACATGGCCGCTCTACCGCACCGTGCTCTGGGTCATCGGCATGCTGATCCTGTTCTACATCACCAACGGTGGGGCGAACCTCTACGCGAGCTACCTGTTCTCGTCGCACATGCTCATGCACATGGCGCTGACGATGCTCGTGCCGGTGTTCCTCGTGCCCGGCGCGCCCGTGACCCTCGCGGCCCGGGCCATCCGCAAGCGTCAGGACGACAGCAGGGGGCCGCGCGAGTGGATCCTGCTGGCCGTGCATTCGCGGTACGCGGGCATCCTCGCCAACCCGCTGGTGGCGGCCGGGCTGTGGGCCGGGTCGTTGTGGGTGTTCTACTACTCCTCCCTGTTCAGCTGGGCGACGACCGACCACATCGGCCACGAGTGGATGGTCGTGCACTTCCTGATCACCGGGTACCTGTTCGTGCAGTCCCTGATCGGCATCGACCCGGTGCCCTACCGGCTGCCCTATGCCGGCCGGCTGCTCCTGCTGCTCGGGACGATGGCGTTCCACGCCTTCTTCGGCGTGACCATGATGACCGGCACCGGGCTCCTGCTCGCCGACTGGTACGGCGCGATGGGGCGGGACTGGGGCCTCAGCGGCATCGCCGACCAGCAGATGGGCGGCGGCATCGCCTGGAGCGTCGGTGAGATCCCGACCATCGCGCTGGCCATCGCCGTCGCCATCCAGTGGAGTCGAAGCGACGAGAAGGAATCCCGGCGCACCGACCGCAACGCGGACCGCACCGGCGAGGCGGAGCTGAAGCGCTACAACGACCAGCTTGCCGCACTGGCCTCCCGTGACCGGCTGGTCTGACAGGGTCAGCGCAGCTGGATCGCCAGCGACCCGTCGGGCCTGACGGTCACGCTCAGCGCCACCGTGAACGGGACGTCCTCGTCCCTGGTCTCGACCTCGCCGTCGAACAAGGACTGCACCTCGACGACGAGGTGGGCCTGGCCGGTGGTGTCGGCCATCTCGAAGGTGGTTTCTCCCGCAGTCAGGGCGACCACCGGGTATTCCGCGATCGTCCAGACGGGAGCGTTCTGCACCCGGTCGTTGATCTCGATGCCGAAGGGGCAATTCGACGGCTGGAGTACCTGCTGGGTCGTGCAGGCGTCGAGGAACCCGTTCAGCTCGGTCTGCACCTGGTCGAGGAACAGTTTGTTCGGTTCGGCGTCGACCGTGACATCCGCTGCCCCGTTCTTCGTCACCGCGATCTGTTGTGCCGGGGCGGTGAGCAGATTCGACGAGTGGGCGACGGAGTACAGCGCGGGCGCGAACGCGAGGTAGGCGGCCTGGTTCGAGAAGGTGGCCGGGGCGTCGGCCTCGGCGTGCGCCCGGGTGTCCAGGGTGAGGCCGTTGACGGTGAAGGATGCCTCGTGCAGCACCGTGACCTGCAGCACGGCGAGGGGGCTGGCGGCGAACCTCCAACTGTTGAACACCCCGGCGAAGGTGCCGGTGCGGGCGACGCTGAATGCCATCGACGCGGGCTTGCCGTCGAGCCGGAATTCGTAGACGACGGTGTGCTTGCCCGGTTCGACCTCGGTGTCACGGGTCAGGCGGATGTCGGTGAGCGTGCCGAGCACCGCCGGTCGAAGCAGCGTGGCCGGCAGGTCCGGGGGCAACGTGGCGGCCTCAAGCGCTTTGTTCGTCAGCTCGACGCCGGGAAGCTGTAGCGCGCTGGTCGTATCGTGCCGGGCGATGGCCTCGAGATACTGGCGCACGAAGCCGCCGGCGCTGTACAGGTCGCGGTTGAGCGATCCGATCGCGGCCAGGAAGGCTGCACAGAGCAAGGCGGAGATCACGACCACGGCGAGGATGGCGCGCCGCCGCCTGCCACGGCCCGTGCCGTCCCCTGTGCTCACGTCAACATCCTCCCATGCCGCGGGTCCACGGGCAGGCATCCGCCCCCTCGGAGTGCACAGGCAGGGTGTTGACGGACTCCGGTCGCGGGACAGCGGATACAGTGGGATGTCCCTCCCGCACCCATCGAAAGCGTCCCCCGTGTCCGAGATCCCGCTGTCGCGCGAACAAGCCGAGGTGTTCCAGGCGATCGAGGGCACCCGCCAGAACGTCTTCGTCACCGGCCGGGCCGGAACGGGCAAGTCCACGCTGCTGAACCACCTCTCCTGGAACACCAGCAAGCAGATCGTCATCGCGGCGCCCACCGGCGTCGCCGCCCTCAACGTGGGCGGCCAGACCATCCACTCGCTGTTCCGGCTGCCGATCGGCGTGATCGCCGATCACCAGATCGACCAGAACGACCAGCTCCGCAAGCTGCTCAACACGATCGACACCGTCGTCATCGACGAGGTGTCCATGGTCAACGCCGACCTGATGGATGCGATCGACCGCAGCCTGCGCCAGGCCCGCCAGCGGCCGAACGACACGTTCGGCGGGGCGCAGATCGTGCTCTTCGGTGACCCGTACCAGCTTGCCCCTGTGCCGGGGGACTCTGACGAGCGCGCCTACTTCGCCGACACCTACCGGTCGATGTGGTTCTTCGACGCCAGGGTCTGGCGGGACGCCGACCTGCGCATCTTCGAGCTCACCGAGGTGCACCGCCAGCGCGACGCGGACTTCAAGCTCATGCTCAACGCGGTTCGGCACGGCCAGGTCACGCCGGAGATCGGCGGCGCGCTCAACGCGGCGGGGGAGCGGAAGCCCCCGACGGAGGGCGTGATCACCCTCGCGACCCGGAACGATTCCGTGAATCGCATCAATGCGGCCGCCCTCAAGCGACTCTCCGGGAAGGCTCTCACGGCCAAGGCGGACGTCACGGGTGATTTCGGAGGCCGCACGTTCCCGGCCGACGAGGTGCTCGAGCTCAAGGTCGGCGCCCAGGTCATGTTCCTGCGCAACGATTCCCCGCAAGACGGCGGTCCGCGCTGGGTCAACGGCAGCATCGGCACCGTCACCCGGGTCGCCTCCACGGTCTACGTGGACATCGACGGGGTGACCCACGAGGTGGAGCCCGCCGTCTGGGAGAAGTTCAAGTACACCTACAACCAGACCACCAAGAAACTGAGCAAGGACGTCGTGGCCGAGTTCACGCAGTTCCCGTTGCGGTTGGCGTGGGCGGTCACCATCCACAAGTCGCAGGGTGCCACCTACGAGCGGGCGATCGTGGACCTCGGGGCGAGGGTGTTCAGCCCCGGCCAGACCTATGTCGCGTTGAGCCGCCTGACCAGCCTCGACGGCCTCTACCTGACCCGCCCCCTGCGGCCGAGCGACATCNTGACCAGCCTCGACGGCCTCTACCTGACCCGCCCCCTGCGGCCGAGCGACATCATCGTGGATGAGAACGTGCAGCGCTTCATGAACGGTCCCCGCGGCGACCTGCCCGCCTGACGCGCCCCGCCCCGCCCCGTCGACCCGCGTCGCGCCGCGCCCCGCCCCGTCGCACGAACGAGAGTCGCGGCGCAGGTTTGAGAAGCGGGCGCACGTTGCATCGTGCGCCCGCTTCTCAAACCTGCGCCGCGAGGTCGGCGGGCCGCCGGGTTAGCGGTGGTGGCCGGGCGTGACGAGGGCGGGGGACGTCGATCCCGGGAGCGTGCGGGATGTCGAGGCCGGGAGGCCGTGGGGCACGGCATGGGCGCCGACCTCCGTCGCGGCCAGCGCCGGCGTGGTCAGGCCGGAGAACAACAGCCCGCCGATCGTGAGCGCGACGAGGAAGCGCCAGCCCTGCGGAGCGGTCGCGACATCCGTTCGCCCGACGCCCGGAGCGGGCGCGCCCGCACTGCCGGTCTGGCGGATGCTCCGGCCGGCCCTGCGGCGCACGACCGCGAGGGCTGCTGCGATGAACAGGCCGAACAGCGAGGCCACCATCATCGGGAAGAGGGGGAGGCCAGTGGCGCCGGCCGGGATCCCGAACCCGCTGCCCAGAGTCGCCGTCGTTCCCCACACGAAGACGGGGATGAGGGCGCCGAACAGGGCCAGGTCCGGGACGACCAGCCGCCCCCGAACCAGCGTCGCGACGCCCCAGGCGAGTTCGGCGGCGCCGAACCCGACCAGGATGATGGCGAGCAGGACCGGGGCGGTCGCGCCCACGGCGAGGTGGATCGTGCCGGCGCCCATCGCGGCGAAGGCGAGCCAGAGACGGCTGATCGAGGTCATGGCGTGCCTTTCGTTGGAACGGGCGTTGACGTGGTCGGTGCCGGCTGGGCCGTCGGCGACTAGACCGAGGCTGTGCGGTTGCGACTGACGACCTTGTCGGCTGCGAGACCGGCTCCGAGGAGCACGATCGCGCTCGCGAGGTGCAGGAAGTGGTCTGGCGTGTTGAGGGCGAGGATGTTCAGCGCGGTGCTCGCGATGAAGAAGCCGACGATGCCCAGGAGCAGGTAGACCGCGCCGATCGTGGTGTTGACGGCCTTGGCGGCGGGAACACTGGCTAGCCCGGCGATCAGGAGCGCGGCGCCGATCAGAAGGTGGGCCACGTTGTGCAGCGGGTTGACCGCGAAGAGGCCGAGGAGCAGGCCACCCTCGGTCGCGAAGAAGCTGATGCCGCCGGTCACGGCGAAGCCGAGCAGTCCGACGAGCAGGTAGACGGCGCCGAAGACGGTGGCGACGAGGCGATTGGGTGATGTGCGCATGAGAAGACCTCCTGTTTGGTGTCACGGCCGATCCGTGCACGATAACTATTCGGAGAACCGGGCGATTCGGTTTGGTCAAAGCAGGCGCGGCATCCGTGTCGTGAGTACACTCCCTCCTATAGGGGTCAGCGGCAAACGGGGGGTAACGGAATGAACATCGAGAGGCCATGACTGACGTTGGGAGGGCGCCCCGACGATGCGCCGTGGCCGCACTCGCCGTGAGTGCTGCGCTCCTGCTGTCCGGATGCACCGGCACCGCCGGTGCCATCGGCGACAGTCACCCGCAGGTGCAGGCGCCATTCCCGGCAGAGGTCGCAGGCCGTCTGGATGCCGCACTCGCCGAGGCGATCAGCCAGTCCGGCTCCAGCGGAGCCCTCGCCGGCGTCTGGGCGCCGTGGGCCGGGCAATGGGTCGTGTCGCCCGGCACAACGGCCCCGGGGAACGGGGTTCCACTGGGCACGGCGATGAGCTACCGCATCGGCACGAACACGACGGCGCTCACCTGCACTGTCCTGGCGAAGCTCGTCGATGAGGGCGCCGTGAAATTGGACGACCAGGTCTCGACCTACCTCGACCGCGTGGTTGGCCTCGAGGGGATCACCCTCGGCCAGCTGTGCCGGAACACGTCCGGTCTGGCCGACTACACGCGGAACCTGCTGCCGCAATTCGTGAACAACCCGACTCGGATCTGGCCAGAGCGCGAGGTGGTGTCCAGCGGAATGGGGTCACCGCGCGTGGCGCTGCCCGGAGGCGCCTGGGCGCAGTCCGACACCGGGGTCGTGCTGCTCGGGATGGCCCTGGAAGCGGCAACCCACCAGGACCTGTCGTCGCTGTACCGGAGCCGGGTGCTCGAACCTCTGGAAATGACCGGCACGAGCCTGCCCGGCGCGAACGAGCTGGGCCTGCCCGGCGCACACCCCCAGGGACTCGCGGCCGCGCTCGACGCCGCCGCGCACCCCGTCTGCGACAGCGTGCTGGACGTGACCGAGCTCTCTCCGTCGATGGGCGGTGCGGCGGCGGGCGCCGTGTCGACCCTTGCCGACCAGAAGAAGTGGGTGAGCGCCCTCGCCGAGGGCAGCCTGCTCTCCGACGCGACGGCACAGGCGCAGTGGGCGACCGTGGCCGAAGGAGCCGACGTGCCCGAGTGGCGACGCTACGGCCTCGGCGCCGAGCAAATCGGTCCGCTCCGGGGGCGCGCCGGAGCGATCCCCGGCTTCATCTCGGCGGCCTACTCCGATCCGGTCAGCGGGCTGACGATCGTGGTCGCCTTCAACAACTCGACCGACGGGGCCGGTTTCGCTGAGGCGGTGGCCCGGCGCCTCGCCGCGATCGTGTGGACCGTGCCGGCGTCCGCCGGCACGGCAGGCGCCGGCACGACCAATCCTGAGCCGCCCTCGGCTCCCTTGCCGTGGACCGAGGAGCAGGCGGTGGAAGCGATCCGCGCCGCCACGGCCTGCGCCCCGCCCGCTGCACCGGAACCAGCCGGATAGGATCTGCGCATGGCGATCGAAGCAGACACGAAGGACTGGACCTGGGTGCTCGAGACCCGATGCCCGGAATGCGGTTTCGCCGCGGCCGAGGTCGACTTCGACGACATCCCCCGGCTCGTGCGCCGGAACGCGGACCGTTGGATTCCGGTGCTGCACCGCACGGATGTCGCGGTGCGCCCGAACGACCACACCTGGTCGGCCCTGGAGTACGCGGCCCATGTTCGCGACGTGTTCCGCATCTTCGAGGCGCGCCTGCGGCTGATGCTCACCGAGGACGACCCGGCGTTCCCGAATTGGGACCAGGATACGACGGCGGTCGCCGCCCGGTACAACCAGCAGGAACCGGCCGCGGTGGCCAGGGAGCTCACCGAGGCCGCGGCATCCGTCGCCGACGCGTTCTCGAACGTCACGGAGGCCGACCGGGGGCGCACCGGACGACGAAGCGACGGCGCTGTCTTCACCGTCACGACGCTGGGCCGGTACTTCGTGCACGACCCGGTGCACCACCTGCACGACGTGGGCGGCGACTGACAATCGGCGCGCACGAAAAAACGGGCGCACCAGGACTGGTGCGCCCGTTTCGGCTGGGAGCCGTCGTGCCGGTCAGGCCCGGCGGCGACCGGCGACGGCGCCGTAGATCAGGAGCACGATGATCGATCCGACGATGGCGAGGAGCCAGGTCGAAATCGAGAAGAAGTCGCCGAGGTTGACCCCGAAGATGAGCGATCCGAGCCAGCCGCCCAGGAAGGCGCCGATCACGCCGAGGATCAGCGTCAGGAACCAGCCGCCGCCCTGGCGGCCCGGGAGGATCGCCTTCGCGATGGCGCCGGCGATAAGTCCGAGGATGAGAAATCCGATGAAGCTCATGAGTGTGTCCTTCTTTTGTGGGGTAGTCGGGTCGGTGGACCCTGGGTCAGTGCACGTGTGTGGGCGCCGCAGCGCGGGTTGATCGGGTTCGGTTCGGTTACTCGGAGACGGCCGGGGTCTCCGGCTCGTCAGTGGTGTTCGTGGCGTGGTGAACATCCTTGACGGTCACGTCGACGGCGGTCACCTGCATGCCCACGATCGTGTGGATCGCGTTCGTGATCGCGGCCCGCACGTCGTCGGCGACCTTCTGCAGCTCGTGGGGGTACTCCACGACCAGGGTGATCTCCACGGCGACCCGGGTCTCGTCGACGGTGATGCTCACACCCTGGGACGGGTCGGTGCCGCTGATGGCGTCCCGGATGGCGCCGAGGGCGCGCACGGCGCCGCCGCCGAGCGCGAAGACCCCGGGAACCTCCCGTGCGGCGATCCCGACGATCTTCGCAACAACGTTGTCCGCGATCACGGTCTTGCCGGCGCCGGTGGCTGCCATGGCTTCGAATGCGGTGGTGTCAACGATGATGAACTCCAGTCTCTTTCGGCCTGCCCGCCCGGAAAGGGCGGCGACCGCGGGTTGGTCAATTACTAAGACGTTAGCCGGAACGGATTCGTCACGTCGAAGTTGAAAAAGTCTGGAAGAGGGACAATCCGGCGCTTTCCTCTCGCCACGGCACCGCTCGCCGGGCCACGGATGCCGCCCGCCCGCCGCGCTCCGCGAAGTTGCACTCCCGATCCGGCATATGGCCTGAGTTAAGCTGAATCAGGCTCGGAATCCCAGAACTTGCGGGCCCCAGGCAACACTCACGGAGGCTATCGTGCTCGAAAAATCACTGCCGGTCGTCATCCAGGGTGGCATGGGCATGGCCGTCTCCTCGTGGCAGCTCGCCCGCACCGTGTCCCAGGCCGGCCAGCTCGGCGTCGTGTCCGGGATCGCCCTCGACACGGTGCTCACCCGGAGGCTGCAGGACGGCGACCCGGCCGGCGACATCCGCCGGGCCCTCGACGCGTTCCCGGTGCCGGCGATCGCCGAGCGAGTGCTGGCCCGGTTCTTCCTGGTCGACGGCCGCCCGGACGGCGGCTCCTACCTGCCCGTGCCCAAGCTGTCCTTGCACCCGACCAGGGAGCAGCAGGAGCTGAGCGTGCTGGGCAACTTCGTCGAAGTCTGGCTGGCGAAAGAGGGCCACTCCGGGCTCGTCGGCATCAACTATATGGAGAAGGTGCAGCTGGCCACCCCGGCCGCCGCCTTGGGGGCGATGCTGGCGGACGTAGACTATGTGCTGATGGGGGCGGGAATCCCACGGGAGATCCCGCACCTGCTGAACGAGTTCGCCGCGGGCCGGGAGGGCCGGGTCACCATCGACGTGTCCGGCTCGGAGTCCGTGCACACCGTCGGCGTCGATCCGGTCGACCTGCTCGGCGAGGCGCTTCCCGCCCTGCACCGCCCGAAGTTCCTCGCGATAGTCGCCGCACACGTGCTCGCGTTCTACCTCGCCAGGGACGAGGAGATCCGCCCGGACGGTTTCATCATCGAGGGCCCGACCGCCGGCGGCCACAATGCGCCGCCGCGCGGCCGGCTCACCCTCGACGACGACAAACAGCCCATCTACGGTCCCCGTGACGACGCCAACCTCGAGAAGATCGCCGACCTCGGCCTTCCCTTCTGGCTTGCCGGAGGCTACGGCCAGCCCGAACGGGTGGCCGAGGCGCTCCGGGCGGGCGCGGCCGGTGTGCAGGTCGGCACCCTCTTCGCGCTGAGCCGCGAGTCCGGCCTCGCCGACACCCTGCGCGACGCCGTGCTCGACCGGATCGACGACGGCGAGCTGTCGATCAGAACGGATGCCGCCGCCTCGCCGACGGGCTTCCCGTTCAAGGTTGCCCAGCTGCCCGGGACGCTCTCGGTGCCCGCCGTCTACGACGAGCGGGTGCGACTCTGCGACCTCAGCTACCTGCGCGAACCGTACCAGCGCAAGGACGGTGTCGTGGGCTTTCGCTGCCCGAGTGAGCCGGTGCACATGTACGTGCGCAAGGGCGGCGCCGTCGAGGACACAGTCGGCCGGGCCTGCCTCTGCAACGCGCTGACCGCGACGGTCGGACTGGGCCAGACCCGCAAGACCGGGTACGTCGAGTCGCCCCTGCTCACCCTCGGCAACGACATCGAGGGTGCGGCCGTGCTCCGCGACGCCCACCCGGACGGCTGGGGCGCGGCCGACGTCGTCGCCTGGCTGCTCGGCCAGGTCCCCGCCGGCCTGCCGGCTTCGTAGCGCGGGCTTATCCGTCGGCCCACCAGCCCGCCGGCGTACCTGCCTGTGCACCCGCCCGCCCGCCGTCTGCCTCGAAGAGTCGGCCGAGGCCCAGCGCGCCACTTCAGCCGCTGCGCGCCACGTGTGCCTGGCGCGCAACGGCGCAACTGGCGCGCTCGCTGCGAAGTGGCGCGGCGGGGTGGTGCGCCCGGTGCCGCGGTGGTGCGGCGGAGCGCTCAGGCGATGGCGCTGAGCAGCAGGCTCATCGTGTGGCTCTGGCCGGGACCCAGCCGCACGGCATCCGTGCGCACGTTCGCGGTCTCGACGCACACCATGCCGGTCCACTCGTCGTCGCCGAAGTCCACCATCGAGCCCGCCTTGACGATCCACGGGTTCCAGACGATCGTGCTGTGCGAGCCGCCGGTGGCGATGGACACGGTGCGGCCGGAGCCGTCGGTCACGGCCGTGGCGGCGGGGCTGTCCAGGTAGATCCGGTCCGTTTCGGCGCTGAATCGCACGGGGACGGTGTCCGTCTCGACCGACATCCCGGCGAGCTGGTCAAGGTAGGGCGCACCCTCGAGGCCGGTCACTTCGGTGGCGCGAATGTCGTCCACGGCCAGGTAGCTGTGCAGCGCCTCCTCGAAGGTGACGGCATCCGGGCCCCGGTTCGTCACCGTGAGCGCGAGGGTCAGCCGGGCGCCCACGGTCACGGTGTACAGCGCCTCGAATCGGTGCGGCCAGGCCGTGGTTCGGGTGGCCGGGCTGTCGGCCAGCCGGAGGGTGACGGCCACGGTGCCGTCCTCGTCGCGGGCGCCGACGAGCTCCCATGCCGACAGTCGGGCGAATCCGTGCGCGGGGGCGGCCGGGTCGAGCGGGTTGGCCCCGAACCACGGGAAGCAGATCGGCACCCCGCCGCGGATCGCCTTCGCCTCGGTGAACAGGCTGGCCGCGCTCAACCAGAGCACCGGCAGGCCACCGGCCGGCGTCCACGAGGTCAGGTGAGCGCCGTGCAGGTACAGCTCGGCCGAGCCCTGTCGGCCGACCACCCGCACGACCGGCAGGCCGCCCCTGCCGGTCTCCAGGTGAACGGATGCCGGCAGTGCGGCCGGGTCGAATGGTGCGGGTGACAAGAGGCCTCCAGAATGTTGGCAGCGCCAACGCCGGACTCCAGTTTCGCAGTTCGGCGGCCCCGCCGCGCGGGACCGTCGCCCCATGGCGGCGGACGGCGGGAGTACCTGGCCGCCGCCGCGTGGTCCGATCTGGCGAGCCGGCCGGTGACCCCGCACGGCAGGGCCGGCGAAGAATACGCTGGACGATTCGCGGTGTCGCCCCCGCAGAGTACTCGACGAGCTCACGATTCCGCCGCCGCGAGATGGGGTCTGACCGGGCCCTGGCGGTTGTGCGCCGCGATCGTCGCGCGTATTTTCGGTCATGCGTGGTCATGCGTGGTCATGCGTGGTCACGACGGCGGCTGGAGGCGGCAGATGGGTACTGCAGATGGGTACTGATCGGGTGGGTTCCGGCCGCGGAGTGCAGTCGGCTGAACCCGCCGGCGGAGGCGCGGGCGAGGGTGACCCGAGGGCAGGTGCTCCCGTCCTGAGCACGGTCACGGACGACCTGGTGGGCGCCGTGCTCGGCCTCGAGATCTCGGTGGCCCTGTACCTCGACGGGCGCGCCCACGTGCTGGGCCTGCCGGACTCCTTCTTCACCCCCTGGCATGGTCTGGTCTACGGCGGCCTGCTCCTGCTGGGCGGGTGGATCGCCGTGGTCAGCCGACGCGCCGCCGTCCGCCATCGGCTGGGAGTGGTTGCGCGCATCCCCGCCGGCTATGGATTCGCGGCGGCGGGGGCGGTGCTGTTCGCGATCGGCGGCGCCGGCGACCTGGCCTGGCACCAGATCTTCGGCATCGAGGCCGACCTCGACGCGCTGCTCAGCCCGTCGCACCTCTGGCTGTTCGTGGCCGGCTCACTTCTGATGTCCGGGCCGATCCTGGCCGCACGCCGCCGAGCCGGGCCGGCGTCGTTCGGGGTCAAGCTGACAGTGACCCTGGCCGTGACGTCGATCACCGCCATCTGGGCCTTCGCGGTGAGCTTCACCTCCGGCTTCCTGACCGACCCGGAGAGCTTCACGGTCGGCGGTGCGGCCCAGGTGCCGGAAGGCAGCTTCACCGTCGTCGGGCTCAGCGGCTACCTGGTCAGCTCCTTCGTCCTGGTGGTGCCGGTGGTCTACCTCATTCGCGCCCGACTCGCCTTCTTCGGCACCGTGACCGTGCTCGTGACCTCCCTCGCCCTGCTCGCCTCCCTCCTGGAGGACTTCCACGACCCGCGGGTCGTCCTCGCCGCATTGGCGGCGGCGGCGGTGACGGATGCCGCCCTGGTCACGCTCGACCGGCGCGGCAGCCGGGCGCGTGCCAGGGAGCTCGTCGCCGCAGCCCTGATTCCCCTCCTGGTCTGGCCGGGCCAGCTGCTCGTGAAGAACCTCGGCCAGGGCGTCGCCTGGTCGGTGGAGCTGGTCAACGGGGTCGTGATCCTGTCCGCGCTCCTTGTCTTCGCCGCCGTGCTCGCGCTCGGCCCCGGACCAAGCCGGCAGGCTCGGTGAGCCGGAGCCGGAGCCGGAGCCGGAGCCTGAGCCTGCGCCGGAGCCGCTGACCGGCGGCTTCGCCTCGGGGCCGTCGTGGCGACCTACCCCAGGCACCTCCGGGGTTCCCCTGTGAACTCGGTCCAGTGGACGTGACGAACGGTAGCCCGGACGGCCGCTCCACTCCACCCAGGCAGAATAGCTCGTCTGCAAGCATGACGAGAGCGATTCCCGAAGCCACAACTTTTCACCGAGCCTCAACGGAGCGGATGACGGGAATCGAACCCGCGCTATCAGCTTGGGAAGCTGAAGTTCTACCATTGAACTACATCCGCGCGCCGGGTGAAGGGGTAAGCCAGCACCGAACCGTGCCAGCATATCAACTCCACGCCGTTAGGCTGGAACCGTGCTGCTCTCGGATCGCGACATCAAGGCTGAAATCGACGCGGAACGAATCCGTCTGGAGCCGTATCGGCCCGACATGATCCAGCCGTCGAGCATCGATGTGCGTCTGGACGGCTTCTTCCGCCTGTTCGACAACCATAAGTATCCGTACATCGACCCGGCCGAAGACCAGCCGGACCTCACCCGGCTGATCGAGACTCCCCGGGACGAGCCGTTCATCCTGCACCCGGGCGAGTTCGTACTCGGAGCCACCTACGAGAAGGTGAGCCTGCCCGACGACATCGCCGCCCGGCTCGAGGGCAAGAGCTCGTTGGGCCGCCTGGGCCTGCTCACCCACTCCACGGCCGGGTTCATCGACCCCGGCTTCGCCGGTCACGTCACGCTCGAACTGAGCAATGTCGCCACCCTGCCGATCAAGCTGTGGCCGGGGATGAAGATCGGCCAGCTGTGCTTCTTCCGGCTGAGCTCGCCGGCGGAGCGTCCCTACGGCTCGAGCGAGTACAGCTCCCGCTACCAGGGCCAGCGCGGGCCGACGGCGTCCCGGTCGTTCATGGGTTTTCACCGCACGGACGTCACGGTCTCGACAAGCTCGACCACCGGGGAGTGGCTCGGCCAGCGGGGAGTGGCTCGGCCAGCGGGGAGTGGCTCGGCCAGCGGGGAGTGGCTCGGCCAGCGGGGAGTGGCTCGGCCAGCGGGGAGTGGCTCGGCCAGCGGGGAGTGGCTCGGCCAGCGGGGAGTGGCTCGGCCAGCGGGGAGTGGCTCGGCCAGCGGGGAGTGGCTCGGCCAGCGGGGAGTGGCTCGGCCAGCGGGGAGTGGCTCGGCCAGCGGGGAGTGGCTCGGCCAGCGGGGAGTGGCTCGGCCAGCGGGGAGTGGCTCGGCCAGCGGGGAGTGGCTCGGCCAGCGGGGAGTGGCTCGGCCAGCGGGGAGTGGCTCGGCCAGCGGGGAGTGGCTCGGCCAGCGGGGAGTGGCTCGGCCAGCGGGGAGTGGCTCGGCCAGCGGGGAGTGGCTCGGCCAGCGGGGAGTGGCTCGGCCAGCGGGGAGTGGCCCGCCCACCGGGCCGGTTCGACCAGCGGCGAGTAGCCTCGTTCACACGGACGCAACATGCGCCCGGTAAAATCGTCTCATGACCACATCCGTGCCCCGCTTCACCGAGGCGCTCATCGCGCCGGGACCGACGCCTGAGTACCCGGGGCGGATGCGCCGGTTCGGCCAGCTCGTCGGAACCTGGGCGGCCAAGGGCTCGCGGCTCGACGAGGCCAGTGGCGCGTGGCGCGAACGCGACTTCACCTGGATCGTCGAATTCGTGCTCGACGGGCGCGCCGTGCAGGACATCGAGGTCGTCGTCAGCGACACCCATCCGAGCGGGTTCGAGACCGTGGCGATGGCCGTGCGGGTCTACGACCCGCACGCCGGCGCCTGGCGGGTCAGCTACTTCGCGCCGAAGATCGGGGAGTACTGCCACCTCGTGGCCACCCCGCACCGCAACGGCCTGCGCCAGGATGGCACGGGCACCGACGGCCGCCCGATCCGCTGGAACTTCGTCTCGATCACGGACGACGCCTACACCTGGGAGGGCTGGGTGTCCGACGACGAGGGCGCGACCTGGCTGCTCGTCGAGCACAACGAGGCCACCCGCATCCGTTAGTCAGCCGAGCGCGCCCGTAGCGCCGCTGCGCGCCAGGCGCTCCAGGCGCGCAGCGGCGCAACTGGAGCGCTCACCGCTGCGACTGCCGCCGAGTGGACCGCGCGGGCGGGTTCGGGGTCAGGGGGCGAGGGCGAAGGGAAAGGCGAGGTCGGTGGGGTAGTCGCCGAGGGAGGTGAGCTGCGACGCGGAGCGTTGCAACGCCGCGAGGGTGAGGCCGAGCGAGCCAGGGCCGAAGCTGACCCGGGAGACGCCGAGTTCGGCGAGGCGGGCCAGCGGCACGGCCCCCGGATGCCCGATCACCGAGATCCGGCCGTTGACCTCGTCCAGGGCGCGCTTCACCTTGTTCTCGTCATTCAGACCGAGGAAGAAGATCACATCGGCACCCGCGTCGAGGTAGGCGTTCGCGCGTTCGACGGCTTCGTCCCACTCGCCGCCGCCGGCCAGGGTGTCCACGCGCGCGTTGATCACGAGCGGGATGCCGGTCGCTTCCGCGGCGGTGCGGGCTGCGGACACCCGCGCGGCCGCGGTCGGAATGTCGAACTGGGGAGCCTTCGGCGCGCCGATCGAGTCCTCAAGATTGATGCCGACGGCACCGGACTCCTCGATCAGGCGGCGCACGTTGCGGGCCACGCCCGCGGCATCCGGGGCGTAGCCCTTCTCGAAGTCGACCGAGACCGGCAGGTCGACCGCGTCGATGATCAGGCGTGCCGCGGCGATGGCTTCGTTGACGCTGAGACCCTCACCGTCCTGCAGCCCGCGCGCATTCGACACCGAATGCGACGCAGTCGCGAGGGCCTTCACGCCGGGCGCCTGCGCCACGACCCTGGCGGTGATGGCGTCCCAGACGTTCGTGACAATCAGCGGGGACCCTGGAACGTGCAGCGCGTTGAGGAGTTCGGCCTTCTGGATCTGCAAGGTAGTCATGACTCCAGCCTGACAAGGAAGATCGGCTCAGACGAGAGTTCAGGGTATCTCCAGACAACAAACAGGATTCGCTCAGCCGATTTGATCCTGCTTCGGCTTCACCGGAATCAGCACGAGCAGGCCGACCAACAAGACGAGCACGATTCCGAGGATGCCCCAGTAGGTCTCCCCGAAGATCGTGACCATCAGCGCGAACATGGTCGGGGCGAGGAAGCTCACCGCGCGGCCGGTGGTCGCGTAGAGGCCGAATACCTCGCCCTCGCGCCCCGGCGGAATCAGCCGGGCCAGGAAGGTGCGACTGGCCGACTGGGCAGGGCCCACGAAGAGGGTCAGCGCCAGCCCCGCGGTCCAGAACACGATCTGCCCGCCGTCGTGCAGGAAGAAGACCAGCCCGCCGCAGACGATCAGGCCGACCAGGGCCGTCACGATCACGGGTTTCGCGCCCAGCCGATCGTCGAGCACGCCGACGCTGATCGTCGCGATGCCCGCGACCACGTTCGCCGCGATCGCGAAGATGATCACCTCGCCGGGCGAGAATCCGAAGACGGATGCCGCGAGCACCCCGCCGAAGGTGAACACCCCGGCCAGGCCGTCCCGGAACACTGCGCTCGCGATCAGGAAGTAGACCGTGTGCCGGCTGGTCTTCCAGAGCCGCGCGATGTCCTGGCCGAGCACGACGTAGGAGCGGAGGAAGCCCACCCGTTCCCGCCGCACGGTGGCGGGAGAGTGGTATTCGGGCACGGTGAGCAGCACCGGCAGGGCGAACAGGCCGAACCAGGCCGCCGCGATCAGCATCGCCACCCGGACCGAGAGGCCGTTCTCCCCGGTCACCCCGAACAGGCCCACCTCGGGCTGGATGAAGCCGAAGTAGACGATGAGCAGCAGCACGATCCCGCCGATGTAGCCCATTCCCCAGCCGAAGCCGCTGACCTTGCCGATCGTGCGCGGTGTGGAGACCTGGGCGAGCATGGCGTTGTAATTGACGCCCGCGAATTCGAAGAAGACGTTGCCGGCGGCCACCAGGAACAGCCCGAGCAGCAGGAAGTCGGGCGAGGCCTGCACGAAGAACATCGCGGCGGTGATGATTACGACGATGAACGTGTTCACTCCCAGCCACAGCTTGCGCCGCCCGGAGGTGTCAGAGCGCTGCCCGGTGATCGGCGCGAGAACCGCCACCAGGAAACCGGCGATCGCCAGGGCCCAGCCCAGCTGCGCCGAGATCACGTCCTTGTCGCCGAAGGACGACCCCGTGATGTAGACGGTGAAGACGAAGGTGGTGACGACCGCGTTGAACGCCGCGGAGCCCCAGTCCCAGAAGCTCCAGGCCACCACACGGCGGCGGCTCGTCTCGTGTGGCGACACCTGGGCATCCGTGCCGCCCTGCGCAATCCCGGTCATGCGCCCAGAGTAGTGGGCGGCGGCCACAAATCGGGGGAAACCGTGAAGCCTTCTTCCCCGACTCAAAGTTGAGTCGTTCACACTCAACTTTCAGCTGGCTGGCTTGACTCGGATTTGTGCTGATGCCACACTTGAGCCATTACCACTCAAGTCTGAGAAATCATACCGATCGATCACGCTGAGAAAAAACTTTGAAGGAGAACGCACACATGGCCCGTGCAGTAGGCATCGACCTCGGAACCACCAACTCTGTGGTGGCCGTCCTCGAGGGTGGAGAACCCACCGTCATCGCAAACGCCGAAGGCTTCCGGACCACACCGTCCGTCGTCGCCTTCACCAAGGACGGCGAGGTGCTGGTCGGCGAGACCGCCAAGCGCCAGGCCGTCACCAACGTCGACCGCACCATCTCGTCGGTCAAGCGCCACGTCGGCACCAACTGGGACGTCGCCATCGACGACAAGAAGTACACCCCGCAGGAGATCTCCGCCCGCATCCTGGCCAAGCTCAAGCGCGACGCCGAGCAGTACCTGGGCGACAAGGTGACGGATGCCGTCATCACCGTTCCCGCGTACTTCAACGACGCCGAGCGACAGGCCACCAAGGAGGCCGGTGAGATCGCTGGTCTCAACGTGCTCCGCATCATCAACGAGCCGACCGCCGCAGCCCTGGCCTACGGCCTCGACCGCGGCAAGGAAGACGAGCTCATCCTGGTCTTCGACCTCGGTGGCGGAACCTTCGACGTCTCCCTCCTCGAGGTGGGCAAGGACGACGACTTCTCCACCATCCAGGTGCGCTCGACCGCCGGCGACAACCGCCTCGGCGGCGACGACTGGGACCAGCGCATCGTCGACCACCTGATCAAGAAGTTCAAGGAAACCACCGGCGTCGACGTCTCCAAGGACAAGATCGCCAAGCAGCGCCTCAAGGAGGCCGCGGAGCAGGCCAAGAAGGAACTCTCCAGCAGCATGTCGGCCAGCATCCAGCTGCCCTACCTCTCGCTGACCGAGAACGGCCCCGCGAACCTCGACGAGACGCTCACCCGCGCTCAGTTCGAGAAGATGACCGAAGACCTGCTCGACCGCACCAAGAAGCCGTTCCAGGACGTCATCCGTGAGGCCGGCGTCAAGGTGGAGGACATCGCGCACGTCGTTCTCGTCGGCGGTTCCACCCGCATGCCCGCCGTCTACGAGCTCGTCAAGAGCGAGACCGGCGGCAAGGACCCGAACAAGGGCGTCAACCCCGATGAGGTCGTCGCCGTCGGTGCCGCACTCCAGGCCGGGGTGCTGAAGGGTGAGCGCAAGGACGTCCTGCTCATCGACGTCACCCCGCTGAGCCTCGGCATCGAAACCAAGGGCGGCATCATGACGCGCCTGATCGAGCGCAACACGGCCATCCCGACCAAGCGCAGCGAGACGTTCACCACGGCCGACGACAACCAGCCGTCCGTGGCGATCCAGGTCTTCCAGGGCGAGCGCGAGTTCACCCGCGACAACAAGAACCTGGGCACGTTCGAGCTGACCGGCATCGCGCCGGCCCCACGCGGCATCCCGCAGGTGGAGGTCACCTTCGACCTCGACGCCAACGGCATCGTGCACGTGTCCGCCAAGGACAAGGGCACCGGCAAGGAGCAGTCGATGACCATCACCGGCGGCTCGTCGCTGGCGAAGGAGGACATCGAGCGCATGGTGCGCGAGGGTGAGGAGCACGCCGCGGAGGACAAGCGCCGCCGCGAGGCAGCCGAGACCCGCAACACCGCCGAGCAGCTCGCCTACTCGATCGAGAAGCTGATCAAGGAGAACAACGAGAAGCTGCCAGAGGAGGTCAAGACCGAGGTCCAGGCCGACGTCGACGCCCTCAAGTCCGCACTCGCCGGAGACGACGACGCGGCCGTGAAGACCGCGTTCGACAAGCTCAACGAGAGCCAGGGCAAGATCGGCGAGGCCATCTACAAGTCCAGCCAGGCGGATGCCGCAACGCCTCCCGCCGACGCCGGGGAACCGACCGCCGAGTCAGCCAAGGCCGATGAGGACGTCGTTGACGCCGAGGTCGTCGACGACGAGGACGACCCTTCGACCAGCTCAGGAACCAAGCAGTAATGGCAGACGACAAGCGTCCTGAGGACGAGCCGTTCGAGGAGGGGGTGCCCGCCGAGGGTGCCCCCGGGACGGACCACGCCGCGGAGACCGGTGCTCCGGCCGACGGGATCGACGAGGACGAACTCACCGTCCAGGACATCCTCGACGCCGCCGACCGCGAAGCCGCGGAGCCGTCCGACGAGCACCTCGCCGACCTGAAGCGGGTCACCGCGGAATACGCGAACTACCGCAAGCGCACCGAGGCGAACCGCGAGGCCCTGCGCGAGCGCGTCACCGTGGATGTCGTCAAGGGCCTGATCCCGGTGCTCGACGACCTCGACCGGGCCGAGAAGCACGGCGACCTGGTCGCCGACACGGCCTTCAGCACCATTGCCGCCAAACTGCGGGCGAGCGTGGAGCGCCTCGGCGTGACGCCGTTCGGCGCGGTGGGGGAGCCCTTCGACCCGAACGTGCACGAGGCGATCTTCCAGTTGCCCAGCACGGACGTGGAGGCGGACACCGTCGGCGATGTGGTCGAGACCGGCTACTTCCTCGGCTCGACGCTCCTGCGTGTGGCCAAGGTCGTAGTCCAGGTACCGAGCGATGGCTAGCCAGGACTGGTTTGACAAGGACTTCTACAAGGTCCTGGGTGTCGCGAAGGATGTCACCCCGGCCGAGCTGAAGAAGGCCTACCGGAAGCTGGCCCGCAAGTATCACCCGGACTCCAATCCGGGCAACCCGGCGGCCGAGGCGAAGTTCAAGGAAATCAGCGAGGCCCACTCGGTGATCGGCGACCCTGCGCAGCGCAAGGAATACGACGCCGTGCGCGCCATGGGCGGTGGAGCACGCTTCACCGCCCCCCGGGGCGGCGGCGGGCAGGCCGGCGGCTTCGACGACGTGTTCGGCGGCATGTTCGGCGGAGGAGCACGGCAACAGGGGTACTCCTACGAGCAGGGCGGCTACGACGACCTCCTCGGCGGAATGTTCGGCCGTGGTGGTGGTGGTGGCGGTTTCGGCAGCACGAGCGGCGGCTTCCGCGGCTACGGCGGCCCGACCCGCGGCCGGGACGTCATCGCGTCGACCACCGTCGACTTCATCACGGCCACCCACGGGGACCAGATCACCCTGCAGACGCAGGATGGTCGCGCGATCAAGGTGAAGATCCCGGCCGGTGTCGCGGATGGCCAGAAGATCAAGCTCCGCGGCCAGGGCCAGCACAGCCCTGACGGCGGCGAATCCGGCGACATCGTGCTCACGGTCTCGGTGCGCAAGCATCCGGTCTTCGAGCGCGAGGGCCTCAACCTCCGGGTGGCCGTTCCGGTCACCTTCGTCGAGGCCGCGCTGGGCGCGACGATCGAGGTGCCCACCCTCGGCGGCCCTCCGGTCAAGCTGCGGATCGCACCGGGCACCCCGAGTGGCCGAGTCCTGCGAGTCAAGGGGCGCGGGGTCGTGACGCCCAAGGGCACCGGCGACCTGCTCGCCGAGGTGCAGGTTGCCGTGCCGTCGCACCTGTCCAAGGACGCCGAGGAGAAACTCGAGGCGTTCGCGGCCGCCCTGCCGAAGGAGAACCCGCGCGACGACCTCCTGGCGAAGGCGAGAGACTAGCGGTGGACGAAAACACCCGGGTCTTCGTGATCTCGATGGCGGCAGAGCTTGCGGGCATGCACCCGCAAACCCTGCGCCAGTACGACCGCCTGGGGCTGGTGAGCCCAGACCGCACCCCCGGTCGGTCCCGCCGGTACTCCATGCGGGACGTGGCGAAGTTGCGCGAGATCGCGGACCTGGGTGCCGAGGGTGTGAGTCTGGAGGGAATCCGGCGCATCCTCGAATTGGAAGACCACGTTCGCGGGCTCGAATCCCGCCTGCGTGAACTCGAGGCGGCCCTCGCCGACGAGTTGCTCAACCGCCCGGGCCGCCGCGTCTTCGCGGCGGGCTCGGCCGGGGAGGTCATCTCGATGCGCGCCGGCACCCGCAGCAGACGCTCGAACCAGATCGTGATCTGGCGCCCGCTCGGCCACAAGGAGTAGCGCCGCATGACGCATCCGGCCGGGGCGGCGGACGAGCCGTCCCCCTTTGCTTTCGACCGGCTGCGCCGCTACCCGGACGTGGAGGCCGACAACCTCTTCGCCGTGGATGCGAGCGACCGGCTGATCCTCGATGAGGCGGCCGGCGCCGTCGCGTCCGCGGCCCCCGGCGAAGTCGTCGTGATCGAGGACCGATACGGCGCCCTGACCCTGGGCGCGGCGTACCTCGGCGGAGCCCGCGGCATCCGGGTGCACCAGGACGTGCTCTCGGGGGAACTCGCCCTGGCCCGCAACGCCGCCGACGCCGGTCTGACCGGCGTGTTCCGTTCGCTGGGCCTCACGGAGGAGCTGCTGGCCGGCGCCAGGGTCGTGCTGCTTCAGCTCCCGCGGAGCCTGTCGGCCCTCGACGAGATCGCCGGTGCCATCGCCCGGTATGCCGTCGCCGACGTCACCGTCTTTGCGGGTGGCCGGATCAAGCACATGGCACCGGCCATGAACGGGGTGCTCGCCCGCCACTTCACCCGGCTGGACGTGGCCCCTGCGCGGCAGAAGTCACGGTTGCTGGTCGCGACCGGCCCGATCCGGCCCGCGTCGGCCGGAACCACCCCGGACTGGCCGCACTCCCAGCGCCACGACGACCTGGCCATCACGGTCTGCGCGCACGGAGCGGCGTTCGCCGGGACCACCGTCGACATCGGCACCCGCTACCTGCTCGAGTTTCTGGGTCGGATGAAACCGGGAGCCCGAACGGCAATCGACCTCGGCTGCGGCACCGGCGTGCTCGCGGCAGGCCTGGCCCTGCGCCGCCCCGAGCTCACCGTCCTCGCCGCCGACCAGTCGGCGGCCGCCGTCGCATCGGCCGGCGCCACCATGGCCGCCAACGGCCTGACCGACCGCGTGAGGGTGATCCGGGACGACGCCCTCGCGAACCGGCCGGATGCCTCCGCCGAGCTGATCCTGTTGAACCCGCCCTTCCACATCGGGTCGTCGGTCCACGCCGGCATCGCACTCAAGCTCTTCCATGACGCGGCCAGGGTGCTCGCGCCCGGCGGCGAACTGTGGACGGTCTGGAACACCCACCTCGGCTATCGCCCGGCGCTCACCCGCATCGTCGGACCCACGCACCAGGTCGGACGGAACACCAAGTTCACCGTCACGGTTTCCACCCGATCCTGACCGGTCACGCACTGGCGCGGGACCGTCAGCCGGGCCTGTGCTGACTCGCATCCGGAGGCGACACGCCCGGGATGTAGCAGTGAGTTGCGGCCCCCTGGGATTCACCGTAATGTCATTCAAGTCACCCCACAGGTTCGGAAAGCGGATGTGCTTACCGGCCTCAAGCGGGACCACTCCCAAGTCAAAATCTGCCAGTCGGATTCTGCCTTGATGATGTTGTGTTGAGTCCCTTCACCGGGACCGAATACGACAACAAGAAACAACAGGAAGAGCCCCGAAGCGACAGCCCATTTGGGCCTGATGTTGGGTGCGTCCGATCCTTGAGAACTCAACAGCGTGCACAATGTCAAATGCCAAAAACCTCGTGGTTTGGATCCGTTTCTAGCGGTGAAGGGCCAGGAGATTCCTTTGGAAAACATTTTAACAACAAAGCAAGTCAGTAATGATTTGTTCTGTCAGTTTCAAACTTGTGTCTGGTCCGCCTATTCCGGTGGTCGGGCACACTGGATGTGCCGGTCGGTCCCTGAGCTTGTCGAAGGGTCTGGCTGTGCAGTTAAACATTTACGGAGAGTTTGATCCTGGCTCAGGACGAACGCTGGCGGCGTGCTTAACACATGCAAGTCGAACGATGATGAGGAGCTTGCTTCTCTGATTAGTGGCGAACGGGTGAGTAACACGTGAGCAATCTGCCCTTGACTCTGGGATAAGCGTTGGAAACGACGTCTAATACCGGATACGACCTTGGAAGGCATCTTCTGGGGTGGAAAGAATTTTGGTCAAGGATGAGCTCGCGGCCTATCAGCTTGTTGGTGAGGTAATGGCTCACCAAGGCGACGACGGGTAGCCGGCCTGAGAGGGTGACCGGCCACACTGGGACTGAGACACGGCCCAGACTCCTACGGGAGGCAGCAGTGGGGAATATTGCACAATGGGCGAAAGCCTGATGCAGCAACGCCGCGTGAGGGACGACGGCCTTCGGGTTGTAAACCTCTTTTAGTAGGGAAGAAGCGTAAAAGTGACGGTACCTGCAGAAAAAGCACCGGCTAACTACGTGCCAGCAGCCGCGGTAATACGTAGGGTGCAAGCGTTGTCCGGAATTATTGGGCGTAAAGAGCTCGTAGGCGGTTTGTCGCGTCTGCTGTGAAAACCCGAGGCTCAACCTCGGGCCTGCAGTGGGTACGGGCAGACTAGAGTGCGGTAGGGGAGATTGGAATTCCTGGTGTAGCGGTGGAATGCGCAGATATCAGGAGGAACACCAATGGCGAAGGCAGATCTCTGGGCCGTAACTGACGCTGAGGAGCGAAAGCATGGGGAGCGAACAGGATTAGATACCCTGGTAGTCCATGCCGTAAACGTTGGGAACTAGATGTGGGGACCATTCCACGGTCTCCGTGTCGCAGCTAACGCATTAAGTTCCCCGCCTGGGGAGTACGGCCGCAAGGCTAAAACTCAAAGGAATTGACGGGGGCCCGCACAAGCGGCGGAGCATGCGGATTAATTCGATGCAACGCGAAGAACCTTACCAAGGCTTGACATATAGAGGAAACGTCTGGAAACAGTCGCCCCGCAAGGTCTCTATACAGGTGGTGCATGGTTGTCGTCAGCTCGTGTCGTGAGATGTTGGGTTAAGTCCCGCAACGAGCGCAACCCTCGTCCTATGTTGCCAGCACGTAATGGTGGGAACTCATGGGATACTGCCGGGGTCAACTCGGAGGAAGGTGGGGATGACGTCAAATCATCATGCCCCTTATGTCTTGGGCTTCACGCATGCTACAATGGCCGGTACAAAGGGCTGCAATACCGTAAGGTGGAGCGAATCCCAAAAAGCCGGTCTCAGTTCGGATTGAGGTCTGCAACTCGACCTCATGAAGTCGGAGTCGCTAGTAATCGCAGATCAGCAACGCTGCGGTGAATACGTTCCCGGGCCTTGTACACACCGCCCGTCAAGTCATGAAAGTCGGTAACACCCGAAGCCAGTGGCCTAACCCGTAAGGGGAGGAGCTGTCGAAGGTGGGATCGGTGATTAGGACTAAGTCGTAACAAGGTAGCCGTACCGGAAGGTGCGGCTGGATCACCTCCTTTCTAAGGAGCACAGCAGTGCCGTCTGTCTACAGCGGAACACCACTGCCAAGCCATTTCGGGGACACCTGTTTCCCGGTGGCGCTCATGGGTGGAACATTGACATTGATGCAGGTCTAGAACGTGAGATCCCGGTACGCTCCGCTGTTGTTTACAGCAGGGGAGTTGGACAGGGTTGAGCGTCGAGGGTTTGCATATTGCACGCTGTTGGGTCCTGAGGGACCGGAACAACTTGGGCTTCGGCCTGGTTGGACTGTTCCTCTGGACCTTTTCTTGTTCACATCATTCGTGGGCAGGTGAGGGTACCGCCCGTACTTTGAGAACTACACAGTGGACGCGAGCATCTTAAATTTGATCGGACTTTTTGTCCGACAGATTACAAAGATCAACGCACTCGTAAGAGTGTTAGATCATTGGTCAATTTCGACCGTGAGACTTTCGAGTCTTATGGTTCTTAATCGATTCAAACTCATGTGATTTCAAATTTTCAAGAGCAAACGGTGAATGCCTTGGCATGTAGAGCCGAAGAAGGACGTAGTAATCTGCGATAAGCCTCGGGGAGTTGATAAACGAACTGTGATCCGAGGATGTCCGAATGGGGAAACCCCGTCAGGCCCGTGAGGTGACCTGGTGACTCCCGCCTGAATATATAGGGCGGGTAGAGGGAACGTGGGGAAGTGAAACATCTCAGTACCCACAGGAAGAGAAAACAATAGTGATTCCGTTAGTAGTGGCGAGCGAAACCGGATGAGGCTAAACCGATCATGTGTGATAGCCGGCAGGTGTTGCATGGTCGGGGTTGCGGGACTTTTCTGCTGCTTCTGCCGAAGCGTAAGGGTTAGAACGTTGTATAGACGAACAGGATTGAAAGCCTGGTCGAAGAGGGTGCGAACCCCGTAGTCGAAATGCAGCAATCGCCCGAAGAGTATCCCAAGTAGCACGGGGCCCGAGAAATCCCGTGTGAATCTGTCAGGACCACCTGATAAGCCTAAATACTCCTACATGACCGATAGTGAACAAGTACCGTGAGGGAAAGGTGAAAAGTACCCCGGGAGGGGAGTGAAATAGTACCTGAAACCGTTTGCTTACAAACCGTTGGAGCCAGCTTTGTTCTGGTGACAGCGTGCCTTTTGAAGAATGAGCCTGCGAGTTAGTGATATGTGGCGAGCTTAACCCGTGAGGGGAATGCGTAGCGAAAGCGAGTCTGAATAGGGCGATTCAGTCGCATGTCCTAGACCCGAAGCGAAGTGATCTATCCATGGCCAGGTTGAAGCGACGGTAAGACGTCGTGGAGGACCGAACCCACTTCAGTTGAAAATGGAGGGGATGAGCTGTGGATAGGGGTGAAAGGCCAATCAAACTTCGTGATAGCTGGTTCTCTCCGAAATGCATTTAGGTGCAGCGTTGCGTGTTTCTTGCCGGAGGTAGAGCTACTGGATGGCCGATGGGGCCTAAAAGCTTACTGACGTCAGCCAAACTCCGAATGCCGGTAAGTGAGAGCGCAGCAGTGAGACGGTGGGGGATAAGCTTCATCGTCGAGAGGGAAACAACCCAGACCACCAACTAAGGTCCCAAAGCGCGTGCTAAGTGGGAAAGGATGTGGAGTTGCACAGACAACCAGGAGGTTGGCTTAGAAGCAGCCACCCTTGAAAGAGTGCGTAATAGCTCACTGGTCAAGTGATTCCGCGCCGACAATGTAACGGGGCTCAAGCACGCCACCGAAGTTGTGGCATTGATATTTTTGGTAAGCCGCACCCTTGTGGTGTTGGTTCAGCCGTGTTGATGGGTAGGAGAGCGTCGTGTGGCCAGCGAAGCGGCGGTGTAAACCAGCCGTGGAGGCTACACGAGTGAGAATGCAGGCATGAGTAGCGAAAGGCGGGTGAGAAACCCGTCCTCCGAAAGATCAAGGTTTCCAGGGCCAGGCTAATCCGCCCTGGGTAAGTCGGGACCTAAGGCGAGGCCGACAGGCGTAGTCGATGGACAACGGGTTTATATTCCCGTACTGGCGAAAAACCGTCCAAGCTAATCCAGTAATGCTAAGCATCTGAATCTCACTGACCAAAGCCTTCGGGTGGAGGGGGTGGGCCTAGCGTGCGACCCTATGCTGGTGCGGTTAGCGTATTAACAGGTGTGACGCAGGAAGGTAGCTGAGCCGGGCGATGGTTGTCCCGGTCTAAGGATGTAGGCCGAGAGATAGGCAAATCCGTCTCTCATATAAGGCTGAGACCCGATGGGTAGTCCTCACGGACGAAATCAGTGATCCTATGCTGCCAAGAAAAGCATCGACGCGAGGTTTTAGTCACCCGTACCCCAAACCGACTCAGGTGATCAGGTAGAGAATACTAAGGAGATCGAGAGAATCGTGGTTAAGGAACTCGGCAAAATGCCCCCGTAACTTCGGGAGAAGGGGGGCCTGAGGCGTGAAAGGACTTAGCTCCTAGAGCGTTCGAAGGCCGCAGAGACCAGTGGGAAGCGACTGTTTACTAAAAACACAGGTCCGTGCCAAGTCGCAAGACGATGTATACGGACTGACGCCTGCCCGGTGCTGGAAGGTTAAGAGGAACGGTTAGCCGCAAGGCGAAGCTGAGAATTTAAGCCCCAGTAAACGGCGGTGGTAACTATAACCATCCTAAGGTAGCGAAATTCCTTGTCGGGTAAGTTCCGACCTGCACGAATGGCGTAACGACTTCCCAGCTGTCTCAACCGCGAACTCGGCGAAATTGCATTACGAGTAAAGATGCTCGTTACGCGCAGCAGGACGGAAAGACCCCGTGACCTTTACTACAGCTTGGTATTGGTGTTCGGTGTGGCTTGTGTAGGATAGGTGGGAGACTGTGAAGCTTGGACGCTAGTTCGAGTGGAGTCAACGTTGAAATACCACTCTGGTCATATTGGATATCTAACTTCGAACCGTGATCCGGTTCAGGGACAGTGCCTGGTGGGTAGTTTAACTGGGGCGGTTGCCTCCTAAAAAGTAACGGAGGCGCCCAAAGGTTCCCTCAACCTGGTTGGCAATCAGGTGTCGAGTGTAAGTGCACAAGGGAGCTTGACTGTGAGACTGACAAGTCGAGCAGGGACGAAAGTCGGGACTAGTGATCCGGCAGTGGCTTGTGGAAGCGCTGTCGCTCAACGGATAAAAGGTACCTCGGGGATAACAGGCTGATCTTGCCCAAGAGTCCATATCGACGGCATGGTTTGGCACCTCGATGTCGGCTCGTCGCATCCTGGGGCTGGAGTAGGTCCCAAGGGTTGGGCTGTTCGCCCATTAAAGCGGTACGCGAGCTGGGTTTAGAACGTCGTGAGACAGTTCGGTCCCTATCCGCTGCGCGCGCAGGAAATTTGAGAAGATCTATCCCTAGTACGAGAGGACCGGGATGGACGAACCTCTGGTGTGTCAGTTGTTCCGCCAGGAGCACCGCTGATTAGCTACGTTCGGAACGGATAACCGCTGAAAGCATCTAAGCGGGAAGCCGGCTTCGAGATGAGATTTCCATCCCTTCGGGGGAGAGGCTCGCAGCTAGACTACTGCGTTGATAGGCCGGATGTGGAAGAGGGGACTAAAGACCCTTGGAGCTGACCGGTACTAATAAGCCAACAATTTGATAACACACCAGTTTGAATAAGCTGCAAGCGTCCACTATGTGGTTCTCGATGTACGGTCGAGAACAACGCCCTC
>NZ_SOHH01000075.1 GCF_004403515.1 Cryobacterium fucosi | reverse complement strand
CGCCCGGCCCGGTAGCCCGGCCCCGCCCGCCCGCCGGGTCGCCGCCCTGGCGCGGCGCGGTGCCGCTGCGCCAGAATGGCCTCCACCGGCGAATGATCGGCGGCACTGGCTGAAGCGTGACGAAGGGTGCACCGTGGGCGACCTCACGAAGAAGTTCTGGAACGACGACCCGATCTCGCTGCTCCGGGTGGGGCCGTGTTTCCGGCTTTCCGAGGTTGACCCTGGCTCAACCCCCGGCTTCGAGGGAGTGGACAAGCGGAACGCGGACGAGGCCCTCGCCGAGGGGGCCGGCGTGCTCTCCACCCTGCAGGAGAAGCTCTTCGCCGGAAGCAAGTTCGGCGACACCCGCCGGGTGCTGCTCGTGCTGCAGGCGTTGGACACCGCAGGCAAGGGCGGGATCGTGCGGCACGTCGTCGGCTCGGTCGACCCGCAGGGCATCCGACTGTACGCGTTCAAGGCGCCGACCGAGGAGGAGCGGGCGCACGACTTCCTCTGGCGGGTGCGAAGGCGCCTGCCGGACGCCGGCCTGATCGGGGTCTTCGACCGCTCGCACTACGAGGATGTGCTGATCGCCCGGGTGCGCAGCCTTGCCCCGCCGGCCGAGCTCGAGGCGCGCTACGGCCAGATCAGGGAGTTCGAGCAGCAGCTCGCCGACGAGGGAACCACGATCGTCAAGGTCATGCTGCAGATCGGCTCGGCCGACCAGAAGGCGCGGCTGATGGAGCGGCTCGACCGCCCCGACAAGCACTGGAAGTACAACCCGGGAGACGTCGACGAACGGATGCGCTGGGATGACTACCAGGAGGCTTACCAGCTCGCCCTGGAGCGCACGTCGACGCCGACCGCCCCCTGGTTCGTGGTGCCGGCCGAGAAGAAATGGTACGCCCGCCTCGCCGTGCAGCGCCTGCTCATCGGCGCCCTCGAGGGTCTGCGCCTCGAATGGCCGCCGGCCGCCTTCGACGTGGCCGCCGAGAAGGCCCGCCTGGCCGCGACCTGACCCGTCCCTCCCGCGCCCCGCGCCCCGCGTCGAGATCGTCCTTTCCGGTCGAAGCCGACTCGCACGCCGGTCGGTCTCGACCGGAAAGGACGATCTCGACGGGCGGCGGCGCTCGGCGGGCGGGGCGGCGCAGAGCCGGGGCAGGTCAGCCGAAAGCCTCGACGATCGGGCGGAACTTCATCCGGGTTTCGGCGAGTTCGCGGTCGGGTTCGGAGTCCAGCACGATCCCGCAGCCGGCGTAGGCCGTGACGTCGCCGGTGGGGGTGACCTGCGCGCAGCGAAGCGCGATCGCCCACTCGCCGTCACCGTCGGCGCCGACCCAGCCGACCGGCCCGGCATACCGGCCGCGGTCGAACGGCTCCAGCTCGCGGATCAGCGCGAGCGCGGCCTCGGTCGGCGTGCCGGCGACCGCGGCGGTCGGATGCATCGCCGCAATCAGGTCGAGGGAGTTGGATCCGTCGCTGAGGGTGCCCTCGACATCCGTCGCGAGGTGCCACAGATTGGGCAGTTTCACGGTGAACGGGATCTCGCTCGTGGTCAGGTGCGAGGTGTGCGGCCGCAGTGAGGCAAGCACGCTCTGCACGGCGAACGCGTGCTCGTCGCCGTCCTTGGACGAGGTGGCGAGGTGGAGCGCGGCCTCGAGGTCGGATGCCGCGTCCGCACCGCGGGACATCGTGCCGGCCAGCACCCGCGCGTTCACCTCGCCGTGGTCGGCGCGGATCAGCGTTTCGGGGCTCGACCCGACGAGCCCGTCGACCGCATAGGTCCAGCAGTCCGGGTAGCCCAGGGCGAGTTCGCTCACGGCCCGGCGCAGGTCGGATTCGGCTGGCAGGCGCCCGACGAGGTCGCGAGCCAGAACGACTTTGTTGAGGTCGGCGGCGGCGACCCGGCCGATGGCCTCGCCCACCGCGGTGCGGTAGCCGTCCGCGGTCAGCGCGCCAGGCAGGAGGGAGATGCGGTACTCGTTGCCGAGCGGCCGGAGGGCGAGCGGGATATCCGGCCTGGTGCCGCCGGTGGGCCAGATCCGGGTGGCCCAGCACTTGCCGTCTTCGCGGCCGACGATGACCTGGGGCACGATCAGTACGCTGGTCTGCGCCGAGGACGCGTCGAAGGCGAACGCCCCGAAGGCGAGCAGCCCGGTGCCGGTGCGAGAGAGCGGATCGGTCACGGTGGCCGCGGCGACGACGTCGCGCCAGGCGGCTGCGGCATCCGTCAATCGGGTCGGTCCGGAGAATTCGAGCCGCAGGGCGGTGCCGATGCCGGCCAGGCCCTGGTTGCGTCGCATCCACAACAGCGGTTCGTGGCTGTCGAGCAGAAGGATGAGTTGGCGGACATCGGCGATAGGAGTGGTTTCGACCGTCAGGGCCTGCGCATTCACTCGCCCAGCCTATGCCAGCAGGGTGGAGGCCAGGCGTGCGCGCAGGCAATCTAGACTGGGGGAGTGAGCAGAGCAGACCTCAATAAGCAGCCCGAGCAGGTTGCTGCCATGTTCGACCAGGTCTCCACCCACTACGACCGCACGAATGCGGTGCTGTCGGTCGGGAACGCGGCGCTCTGGCGGATGGCGGCCACCCGAGCCGTGGCCCCGCAACCGGGCGACCGGATCCTCGACATCGCGGCCGGCACCGGCACCTCGAGCGCGGCGCTGACCAGGACCGGCGCGCATGTCGTGGCCGCCGACTTCTCGGCGGGCATGATCCGGGTCGGCCGGGAGCGCCACGCCGACAATCCGTTGATCGAGTTCGTGCAGGCGGACGCCACCGCGCTGCCATTCGCCGACAACGAGTTCGACGCCGTGACGATCTCGTTCGGACTGCGGAACGTCGTCGAGCCGAAGAAGGCCCTCGCCGAGTTCTACCGGGTGACCAAGCCCGGCGGGCGCCTCGTCATCTGCGAGTTCTCCACCCCGCCCGTCGCGCCGATCTGCGCCGCCTACTTCGCGTACCTCCACCACGTCATGCCCCTCGTCGTGAAACTCGCATCGTCGAACGCCGAGGCCTACGACTACCTCGGCGAGTCGATCGCGGCCTGGCCTGACCAGTCCACCCTGAGCGGCTGGCTGCGGGATGCCGGCTACCAGGCCGTGGCGTATCGCAATCTGTCCCTGGGCATCGTGGCCCTGCATCGCGGCGTCAAGCCGGCGAACGCAGCGGACGCGACCGCAGCGGACACCACTTCCTGAGTCCTCCCCGTTCCGATCGATAGGCTGACAGAGTGAAACCGAGCGTGCCCCTGTTCCGCCGCGGCTCTTCCGTGACGAGCCAGCTCGGCCTCAGCGATCGCATTTTCTCGTCGAAGGGCGACCGCGGTCTGGCGGCCGGCATCGACGTCGGCCTCGAACAGGTCGAGGCGAGCCTGCTCGGCGAGGTCATCTTCGCCGATGAGGTCGCGAACGTCACCAGCCGGTACCTCCTGAACGCCGGCGGCAAGCGGGTGCGCCCCATGCTCGCCCTCCTCACCGCGCACCTCGGCAGCGGCGTCCTCGACGACGTGGTCACGGCCGCAACCGCGATCGAGATCACCCACCTGGCCTCGCTGTACCACGATGATGTGATGGACGACGCGCACCAGCGCCGCGGCGTGCCCAGCGCCCAGACCGTGTGGGGAAACTCCATCGCGATCCTCACCGGGGACCTTCTGTTCGCGCGGGCGAGCCAGTTGATGGCCCGGCTGGGCGAGCGGGCGATCCGGCTGCAGGCCGACACCTTCGAACGCCTCGTGCTCGGCCAGCTGCACGAGACCGTCGGGCCGCACGATGGTGAGGACCCGGTGGAGCACTACATCCAGGTGCTCGCCGACAAGACCGGGTCGTTGATCGCGGCCGCGGCCCAGGCCGGGGTCATCTTCTCCGACGCGCCCGATGACTTCGAGCGGCCGGTGGTGCAGTTCGGCGAGAAGATCGGCGTCGCCTTCCAGCTCATCGACGACGTGCTCGACCTGTCGCCCCAGCCCGAGGAAACGGGCAAGTTCGCCGGCACCGACCTTCGCGCCGGTGTGGCGACCCTGCCGGTGCTCCGGCTTCGGGAACGCGCACCCCGCGACCCGGGCGCGGCCGCCCTGCTGGCCAGGCTCGAACGCGATGTGATGTCCCCCGGCGCCCCTGCCGGCGACGCGGCGGACTCGGCGATTGCCGCCCTCCGCGAGCACGACGTCACCACCCAGACCCTCACCGAGGCGCACGGCTGGGCGCGCGACGCCGTCGCCGCGCTCTCCCCGCTGCCCGACGGATCCGTGAAGAAGGCGCTCACCCGATTCGCGGACACGATCGTCGAGCGATCCAGTTAGAAAGGCTTCCATGACCAAGTTGCGATTGGCCATTGTCGGCGCGGGACCTGCGGGCATCTACGCCGCCGACATCCTGCTCAAGGCCGAACGGAATTTCGAGGTGTCGATCGACCTGTTCGATCACCTTCCGGCACCCTACGGTCTGGTTCGCTACGGCGTCGCACCCGACCACCCGCGGATCAAGGGCATCATCACCGCGCTGCGCGACGTGCTCGACCGCGGCGACATCCGGGTCTTCGGCAACGTGCGCTTCGGGGTCGACATCACGATGGACGACCTGAAGACGCACTACAACGCGGTCATCTTCGCCACCGGGGCCGTGCGCGACGCCGATCTCAGGATCCCCGGGATCGACCTGGCGGGCTCCTACGGAGCCGCCCGGTTCGTCAGCTGGTTCGACGGGCATCCCGACTACCCGCGCACCTGGCCGCTCGAGGCCAGGCAGGTAGCGGTCATCGGCAACGGGAACGTGGCCCTGGATGTCTCGCGCATGCTCGCCAAGCACGCCGACGACCTGCTGCCCACCGAGATCCCGGCCAACGTCTACGAGGGTCTCAAGGCGTCCGCGGTGACCGACGTGCACGTCTTCGGCCGCCGAGGCCCGACCTCGGTCAAGTTCACCCCGCTCGAACTGCGCGAACTCGGCGAGCTGCCGGGCGTCGACATCGTCCTCTACGACGAGGACTTCGACTACGACGACGCCGCACGGGATGCGGTGGCCAGCAACAAGCAGGTCTTCGTGATCGACAAGGTGCTGAACAAGTGGCGCGAACGCCCGGCCGGCACCGCCAGCCGCCGGCTGCACCTGCACTTCTTCGCGAAGCCGGTCGAGATCGTCGACGACGGCGCGGGCCGGGTCGGCGCGATCCGGTATGAGCGCACCAGGCCGGACGGCCACGGCGGAGTCGTCGGCACCGGTGAGGTCCGCGACCTCCCGATGCAGGCCGTCTACCGCGCCGTGGGCTACTTCGGCTCCCCGCTGCCCGGTGTGCCGTTCGACAAGAAGCGCGGCGTCATCCCCAACCGCGAGGGCCAGGTGCTCTGGAAGGGCGAGCCGGGCTCCGGTTCGGCCAGCGCCAACCAGCAGCTCTACGGCGTCTACGCGACTGGCTGGATCAAGCGCGGCCCGGTCGGCCTGATCGGCCACACCAAGTCCGACGCGATGGAAACCGTGCGGCACCTGATCAACGACCTGGGCAATTGGTGGCACCCGGCCGAGCCATCGGAGGAGAGCGTGCTGGCGATGCTCGACGAACGCGGGATCGAGTACACCAACCTCGAGGGCTGGCACCGCCTCGACCAGCAGGAGCTCGCGCTGGGCACGGCCGAGGGGCGCGTGCGGATCAAGGTCGTTCCCCGCGACGAGATGGTCGAGATCTCCCGCGGCGAGGGCTAGACCCGCGTGGCACCCTGGGTCGCTATCGTCGCCGGGGTGATCGGCAGCGCTCTCGGGGTACCGCTCGTGCGCATCGCCGAACGGATGCTGCGTATTCGTCGGCGCTTCGCCTGGCCTGTTCGGGCCGCGGGCGTCGTGGCCACAGGTGCCCTCGTCGCACTGGTGGTCTGGAAGTTCGGACCGGGCTGGGAGCTGCCCGCGTACCTGTACCTGGCCCTCACTTCGGTGGTGCTCAGCGTGGTCGACCTCGCCGAGAAGCGGTTGCCCAATGCGCTCGTCTACCCGTCGCTGCTCGTGCTGCCGGTGCTGCTGGTGTTCGCGGCTGCGGCAACCGGGTCGTGGTCGGCCCTGCTGGGGGCTCTCGCGGGCGGTGCCGCACTGTTCGTGTTCTACTTCGTGCTCGCCCTGATCTCGCCGAGCGGCATCGGGATGGGCGACGTGAAACTCGCCGCGGTGATCGGCCTCGCCCTCGGCTACCTGGGCTGGACACCGGTGCTCGTCGGTTCCTTCGGGGGGTTCCTGATCGGCAGCCTGGTCTCGCTTGTGGCCCTGGCGGGGCGCCGGGTGACCCTGCGGGGCTCCCTGCCGTTCGGGCCGTCCATGCTCGCCGGTGCCTTCCTGGGCGTGCTCCTCGCCTAGAACCCGGTTGAACACCGCTCCGAATCTGCGCCGAAAAACCCCCGGCACGGGGGGCAGCCCGTCGGTGCGATCGGTCTACGGTGGTGGTGTCGCCGACCCGATGGCGAGTTCGCTTCACCCGAGGAGCGCTTGTGCACCCTTTTTCTGTACCTCTGCCCGATTGTCCGCGGTCGCGGCCGCGTTCACGTGATTCCGGCGGCTTCCCGCCCGACTCCGTTCTGAACCCTCGTCCAGCCGGTATGCCGGGAGGCCCATTCAGCGCGCTCGGCTGAGCCACCCGAACTGACCGGCCCTCACCCGAATGACGGCCTCACTCGCGACAAACCCGAGTCGCGAGTTATTGTCATGCCATGGTCAGGATTTACTCAGCTAATATTCAGCTACCCCCCAGACAGGGAGCCCCTGCACTGGGGCGTGGTGAGGTTTTCTCGACGAACGTAACTTGTGGTCAATCGCCCGGTCGCCCAGACCGGCCGGCCCACCCAGAACGGAAACCCGAGATGAAGTCCTATACCAGGATCCAGGCCGTCATCAACAGCATGCGCACCGACGAGGAAGGCGCCACCGCGGTGGAGTACGGCCTGATGGTCTCGCTCATCGCGGTCGTCATCATGACCGCCGTCGGACTGATCGGCACGTACCTGAACGCCAAGTTCGGCGACGTCGCGGCCAAGATCGGCCCCTAGGTCCGCGCCACGCGCCCGGCTGCGCTCGGTCGGAGGCCTTCACCCCTTCGGGAAGGCCCGCCGAGACCCCCCCCGATCTTCCCCCAGACCAGTCAGGCCCGCCCTGGGAGGAGCGAACACCCCGCGGGCATCAGCGTCACCTCACCACGCACGGTCGACCCGGCCGGCTTGACAGAACGGAAACCCGAAATGAAGTTCTACACCAAAATCCAGGCCCTCATCAACAGCATGCGCACCGACGAGGAAGGCGCCACCGCGGTCGAGTACGGCCTGATGGTCTCGCTCATCGCGGTCGTTATCATCGGTGCGGTCGGACTGATCGGCACGTACCTCAACACCAAGTTCGGCATCGTCGCAACCAAGCTGGCGCCGTAGCAACGACAGCAGCATCCGGTCGGCCATTCGGTCGATCCGGTTCGTGCGGTGGCGGCGGCTTCCCCCGAGGATGCCGCCGCCGCCCACACCGAAAGGCAGTCCGATGATGCGCATGCGCAGCACAGCAGGCGAACGCGGCGCGGCAGCGATCGAGTTCGCGCTCATCCTCCCGATTCTCGTCATCCTGGTGTTCGGCGTCATCGAGTTCGGCCGGGTCTTCAACGCCCAGATCTCCATCACCAACGCCGCTCGTGAGGGTGCCCGGTACATGGCCATTCACAACAACGCAGCCAACGCCAAGGCCGCCGCGCGGGACGCGGCACCCTCGCTCAGTCCGCTGCTCGCCCTGGGCGGCGTCGACGTCAGCCCAGGCACGTGCGTGGGCGGTTCGAGCGTCACCGTGACAACGCGTTACACCGTCGACTTCGTCACGGGGTTCTTCGGCGCCAACATTCCTCTGACTGGCAAGGGGGTCATGCAATGTGGTGGATGAAATCTCGACTTCGCTCCGAACGCGGGGCCAGCGCCGTGATGCTCGCCTTCCTGCTGGTGCCGCTGATCGGGGCCGTGGGATTCGCGATCGATGTCGGCGCCCTCTATGCCGAACGTGGGCAGCTCCAAAACGGGGCGGATGCCGCGGCGCTCGCGATCGCAGAGGATTGCTCCGACGGTGTGTGCAGCAACCCGGGCGGCCTGGCCGCGAGTTACACCAACGGCAACGCCAATGACGGCGCCGCCAACGTGCTCGCCCCGGATTTCTCCGTCAGTGGCCAGGTCACCATCAGGTCCAGCACGCGCGTGTCCGGCACGAATGCGCCGGCGATCAGCCACCCCTTCGCGGCAATACTCGGAATCCCTGCGTCCACTGTGGGGGCAACGGCCACGGCGCAATGGGGTGGTGTGGGGTCTGGGCCGGTGCTGGCGCTCGCGCTCTCCTGGTGCGAGTTCCAGGAGTCTTTGGCGGCCTCGGGCAACCACGTGACCATCCGGACCGACACCAACAAGACCTGCAAACGCTTCCCCTCGACGGAGATCATTCCCGGCGGCTTCGGCTGGCTCGACAACACCACGGCCCCGTGCGAGGCAACCATCAACCTCAGTTTGAACCTCAACGCCGCCGGAGAGCTCTGGGTCGACAGCGATGCGGGCGGGGACGCACCGAGTGCCTGCAAGTCCCAACTGCCGAGTCTCCTGGGCAAATCGGTGCTCATCCCGATCTATGACCTCACCCAGGGCACCGGAACCAACGCCAGATACCGCATCTATGCCTTTGCCGGTTTCACCATCACCGGTTGGAAGTTTCCCTCCACTCAGGTGCTCGACCCGCTCGCCCCGATCTGCGCGAGCGGTCTGACCTGCCCGAACGGCAGTTGGCGGGGCATCCAGGGCACGTTCACCAAGTGGGTCTCCATCGACAACGCATTCGGGCCTGGCGGTCCGGATCTCAACGACACCATCGTCACATTGATCAAGTAGGAGATGACATGAAAACTCGACTCATCGGCGCGATCCTCGCGATCGTCCTGGCCGTGGCCGGCACGGTCGTCCTCACCGGGTATGTCGGCGGCGCCGACGCCCGCGCGGCGGACGGTGCCGCGTTCGTGCCGGTCTACGTGGTCTCCCAGGAGATCCCCGCAGGCACGGCCGCGGAGTCCATCGGTTCGTTCATCACGGTGAAACAGATTCCGGCGATGGCGGCAGTGCGTGGGAGGGTCACGAATCTGGGCAAACTCAGCGGGAAGGTCGCGGACACGGCGCTCAAGCAGGGTGAGCAACTCCTCGCGTCGCGCTGGGTGAGTGCTGCCGAACTGGCCACCCGCGGTGAAATCGCGCTGCCCGACGGCATGCAGACGGTCACCATTGCGCTCCCCGTTGAGCAGGTCGTCGGGGGCACCATCACAGCGGGCGACACCGTTGGTGTCGTGATCGCGGCAACGCTGAAGGTCGCCGGCGCCTCGGAGGAGGTGTCGCTGGCCAAGCAGGTCTTCCACAAGGTACTGGTCACCGCCGTGCAGAAGGGCTCCACGACACCGGCAGCGAAGGGCGCTGACGCACCGACCGAACCGGTCAGCGTGGTCATGATCACACTCGCTCGCACCACGCCCGACATCGAGAAGCTCGTTTGGGGACAGAAATTCGGAACAGTATGGCTCACTGTCGAACCCAAGACAGCGGATGAGACCGCTGCGGGCGTCGTTGATGGGAATGCGGTGTTCCAATGAGCCGCCTGCTCCTCATCGGCCACAGCCATGACTTCGAAACCCGGTTGCACGTCCTCCTCGGACGCGCCCTCCGCCTTGTGAGGGGACGGTCTCTGGCCTTCGGCCCATCGGCGATCCTCGGCCGGCTGGTGGCGGCAGACCGACCCGACACGGCGCTCCTGGGTTCATTCCTGTCCCGGGACGGGGCGCGGGAACTCTCGGTCGGCCTGGCCAGGCTCTACCCGGGCATCGGCATCGTGACCGTTGGCGAGAACCGAGGCCCGCGGAACGGCTGGGTCGCCGAAGGGACCGTTCACCCGGTACTGAGCCGGAGTGCGGAGCGTACGCCCGTGATCTCTCCTGGTCGGCGGTCGAGCCGGTTCGACCGGCCAGCCCCGATGTACGGCGAGGTTCGGCCGTTCCTGGTGGAACTCGAACCGGCGCTGGAACCTGTCCTGGAACCCGATCTTGTCCGCATCCTCGCCGGGGAACCTGAAGCGCTCGTTCCCCAGGACATCCGGCAGCCGACCGTCGACACGTTGCCGACGCTGGACGGTGGGCGCAGCTAGATCATCGCGGTGGTGGCACCCAAGGGCGGCCTCGGCAAGACGACGGTCGCCACCAACCTTGCGGTCGGCCTTGCCAAACTTGCGCCGCTGTCGGTCGTGCTCGTGGACGCGGACACGCAGTTCGGGGATGTTGCCACGGCCCTGTCGCTGGCCCCTGCTCACACCCTGCCTGACCTGGTCGCCGGCGTCGCTCCGGAGGACACCCTCGTGATGAAGACCCTCCTGACCGCTCACCAGAGCGGCATCTACACCGTGTGCGGCGCAGACCTCCCGGCCGAGGGCGACCGGGTCACCGGGGATCAGCTCAGCCACCTGCTTCGGCAGCTCTCGTCCATCTTCCGGTTCGTCATCGTCGACACTGCTCCCGGATTGGGGGACCACGCGCTCGCCGCACTCGAACTGGCAACGGACGCCGTGTTCCTGTGCGACATGTCGGTGCCCAGCGCGCGCGGATTGCGCAAGGAGCTGGCGGTGCTCGCGAGCATCGGAATGCTGCCTCCCGTTCGGCACGTGGTGCTGAACCTCGCCGACCGCAAGAGCGGGCTCAGCGTGCGCGACATCGAGGCAACAATCGGAGTCCCCGTCGACGTGGCCATTCCGCGATCCACCCTTGTCGCGTTGTCGACCAACCGCGGCATTCCTATCCTCCAGACCAAGGGGAGAAACCCCGCATCGACCGCCCTCACCGCGTTGGTGCACCGGTTCGAACCCAGCGCTTTCCTGAAACGTGGTCATCTGCATCGAAGGGTGGTTGTCGCATGAAACTGAACGAAAGAGTGGATGCCGCGAGAGGCGCTGGTTCCCAGCATCACTCCGTCAAGAGAGGCGGGACCCTCGCGGCGGCGGGAGGGGATTCCGAGGCTGACAGGGCAAGACCAGCCGATCAGGAGTCGCTCCCGCTTCCCCTGAAGGTTGCTGCCCCCGTGGACCCGCTTGCTGGACTCAAGGAGCGGGCAGCCCAGGAACTCTTCGGCCGGATCGGCACTCGGCTCACCGATTCGAGTCTCGACGAGGAGCAGTTGCATGCCCTCGCCAGGGTCGAACTGGTGAAGATCGTCTCCGCCGAGCAGGTGCCCCTCAGCCCAGGCGAGCGAAACAGACTCATCGCTGAGATCGGTGCCGACGTGCTCGGATACGGTCCGCTCGAGCGCCTGCTGGGCGACGAGAGCGTGACCGAGATCATGGTCAACGGCCACGAACAGATCTTCGTCGAGCGACACGGCCAGCTCACCCTCAGCGACGCCAGCTTCACCAGTGAAGCCCAGCTCCGGCGGGTCATCGAGCGGATCGTTGCCAAGGTCGGTCGTCGGATCGACGAGTCCTCACCCCTGGTCGATGCCCGCCTGGCCGACGGGTCGCGGGTGAATGCCATCATCCCTCCGCTCGCGGTCGACGGATCCTCTCTCACAATTCGCAAATTCGCGCGTGAACCGCTCACCGCCGCCGACTTGATCGGGCTCGGTACGTTGAGCCCGGGCATAGCCGAGGTGCTCGAGGCGTGCGTGAACGCCCGGCTCAACATCATCGTCTCGGGCGGGACCGGCACCGGGAAGACGACGCTGCTGAACGTGCTCTCCGGATTCATCCCCGCCACTGAGCGCATCATCACCATCGAGGATGCCGTCGAGCTCCAACTGCAGCAGGACCACGTCATCCGGCTCGAATCCAGGCCGGCCAACATCGAGGGCAAGGGTGAGGTGACCATTCGGGACCTCGTGCGGAACTCGCTCCGGATGCGTCCAGACCGCATCGTGATCGGAGAGTGCCGCGGCGGGGAGAGCCTCGACATGCTCCAGGCCATGAACACCGGCCACGAGGGATCCATTTCGACGGTGCACTCCAACTCGCCAAGGGATGCGATCTCAAGGCTCGAAACGCTGGTCCTGATGGCAGGCATGGACCTTCCGCTGCGCGCCATCCGGGAGCAGATTTCGTCGGCCATCGACGTGATCGTGCAGATCAGCCGGCTGAAGGACGGCACCCGCCGGATCACTCACGTGACCGAGGTACAGGGCATGGAGGGTGACATTGTGACGCTGCAGGATGCCTTCGTGTTCGACTTCGCCGCCGGAGTCGATGAAGACGGTCATGTCCTCGGCCACGCTGTGGCGACCGGGGTGCGGCCGCGATTCGCCGACAAATTCCGCGAGATGGGCATCCCCCTGTCGCCCGGAGTGTTCCAGGCTGAACTGGTGACGCGGGGTCGGCGATGAGCCCCGTCCTGTACGCCGGCATTGCGGCCGGGCTGTTGGCCCTGCTCGTGCTCGTGTTTCTGGTCATCGCGCCGAGCGGCCCGAAGGTTCCCCTCGAACGTCGCCGTGCCCCCGGAAGCGTCGTGGAAGCGTCGACCCTCACCAGGATGACCGACCGAACGGTTGCAGCCATCGACGTGATGATCCGCCGCCGGGCGTCGATACCGTTTGGTGCGGCGGAACTGGAACAGGCCGGCATCCGCATGCAGCCATCCGGGTTCGTGCTCATGGTCTTCTCTGCAGCGACCGTGCTGGCGCTCTTCGGCCTCCTGCTGGGTTCGGACACCGGCTGGACGGTTCCGCTCATGGTCGTCGGTGTGGCCTGCGCCCCGATCGGTGCCATGGTCCTGCTGCGGATCCGCACCGCCCGGCGCCGCGCGCAGTTCGCCGACCAGCTCGACGAGTCGCTGGGGCTCCTCGCCGGCGCCCTGCGTGCCGGTCACGGTCTGCTCCGCGCGGTCGACGCCGTCTCCCAAGAGACGGAATCGCCCACGACCGAGGAATTCGCCAGGGTCGTGAATGAAACCCGGATTGGTCGTGACCTCAGCGACGCGCTGGACAACACAGCGACGCGTATGCGCAGCGACGATTTCCAGTGGGTCGCCCAGGCCATCAGCATCAACCGGGAAGTGGGCGGCAACCTGTCCCAGGTGCTCGATCAGGTCGGACACACCATCCGGGAGCGCAACCAATTGCGCCGCCAGGTGAAGGCGCTCGCCGCGGAAGGAAAGATGTCCGCCTACGTGCTCATCGCCCTCCCGATCGGCGTCTTCTCCTTCCTGCTGTTGACCCAGCCGTCCTATTTCAGCGGCTTCCTCGGCAACATCTGGGGAACCGCAGCCCTGGTGGTCGCCGCCATTCTGCTCGTCGTCGGCTCGATCTGGATGATGGCCGTCGTCAAGGTGAAGTTCTAGGAGAATCCCATGCCATCACTCATAGCTGTCCTGGCCGCCCTTGCCGTCGCCGGCGGACTCGGCGCCCTCATCGGAATCCTGGTCGGCGGACGCGCTCCGTCACCGGTCACCGAGAGGGGTGACGCGTGGACGCTCGGACGCGCTTCCCGGGACCCGCTCACTCTCCGGGCGCGGAACATCGTTCCCCGGGGCTATCTCGGAAAGCTCGAGCGCCACATTGTCCTGGCGGGCCGTCCGCCCGCCTGGACCATCGACAAGATCCTGATCGCCAAACCCCTCATGGCTGCCGGGGGTCTGCTTATGGCGGGGCTGTGGATCAGTGCTGACTCCTCACCGGTACGGATCGCGCTCGGCGCCGCTCTCGTGCTGCTCTGCTTCTTCGTCCCTGACCTGCTCATATTGAGCCGGGGGCAGAAACGGCAGGAACAGATCCAGAACGCGCTCGCCGACACGCTCGACCAGATGACGATCGCCGTCGAGGCCGGCCTCGGCTTCGAATCCGCGATGGCGAAGGCCGCGACGAACGGAAGGGGCCCCCTGGCCGAGGAGTTCATTCGTACCCTCCAGGACATGAGCATTGGCCGCTCACGCAAGGACGCCTATCAGGAGCTCAGCACCCGCACCTCCTCGGCCGACCTGCGCCGCTTCACCCGGTCGGTCATCCAGGCTGACAGCTACGGAATCGCCATTGCCGATGTGCTGCGCGTTCAGGCTGGCGAAATGCGGCTGCGCCGGCGCCAGCGGGCCGAAGAGCAGGCGATGAAAGTACCGGTCAAGGTCATTTTCCCGCTGATATTTTGCATCCTGCCGGTGCTCTTCATCGTGCTGCTCACGCCCGCGGTGATCAGCATCACCAAGGCGTTCACCTAGGCCGCTGGGGATACGGGGCCGGTAGATCGCAGATCAGCCGGTCCTACTCCGGGTCAGGGGCCGAGCAGCTCCGCGGTCGCCTGCTCGAACACGTCGAGGTGGGCCTGCACGTCCTCGGCGCTCGTCTCCGGGCTCATCAGCGCCATGTTGTGGAACGGCGTGAGCAGGATGCCCCGGTTCGCCAGGTAGAGGTGCAGGAAGTCCTCGAGGTCGCCGTCGGCGGCCGCGTTGGACTCCGTGCCGTTCCGGGGGTATGGCTTGACGAAGCGGTACTCGGCGCGCGCACCGAGCTGGTTGATCGACCAGGGCAGGTCGCGCTCGTCGAAGATGCGCTGGATGCCCTCGGTGTAGAGCGTGGCGGCGGCGATCATCTGCTCGAACGCGGCATCAGTGAGCACCTGCTCGAGCGTCGCGCGCATGGCGGCGACCGAGAGCGGGCTGCCGGCCAGGGTGCCGCCGACCCCGCCCATGTCGACGAGATCGAGGTCGGTGCGGCCGAGCGCCCGGTCGGCCAATTCGGTCGACAAGCCATATGCCCCACTGGGAATACCCCCGCCGATGGCCTTGCCGATCACGACGACGTCCGGGTCGAGACCCCAGGCCTGGGTTGCCCCGCCGGGCCCGACCGAGAAGGTGTGCGTCTCGTCGATGATGAGGAGCGCTCCGTAGCGGCGGGTGAGTTCGCGCACCCCGTCGTGATAGCCGGGATCGGGCAGGACGATGCCGATGTTGGTCAGTGCCGGTTCGATCAGCACCGCGGCGACGTCGCCGTGCTTCAGCTGGCGTTCGAGTCCGTCGAGGTCGTTGAACTCGGCGACCCGGCTCGTCTCGGTGACGTCGACGGGGGCGCCGACGTTTCCAGGCCGGCTCATCCCCTCCCCGTCCGGGCCGACGACGATCAGAGACTCGTCGACGCTGCCGTGATAGCAATAGCTGTGGAAGAGGATCTTCGGCCGGTCGGTCAGGGCGCGCACGAGACGGATGGCCCAGCGGTTCGCGTCGGTGGCGGTGAGGGCGAAGCTCCAGCGGTCGACCCCGAACCGGCGGGTGAGTTCCGCGCCCACCCACTCCGCGTCCTCGGTCGGGAGCATCGTCGTCAGGCCGCCCTGTTCGTAGACGCGGCGCCCGATCGCGTCGACCACGGCGGCGGGGGAGTGCCCCGCCATCGCTCCGGTGTCCCCGAGTGCGAAGTCGAGGTATTCGTGCCCGTCGAGGTCGGTGACGCGGTTGCCCCGCGCGGTGGCGAGGTAGAGCGGGAACCCGCCGGCCTTCTTGTTCATCCAGGTCATCGGGACCTTGCCGAAGAGATGGGTCGCGTTCTCGTACGCGCTGGCGGACTTCGGATTGCGTTCGGCGAAGGTGGCCAGTTCACGCTGGTGGAGTCGGGCTAGCCGGTCACGGTCGATCATGGCGCTCCTCGCTGAGACTCACGGATGTGCTGCGAGCATACTGGCGGAGACACCGGATGGTCGATGCCTCGGCTAGCGGAAGTTCACGAACTGCAGTGCGACCTCGAGATCCTTGCCCTTGAGCAGGGCCATCGTGGCCTGCAGGTCGTCGCGGCTCTTCGAGCTGACGCGCAGTTCATCGCCCTGGATCTGGCTCTTGACGCCCTTGGGTCCCTCGTCCCGGATGATCTTGTTGATCTTCTTCGCGTTCTCCTGGTCGATGCCGGCCTTCACCCCGGCCTCGATCCGGAATTCCTTGCCGGACGCGAAGGGCGCGCCGGCGTCGAGGCTGCGCAGCGAGATGCCGCGCTTGATCAGCTTCGACTCGAACACCTCGAGGATCGCCTTGACGCGCTCCTCGGAATTGGCCTTCATGAGCACCTTCTCACCGCTCATCTCGATCGAGGCGCCGACGTTCTTGAAGTCGTAGCGCTGGGCGACTTCCTTGTGGGCCTGGTTGAGGGCATTGTCGACCTCCATCGGGTCAACCTTGCTAACGATGTCGAACGTTGAGTCTGCCATGCCTGCAATGTTATCGACTGGCCAGGGTCAGCGGGGCGTCTGAGCCGTGCTTGAGCGCACGATGAGCTCGAACGGCATCGGGGTGTTCAGGTTCGACGTGACGTGCTTGCCCGGGCTGAGCTGGTCGAGCAGGATCTCGACGGCCTTGGCGCCCTGGCCCTGGGGGAACTGGGCGATCGTGCTCAGCCCGAAGAAGTCGGCCAGCTCGTGGTCGTCGACGCCGATAACGGAGACATCCCGCGGCACGACCAGGCCGAGGTCCCTGGCGGCCAGGATGGTGCCGATCGCCATCTCGTCTGAGGCTGCGAAGATGGCGGTCGGCCGGTCGTGCGGGGTTCCGAGCAGCTGCTTCGCCGCCTGGTAGCCGCCGCGCATCGTGAAGTCGGCCGTCATGAACAGCTCTGCCGACGGGCTGATCCCGGCCGCGTTGAGGGCGAGTTCGTATCCGACCCGGCGGTTCGTCGGCAGGTGGAAGTCCAGGTCGAGGTCCTTGTTGCCGCCGATATGCGCGATCCGGGTGTGGCCGAGCGCGAGGAGATGCTCCGTGGCGAGCCGGGCGACGGCGACGTCGTCGATCGTGAGCGTGCGCACCCCCTCGATCGGGCCGCCGACCCCGACGAGCGGCTTGCCGAGCGCGTGCAGGCTGGTCACCTCGGCCGCCGTCAGCTCGAGCGAAATGGCGATCACGGCATCCACCCGCTGACGGAGCAGGAAATGGTCGAACACGCTCCGGCGTTCGACGACGCCACCGGTGAGGCTGTACAGGGTGAGGTCATAGCCGTTCTTCAACAGGGACTTCTGGGCTCCCGCGACGACGCTGGAGAAGAACCAGTGGTCGAGGAACGGAACGACGACCCCGATGTTCTTCATCCGCCCGGAGGCCAGGCTCGACGCCGTCGACGAGACGACGTAACCCAGCTCGTCCGCCGCGGCTTCCACTTTCAACCGGGTGGCGGGGGAGACGTGGCCGTTGCCGCTCAGGGCGCGCGAAACCGTGGCGGTGGAGACGCCCGCGTGACGGGCGACCTCGTCGATGCCGACCATGGGATCCTAACGGCGGTGAATTGAGCCTTCGTCGATCATATCGACCGGCGGATGCGCGCCTCACGCGGGCGTTGATTTCTCACTGGGGTCAAAACTCTTGTATTCTGTCTGAGCGTCTCCGGTCACGTGTTCTCATATGGTCGGGTGCGTATTGGCAAGTTACCCAAGTGGCCAAAGGGATCTGACTGTAAATCAGCCGTCTTAGACTTCGGGGGTTCGAATCCCTCACTTGCCACTCACTCTTTTTCGTATCCCGTAGCGTTGGAGCATGACTGCTCCCGCTTCGACCGAATTGCTCCGCCTCGCCCAGGACATCGCCCTCGAAGCCGGTGAGCTCGCCCTGACCCGGCGGGCGGAGGGCGTGCACGTCGCCGCCTCCAAGTCGTCGCCCGAAGACGTTGTCACGGATGCCGACCGGGAGACCGAGGCACTCATCCGTCGCCGCCTGGCCGACGCCCGTCCCCATGACGGCTTTTTCGGCGAGGAATCGGACGCCACCGGCGGCACCTCCGGGCTGACCTGGGTGGTCGACCCGATCGACGGCACCGTCAATTACCTGTACGGGATCCCGGTCTGGGGCGTCAGCATTGCCGTCGTCGAGGGTGATCCTGACCCGGCAACCTGGACCACGCTGGCCGGCGCGGTGCGGAACCCCGCCGCCGATGAGCTCTTCACCGCGGCGGCCGGGCAGGGGTCGTTTCTCGGCAAGCGCAGGCTGCAGGTTCCCTCCGGCGTTTCCCTGTCGCTCGCGCTGCTCGGCACCGGCTTCTCCTACCAGGCCGCCCGCAGGGAGCGCCAGGCGGACGTCGTGCGCGGCCTGGTCGGCCAGGTGCGGGACATCCGCCGGATCGGCTCGGCCGCCCTCGACCTGTGCTCGGTGGCCGCCGGCCGGCTGAACCTCTACTACGAGCGCGGCCTGAACCCGTGGGACCAGGCTGCCGGGGCGCTGATCGCGCGCGAGGCCGGGGCCAGGGTCGGCGCGTTCGGCGACGACCGGGAGGGAATAGACCTGCTGATTGCGGGCGCGCCCGACCTCTACGCGGTGTTCGAACCGATACTTTCCGAACTTTTCGACCGGCACATGGATGAGGGCGGTCGGTAGCGCCGCCACGCCGCGCACATCCGCGGAATCCCGGGCGAGTCTCCGGCGGAAGCGCGCTGTCGGGAGCCTCCGTCGGGACGCCCCGGCACCCCCGTTTTCGGGTGTCATTCGGCCTCGCCGAATGGGAAATCGGCGGTTCCCGGGTTACGCTGTAGTGATTCGTTACTTTGGCACCGGCCAAGACGACACTCCTGGCTCCCTGTCCGACGCACCGAAAGAACCCTCCTTTGCCCTCTCACTCCCCCTCATCGGCTGCCTCTGCGCCCGATGCGAGTGACCCGGCAGGACAGCTTTCCGCAGGATCGTCGCTGACCCGTCGCGAGCTGCGCGAACGCGAGCGTGCCGCGCGCACACCCGTGGAGGTCGCCGACGCGCGGCACACGAGCCGCCGGGAATCCGGTGCTGTCGCGACGCCGCTCGCCGGGCCGGTCATGCCCGCGCCTGCCGAGGCGCCCGCGTTCGAGCCGGAGCCGCTCGAACCTGCGCCGGTGTTCATGCCGCTTGCCGAGGCCCTTGCCGACGCGGACCCGCATCTGCCCGAGCTGGACACGGTCACGATTCCCGACACTGACCGGCTCATCGCCGCCCCCGCGGTAGCCGAGGCCCCGGTTTCCGACCTCGAGAAGCTCCAGACGGATGTCTCGCCGGTCACGACCTCGACACCGATCCAATTCCCCACCCGCGCCCAGGCCCGCGCCAGGCAGGCCGCCTCCCGCTCCGAGCAGCCCAGCGTGCAGCCGGCAGCGGTGCTCCCCGACGTCCCGCGCCCGGAAGCGGTGCTCCCCGACGTCCCGCGCCCGGAAGCGGTGCTCCCCGCGGCGTCGTTCCCCGACGCGCCTCGGTTCCGGGCCGCCGCAACGGCGCCGGCGGCGGCACCGAGGTCACCCGGGAACGCCAAACCGACCAGCGGACGTGCCCGGCGGCTCGCGACCACCGGTGTCACGTTCGTCGCGATGGCGTTCGTCGCCCTGATGGCCGTCTCCACCTCACTGCCGGCCGAGGCGCTGCTCTCCTCGGCCGATGTGCAGGCCGCTGCCCGGGCCGCAGTGCAGCCGACCAACACGGAGCCCGCGCAGACGCTCACCATGAGCGGCGGCACCGACGTCGTCTCGGTGCAGCGCGACGGCTACGAGTCGAAGACCATCGCCGAGGTCGCGGTGGCCAGTGGCATCCGGATGGAAGCCACGTTCACCAACAACCCGAACGGCACGATCCAGTGGCCGTTCGCCGTCGGAGTGCACATCGGCGACCGCTTCGGCCCCCGCGACTGCGCCGGCTGCTCGTCCAACCACGGTGGCCAGGACTTCAACCCGGGCCTGGGTGCTCCGATCCAGTCGATCGCCGACGGAGTCGTCAGCTACAGCGACGACGGTGAGGGCACCCTCGGCACGCACATGATCATCGACCACATGATCGACGGCAAGCTCGTGTCGAGCGTCTACGCGCACATGTTCAAGGGTTCGATGCTGTTCAAGACCGGCGACGTCGTCAAGGTCGGACAGGTCATCGGCAAGACCGGAAACACGGGCATGTCGACCGGGCCGCACCTGCACCTCGACATTCGGCTCGGCGGCAAGGACGGCACCAGGGTCGACCCGCTCGTCTGGCTGTACGCCAACACCAACTAGCGGGCCACACGCCGCTCAGGCGCGGTCGCGCTCGGGCAGCTCGTCGTCCAGGCGGGCGCGGGCGATGGCGGTGAGGAACCCCTCGGGCAGCGCGTACTGCGACAGCCCGGCGATGCTGAGGATGTCGGGCTCAGCCCGGCCGTCGGGCTCGAGGGCGACGACCTGGTCGTGCAGGCGTTCCATCTTCACGTCGAGGCGATTGGCGACATCCGCCGCCTGTTTGAGGTCGGTCACCAGGTCGACCGGCACCTCGCCCTGGTACTTGTAGAAGATCTTGTGTTCGAGGCTGGCCCAGAAGTCCATCGCGACGGTACGGATCTGAATCTCGACGGTGACGGGCTCGACCCGGTCCGACATGAAGACCGGAATCGCGACGATGAGGTGCAGGCTCTTGTAGCCGTTGGGTTTCGGGGCCGCGATGTAGTCCTTGACCTCGAGCACGGTGATGTCCTGCTGGTTCGTGAGCATGTCGAGGATGCGGTACGTGTCGGAAATGAAACTGCAGGTGATCCGGATGCCGGCGATGTCCTGGATCTGGGCGCGGATGTCGTCGAGCACGAGCGGGCAGCCCTTGCGGACGGCCTTCTTGAGGATGCCCTCCGGCGACTTCAACCGGAAGTTCACGTGCTCGATCGGGCTGTAGTCGTGGATCGAGCTGAACTCTTCCTTGAGGATGTTGATCTTGGTCATCATCTCGTCGGTCGCGAACTTGTAGGACATCATGAATCGGGTGAGCTCCGTCTTCAGCTCCCGGTGCTCGGCGGTGCTCCTGGCGGTGTCGATCCCCTTGTCGATGCCACTGACGGTCACGTTGACTCCTCCTGCGCGCTCACGGTACCGGCGCTGCATGTCGATTCTCCCACCCGGGGTTGCGGGGCGGCTGGCAGAGCCAAGGGCGCGCACCCGGGCGAAGCGGGCCGAGCTGGAGCAGCAGACGGGGAATCGCTCAGCCGGCGCGGAACACTTCCGCCGCGATGACCAGGTCTTCCCAGGACATGCCCGAACTCGAGAAGACGCGTGGGCGAGAGCGATCGACGGATGCTGCGCCGGTCACGATGTAGCGCATCGGCACCAATGTGCCGGGCTCGACCAGGCCCTCCCCGATCGGGATGAGCAGATTGCCGGCCTCGCGGAGCGCGACGGAGGTGTCTTCCACGACGAGTTGTGCGCGTCCGACCAGGGCCGAAGGGAGTTCCCGCGCTCCTGGTTCGTGCGAACCGACGGCCACGGTGCAGGAGTCATCCGGCACCAGGGTCCCGTCGAACAGCGGTTCTCTGGCGGTCGTCGCGCAGACGATCAGCTGGGCATCGGCTACCTGGTCGGCCGTGCCGACGCTGGCCCTCAGGCCGCTCTCCCGCAGGCGGGAGGCCAATGAAGCGGTTCGTTCCGGGTTTCTGCCGACGATCGTCATCCTTTCGATCGACCGAATGGCCCGCATCGCCTCGATGTGACCCCACGCCTGCGGTCCAGAGCCGAACACGAGCAGGTGCTCCACTCGAGGCGGTGCCAGGTAGTCAGCCGCTACTGCCGAGACCGCCGGCGTGCGGAGCGTAGTCAGTGCGGCCCCGTCGAGGAGCGCGATCGGGCTGAGGGAGGAGGCATCCATCAGCAGGTAGACGCCCTGGATGCGGTCCTTGCCCAGGGCCGGGTTGCCGGGCGACACGGTCGCGATCTTGACCCCGGCATAGTCGCTGGACTCGCTGGGCATGAGCAGTAGTTGCCCGTTGGTCAGGTCGAGGACGCTGCGGTCGAAATCCTTCGCGGGGTCCAGGCCCGCTGCCAGAGCCCGATCCAGGGCAACCACTGCGTCGCCGAAACTCACGCGGGCGAATACCTCGTCGGCCGAGATCCAGGGGAGCGCCGCATTCGTTGTCACAGCACGAATCCTGTCGAGAGTGGGTCGTGCGCGTCGAGGGTGAAGGTGTGTTCACCGGTACGGTACGCCATCCCCTCGACCTCGGGAATGATCGCGTCGCGCCTGCCGGTTTCGGTGTGAGGAACCGGCCGGGACCGACCGATGAACCGAGTGCCGATGATCGAGTCGTGAGTCAAAACCTGATCCGCGGTGAGCCTCCCCGAGCCGGCCAGGAGTGCGAGCCTGGCGCCGGTGCCGGATCCGCACGGTGACCGGTCTACCCGGCCGTCGGCGAAAACCGTGACATTTCGCTGATGTGGCCCATCGATCGTGTCGCCGAGATCATCGAAGATGACGGTGCCGTAGACGCCGTTGAGGCGCTCGTCTTCCGGATGCCGTGCCAACTCGGTGTCGTTGAGCGCCCATTTGATCTCCCGCCCGATGGCGCACAGCCGATCGTAGTGTTCCGGCGTCACCCGGAGGCCCAACTCCGACGCCTCGACGGAGGCGTAGAGCGCCCCGCCGAAGGCGAGATCGACGGCGACCGTCCCTCTCGACGTCTTCACCTCGACCGAACGGGCGACCGGATACGAGGGGACGTTCTCGAAAGTCACGCCGGTGACCCGTCCGGCGCTCTGGCGAACACGGGCGACCACGCGTCCGGACGGGACATCGATGGTGACCGGGGTTATCCCATCCGGCGCTGCTCGCACCCTCCCGCTCTGAACCGCCCATGCGCCGAGCGCAATCGTGCCGTGCCCGCACGCGGTGGAGTATCCGTCGTTATGCCAGAACAGAGCGCCGAAGTCTGCGCCGTCGTCGTCGGGTGGCACGATGAAGCCGCCATACATGTCGGCATGACCGCGAGGCTCGCGACACAACAACTGACGAACGGCGTCGACGTCAGCGGACTCTCGTGCGTGGACTCGTCGTTCGCCGACGGTCGTTCCGTCGACCGGTGGGAGCCCGTCTACTACTATTCGAAAGGGTTCACCCGCCGTGTGATAGTCGACAGTTCGCACCGGGCGCGTAATATGGCACATACCACGATGGTACCGAGTCGAAGATAATCCCGCGAGCACTGCGGTGCACACTGGGGCAATGAGAGTGAGAGCAGCCATGGCCGTCTCGGCAATTCAAAAGGTGGTGAAGGTCGCGAGTCTGCGCGACCGGATCGGTGAGTCGTTGTCGGCCGCGATCATTTCCGGCGAACTCGCTCCCGGAACGCTCGTCTCGGTTCCCACTCTCGCGGCCCAGTTCGCCGTCTCCGCGACCCCGGTGCGTGAAGCGATGCTCGATCTCGAGCAGCGCGGATTCGTGGCATCCGTGCGCAACAAGGGATTCCGGGTCACGGAGGTCAGCGAGCAGGACCTTCGGGAGATCATCGAGCTGCGGCAGCTGCTCGAGGTGCCGGCGATGCGGGCCCTCGCCGGTCGATTCCCCGCAGACACGCTGCCCGGCTGGCGTGCGCTGGCCGCTGAAATATCGGCGTGTGCGGAGAAGGCAAACCTGACCGGCTTTATCGAGCGGGACCGGGAATTCCACCTTGGACTTCTGGGGCTGTACGGCAACGATCGTCTCGTCGGGGCGGTTCGCGAACTTCGGTTGCAGACCCGCATGGTCAACCTGGCCCGGATGGCGCACAGTCAGGAACTCTCGGAGTCGGCCCGTGAGCACCACCTGATGCTGGATCTGCTCGAGCGGGGGGATGGTGCGGCGCTCGAAGCCCTCACCATCAAACATCTCGGCCACGTCGTTGGCTGGTGGGCGGGTAACACCGAAGTTTGAGCGCTGGATCGGCGATGGTAACGACATCGTTTCGATCGTTGACGACAGTGGCTGTGGCATGTCATATTGTACTGGCGCGACCATGAGACTCACGCCAGCGCGTGGACACCTGGTTCGAGCATGAAGAGGTACCCGATTGTCACCATCAAAGGAGAGGCAGACAATGAAACTCGGAAAGCGCAGCACACTTCTGATGGGAGTCGCTACGGCGGTGCTCCTCACGACCGCCGGATGCAGTGGCGGCCTGCTGGGTGGTGGCGGGAACAGCACGGCTGATTCCGGTCCGATCAAGCTCGCCATGGTCATCCCGATCTCGGGCAGCAGCGCCCCGACGGGGGCTTACATGCGCAACGGCGCCCAGATGGCGGTCGACGAGATCAACAAGGATGGTGGCGTTCTCGGCGGGCGCCAGCTCGAACTGGACGTCGAGGACGAGGCCTGCGACGCACAGCAGTCAGTGGCAGGCGCCAACAAGGCCGTCTCCAACGGCGCGGTCGTCTCCGTGGGCGGCTACTGTTCCGGCGCAACGCTGCCGGAGATTCCGATCTTCCAGAAGGCCGACATCCCCATGATCATCCCTGCGGCGAACTCGCAGGACCTGGTCAAGCAGAATGCGAACAACGTCTTCATGATCAACGGAACCGGCAAGCAGCAGTCGACGGCCGCGCTCACCTTCATCAAGAAGCAGGGGTTCGCCACGGTCGCACTCGTGGATGACAACACGAGCTATTCGAAGGACATCAACACCGAGACGAGGTCTCAGATCGAGGCCGACGGGACGGTCAAGGCCGTCCTCAGCACCTCGGTCACCGCGGGAGAGAGCGACTACTCGGCTGTCGTGCGCGACATCATGGGCGCCAACCCCTCGCTCGTCTACTGGACCGGCTACTACCAGGAGGGTGGCCTGATCATCAACCAGCTGAAGAATGCCGGCTTCGCAGGAAAGATCATGGTGGCCGACGGCAGCGTCGACCCGTCGCTGGCCCAGATCGCCGGCGCCGGCGCCGAAGGCGTCTACGCGACGATGACGCAGACACCCGAAACGCTGAAGGGAGCAGAAGACTGGATCGCAAACTACAAGAAGGCCTTCAAGTCAGACCCGGGCCCGTATTCGACCCAGTCCTACGACGCAGTCCGGCTGGCGGCCAAGGCGATCGATGACGCGAAGAGCACTGACGGCAAGGCCATCATCAAGGCCCTGGAGGCCATCGATGGGTTCCAGATGTTCTCCGGCCCCCTGAAGTTCACGCCGGAGCGCACGCTCTCCAGTGGCGGCTTTGTCATCCTGGCCATCAAGGGCGGCAAGTTCGTCCTCGAGGATGATCTGTCCTGATCCGTTGTGACGGATGCCGCGCTCGATGCCGGACAGGGTCGCCACGGCATCCGTCACCACTGCTGATTCGAAACGGATTCCTATGTCTCAACTCATCTGGGACGGGCTGTTCGTCGGCTCGTTCTATGCCCTGATCGCGCTGGGATACAGCATGGTCTACGGAATCATCAAACTGTTGAATTTCGCCCACGGCGACATCTACATGTTGGGAGCCTTCGTCGGCTTCGCCGCTCTCACCTCCCTGGGGGGCATCCCGGCATCACTGTCGATCGGCGCGCTTCTCGTCGTGATGCTGGTGAGCATGCTCCTGACCGGCACTGCGGGGGTCCTCATCGAACGCCTCGCCTACCGTCCCTTGCGCGGTGCGCCTCGACTCGCTGTGCTGATCACGGCGGTCGGAGTCTCGTTTTCGCTTGAGTACGGCGTCAGCGCGATCGCAGGACCCAACCCCCGGGCATTCCCCATTCGCCTGGAGGGCAACGTCTTCAGCCTGCTCGGGGCCCGGATTTCCCTGCCGCAGATCATACTGATGCTCATCGCCGCGGTGCTGATGATCCTGCTGAACTTCTACGTGCAGAAGACATCCACGGGCCGGGCGATGCGGTCCATCGCGCTCGACCGGAACGCGTCCCTGCTGATGGGCATCAACGTCAATTCCGTGATCACCCGCACCTTCTTCATCGGCTCGGCGCTTGCCGGCGCTGCCGGGGTCATGGCGGGTGCCTACTATGGCAAGATCGATTTCCTGATGGGCTTCATCATAGGCCTGAAGGCGTTCACCGCCGCCGTGATCGGCGGCATCGGAAACATCAAGGGCGCGATGCTCGGCGGGTTGGTCCTGGGGTTTGTGGAGGCCTTCGGCGCCGAGTGGTTCGGCGGGCAGTGGCGCGATGTCTTCGCCTTCGCCGTGCTCATCCTCTTCCTCACCCTGCGGCCGACCGGCATACTCGGCGAACGCGTAACGGAGCGTGTCTGACATGAGCGAGAACGTGGACACCACCCTGGCTCCGCGCATGACTCGGCCACCCTCCTCCCGGCTCTCGCGGCTATTCGAGAGCAGGCAACTCGGCTGGGTGGCCCTCGGCATCGCGGTGTCGGCACCGTTTGTGATCGCCACGCCGTATGCGCTGAATGTGATGACCACCGCCGCGATCTTCGTGTTGCTCGCCTCCGGCCTCAATATCGTGGTCGGGTATTGCGGGCTGCTCGATCTCGGCTACATCGCATTCATGGCCGTGGGGGCATACACCTCGGGAATCATCGCCAAAGCCTTCGATCTGCCGTTGATCTTCACGATCCCAGCCGTGTTGGTCATGACGGTTCTCGCCGGTCTCATCATTGGGGCGCCGACACTGCGGCTCCGAAGCGACTACCTGGCCATCGTCACCCTCGGCTTCGGTGAGATCACCCGAATCACGGCCAATAACCTGACGGTCACCGGTGGCCCATCCGGTATCTTCGGGATTCCGGGTCTGTTGAAAATCGGCGATTTTGACCTGCAGAGTCCCGCGGTGTTCTACTACGTCACTGTCATCATCGTTGCCGGCTTCGTGCTGGCGGCCGCCCGCCTCGGCAGGTCCCGGCTCGGTCGTGCCTGGCGATTCGTGCGGGAGGACGAGGATGCCGCAGAGGCCATGGGCATCCACACCTACAGAGTGAAGCTCCTCGCGTACATCTTCGGTGCGATCTGGGGCGGTTTCGGCGGCCTCCTCTTCGCCGCCCATCTTTCGGCCGTATCGCCGCAGAGTTTCATCTTCCTGCAATCGGCACTGGTGCTGATGGCCGTCGTGCTCGGCGGCATGGGCAATATGCGCGGCGTCGTCATCGGTGCGCTCGTGATCAGTCTGCTTCCCGAGCTGCTCAGGGACCTCGCCGCCTACCGCTACCTCGCCTTCGGCCTGCTGCTCATCGTGGTCATGGTGTTCCGTCCGCAGGGCTTCTGGCCGTCACTCGGGTATGAGCCGGAACGGCGAAAACCGGACATCCCCGATCCGGCCGGCGCCACGGAGGCGAGTCGATGAGCGCCGTACTCGCCGTGACAGACCTCCAGATCGCCTTCGGAGGAGTCAAGGCCGTAGACGGGCTGAGCTTCTCCGTGCAGGAAAGGGAGATCATCGCGGTGATCGGTCCGAACGGGGCTGGCAAGACCAGTGCCTTCAACTGCATCACCGGCTTTTACAAGCCCACGGCGGGGGCGGTGATTCTGGGAGGGAAGGACATCACCGGCAAACGCCCGGCGGATATCGCGGCGGCGGGAATTTCCCGAACCTTCCAGAACCTCAGGCTGTTCCCAGATCTGACGGTGCTGGACAATGTGCGTGCCGGAATGCACCTGTACGGCGGGCAGAACTGGGCGGATGCCATCTTCCACACTCCGCGGTTCACGCGCAGCGAGGGTGCGTACACCGCGGAAGCTCACCACTGGCTGGACTTCGTGGGCTACGAGGGCGCACGTGGAGTGCCGATCCGCAACCTGTCCTACGGGCAACAGAAACAGGTCGAGATCGCCCGCGCCCTCGCGCGCAAGTCGGGCCTCCTGCTCCTGGATGAACCGGCGGCCGGGCTCAACTACGCGGAAAAGCAGGGGCTGCTCTCGCTCTGTCGTCGTATCCGCGATCTGGGCACCGCCATCGTGCTGATCGAGCACGACATGGGGCTGGTGATGAAGCTGTCCGAACGGATCGTCGTGATGAACTTCGGCCGTGCGATCGCCGAGGGCACGCCGGCCGAGGTCAAGCTGAACCAGGCCGTGATCGAGGCCTATCTCGGCAAGGACGACGAGGAGGTGGCGAGCCATGGCGATGCTTGAGTTCGACAGTGTCGAGGTGTTCTACGGCAAGGTTCAGGCGCTGCGCGGCATCAGCCTCAGCGTGGAGGAGGGCGAGATCGTGGCGCTGCTCGGCAACAACGGCGCGGGCAAGACGACAACGTTGTCGACGGCCTCCGCGCTGGTCAAATCGCACTCCGGGAAGGTGCGTTTCAACGGCGCGGACATCACGAAGGCACAGCCGTGGACCGTGGTCGGCGCCGGGCTGATCCACGTGCCGGAAGGTCGGCGCATCTTCAGCACCCTGACCGTGCTGGAGAACCTGCAGCTCGGCGGCTATCTGGTCAAGGACCGGACGGCGGTCGCCAAACGGATCGAGCGGGTATTCGAACTTCTTCCGCTCCTGGCCGAGCGCCGAGCGCAACAGGGCGGCACCCTGTCAGGCGGCGAGCAGCAAATGCTGGCCATCGGACGGGGGCTCGTCGCCGGACCGAAGATGCTCATGCTCGACGAGCCATCGATGGGGCTGGCCCCGCTGATCGTCGCGCAGGTCATGCAGGTGATCTCCTCGATTCGTGACCAGGGCACCACCGTTCTGCTGGTGGAGCAGAACGCGCGCGCGGCTCTCAAAGTGACCGACCGAGCGTATGTCATCGACGGGGGAGTGACCACCGTGGCGGGGCGCGCAGTGGATCTCCTCGCCGACCCGCGGATCATCGACGCCTATCTGGGTGCCTGATGGGGTCGACAACTGCAACGGCACTGATCCTGACCGAGGAGGATGAGGCGAAGCTCGCCGGTGAGCACGGGCAGGGCGTCGCGATGGCGATGCGCATCATCGTGGCGCTCGCCCGAATTTCGCAGGCGCCCCGGCTGATCGATATCTCATCCGCCCACATCGACGGATGCCTGTATCACGGCCAGGCCGGACTCGACTTCGCCGAGAAACTGGTCAGCCTGGGTGCGGAGGTCACCGTGCCCACGACGCTGAATGTGAGTTCGCTCGATCTGATGCATCCGGGGATCGTGCGCCTGGACCCCGAGGAGTCGGCCGCGGCCCGCCGGCTGATGGACGCCTACGTTGCCATGGGGGCGCGGGCGACGTGGACCTGCGCGCCGTACCAACTGGAAGGCCGGCCCGAATTCGGGTCCGACATCGCGTGGGCGGAGTCGAACGCGATCGTCTTCGCCAACTCAGGGCTCGGCGCGCGTACGGCCCGGTATGGCGACTTCGCCGATGTCTGCGCCGCAATCACCGGGCGGGCGCCGCTGGCTGGGCTGCACGTTACTCTGAATCGAGTGCCCACCCTCGAACTGGACTGTTCGGGCATCCCCTCCCGGGTCCTCGATACGGATGCGGCCTGGGCGGCTCTGGGATTCGCCGTCGGGCGCATCGTGGGTGAGGAGGTGTGCATCCTCACCGGCATCGATCCCGCGCTGGTCGACGAGGACCGCATCAAGGCGCTCGGGGCGACGGCGGCTTCGAGCGGGGGCGTCGCGTTGTTCCACGTGGCGGGTTCCACGCCGGAAGCGCTCGTCGCCGGGGCTGCGTGGCCGCCGGCCGGGGTGCGGCGCATCCCGGTCACGGGATCCGTGCTGCGCGCCGCCAGGGACGAACTGACCACAGCATCGGTCGCCGACCGGCTGGACGCGGTCTCGATCGGCACGCCGCACTTTTCGCTGACCGAGTTTGCCAAGCTGGCTGACCTGCTCCGCGATGGTGCGCCGTTCGATCCGTCCTGCACCGTCTGGATTTCCACCTCTCGGGACGTGCTCGCCGAAGCCCGTTCGGCCGGGTATGCCCAGTTATGCGAGCGGGCCGGAGCGAAACTCGTGGTCGACACCTGTACCTATCTCGTGCCGATCCTCTCTGAAACGGTGCGCACAGCCATGACGACCTCGGGGAAGTGGGCCTGGTACGCGCCGGCCAACATGGGTATCAACGTGGTCCTGGGCACCCTGGCCGAGTGCATGGCCTCGGCGCGAGCGGGGCGGGTGATCCGTGATGAGTCGGCCTGGAACTGATCTGGCACGCGAGTCCCGGGTCGCGGCCGAATCGCTGTGCCCGGGTGTCGGTTGTGGTGAGCTTCTCTGGCTCGATGAACCACTTTCGCTCTGGGGCGGTACCGACCTCGCCACCGGCATGATCACCGATGTGCACCATCCACAGCATGGTCTCTCGATCGCCGGCCGGGTGCTCGTCATGAGCGCTTCCCGCGGTTCCAGTTCGTCCACGAGCGTCCTGGCCGAGCAGATCCGGGCCGGGGTGGCGCCGGCCGCGATCGTGCTGTCCTCCAGGGATGCGATCATCACACTCGGGGCTCTCGCGGCCGCCGAAGTGTATGAGGTCTGGCTTCCGATCGTCCTGGTCGACGAGCACGGGAGAACAGCCCTGCCCCGCTCGGGACCGGTCGCGGTCGTCGCGACGGATGCCGGGGCATCCGTCACCTGGAACACCCCGCCCTTCCCGAACGACTGACCCGGAACTGTGTGTAATATGTAACATATTATCAACTCGGTCGAAGGCGACCTCGATGGCAAGGACGGAGCGGTATGACCAACAACGTGATCATTGTCGGAGCCGGAATCATCGGTGCGGCCTGCGCCCGTGCGCTCGCCGTGGCCGGTGTCGAGGTCACCGTCATCGACCGCGGCACCGTCGCCGGGGGAACCTCCGCCGCCTGCGAGGGCAACCTCCTGATTTCGGACAAGGGCCCAGGCCACGAACTGGTGCTGGCGCAGTACGCATCGACGTTGTGGAAGCACACCGTCGCCGAACTTGCCGAACAGCTCGGCGACACCTTCCCCTCCGTCGAGTACGACCCGAAGGGTGGTCTCGTCGTCGCGACGACCGTGACCGGCGCCGGCCCGCTGCTCTCCTTCGCGGCCGGCCAGCGCGGCGCCGGAGTCGACGCGTGGACCATCGACGCCGATGAGGCGCGGCGTCTCGAACCAGACCTCGGTCCTGCCGTCGAAGCGGCCGTGTACTACCCCGAAGACGCGCAGGTGCAGCCGACCATCGCCACGGAGGCGCTGATGGCCTCGGCCAGGCTGCACGGCGCCCGGGTGCTCGAGAATACGCCGGTGCTCGGTCCGATTCATGACTCCGCCGGTGCGCTGGTCGGCGTGCGCATCCCCTCCGGTGAACTCCGCGCAGGCCGGGTGCTCGTGGCGGCCGGCCCGTGGTCCGGCCAGGTCGCGAACCTCCTGGGGGTGTACCTTCCCGTGCGCCCACGCCGCGGCGAACTGCTCGTCACCACTCGCATGCGCCACCGCATCTTCCACAAGGTCTATGACGCGGACTACGTCGGCGCCGTCGGCTCAGACGACGGCGCCCTGCAGACCTCCAGCGTGGTCGAATCGACCGCTTCGGGCACGGTGCTGATCGGATCGTCCCGGCAGCAGGTGGGGTTCGATTCGAGCCTCCGGGTCGACGCGCTGAGCGAAATCGCCGCGAAGGCCATCCGCCTGTTCCCCTTCCTCGCCGACGTGGCCGTCATGCGCAGCTACGGGGGCTTCCGCCCGTTTATGCCAGACCACCTCCCGGTCATCGGCGAGGACCCGCGGATGCCCGGACTCTGGCACGCGACCGGTCATGAGGGAGCCGGCATCGGCCTCAGCCTCGCCACCGCGGTACTCATCCGCGACCTGATGCTCGGAATCATTCCGCCGATCGACGCTTCCCCCTACTCTGCCTCACGGGCGTCGCTTGCGCCCCACCTCGTGGACGTGGCTTGATGGGGCCACGACTGTTTCCGTTCGGCGTCGACCCGATTCGGCCGGAGCCGACGACTCCGCTGACGATCATCCTCGACGGTGTGCCGGTGGCCGGTGTCGCCGGGCAGAGCGTGGCCGGCGTCATCCTCGCCGGCGGCACCCTCGGCTTCCGCCGCACGTCCGTGCACGGCACACCACGCGGCGTCTTCTGCGGAATCGGCATCTGTTACGACTGCCTGGTCGAGGTCAACGGCCGGCGCGACGTGCGCGCCTGCCAGCGGCGCGCGACCGAGGGTGACGTCGTCACCACGCAGCATGACGCACTGCCGCCGGGCGGTGCGGCCGCGTGAACGCCTCGAACATCCAGGTGCTGGTGATCGGAGCCGGGCCCGCCGGGCTCGCGGCGGCGCGCGCGGCGCGTGCGCGCGGCGCGTCCGTCACCCTTCTCGACTCCTCCGACCAGCTCGGCGGACAGTTCTGGCGGCATCTCCCACCGGAGCGGCCGTCGGCCGAGGAGCGGATGCTGCACCATGGCTGGGCGACCTTCCGTGAGCTCAGCGAGACGCTCGAAGCCGACGACGGATGTCAGATCTTTCGAGGCGCGCAGGTGTGGGCGATTGAGCGTTCGCCGGAGCGTGTGGACGGGACGGCGGTGGGGCTTCCCGGCGCCGTGCACGTCGTTGTCGGCGAGCCTGACGGAGTCGGGCGTCAACGGTTGGCTCTCCGCCCGAACGCGATCGTTCTGGCGACCGGCGCGCACGACCGGACCCTTCCGTTCCCGGGCTGGGATCTCCCCGGTGTCTTCACCGGCGGGGCGGCGCAGGCCCTGGCCAAGGGGGAGCGCCTGGCCGTCGGCCGGCGGGTCGTCGTCGCCGGGGCGGGCCCCTTCCTGCTGCCCGTCGCGGCCGCTCTCGCCACGACCGGCGCAACAGTGCTCGGGGTCTTCGAAGCCAATCGGGCGGCGGCCCTGGTGCGTGGCTGGCTGCCGAACCCGTGGGAGCTTGTCGGAGCCGCGAACAAGGGTACCGAACTGGCCGGCTACCTGGCCGGTCACCTTCGCCACCGCATCCCGTACCGGCTTGGGCGGGCGGTCGTCGCCGCCCACGGCAGTGACCGGGTCGAATCCGTGACCATTGCATCCGTGGCGGCCGACTGGGCGCCCATCCCCGGCACCGAACAGCGGATCGAGGTCGACGCCGTCTGTGTCAGCCACGGCTTCACGCCCCGGCTCGAGCTGGCCATCGCCGCCGGTTGCGCGCTCACCGCCGACCGATTCGTGAAGGTCGACGACGGGCAGGGCACCAGCGTGTCCTCCGTTTTCGCGGCCGGTGAGATCACCGGCATCGGCGGCGTCGATCTTGCCCTGGCCGAAGGCAGGGTCGCCGGCCACGTCGCGGCCGGCGGCACGGCGTCCGACCGAGAACTGCGCCAAGACAGACGCCGGCGCCGCACCTTCCGTGGTTTTGCGGCCCGCCTCGAAGCCGCCCACGGCATCCGGTCGGGCTGGCCCGGAATGCTCACCGACGGCACCATCGTCTGTCGATGCGAGGAGGTCAGCTTCTCCGCCCTGTGCGGGGCGGCCGAGAGCACCGGGTCGCGGTCGCTGCGGTCGCTCAAACTCAGCACCCGCGTGGGCCTCGGCATCTGTCAGGGGCGGGTCTGCGGGCGCACCGTCGAAGAACTGCTCGGCCGCCGACTGGTCGGCGGGCTGGGTGACGGCGTGACCGCGGATCGCCGACCGATTGCCGCTCCCATCCGGCTCGGTGAGCTCGCCGCCGATCCGGTCGCTGACGTCGCGACCTCGGGCGTCGACGAGTTCGACCAACGAAATTCCGAATCAACGAGAGGACCAACATGACCACGCGGGAATTCGATCTCGGCGGCGTTATCGTCGCCACCACCCTCGCATTCAAGGCGGATGCGTCCGCGCCGGCCGGACTGGCCGTCGACTACGACAAGTTCGCCACGCACTGTGACTGGCTGATCAGCAACGGATGCCGCGGGGTCGGCCCGAACGGCTCGCTCGGTGAGTACTCGTCCCTGACCGACGAGGAGCGCCGCACGGTGATTCAGGTCGCCGTCGAGGCGGTCGACGGCCGCGGACTGGTGGTCGCCGGTGTGCACGGCGTCGGCTGGCACCAGGCGCGGCAGTGGGCGGAGTACGCGAAGGAAGACGGGGCAGACGGCGTGCTGCTGCTTCCGCCGACCATTTACCGGGCGAACGATTCAGAGGTCATCGAGCACTACACCCGCGTCGCAGCGGTCGGTCTGCCGATCATGGCGTACAACAACCCGTTCGACACCAAGGTCGACCTCACTCCGAGTCTGGTCGCCAGGCTCGCCGAGATCCCCGAGGTCGTCGCGATCAAGGAGTTCTCCGCCGACATCCGTCGCGTGCTCGAGATCAAGGAACTCTGCGACATCGACGTCATCGCCGGGGCCGATGACCTGCTTTTTGAATCTCTCGTGGCCGGCGCAACCGGTTGGTTTGCCGGCTACCCGAATGCGTTCCCGCGCGAAGCGGTAGAGATCTACAACCTGGTCAAGGCCGGCAGGGTGCCAGAGGCGCTGGAACTGTACACGCAGCTGGTCACCGTGTTCCGCTGGGACTCGAAGACCGAATTCGTTCAGGCCATCAAGCTCTCGATCGACATCGCCGGCGGCAGCTACGGTGGCCCGACCCGCCCGCCGCGCGGCCCGCTGAACGCCGAGCAGGAGGCAAACGTTCGCGCCGGAACGAAAAAGGCGCTCGACTACCTCGCTACCCGTCGCAGCGCCGGGTAACGGTCCCGCACGACCCGCACGGCACTGGAAGGATTACACCATGCGTTCCAAGCGGATGTTCACCGCGGTCGATTCCCACACCGAGGGCATGCCCACCCGGGTCATAACCGGCGGCGTGGGGGTTATCCCCGGCGCGACCATGAATGACAAGCGCCTGTATTTCATGGAGCATCTGGACGACATCCGCCTGTTCCTGATGAACGAACCTCGAGGCCACGCGGCGATGAGCGGTGCGATCCTCCAACCGTCGACCCGGCCGGACGCCGACTGGGGCGTCGTATACGTCGAGGTGTCCGGATGCCTGCCGATGTGCGGCCACGGAACCATCGGTGCGGCCACGGTCCTGGTCGAAACCGGGATGGTCGAGGTTGTCGAACCTGTCACCACGATTCGGCTGGACACGCCGGCAGGGCTGGTGATCGCGCGGGTCGCGGTCAGCGACGGCCACGCCGATTCTGTCACCATCGAGAACGTTCCCGCTTTCAGCGTGCGGCTGGACGACACGGTCGAGGTTCCCGGCTACGGTCCCGTGCGGTACAGCCTCGCCTTCGGCGGGAACTTCTACGCCATGGTCGACCTGGACGCGGTCGGGCTTGCGTTCGACCGCGCCGACCAGCAGGAGATCCTCAAGGCCGGCCTTGCGATCATGACCGCGATCAACGAGACCGACCCGCCGCGGCATCCGGAAATCGAAGGCGTCGACCACTGTCACCACGTCGAGTTCATCGCGCCGGGATCGACCGCGCTGCACTCCAGGCACGCGATGGCCATCTACCCGGGCTGGTTCGACCGCTCCCCCTGTGGCACCGGAACATCCGCCCGGATGGCCGAACTGTGGGCACGCGGCGAGCTCGGCCTCAACCAGGACTTCGTGAACGAGTCGTTCATCGGTTCGACGTTCACGGGTCGACTGGTCAGGGAGACCGTCGTCGGCGGTATCCCCGCCGTCGTGCCCACCATAACCGGCCGGGCCTGGGTCACCGGCATCGGCCAGTACCTGCTCGACCCCGCGGACCCGTTTCCGACGGGATTCCAATTTTGAGGAGCACCATGACTTCCCTGAGCACCCCCATGACCCCCGCCGGCACAATCCCCGCCGGCACGACGGCAGGCGAACTCGACCGGATCGCCCAGTGCGCGGCCGATGCCGCCCCGGCGTGGGCGGCGATGCCGCCGCATGGTCGCGCCGCGGCCCTGGTCGCCGCGGCGGATGCGCTGCTCGCCGCCCGCACGGAGCTGGTTGGCGTCGCGATGGCCGAGACGGGTCTGTCCGAAGCACGACTGAACGGTGAACTCACCCGCACCGCCGTGCAGTTGCGCCTCTTCGCGGACGTCGTCGTCGACGGCTCGTACCTCGATGTGCGCATCGATGATGCCGACGACAACTTCGCGCTGGGGATACGCCCGGACCTTCGCCGCTACCGCATCCCGGTCGGGCCGGTGCTGAACTTCGCGGCGAGCAACTTTCCGTTCGCGTTCTCCGTCGCCGGTGGCGACACCGCGGCGGCTCTCGCGGCCGGCAACCCGGTGATAGTGAAGGCGCACTCCGGCCATCCGGTGCTTTCGCTTCACACGGCGGTTGTCGTCTCCGGAGCGCTCGAATCCGCTGGGGCACCGGCTGGAACCCTGCAGCTGATTTTCGGCCAGACGGCCGGTGTCGAGATGTTGAAAGACCCGCGCATCGCCGCCGGAAGTTTCACCGGGTCCATTCGGGCGGGCCGCATCCTCGCCGACATCGCGGCCGCGCGCCCGGCGCCAATCCAGTTCTACGGTGAGCTGGGCAGTGTGAACCCGGTCTTCATCACCCGGGCCGCGCTGGCCGAGCGAGCCGAGGCGATCGCCGACGGATACGTGGCAAGCGTCGCCGGTTCAGCCGGGCAGCTCTGCACGAAGCCGGGTTTCCTGTTCGTGCCGACCGGGCACGGTTTGAGTGAGGCACTGGCCTCCCGCGCCGGAGCGGTGGCCGAGCACCGCCTGCTCAACCCCGGCATCGCAGCGGGTTACCGGGACCGCCGCGCCAGCATTCTCAACACTCCCGGAGTGACACCAGTTGCCGGGGGCTCGCTGCGCTTCGACGAGTTCGGACAGGGCTGGGCCACGCCGACGATCGTCAGTGTCCGTCTGGACGACCTGGTCGCCCAGCGAGGACACTTGCTCGACGAGGCGTTCGGTCCGCTGTCGATCGTGGTCGAGTATGACGACGAGGACGACCTGGCCGCGCATGCCGAGACGATTTTCGGGGGCAACCTCACCGGCACGGTGCATGCGGGGCACGGAGAGGACTCTGCGCCTCTGCGCTCGCTGATCCACTGGATCACGCGGCATACCGGACGGGTGTTGTTCGGCGGTTGGCCGACCGGTGTTGCCGTCACTTCGGCGATGCAGCACGGCGGTCCGTGGCCGGCGACCACCAACGACAGTGGTACCTCCGTCGGAAGCGCGGCGATTGACCGGTTCCTGCGCCCGGTCACCTTCCAGGGTGTGCCGCAGGAGCTGCTCCCGGTGCCGCTCCGAGACGACAACCCGTGGAAAGTACCCCAACGGCGCAGCCGCGCGGGGGAATCCCAGGCCTGGGGAACCGCCGCCCGCTGACGGAGTGAACCGGGACGCGGCGATGCGGGCCTAGGTCGACAGCCAGGCGGTGGTGTCCCCCGGCAGCGTCCGCCCGGCGAGCGGCTCGCTGGCCAGCAACAGCTCGCCGCCCGGCAACTCGACGGAGGCCGTGCCCGTGTTCGCGATGACGGTCACGTCCCCGTTGCGGAACGCCACGACGTCGTCCGCGAACCCGCCCAGCCACTCCACCGAGCCCAGCCCGAGGGCGTGCTCCCGGCGCAGGCGCAGTGCGAGCTTGTACAGCTCGAGGGTCGACCCGGCGACGCCGTCCTGCGCATCGCGGGCGAGGGGCGCCCACTCCGCGGGCTGCGGCAACCAGCTGGACGAGGTCGGACCGAAGCCGAAGGAGGGCGCGGCGCCCTCCCAGGGCAGGGGCACGCGGCATCCGTCACGGCCGTACCGCTCGCCGTTGGTGCGGAACCAGGTCGGGTCCTCACGGGAGGCATCCGGCAGGTCGACGACCTCGGGGAGTCCGAGTTCCTCGCCCTGGTAGAGGTAGCCGGAGCCGGGCAGGGAGAGCATCAGGGCCGAAGCGGCCCTGGCGCGCTTCAGACCGATGACGGTGTCGGGCAAACCGGCCGTCTTCGGGCCGATTCCGTGCCCCTGGAGGTTCTCCGCGGTGAGGGCCAGGCGGGAGGCGTGGCGCACGACATCATGGTTGGACAGCACCCAGGTGCTCGGGGCGCCGACGGCACTGAACGCCTCGACGGAGTCGTCGATCACGCGGCGCAGGGCCGCACCGTGCCACGGTGTCTCGAGGTAGGCGAAGTTGAAGGCCTGGTGCATTTCGTCGGGCCGCACCCATTCGGCGACGCGGCTGAGCGGGTCTACCCATGCCTCGGCGGCCAGGATGCGTTGCCCGGGGTACTCGTCGAGCACGAGCCGCCAGTCCCGGTAGATCTCGTGCACGCCGCCCTGCGCCCAGTACGGCGCCGTCTCGGCCCACTCGGCGACGATGCCCGGCTCCGGAACCGAGGCGCCGCCCATGCTGCCCCCCTCGACCGGAGGGGTGTAGTCGGGAAGACCGGCCGCCTTGATCATGCCGTGCGCGACATCCACCCGGAAGCCGTCGGCGCCGCGGTCGAGCCAGAACCGGAGCACGTCGCGGAACTGGGCGCGCACCCACGGGTTGTCCCAGTCGAAGTCCGGCTGGGTGGTGTCGAAGAGGTGCAGGTACCACTGGCCTGGCGTTCCGTCGGCATTCGTGACGCGGGTCCAGGCGTTGCCGCCGAAGACGGATTCCCAGTTGTTCGGCGGCAGCTCGCCGTTCTCGCCCTGGCCGTCACGGAAGATGTAGTGCGCTCGCTCGGCGCTGCCCTCCGGGGCCGCGAGCGCGGCCTGGAACCACGGGTGCGCGCTCGAGGAGTGGTTCGGAACCAGGTCGACGATCACCCGGATGCCCAGCTCGTGGGCGGTGCGCTGCAGGGTATCGAAGTCGGCGAGGGTGCCGAAGATCGGGTCGACGTCGCAGTAGTCGGCGACGTCGTAACCGGCGTCGTGCTGGGGAGAGGTATAGAACGGGGACAGCCAGATGGCGTCGATCCCGAGCTCGCGGAGGGCCGGGAGGCGCCCGGTGATGCCGGCGAGATCACCCATTCCGTCACCGTTGGCGTCCGCGAAGGAACGGGGATAGATCTGGTAAATAACTGCGGTTCGCCACCACTCAGTGCCTGTCATGAAAGAAAACCTTACGGCATTCCCCACAGCATGGAAGCGCTTGCATGGCATTCTCCCAAAACGAACCGAACAAATATTTCGTGACCCCAAGCTCTTGAGTTGTCAATCGATCTGCGAGAAGCTATACATGTAAACGCTTGCACATTTGTCAATGTCCTTACGAAAGGCACACACCAATGATGGTGAATAAGAAAGGCCTGCTGGCTGCCGGCGCAGTCGCTGTCGCCGCGTCCCTCGCCCTGGCCGGATGCTCCGGCGCGGGCTCCTCGAAGAGCGGAGGCTCAGATGCGGCCTCCAGCACACTCACGGTCTGGGTCGATGCCGACCGCGCGGCAGTGCTGAAGGACGCGGCAGCGGCCTTCACCAAGGAATCCGGCGTCACGGTCAAGCTCGTCCAGAAGGACTTCGGGAAGATCCAGGAGCAGTTCATCGCCCAGGTTCCCACCGGCAAGGGCCCCGACGTGACCATCGCCGCCCACGACTGGCTCGGCAACTTCGTCGGCAACGGCGTCGTGCAGCCGGTTGAGCTCGGCGACACGGCCAAGGACTTCCAGAAGGTCGCGGTCACCGCCATGAGCGTCGAGGGCAAGACCTACGGCGTGCCGTACTCGATCGAGAACGTCGCCCTCCTGCGCAACACGGCCCTCGCGCCCACCGCGCCGGCCAGCTACGACGACATGATCGCGGCCGGCACAGCAGCCGGAACCGAGTTCCCGTTCCTCGTGCAGGTCGGCCCCGAGTCTGACCCGTACCACCTGTACCCGTTCCAGACCTCCTTCGGCGCCCCCGTCTTCGGCACCAACTCCGACGGCAGCTACAACGCCGGCGACCTGTCCATCGGCAACACCGGCGGAGAGGCCTACGCGGCGTGGCTCGCCAAGGAAGGCGCCGCCGGACACCTGAGCGTGAACGTCACCGGCGACATCGCCAAGGAGAAGTTCAACGCCGGCGCCTCGCCGTTCCTCATCACGGGCCCGTGGAACGTGCCGGACGCCCAGAAGGCCGGCATCGACGTGGCCGTCGACCCGATCCCGTCGGCCGGAGGCCAGACCGCGCAGCCGTTCGTCGGCGTGCAGGGCTTCGTCGTCTCCGCCAAGTCGAAGAACGCCATCGCGGCGAACGAGTTCCTGGTGAACTACATCGGCAGCGAAAAGGTCCAGACCGAGCTGTACAAGGTCGGCGGCCGTGCACCGGCCCTGACCTCAGCCTTCGAGGCCGCCAGCGCCGACCCGATCACCGCCGGTTTCGGCGCGGTCGCGGCCAAGGCCGTTCCGATGCCCAGCATTCCCCAGATGGGCAAGGTCTGGCAGTTCTGGGGCGTCACCGAGGCCGCGATCATCAGCGGCCAGGGTGACCCTGCCGCGCTGTGGCAGAAGATGACGGCCGACATCCAGACCGCCATCAAGTAGTCGCTCCACCGGTCGCCCCGGCTGCCCCGGCCTCTGGTTCGAGGCCGGGGCGGCCCGGCGCGGACCCCGCCGCGCCGCGGCCCGGCCCCGATTTTCCCCTGGCGGCACCACCCGGCAGGCGAACAGATCCACGATCAGATCCACATTGCAGAGCGGCAGAGAGCGGACGAAGATGACCAACCCAGGCACCGAGCGCGACGAGGCGCAGGTCAGAGAGTCGAAGCGCTCACGGCAGGCCGCCCGCATCGCGGAGGCGGCCTCGGCCGGGGTGAGGACGCTCCTGGTCAAGATCTTCCTGCTCGCCATCGTCGACGCGATCAGCGTGTACGCGCTCTTCGTGCTCCTCCTCCGCTCGGACTGGGCCGTCTTCGGCGCCGTGCTCCTGGTCACCCTCATCGTCAACTGGATCTACTTCAGCAAGCAGAAGCTGCCGGCCAAGTACCTGACCCCCGGGCTGATCTTCCTGCTCATCTTCCAGATCTTCGTGGTCGGCTACTCCGGTTACATCGCCTTCACCAACTACGGCACCGGCCACAACAGCACCAAACAGGACGCGATCACCGCCCTGATCGTCTCCTCCCAGCAACGCGTGCCCGACTCGGCCACCTACCAGCTCACGGTCCTCGAGCAGCTCGGCAGCTACAGCTTCCTGGTCACCGAACCCGACGGCACCGTCAGCCTCGGCGGAACGGATGCCCCGCTCCGCCCGGTCACCGACGCCACCGTCGACGACACCGGCAAGGCTGTCGCGCTCCCCGGCTACACGAGCCTCAAGTTCAACGACATCGTCGCCAACCAGGAGAGGATCGCGGCGCTGTCCGTGCCGCTCTCAGACGACCCGAACGACGGAACGCTCCGCACCCCGGACGGGTCGAAGGCCTATCTCTACCTGTCCGACCTCGTCTACGACGAGGCCGCAGGCACGATGACCGACACCAGGACGGACACGGCCTATACCGACAATGGCAAGACCGGGTCGTTCGTCGCCGCCGACGGCACCGAGCTGCTGCCCGGCTGGAAGGTCGAGGTCGGCCTGGCCAACTTCGCCAAGGCGTTCGGCTCCGAATCGATCCGCGGGCCGCTGATCAGCGTGACCCTGTGGACCTTCGCCTTCGCCTTCCTCTCCGTGCTGACCACCTTCGGCCTCGGCCTGTTCCTCGCGATCGTGTTCAACGACCTGCGGATGCGCGGCCGGAACGTCTACCGGGTGGTCCTGATCCTGCCGTACGCGTTCCCCGCCTTCCTCTCCGCGCTCGTCTGGGCCGGGATGCTGAACCCGCAGTTCGGCTTCGTCAACCAGGTGCTCTTCGGCGGCGCCGACATCCCGTGGCTGACGAACGAATGGCTGGCCAAGTTCAGCATCATCTTCGTGAACCTCTGGCTCGGCTTCCCGTACATGTTCCTGGTTTGCACCGGGGCGCTCCAATCGATCCCGGATGAGATCCAGGAGGCCGCCACGGTCGACGGCGCGCGGCCGTTCCAGGTGTTCCGGCTGATCAAGCTGCCCCTGCTGCTGGTCTCGGTGGCCCCGCTGCTGATCTCCTCGTTCGCATTCAACTTCAACAACTTCAACCTGATCTACATGCTCACCAACGGCGGACCCCGCGACGTCACGGCCGGGGTGAACGTCGGAGCCACCGACATCCTGATCTCACTGGTCTACAAGGTCGCCTTCGTCGGCGCCAACCGCGACTACGGGCTCGCCAGTGCGTTCTCGATCATCATCTTCCTGCTGGTCGCGCTCGTGTCCGTCATCAGCTTCAAACAGACCAAGGCGCTAGAGGAGTTGAACTGACATGCGGATCGCAGCCCCCGAAACCAGCGACCTGTACATCCCGACGAAACGACCGTTCCACTTCGGCCGGTGGTTCTCTCGCACCGGCTGGCGCCACCTCGTCGGCGCGATCATGGTCGTCTTCTCCGCCTTCCCGCTGCTGTACGTGCTCTCCGCGTCGTTGCATCCCGGCGGCACCCTGATCACGGCGAATGGCCTCTTCAGCCAGGTCGACCTGGGCAGCTACCAGACCCTGTTCAACCTGCCCCAGCAGCCCTACGCGGCGTGGTACGGCAACACGCTCCTGATCGGCGGCATCACCTCGCTCTGCACCGTGTTCCTCGGCGCTCTCGCGGCCTACTCGTTCTCCCGGATGCGCTTCGTCGGCCGCCGCCCCGGACTGTTGATGCTCGTACTGGTGCAGATGTTCCCGCAGCTGCTCGCCGTGGTGGCCATCTTCCTGTTGCTCAACGGCATCTCCGACATCTTCCCGGCGATCGGGCTCGACTCGCAGGTGGGCCTGATCATGGTCTACCTCGGCGGCGCCCTCGGCGTGAACACCTACCTGATGTACGGCTTCTTCAACACGGTCCCGGCCTCGATCGACGAGGCCGCCAAGATCGACGGCGCCGGCCACGCCCGGATCTTCTTCACGATCATCCTGCGCCTGGTCGCGCCGATCCTCGCCGTGGTGGGACTGCTCTCGTTCGTGGGCACCACCAACGAGTTCGTGATCGCCAGCATCGTGCTGATCACGCCCGAGAAGCAGACCCTCGCCGTTGGGCTGTACCAGTTCGTGTCGCAGGAGTTCTCCAGCAACTACTCCGTCTTCGCGGCCGGAGCCGTGCTCGCTGCGCTGCCGGTGATGGCCCTGTTCCTGTGGCTGCAGAAGTACATCGTCGGCGGGCTGACCGCCGGCTCCGTGAAGTAGCGGTCCCGTGCCCGACCCGCTGGACCGTTCCGTCCTGACGCCCCACCACGACGGCTCGCCGCTCCACGTCTCCACGCCGAATCCCGAACTGGGCGAGAGCGTCACGGTGCGGGTGCGCATCCCCGAGTCGTTCGGAACCGTCGCGACCGTGTATGCCCGCTCCAACCCCGACAAGGAGCCGCGATTCGACGCCGCCAGGCTTCTCGGCACGGCGGACGGCTGGCACTGGTGGGAAGCGGCGATCGTGGTCCTGAACCCGGTGCACGGCTACCGGTTCCTGATCGACCTGGCCGACGGGACCCACTGGTGGCTGAACGCCACGGGCCTGTCCGGCATCGAAACCCTCGACACCGAGGACTTCAAACTGCTCGCCCACCCGGCGGCGCCCGACTGGGCCGCCTCCAGCGTGATCTACCAGATCTTCCCCGACCGGTTCGGGCGCTCCCCGGACGCCGACGCCAGGGAAACACCCGAGTGGGGCATCCCCGCGGACTGGGACGACCCGGTCGACCAGGTCGGCCCGGGCCGCTCCCACCAGTTCTACGGCGGCGACCTCGACGGCATCATCCTGCACCTCGACCACCTGCAGAGGCTCGGCGTCACCCTGATCTACCTCACTCCGGTCTTCCCGGCCGGGTCGAATCACCGTTACGACGCCTCCAGCTTCGGCGAGGTCGACGAGGCGCTCGGCGGCGACGCCGCACTCGTGCGCCTCGTCGTGGCCGCCCACGACCGGGGTTTCAAGGTGATCGGCGACCTCACCGCCAACCACTCCGGCGACCGGCACGAGTGGTTCAGGGCCGCGCATTTCACTCCGGATGCCGCGGAGAGCTCCTTCTACTACTGGCTCGACGCCCAGCACGGCAGCTACACCTCGTGGTTCGGGGTGCCGACCCTGCCCAAGTTCAACTGGGCATCCGCCGAGCTCCGCACCCGCTTCATCGAGGGGGAGGGCTCGGTGGTCGCGAAGTGGCTGCAGGCGCCGTACCACCTCGACGGCTGGCGGATCGACGTGGCCAACATGACCGGCCGCCTCGCCGGGGAGGACCTGAACGCGGAGGTGCGGCAGACCATCCGCCGCACCATGATCGAGGTCAACCCCGACACGCTCCTGCTGGGGGAATCGACCAACGACGCGTCAGCCGACTTCCAGGGCGACGGCTGGCACGGCGCCATGACCTACGCGAACTTCACCCGGCCGCTGTGGAGTTGGCTGTCGCGGCCGGACAGCCCGTCGTCGTCGTTCTTCGGCCTGCCGTACGCCACGATCCCGCAGTACGACGGGCGCCAGTTCGTCGCCACGCACCAGCGGTTCGTCGCCGGCTTCCCGTGGCGCACCCGCCTGTCGACGATGAACGCCCTCGACACCCACGACACGCCCCGGTTCCGAACCCACGCGACCGACGGCGCGGTGCCGGTGGCCTTCGGGATGTCGGTGACGCTGCCGGGCATCCCGATGATCTTCGCCGGCGACGAATTCGGCCTGGTCGGGGTCGACGGGGAGCACTCCCGCACCCCGATCCCGTGGTCGAGCGTGGACTCGCCGCAGGTCGCGAGCACGATAGACCTCTACTCGGCGCTGATCCACCTGCGCACGGGGCACCCCGCGCTGAACGAGGGCGGGATGCGCTGGCTGCACGTGGGCGACGATGTGCTCGTCTACGTGCGCGAAACCGCAGGCGAATCGGTGCTGCTGGTGGCGGCCCGCGCGGCCGGCGAGGCCGTGGTCCCCGGCTGGGCGGTGGCGGGAGCAGAGGCCGCCACGCGGCTTGTCGGGGGCGCCGAACTGCGGGTGGGGGGCGACGGCATCCGCTTCACGGTGGACGGCCCGTCATTCACGGCGTGGGCGCTTCCGGGGGTTCGGGCGCCCAACGGCTGAACCGGTCAACGGGCAGGCAAAGTTGGTGATAATCTTTACCGGTTGCCGAAAAACGAAGGCTCAGCTTCTGCCCGTTGGAAGCTTTGCCCCCTTAGCTCATTGGTAGAGCACTTCCTTGGTAAGGAAGAGGTAGTGGGTCCGATTCCCACAGGGGGCTCAGGCTTGGAAGCTCTTGCAGCCGACAGGCCGTGGCGGGGTAGCTCAGTTGGTTAGAGCACACGGCTCATAATCGTGGTGTCGCGGGTTCAATTCCCGCTCCCGCTACACATAAAGGCCCTTTGACCAGGAATTCATTCGGTCACAGGGCCTTTCTTCTTTGTTGGATACCGCTCAGCTCCGCTCTAGACTCCGGCCTGGGTCTGAGTCTGAGTTTCGGGAAGAACTCCGATGCGCGCCCCCTCTCGGCAGGCAGGGGGTCTCAACTCTGATGCACGAATGCGACACAGCTCCTGATCTGGAGCATTCACGCAACAGTTCGATGTATCGTTGCATCCATGGAAGAAATTATCGACCAGATCATCGAGGGATCCGGGCTGTCCAAGTCCGCTCTCGCGGCGCGGTCTGGGCTCGCGCGTTCCACTCAGTACCGGATACGCGATGGCCTCGTCGACCCGACCCTTGGTAGCCTCCGCGAGCTTGCCCTGGCCGCCGGCTTCGAGCTCGTCCTCTCTCTGGCGCCCCTGTCGGACCCGGATGCCGCGCGTGCAGCGCGGGTCATCCTCGACCCTCGGTTCGAGGCTTCGTACGTCCTGAGCGGAGGGTCAAAGGAAGTCGATGCGTGGGTCGAGCGTCTGCGCCGGTGGGTACCAGGCGGGGACCCGGTGGACATCGTTTGGCAGGCCGGTCAGAGCTCGAGCCTTCTGCACCGACGGGGCACTGTATTTCTGCGCGGCAATGTCACCGAGCTCAAGCTCGCCTCGGCCGGCGACTTCTCCCAGCAGGAGTGGTTTCTCTCCGGCGCCGCTGTTATCGACCGCATCGGCGAGCCTGATGACGACGGTGCTCTTTACGGTGGTGCTTTGCCCGGCACGAGCGCCAGCCCGTACATCGTGCACAGCGCCGATACTCACCGCTTCGCGCGCCTCCTCGACAACATGGAGGAGGTGCGCCCCAACAAGGCCAACCTCATCATCGCCGAGCACACCGATGGTGTGGGGGTGGACTCGTGGGAGGACGGCAAGATCAAGCTCGTCGCTCCGATCCAAGGTCTGATCGACGCCTTCGGCATCGGAGGCGCTCTCGGGCAGGCCGCAGAGCGCATCGCCAGGAGCTGGTGAAGCATGGCTGAGAACAACAGGCCCGACAGTTCGGATAAGCACGGAGCATGGGCCGTCGGCGCCGACCAGTACGCAAAGCGGCCGAGGCGACCATGGCCGGCCAGGCCGACTGGATCGGCCACCTCGACCAATTCGAGAGGCAAAGCCGCGCAGGTCCAGCTCGAGGAGACGGGCATCACCTGGGATCGGTCCGCCGTCGATTGGTCGCTTCTCGAGCGATCGACCGTGGACCGCGTGAGGAGCCGGTTCCGCGCTTCCCTGCCGGAGTACATCTGGGACGCTGCCGCGCTGGAGGGAAACCCGTACACGCTCCCTGAGGTGCAGACCCTCCTCGAAGGCATCACCGTCACCGGGCATCGCATCGCGGACCAGGACCAGATCCTCGCTCTGAACGAGGGGTTCAATCTCACCGACGAGTTCGTCGGCCGCGGCAGGTTCCGCCTCGACAAGGCGACGAGCGATGAGATCCATGGGAAGGTCGCCGTCCATGAGGCGATAGAGTCTGGCCACTTCCGTGGCGAGGGAGCGGCCGGCGGCGGCGGACACGTCAGCATCGGCGCGCTCGGAACCTTTCATGCCTCGGAGCCCGGGGAGAACAGTGCGAACCTCAAGCGAGAATTCCGCCGCTTGACTGACTACCTCCTGGAGGACGTGGGGGACCCACGCGAGCAAGCGGTCGCGTACTTCTGCGCCGCGACGAGGCGACAGTTCTACTTCGACGGCAATAAGCGCACCTCGAAGTTGATGATGGCCGGGCACCTGTTGCAGAACGGCTACGACGCGATCTCCATCTCGGCCAGACGCCAGCTGGAGTTCAACCAGCTCCTCGCTCCCATGTTCGACGAAGGCGACGCCACCGAGATGATGCAGTTCATCATCGACTCGCGCCCGGAGTGACGCCTTCCAGGGCGCCCACCGGGGCGACTTCGTAGCCGGCGGCTCCGACGATCGGGGAGCCAAACGCGCTGATACCGGGCAGGGCGAACGGGCATGGGTCGTGCTCGCCAATCCGGAAGGCAATGAGTTCTGGATACTGGAATCCAAGAATTCCACGGTGGCAGCGCCGAAAGCGCTCTGCAGCGAGATCTTTCCGAATTGTGTAGCCGACCGTTTCATCGTCCCGATTCGGTTCCGTTACGGTGGGTTGCGTAACGTGGTCGACTGTGTTACGTTACCAACCGATACGTAATAGGGAGTTGGGTTTGATGTCAGAGTCGCCCTTGGCACCACGCCGCCCCGGAGGTCGCGGCAGCGGTGTCGGGCGCCCCCGCGACCCGGACATGGATCACAGGATACTGCGGGCCACGGTCGAGTTGCTCTCCGAGGTCGGCTATGTCCGCGTGTCGGTGGCGGAGGTCGCCCGGCGGGCGGGGGTGAGTAAGCCCGCCATCTATCGGCGATGGTCGCAGAAATCCCAGCTCGTCGTCGAGGCGATGGTGACCCAAATGAGCCCTGGCAAAGCACATGATTCGGGCAGCGCCGCCGCCGACCTGCATGCTCTCACCGAACAGCTGATGAATGTTCTGACCCGCACACCGCTCGGGCGCGTGCTGCCCGGTCTCGTGGCAGAGATGGCCGCCGATCCCGTGCTCGCCGACAGCTACCGCGATCTGATCATCAAACCCAATCAGCGGCACTGGCGCGCCGCCGTGGAGCGCGGAATCGCCTCCGGTGAGTTCTCCGGCGACACCGACGTCGACGTCGTGCTGAATACTCTTGCCGGGCCTTTGTACTTCTGCCTCCTCATCACGGGCGATCCCATCGAAGCCGGCTACGCTCGCTCGGCCGTCGACCTGATCCTCGCCCGCTACGGGAATGACATTGCGCTCCCGGCCCGGTGAGCGAGGGCGGTATTGCAGACCAGGAGTTTTGCACGACAAAGGAGAGCGATGATCAGGGAAACTTCGTCAATCGGCGTCGACCGGCGACGCGCCAGCGTCGGAGCCAGAACATGGCTGCGTTTGTCGATCGCCGCCGCCGTTCTGGCCTTTATCGGGAGTGTGATTGGGCTCACCGTGCACGGAATCTATGGCAGTCTGACACCCACTTTTCTGTTCCAGGCGCTGGCACAGGACATCGTCAACACGGTCGTGGTCACTCCGCTGATGGTGCTCTGCGCTGTTATGGCACTTCGCGGATCATATCGCGCATACGTGGTCTGGCTCGGAGCTGTCGCCTTCACGGTGTACAGCTATGTGATCTACACCTTCTCCGTCCCGTTCGGCCCCGTGTTCCCGCTCTGGGTCGCCGTTCTTGGCCTCAGCCTCTACGCCCTCATCGGCGGGTTGGCATCCATCGACATCCCGAGGACCGCTGAACACTTCACAAACGATCGTGCTGTCACAGTCGGGGCGTGGACTCTGGTGGTCGTGGCCGGAATGTTCGCGCTGCTGTGGCTTTCTGAGGACGTGCCCGCCCTGCTCACGGGAGTAAGGCCACAAAGCGTGGTCGAGATGGCGCTGCCGACCAACCCCGTCCACGTCCTCGACTATGCCATTTTCCTCCCCGCCGCACTCGGCGTCGGCATCAGGCAACTTCAACGGCAGGCGTTCGCCTACCCAATCACTGCAGCCTTCCTCGTCTTCCTCCTCCTGACGTGCATGCCCATTCTGATCACGCCGTTCGTGCAGACGGCACTCCACGAACCGGCAGCGTGGGGCATCATGATCCCCATCGGCATCGTGGCGGCGGTCATCCTCGGGATACTGAGTTGGCTTCTGGCGACGGTCCGGACACTGACTGTGTCCCCGGAGATTTGACACAGCGAGGCGATGCACTTGCGATCTTCCTGCCCCATGCCGCGCTGGGAGACGAGTCGGCTCCCCCCGTTGACAGGCCAGGCCTGAACACGCTTCGGCGCTTCTCGATTCCTGGTAGCGGATCGCGATCCCCTGAGCGCACTCTCTCGTAGAGGGTTCCTATGTGACAACACCAGCGGCGGATAGCGGCCCCCAGCCAAACGCGCTCGAAGAGCGTCTCTGACGGGCTGGCGATGGTAGCATCGGCACTGCCAGCCGGGCGGCCGAGCCGCTGTACTGGTGTCGGTCTTCAACACCGGAGAGGCACACCGCTCATGTACGAATTCGTCCACATCACCCGCTGTCAGTTCCGCAGTCGCCTGTCATGATTCGTGAAGATTCCCTAAGGCGCATGTACGCCGGCGGACGCCCGAATCGGTGGGCGCGTTTTCTGAACCGGATCAGCGCGATGGTGTTCTCGCTCGGTGTCGTTGGCCACGGCGCGGTCAGCCTCGAGACCGTCAATCCGAAGTCGCGCACCCTGCTCACGCTGCCCCTCGTGGTCGCCCGCTACGAAGGCAGTGAGTACGCGGTCTCGATGCTGGGGCAGGGCTCGCGGTGGGTGCGTAATGTGCGGGCCGCGAATGGGAACGCCGTCATCCACGCGGGGCGCAGGCGACCGGTGCTGCTCGAAGAGGTTCGGGCGGATGCTCGTGCGCCGATTCTCAAGGCCTACCTGGCGCAAGCGCCCGGCGCCCGACCGCACATTCCGGTCGATCTGTCGGAGCCGGTCGCAGCATTCGAGAGCATTGCAGCCGACTTCCCGGTGTTCAAGATCCGGGATGTCTAATGGGATTTGGGTCGCTAACCTGGCCAGCAGACGATCCGCCCCCGCTGGGTCGGCAACGGAGACGGCTCTCCTGACTCTTCCGCGGGTCGATTCCGTCCGTTGAGCACTGGATTGCGGCCGCCGTGGCTGAGCATCGCGAGGGCGATCAGGGGTGTCGGGTGATCTGAATCCGAAGGCGATGCGGGTGATGAGTCTGATCTTGGTGTACATGGATTCGACGCGTGCACGTTCTTTCACCGTCTCGTGCGTCGAGGCCGGCCCAGGCGGACAGAGGTGTTGAGATCGAATAAGGTCACTTCGCACAGGGAATTCCTAGTCAGACCTGGCTGTGACGAGGTTTCCTAGCGTGGGGCCGACGGTTCTGTCGGGGGTCGAGCGCCGCATCCGTTCGTCGCCTATCCGGCCGGGCGCGCGCCGGCGACCGCGCGCAGCTCGTCGAGCACCCGGCGGACCGAGGCGCGGAGCAGTGTCTCAGGACGGCTGAGCACGTCGATCTGTCGCCCGACGCGCAGGTCGTTGAACGGCACCAGCACCAGGCCGGACCCCGGCGACGGCGCCATCGTGTGGCGCGGCAGCAGCGCGATCGCGGCCCCCGAGGCGACCACGGATGCCGCCATGAAGAACTCGTTGATCCGGTGCTCGATCCGGAGCGGCCGGCCGGCTCTCGCCGCGACGACGTTCACCGCCTCCGCCAGCGGGAAGCCCGGGTGCCCGGCGATCCAGGCCTCGTTGGTGATGTCGGCGACCGACACCGACGACCTCCCGGCCAGGGGATGCCCGGCCGCCAGGGCGACATCGAGCGGTTCGTAGATCAGCGGGGTGACCGTGACCCGGTCCGGCCAGAATGGATCGTGTGGCAGCCGGTGGGCGACGACGAGGTCGTAGTCGGCGACCAGCGCCGGGAATGCCGACCGCGCGACATCCTCGTCACCGCAGCGGAGCGGCGGCAGGGCGGGCCCGTCCGACGCGGCCAGGCGGGAGAGCAGGGGCCCGAACCAGGCCAGGCCGGCGCTGTGGAACGCCGAGAGGCTCACCGGGGTGGCCGGCTCATCGTGGAAGCGGGCGACCGCCTCCTCGGCGCCCGCCATCGCCGTGGACACGGTGGTGGCGGCGGCAGCCAGCGCGGTGCCCGCCGGAGTCAGCACCAGGGTGCGCCCGCTTCGTTCGGTCAGGGCAACGCCCGTACTGCGCTGCAGCGTCGACAGCTGCTGCGACACCGCCGATGACGACACGAACAGCGCCCGGGCCACCGCGGCGACGCTGCCGCGCTCGCCGAGTTCCCGCAAAACGAAGAGCTGATGCAGATCCATAAGTAAATTCTAAAGTGTTGGTTCAGAATTAGCCATCTAGACTTAATGGATGCCGCCCGGGAGCATTGGACCCATGCTCACTCTCGCGCGGCTCGGGCGCTACCGCATCGACGCCGTCCTGCTGCTCGTCGCACTTGTCTGGGGCGGCAGCTACCTCGCCGCCAAGGTGCTCACCGAGCAGGCGAGCGTGGGCGCGGTGCTCGCGCTGCGCTTCCTGGTGGCGGCGTTGGCGCTGCTTCTGATCTGGGCGCTGAGCCGGCCGCGACGGCCGAGCCGGGCCGAGCTGGCCGTCGGCGTACTGCTCGGACTCACCCAGGCGGCGATCCTGTGGCTGGAGACGGCCGGGGTGGCCATCACCTCGGCAACGAATGCCGGCCTCATCATCAGCCTGACGATCATCCTCACGCCGATTCTCGAGTCGGTCGCGGCGCGCAACTGGCTGCCGCGCTCGTTCTTCATCGCCGCGGTGCTGGCGGTCGTCGGTGTGGCGTTGCTCGTGTCCGGCAACGGATTCCGCGCCCCGAACCCGGGCGACCTGCTCGTGCTCGCGGCCGCATTCGTGCGCGCCCTGCACGTCACCATGGTCGGCCGGTTGACCCGTGGCGGCAGGTCTGGCCGCCGGCCAGGCACCCTCATCATCACGCTGGTGCAGGCCATCGTGGGCGCCGTCGTGTTCTGCGCAGCGGATGCCCCGGGCGCCTTGCAAGCGATCGGCACCTTCGGCCCGGCCGCCTGGCTCGGGGTGCTCTACCTCGGCCTGGCCTGCAGCGTCTTCGCTTTCCTGGCCCAGACCTGGGCGATCCGCCGCAGCTCCGCCGCACGGGCCAGCCTGTTGATGGGCACTGAGCCGGTCTGGGCCGTGCTCGTCGGGGTGAGCCTCGGCAGCGAGAGCCTCGGTCTGGCAGTGGTGCTCGGGGCAGGGCTGATCGTCACGGGCACCTCCTGGGGGCAGCGGGTGGAGCTGCGGCACCGACGCTCGGCACCGCTGCAGCCGGCCCCGCAGCATCCGTCGCCCGCCGTCGTCGGCGCAGAGCTGGGAGGGTCGGTGTCTCCGCACCGGAACTCGTGAATCCACGATGCTCGTGCAGTCGTACGGTTCGGTTCAGGGAGCCGAAGGCCGGTCAGCCATAACTGCCCCAGACGTCGTCGAGGACCGAGCGGCGGCTGGAGCAACGCGTGCACGTGCCAGTCTCGCCGGAGCGCAACGCCCGGCCACACCGGTCGCAGCCGGCGAATTGCACCCTGGTTATCTGGGTGGAACCGAATGAGGGGCGGGGTTGGCCGGGGAGGGTGCAGCCGAGGGAGAGCACGTTCTCAGGACACACCCGAACACATTCCCCGCACGCGATGCAGGCCTGCTCGTCGACACCGAGGGTCGACATCGTGGAGGTCTCCCCCCACACCAACGCACCTGTGGGACATACGCCGCTGCAGGCCTGGCACGCGGTACACCCTGGCCCGGCGAATGGTCGGGGCATCGGGGCATGCGGAGCGACGGCAAGAAGAGCACGGCGTGACTCCGAGACTGCACCGGACACCGGCGCCGGCGTCGCGGGCGAGTCCTCCCGACCCTTATCGGCCCTGTGCGCCTTGGGGTCTCCGGCGCGAGGCGCGGGTGCACCGATCAGGCCCCGGATCAGTCCCCTGCGGCTTATGCCCACCGGATCCTTTTTCCTGACATAGTCGGTGTCGGTGAGCGGATCCGCACCCTCCCTGTTCTCACCGGCGGTCACCACGACGACGGTGCGGTCACCCGCGCACTGTGCGGACAACGCCACACCACCGGAAACGGTCTCCTCGACCTGCCGCTCCGCTCCGACGGGGCAGCTCGCGCAGTCACCGCGTACGAGCGTCAGCGTCCCGCCAGGTTCGAGTCGGACCGCGGCGGCAGCGACGGTCTCAGGGTGCACAGCGGCCAGGCAGAGCACGTCGACGGCACTCATCTCCGATCGGGCCGCAGTTCGTGCCGCTCCGCAGCGAATCTCAAGCTTGTCTGCGGCGGTCTCTGCCGCCCTCATCAGCCGCTTGGGTGCGACGCCGACGCCGGCGATCGCTGCCGTCGGACAGGCCACCGTGCAGATGCCGCACCCGATACAGGCGGTGGGATCGAACGCTGGGACCTGTCCCTCTCCCGTGAGATGCAGCGCCGCCTGCGGGCAGGATTCGACGCAGGCGTCGCAGCCCGATCCATGCTTGCGGCTGCACGAGCCGGGATCGATCGTCATCACCCTGCCAGGCCCGTCAAACAGGCTCAGGACACCGATGACCGCACGAACTCCTGTCATCCGACCCGGCCCCCTACCGGACCTTTGCCAATTCGACCCACGTGTCGAGCTGAGCCGCGCCCCCGCCGATGGGGTCGTTGATGCCCCCGCCGCCCGAGTTCACATCATCGTCGAGAAGAGCGTTGACCTGGAATCCCTCGCTGCGCGCGCCGGCGTAACCGGTTTCCTCGTGCATCGGGGTGATTCTTCGTGCGGACTGGCCGTGGCCGTAGCGGGCCGGAGGATTGACCTTCTTGCCATCGATCTCCACCGCGCTGGCGAAAAAACCTCGATGGCCGAAGGCAGCGTCGGCACCGACCACGCCGGGCCGAATGCTTTCTACGACCATGACAATGCCCTCGACCACGGCCGTGGCCGACGTCAGCTTGACGCGATCTCCGCTCTCGATACCCCGCGCCCTGGCATCCAGGGTGTTGACCCAGACGAAGTTCGAGGGACGGACCTCGCGCAACCAGGCATCGCCGATGGTCCGGTGAGTGCCCTGACTACGGGATTTCCAGGTGATGAAGTGAAGTGGCCGGCCGCTTCTGTCCACCGGCTTTCCATCAGAACGTAGTGGGGGCCGTACCCCTGCCAGCCCGTCGAAGGGTTTCCCCGTGATGGAGTTCCTGGTGGCTGGAAGCTTTGGATTGTAGAAGTCGCACTCTCCGGCGTATCTGTGCCTCAGCCACTCTCCCTCGTAGCCGTCGGCGCGGTCCGGGGTCGCCCCGTCGAAGCGCCCGCCCCGGTTGAGCACGTAGACCACCTTGCGCCACTCTTCCGGCGTCACCGCTTTCTTCCAGGCGCGTTCGTCGAAGGACTTGCCCAGCGCTTTCGTTCGCGCGGCCGTGAAGATCCGCAGTTCCTCCGCATCGGCATCCGGAACCGGGGGATCCTGGAACGCGACATTCGCAGCCATCTTGAGCCAGTAGTCCTCCACAGTGTCGAAGCTGGCCCCCGGCCCGAAGGCATCCTTGCCGACCCCAGGAAGGCCCATGGCTTTCATCAGGTCCAGGTAGAACTGTTCGACCGGACGGGGACCCTCGAATGCGAGAGTGGCCGGCTGGCCCAGCTGGGTGGCCATGTACTGCTGGCTGGGATAGATCGACTCCTGGGTGAATCGCTCCAGGTAGGTGAGGTCCGGCAGCACATAGTCGGCATACAGGGAGGAGTCACCCATGGTGATATCGAAGCTGACCACGAGCTTGATCTTGTCGACCTTTTTCATGATCTCCGCGAGGCGTCTCGCACCGGGCTGAGAGTTCAAGGGACTGTGCCGGTGCATGAACAGTGCGTTCAGGCTGTAGGGATAACCGGCGTTGGCACTGGGCAGGACCTCGTGGGCGAGGTTGCCGGCGAAGGGGTACCACGGCCGCTTCGCCGGGTAGCCGTCTTCGCCGAAGAAGGGGGAGTCCTCATACTTGACCTTCTCGCGGGTGATCGGCACGCCCCATGCCGGATTGGCGTTGGGGACGGTGTTCAGATCGTAGCGGCCTGCAATCGGGTCGAAGCGCCGGCCGGTTCCGAGGTGACCGCCCTTCCAATCGTGGTTGCCGATCAGGAAGTTGAGGTAGCCGATGGCGCGCACGGTGTCAAACCCGTTGGCGTGCATGGCCGGACCCCGATAGGCCATGACGGCGGCACGCTTGCCGTGGTTGGTGAAGTCGTGGCCGATCTGGGCGACCGTCGCGGCGTCTGTGCCTGCTTCGGCGGCGTAGTCGGTGATTTCTCGCTCACGCAGGCGGTCGACGAGCAGACGGAAGACGGACTTGACCCTGACTTTGCCCCCCGGCGTGTCTACTTCGGTGTCCACGTCGAGGTCAGCGGGCGTGGTCACGGTTGCTGCGCCCTGAGGCGTCCCGTCGACGAGGACCACCCGCTCGGCCTCGACGGGTTTGCCGCCGGGCAGAGGCTTGGCGGCCACCGCCCTTCCGATGTCGACCATCGTCAGCTTGCCCTTGGTCGGCTCGTCAACCTTGACCAGGTGGGTGGCGTCCGACCAGGTCGGTTCGCCGATGGCCGAGGCGGCGTTCTTTCCCGCCGACCTCAGATAGGCCGCATCGTATCGGTTGTTGTCGACGATCCAGCGCGCGATTGCGAACGCGAGTGCGGCATCGTGTCCGGGTTTCACCGGGACCCACAGATCGGCCTTCTCGGCCGTCTTCGACATGCGTGGGTCGATGACGCACATCTTCATGCCGCGCTCTCGTGCCGCGCCGATGCGTGGAGCCAGCCAGGTGGGCCCTTTCTGGGCGGTGAGGGGCTCTGTTCCCCACACGATGAGATACTCCACATAGTCGATGTCGGCATACATCCGCTTGTGCCCCGTGGTCGGGTGGCTCAGGGCGTTGGCAATGACTCCGGTCACGCCGCAGATGCCTCCGTGGTTGAACTGGTTGATCGAACCGAACCCGTTGAGGCTCATCCGCTCGCCAATCAGCTGCATGCGGTCGCCGCCGAGGATCGTCATAAGGTTTGACTTCGGCCCAAGCTGGGGGCGCTTCGGGTCGAGGAGCTTGGCGCCCCATTTTCCCTCGAACTCAGCCGCCGACAGTGCACCGGACCCGACCTTGGCCCAGTCGGCCATCACGGGCTGCTTGGGCGCATACGCCCACCACGATTTCAAGCCGGTGGTGCCGATGTCCGCGGCACCGTCGAGCACCTCCTTCAGCGCGCGTTCCCACGTGATCGTCCGCCACTTTCCGCTACCGCGTGGGCCGACTCGCTTCAGTGGTTGAGTAATGCGCTTCGCATCATGCACGGTCTGGATGCCGGCCTGGCCCTTGAGGCACGCGATGCCGCCGCTGCGGGACTTGGACTCCAGGGCCATGACGCCCAGGCCCTTGACGGCATCCGCCGGGGTTGTCCCGTAGGGGATCGGGCCGATCGGTTGAGTGGTGAGCGGGCTGTACGGGTTCCCCGCGATCTTGCGCACCAGCGAGGTGGCCCCGCTTTCACCGGGGTCGGTCAGGCGGACCTTGATGGTGCAAAACGTATTGCACTGCATGCACATCGTGTAGATGACGTCCTCTGGCCCATACGCATCGTTCGCGGCACCGGTGCCGTGCGCGGTGGGTTCCAGGTAGGGGTCCTCGAACCCGTCCTTGAACATGCCGCCCACGACGGCGACGCCACCAACGGTCGCGGTGCCACCGAGGAAGAGTCGACGGGTCAGGCCCGATTTGGTCGTCTCCTCGGGTGCCGTCGTTGCAGCCTTCTCGTCAAGTGTCTTGTCGGTCACGCCTTCACTTCCTTTTCGGGGGAGACCATGGAGTCTTCTTCGAGCTCGTCAACGGGGTCCGGCTCGTGGATGGGCATCCACTCGGCAATGAGGCTGTAGACCAGCATCCCGCCCGCGATGAAGAAGGCGGATGAAGCCCACTCGACCAGAGTGGGGAAATAGTCGTTGGAGGGGTAGCCCTCGATGATCGGCGGAATCAGCGCGGGAACCACGATGTTGAACCGTACTGCGACAATGCCGATGACCACCATCGTGGCAGCCAGAACGACCGCAGGCGTGTTCGCGCGAAAGCGCGGCACCACCAGGATGACGAAGGGAATGATCATGCCGCACAACAGCTGCACAATCCAGAACGACCACCAGAATGGGCCGGTCGTCATCACGGTGATGATGGACAGGTCCTGGTGCTCCGAAGCCAACAACGGCACGACGAACTCATAGAACAGGAGACCGAGGTCGACTGCGAGCACTCCGGAAAGCACAACTCCGAGGCCATTCAGGAGCGACTTGCTGGGGCGCCGATAGCTTGCACGCGATTGCCAATAGTGCACCAGGATGAGCAGAGCCGTACCGGAAACCATGGCGCTGACCACGAAGATCACCGGGAAGAGTCCGCCGAACCACATGCCTCGTGCCTTGACCACGGCGAAGATGGTTCCCGTGCCACCATGCACACCGAAGATCGCCAGCGGCAGCCCCACCGTGCCGAGGATCTTGAGCCAGCGCAATGACTTCTTTACCGACCACACCATTCGTTTGTGCACACGGAGCGCGATCACCAGCTCAGCGGTGAGCAGGGCGATGTAGATGACGTAGAAGCGGACCTCCCAGGACAGCGGGCTGGTCCAGTGGAAGAAGATCAGGGTGATGGGGCCGCGCTCGAAGCGCCCGAGGTCGAAGCCGACGAAAGCCAGCGCCACACCCATGCTGACAATGGCCGACAGAAGAGCGGCCCGCCCGATCCGCTCGAACTGGTGCATCCCGAACACGTAGACCAGGGAAGAGAGGAGGAAGGCGCCGGCGGACAATCCGACGAAGAAGATGTAGAAGGCGATCCACGCACCCCAGGGCATCTGGCTGGTCAGGTCTGTGACGGCCAGGCCCTCCGACAGCCGCAACCAAACCGGCCAGGCGGTCGCCAGCATAACGACACCGAGGAATCCGTACCAGACCGGCTTGTTCCGCCTGACCCTTCCGTCCGTGTGATTGCCGGCCTGGATCGATTCAACTGTGGATGCTGCGGTGCGGATTGACATTGTCCTTACCTGAGGTAGTAGACACGGGGTTTGGTGCCGAGTTCTTCCTTGAGGCGGTAGGCCCGAGGGTCTGCGACCAGCTTGGAGACCTTGGAGTTCGGGTCGTTCAGGTCGCCGAAGTAGCGGGCATCCCCGATGCAGGTTTCACAGCACGCCGGCTCTTCGCCGTGCGCGAGCCGATGCACGCAGAAGGTGCATTTGCGCACCGTTCCGACAGGGGGCTTGTAGCTTCCGCGAGCGCCTCGGTCCACTCCCCACTCGGGCGATTGGACGTCGTCATACCCCTGCATCTCGTCGGAATAGGTTTCACCGAAGTCGAAGGATCGGGCGCCATACGGGCACGCCGTGATGCAATACCGGCAGCCGATGCAACGATCGGCGTCGATGACCACCGTGCCGTCGTCGGCCTTGTACGTTGCGTTGACCGGACACACCGCCACGCACGGTGGTTCATCGCACTGCATGCAGGGCCGCGGCACGTTCACCCGGCGCACATTGGGGAATGTCCCCTGTTCGTCCTCCAGGACGACGTTGTAGCTGATCCCAGGAGGAGTACGATTCTCCGCCTTGCAGGCCACCGTGCAGGAATCACAGCCCACGCACTTCTGCAGGTCAATCACCATCGCCCATTGCGGGCCATCCGGTCGCTTACCTATGGACACATCGGTTTTGGTCACAATTGACTCGCTTCGACGTTGAACCCGATCAACGCGCTTAAGGTGGCGTGCCCGGCTTAACCGACGCTAGCACGAGCGGGTGGTGTTATCAGACCACACGTGCACCGGGTCTAGTGTGGAATGAAGATCGATCATCGTGATGGTAACCGGCCGAGGATTTCTGGCACGCTCAGAGGACCGAGGCTTCACCGCTCCCGAGGAAGGGAACAGCTCCATGACTGTGGCGAATTGGCATCTTCATCGGATCCGCTGTCCGCTGGGCCTGGACGCAGCTTGACGCACTACGAACCAAGTCGAACTCCGGTTGGGGCTGTGTCCGCGCCTGTGCCCGCCGGTCATATTACTGCGCCGGACGCAGCGACGCGGAACGGCGTCGCGACTGTCGCCGGAGTCCGTGCCCGCGGCTGGCGGGTGATCGCTGAGCTGTTGACCGAACCCGACGGCAACCTTGTAGAACGGCTGCGGAATGGCGACCTGGTTGGCGAGCTGAGGGAGAGCGTTCAGTGGCTGGGCGATGACGCCGGCCGATTCATGGACGGCTTCATGGTTTTGGACATCTTTGGCCGAAGAGCTGGTCGTCGCACGGTCGAGGAGGAACTCCACAATCTCCATGCGGAGTACGTGCGGTTGTTCCCCGACGGCCCGCCGGCGCTTACTGAGCAGTTGCGCGAGATGGCGGCCCTGGCCGAGGCAGAGGCAGAGGCGTGGAGCAGGGGCGACTATGAGACCGGCAAGACGATGCGGGTCCAGCAGAACGCGCGCCTTGAGGCCGAGATGGTGGACACTGTCCCTGCCTGGTGCGTCGAGCTGGACGATCGGGCTTCGCTCATGCTGTACAAGCTCACCCCGCGACTGCTCACGTCTTACCTGACGGTGGAGAGCGGACGAGATTTTGATCGCGTCGTCTTCTACCGGGGCAGCCTCTTGTCGTTCGAGGACTAGGAACAGCCGTCCACCGGGGGCGCGGTCAGAGGCGTAAGCCTCTGCAACGGTTCCTGATCTCTCTGGCCACCTCAGGGCTGCTGGGTGCGACAGGCCGCGGTGCCACCCGGTAGACGGTGACGGTTGCGGTAGAAGACTGGTTGGAGGTGGTTCAGTAGCCGTGAAATACCCGGGGCAATCATCGCACGACCGAAGAGCGGATACGGATTGCGAGCCGTGCGCAGCATCCCGGCCATCGCGCCGACACCGACTACGTGGCTGCGATCTGCTCGAACGAGCACGGGGCCTTCGAGGCAGGTCGCAAGAGTCACGTCAAGGGCGTCCAGGTCGACTGATTGGTAGGTTGCGAAGTCGATCGGTGGAGCGATGCGGCTCTTGATCCGGTCGATGGCATTTTGGCACAGCCCGCAATCGCCGTCGAAAAGGAATAGTGGTTTCGTGAAGATGAGGAAGCCTTCCGTGTTGGCACTCTTGATAGAGGCGGCCCCATTGGACAACCCGCGGTTGCGATCGTACGAGCACGTGGCGGTGTTGTTGCGGTGGTTGAGCTGGCCGATGGACACCGATCAGTATACCCCACAGGGTATTGAATCGTGCCGACGTGGCCTACCACCGGTCAGGCGTCGGCGTACGGGTCCGCGATGCCCACGTAGCGGGTCTCGAGGTACTCGTCGATGCCCTCGAAGCCGCCCTCGCGCCCGAGACCGGACTGCTTCACCCCACCGAACGGTGCCGCCGGGTTCGAGACGATGCCGGTGTTCAGGCCGAACATGCCGACCTCGAGTTCTTCGGCCAGCCGCAGCCCGCGGTTGAGGTCCCGGGTGAACGCGTAGGCGACAAGCCCGAATTCCGTGTCGTTGGCGAGACGGATGGCCTCCGCCTCTGTGGCGAACGTCAGGATCGGGGCGACGGGCCCGAAGACCTCCTCCGACATGATCCGCGCGTCCGCCGGGACGTGGGTGAGCACGGTGGGCTCGTAGAAGTAGCCGGGGCCGTCGACGCTCCGTCCGCCGAGGGCAAGGGTTGCGCCCCTGTCAACGGCGTCCGTGACGAGTTCATGCACCTTTGTGCGGGTGCCCTCGTCGACAAGCGGACCGATTTTCGAGGCAGGGTCGGTGCCGCGGGCGACAGTGTGGGCCCGCATCCGTTCGAGCAGCTTCTCGGTGAATTCCTCGGCGACACCCTCGTGCACGAGGATGCGGTTCGCCGCGGTGCAGGCCTCGCCGCCGTTGCGCATCTTCGCCAGCATCGCGCCTGCCACGGCCTTGTCGAGGTCCGCATCGTCGAAGACGAGGAACGGCGCATTGCCGCCGAGCTCCATCGACACCCGAAGCACCTGGTCGGCCGCATCCTTGATCAGGCGGCGGCCGACCTCGGTCGAGCCGGTGAAGGACAGCTTGCGCAGCCGGGGGTCCTGGATGAGAGGCGCCGTGACCGGGCCGGCATTCGTGGTCTGCACCACGTTGAGCACCCCGGCAGGGAGCCCGGATTCCTGCAGGACCTGAGCGAACAGAAGCGCGGTGAGCGGGGTGAGGGCGGCGGGCTTGAGAACCATGGTGCAGCCGGCCGCAATCGCGGGGGCGATCTTGCGGGTGGCCATCGCCAGAGGGAAGTTCCACGGGGTGATGAACAGGCACGGTCCGACCGGTCGCTTGGTCACCAGCAGCCGACTGGCGCCGTCGGGCGCGGTGGCGAATCGACCCGAGATCCGAGCGGTCTCCTCGGAGAACCAGCGCAGGAACTCGGCGCCGTAGGCGACTTCCCCACGCGCCTCTGCGAGCGGCTTGCCCATCTCCAGGGTCATCAGCAGGGCAAAGTCGTCGGCGCGGGCGGTCACCGCCTCGAAGGCCGTGCGCAGGATTTCCGCACGCAGCCTCGGGGCCGTCTTCGCCCAGCCCTTCTGGGCGGCGAAAGCGGACGCCAGGGCAGCGTCGCCGTCGGCGGGCGTGGCGTCGGCGATGCTCAGCAGCACGTCCCCGGTGGACGGGTCGCGCACGTCGAAGGTGCCGCCGTCAGCGGCCTCCCGCCACTGGCCGCCGATGAACAACCCGGTCGGAACGCTGGCGAGCAGGGCGCGTTCGGCTTCGGCGGTGATGGTCGTTCCGGCGGTGCTGGTCACAGGGATTCCTTGAGGATGCGCATCACGTCGTCGATGCTGGGCTGGATGGGGTTATTGACGGTCACCGCGTCGGCGAGGGTATCCGCGGCCAGGGAGGCCAGAGCGTCTTCGGTCACGCCGAATTTCGCCAGGGGGCCGGTCATGCCGACCGCCAGGGCGAGGTCGGCGATGGCCAGAATGGCTGCCTCGGCGTTCTCCGCGGTGGTCGCCGCGGTGTCGCCGGCGCCGAGGGCGAACGAGACCCGGGCGATCCGGTCCTCCCTCGCCGCCAGGTTGAACCGGAGCACGGCCTCGATCACGATGCAGAGGGCCAGGCCGTGCGGGATGTTGAACTGGCCGCCGAGCGGATGCGCGATGCCGTGCACGAGCCCGAGACCGGTGTGAGAGAAGCCGACGCCCGCCACATGGCTCGCGAGCAGCAGTTCGGCCCTGGCCTCGAGGTCGGTGCCGTCTGCGACCGCGCGCGGCAGGAACGCCGCGACCGTCGAGATGACCTGGAGGGCGATTCCGTCGCTGTACGGGTTGGCCCGGATGGAGAGGTACGACTCGAGCGCGTGGGTGAGCGCGTCCATCCCGGTGGCCGCGGTCGCACCCGGGGGCAGGCCAACCGTCAGCTCGGGGTCGAGCACCGCGGCACGGGCGAGGGCGCTGTCGTGGCCGACGTAGAACTTACGGTGGCTCACGACATCCGTGATCACGCCGAACGCGTTCACCTCCGCGCCGGTCCCGGCCGTGGTGGGCACGGCCACGATCGGCAAGGCAGGCCTGGCGAACCGGGTGGTGTAGTCCAGACCGATGCCTCGCTCAGGGTTGACCGCGCCGAGGGAGATCCCCTTGGCGGCGTCCATCGACGAGCCGCCGCCGACGGCCACGATGGCCTCGGCGGCGACGGATGCCGCGAGATCGCTGCCCTCGTCCACGCACGTTGTCGTCGGGTTGGGGGTTACCCCGCCGTAGACGGTCACGGCCAGGCCGGCGAGTTCGAGCGAGCTGCGGACGGCTTCGACAACCGGGGAGGACGCGAGGAACGGGTCGGTGACGATGAGGGCCCGGGTGGCTCCCGTGGCGGCTGTGATCCGACCGACCTCGCTGACTTTGCCCCGCCCGAAGTAGGCGATCGGTTTCGGGTCGAGCGTCAACTCGGACTCGGACAGCGGGCGTGGCAATGGCGCGAGGCCGGTACGGGCCCGGCCGACGCCAACCGGCGCGATCATGCCGTGACCGTTTCGAGACGGAGTTCGACGCCGATCAGGTCCTCGTAAAGCTTCATGGGCGTCATCTCTCCTGCGCGGTCACCGTATTGGGCGCGGGCGCGGCGGTAGATCTGCTCGACCAGACCACTGAGCTCGGCGGGCACTCCGACCGAACGGGCCAGGTCGATCGAGAGGCCGAGATCCTTGCAGGCCAGGGCGATCGCGAAGCCCTCGTCGTAGTCGCCGTTTTCGAGGACGGACAGCACATCGTGCTGCACGAAGTTGCTGTTGGCGGGGCTCGCGATCAAGGACCTGCGCAACACGTCGAGATCCACTCCCGCCTTGACGCCGATGCTGAGCACCTCGGCGGTCGCGACCAGGTGGGAGAACCACAGCTGATTGATCATGAGCTTGACCGCGTAGCCCGACCCGGCGGCGCCCACGTGCAGGATGCGCTCCGGGTCCCCCATCGCCTCGAACACCGGCCGCAGCCGTTCGACGTCGTCCGTCTCCCCGCCGATGAAGATCTGCAGCATCCCGTTGGCGGCCCCGACGGCCATCCCGCTCACCGGGGCGTCCAGGATGTGCAGACCACGCGTGGACTGCTCGGCGCGCACGCGCTGGGCCACCTCCGGCACGGAGGTCGACATATCGACCCAGGTGCCGCCGTCGGGGATGCCGGCCAGGATCCCGGTCGGTGAGTTCACGACGGTGTCGACGTGGCGCGGTGTGGGCAACATGGTGATGACCACGTCGCTCTGCGCCGCGGCTTCGGCCGGAGTGTTCGCCCAGACCGCGCCGCCGGCGATGAGCTCGGCGGCCGATTCCCGGCGGATGTCGTTGACGACGAGTTCGAATCCCGCGCGCTGGAGGTTGCGGGTCATTCCGGAGCCCATGTTGCCCAGGCCGATGAAACCGACGCGGGTCGGCGATGCAGAGGTCATTGGTTTCGCTTTCTCAGTTGTTGCTCAGGGGCGAGTCGCCCAGGTTGATCCAGGTGGTTTTCAGTGCCGTGTAGGCATCGAAGGCGTGCAGCGAGCGATCGCGGCCATTTCCCGAGTTCTTGAACCCGCCGAACGGGGTGATCACATCGGCCACGTCGAAGGTGTTGACCCAGACGGTGCCCGCGTTGAGCTCCCGGGCCACGGTGTGGGCGGTGGTGATGTTCGAGGTCCAGACACTCGCGGCGAGTCCGTATTCGCTCTGGTTCGCCACGCGCACGGCCTCCGCGGCGCCCCGCACGGTCGTTACCGCCAGGGCGGGGCCGAAGATCTCCTCCTGGCCGATCCGTCCGGCGTTGTCGACCCCGGTGAACACCGTGGGTTCGACGTAGTAGCCCTCATCCAGGCCCTCCGGTCGCACCCGTCGGCCACCGTAGACGATCGCGCCCTCCGACTCGGCGATGTCCGTATAGGCCAGTACTCGTTCGAGCTGCCGTGCGCTGGCGATCGCGCCGATCTGCGTGGATTCGTTGAGCGGGTCGCCGAGCACGAGCTCCCGGCCGACCTTGATGACCTCCGCGACGAGCTCGTCGTGCACGCGCTCGTCGACGATCAGCCGGCTGCCGCCGTGGCAGGTCTGCCCCGAGTTGTAGAAGATGCCCCAGGCGACGGAGGACGCGCACGCGGCGATGTCATCCACGTCTGCGAGCACGACCTGCGGGGACTTCCCGCCGAGTTCGAGGGCAACTTGTTTGCCGTTCGATTCCCCGGCGTAGCTGAGGAATCCCCGGCCGACGGCAGGTGAACCGGTGAAGGTGATCTTATCGACCAGCGGATGCCGCCCGAGCGCCTGCCCGGCCACCGGGCCGAACCCGGGCACGACACTCAGGACCCCGGCCGGAAGCCCGGCCTCGGCGGCGAGCTCGGCGAGCTTGAGCGCGGACAGGCTGGTGAGTTCGGCAGGTTTCAGGACGACCGAGTTCCCGGCCGCGAGAGCCGGCGCGATCTTCCATGCGGTGATGATCAGCGGGTAGTTCCAGGGAACGACGGCACCGATGACGCCGAGCGCCTCCCGCGTCACCAGTGCCAGTGCGTTGCGCGGAGTCGGGGCGACTTCGTCGTAGACCTTGTCGATGGCTTCCGCATACCAGCGCACGGTGCGCGCCGCGTTGGGGACGTCCACTCCTCGGGCATCGCCGATCGGGTGGCCGGAGTCGATCGACTCGAGCAGGGCCAGCTCGTCGAGGTTTTCGAGCATGAGGTCGCTGAGTCGCAGGAGCACCCGCTGGCGCTGCCGGCGGTCGGCCCGGGACCAGACGCCGGATTCGAACGCGCGTGCGGCGGCCCGCACCGCGGCGTCGACATCCGCCTCGCCGGCGGCGCTGACCGCGGCGATGAACCGGCCGTGGCGAGGTGCGATGGTGTCGAACGTGGCTCCGTCGAGCGCTGGGCGGAACTCTCCGTCGATGAACAACCGTGTCTCAGGGGTGAGTGCGTTCGCGCGGGCGATCCAGTCGGTCATACGGTGTACCTCCTGACGGCATCCCAGTCGATCCGGGCGCCGAGCCCCGGGGTGGCCGGCACCAGCAGGTTGCCGTGTGAGTCGATGTCGAGCGGTTCCATGAAGAAGTCCCGTCGCTCGGGGGTCCAGCCCGGAGGATCGTAGGGGAACTCGAGGTACGGGCCGGCGTCGACGCCGGCTGCGACGTGCAGGTTGGCGAGAAGGCCGAGTCCGTTGCTCCAGGTGTGGGGCGTGAAGAGGCGGTGGCGGAGGTTGGCCGACTCGGCGACCTGCCTCGCCCGGTACATGCCCACGGCGAGCACGACGTCCGGCTGGTAGATGTCGTAGGCGTCCGCCTCGATCAGGGCGGCCAGCTCGGTCATGGTGCGAACCATCTCCCCGCCGGCGACCTGGATTCCCGTCTCTGCGCGCACGCGACGGGCACCGACGATGTCTGCCTGCGGCAGCGGTTCCTCGAGCCAAAGAACGCCGAGATCATTCAGCTCGGCCGCGACACGCCGTACCTGGGCCAGAGGGAGCGCTGCCTCGATGTCACCGCTCATCCGCCACATCTGATTGAGGTCGACCATGATGTCGAAATCGTCGCCGACGGCGTCGCGGGTGGCGCGAACCGCGGCGATTCCCTCGGCGATGCCGGTGCGGGAGATGCGGATCTTCATGGCGCGAAAGCCGCGTTCGCGGGCGGCCAGGGCCGACTCCGCCCGGGCCGCCGGTGCCTTCAGCTCGCCGCAGGAGGCGTAGGCCCGCAGCCGGTCCCTGGCCCCGCCGAAGAGCACGCTGACCGGAAGGCCGGCAATCTGGCCCACGATGTCCCACAGCGCGGCCTCGAGGGGCCAGTAGCGGCCGCCGTGGAAATTGATCGTCTCGATCCGCCGAACCTGGTTGAGGATCTGGAGCGGGTCCGTTCCGAGGAAGAGGTCTTCGTAGGCTTCGAACCCGTCCATGGTGTCGCCCGAACCGACCCCGACCAGGCCGCTGTCCGTTTCCACCTCGACGAGGGTCGCCGGGAAGGACGTCCGTGGGTTCGGGTCCCACGCCGCGTGGAACGGGGGGTCGAGGGGGAGGCTCAGCCGGGTCAGGCGGATGGCCGTGATCAACATGTGGGGCTTCCTGGTTCTGCAGGCACTAGGTCTGCGGGGTGAAGAACGGATTGGTCGGGGTGGAGCGGGCCGCGATGACCTCGTCGGTGTCGGGGAGGCTGCGGGCGCCGTTCTCCAGGGCAGTGCGCACCGACAGCCGGTTGTTCGCGTAGACCGTTTCGGCGTCGTCGGCACCGGGGTTGACCCAGACCGCCGCGATGATGACGTGGGAGTCGGCTTCCTCCCGGGAGATGACCCCGTCGGCCAGAGCTTCGGCCACTCCGGCGGCGATGCCGGCCTGGGCGGGACCCCAGATGAGGAGTCCGTGGGCGTCGCCGGTGGGCGCCGCCTTGGTGACGAACAGGGTGAGCGGCTTGACCGGAAGCGATGGTCGGAGCACGGTCACGAAGGGAACGTGCCCCTGGCTCGGGGTGGCCAGGGCCGAAGCCCAGGCCACCCCCGCCGGCCCTTCGCGATGTCCGAAGACAGTGTTGACGTGGGCGGCGTTGACGCCGTCGCCAACAAAGCTCTCGCCGATTTGAAGGGCCTGCGGCACCTAGATCAGTCCCTCTTCGGTCAGCCAGTCGCGGGCGATGTCCTCGGGGTCGTCTCCGTCGACATCCGCCTGCGCGTTGAGGGCCTGCATGACCTCGGTGGTGAGCTTCGGCGACAGCAGCGCCATCACGTCGGCGATTCCCGGGTATTTGTCGAGGGTGGTCTGCTTGAGCGTGAATGCGCCCTGGTAGACGGGGAAGAATGCCTCGTCGTCCTTCATCACGGTCAAGTCGAGCGCCTTGATGCGACCGTCGGTCTGGAATACCTCGCCGAAGTTGCAGTCGTCGCCCTTCTGGGTGGCCGTGTAGATGACGCCGGTGTCGAGCAGCGCGACGTTGGAGTCCGGCGCGTCGATGCCGTAGGCCTTCTTGAGCCCGGGCCAGCCGTCATCGCGGGTCGAGAATTCGCTCTCGATGCAGAAGGTCTGTTCCTTGGCCGGCAGCGCGGCGATGTCGCTCAGCGAGGTGACCCCAAGCTCCTTGGCCTTGTCGGAGCGGATGGCGAAGGCGTAGGTGTTGTTGAGCGGGGCCGGGTCGAGCCAGGCGATCCCGTTCTTCGCGTCCGCTTCCTTGGTGGCCTCGAACTGGGCCTCCTCGCCCTGCACGGGCGCGGTGTTCTTGTTGTAGGTGATCCAGGACGTGCCGGTGTACTCCCAGTAGCCCATGAAGTCGTCGCTCTCGAGTGCCGCTCGAACGTTTGCGGATCCGACGACCTTCGTGTTGGCCTCGGTCTTCGCGCCGTGGGCGTTGAGCAGTTCGCTGGTGAGGTAGGCGAGGATGAACTGCTCAGAGAAGTCCTTGGCCCCGATGGTGCCCGTGAGGCCGGCGACCTCGTCGCCCTTCCCGGCGGCGGATCCGCCGGAGGATGCCGCGCCAGAGCAGGCGCTGAGCGCCAACGTGCCGAGGGCCGCGATGGCCAGCAGCGAGAGGGTGGTCCGTTTATTCATGATTACTCCTTTTGGGTGGTGCGCTGTGGGTGTAGTGAGTGGAGGTGGAGGAGGTGCGGCTGGGGAGGGCTAGATGCCGCGTGGGCGAAGCAGGTCTTCGGCAATGCCTGCTATCCAGTCGATCAGCAGGGCGATGGAGGCGACGAGCACCGCGCCGGTGATCAGCACCGGGTAGCGCTGCAGCTTCAGGCCGTTGACGATCATGTCGCCGAGACCGCCGGCGTTGATGAAGGTCGCGATGGTGGCGACGCCCACGGCGAAGACGAGGGACGTGCGGAGGCCGGCGAGAATCACCGGGACCGCGAGCGGCAGCTCGATCCTCAGCAGCACCTGATTGCGGGTCATCCCCATGCCCTTCGCGGACTCGCGCACGCTCTCGTCGATCTGCTGCAGTCCGACGAGGGTGTTGCGCAGCACCGGGAGAAAGGAATAGACGACGAGCGCGACGAGGGCGGTGGTGTAGCCGGTCTTCCACACGATCGCCAGCAGGATGATGACGCCGACGGCGGGAGTGGCCTGACCGATGTTGGCGAGACCGAGGACGATTGCCCGCACGACGCGGGATTTCGTGCGGCTCAAGGCGACGCCGGTGGGAATCGCGAGCACGGCGACGAGCGCCGAGGCAACCACGGTCAGGCCGAGGTGCTCGCGAGTCCGTGCGACGATGTAGTCCAGGTTGAGGGTGCGTTGTTCAATCGAGTCCAGGTTCAGGCTTGAGAGCCACAGGAGGGTCAGACCGAGCACGAGGACAACCACGAGCGGGGTCACGAACCGGGTTCTCGTGAAGAATGCGTGGCGAGGACTGGGCGGCTGCCGGATCGCCAGCATCTGGCGGGTGGCATCGAGGGTCATGGTCATGCCCCCTGGCCGGTGCCGGCGCTCCGCCGCGCCACGGGGGCGATCGGAACCTCGGCTCCGAGCACCGCCGAGATGCGGTCGACGCTGATCGATCCGACCGGCCTCTCAGACCGGTCGACAACGGTCAGGGCCGGGAGCCCGGTGAGCACGAGCGAGTCCAGCGCGTCGCGCAGGGAGTCGTCCACGCTGACCGTGATCGGCCCGCCGGCTGACTGGCCGACCGGACCGAGTTTCGCCTCTGTGACGGGGATGAGGACGAGGCGCTTGATCGCGGCACCATGCCCGATGAAGGAGGCGACGTAGTCGTTTGCGGGGCTGGTCAGGATGTTCGCGGGGGTGTCGAACTGTTCGATTTGGCTTCGGTTGCTCAGCACGGCGATGCGATCGCCCAGGCGCACGGCCTCGTCGAAGTCGTGGGTGACGAAGATGATGGTCTTACCCAGCGATTCCTGAAGCCGCAGGAATTCGGCCTGGAGCTTCTCCCTGGTGATCGGGTCCGTCGCGCCGAACGGCTCGTCCATGAGCATCACAGGCGGGTCCGCAGCGAGGGCGCGGGCCACCCCGACCCGCTGCTGCTGGCCACCGGACAGTTGTTTGGGGTAACGGCCAGCGAATTCGGATGGCTCGAGCTCCACCGTGGCGAGCAGTTCCTCGACGCGTTCGGTGGTCTTCGCCTTGCTCCAGCCAAGCAGCCTGGGCACGACGGCGACGTTTTCGGCGATCGTCATGTGGGGGAACAACCCGATCTGCTGGATCACGTACCCGATGTGGCGGCGGAGTTCGTTCGGGTCGAGCGAGAGCACGTCCCGCCCGTCAATGGAGATGGAGCCGCTGGTCGGTTCGATGATGCGGTTGATCATCTTCATGGTTGTGGTCTTACCGCAGCCGCTGGGACCGACGAACATGATCAGTTCGCCCGGCTCCACGGTCATCGAGAAGTTCTCCACCGCAGCGATCGGCTGGTTGTGGTAGGTCTTGGTGACGCCGTCGAGCACGATGCGTGCGCCGCTGGTGTTGCGGGCGATCTGCATGATGGCGGTGTCTGCTGGCTTAGGCACGGAGTCCCCTTGAGGTTGTGGAACGGGTGATTGCGACGAAGATCGCGTCGATCAGGAGCGCGAGGATGACGACGCCCAGGGTGCCGGTGAGGGCGAAGTTGAGGGCGTTCTTGGAGCCGAGTGACGACAATCCCTTGAAGATGAAAGCCCCCAGGCCCGGGCCGGCGACGTACGCGGCGATTGCCGCGATTCCGACGGTGAGTTGGGCAGCGACGCGCACCCCGGTGAGAATCACCGGCCAGGCCATCGGGAGCTGAATGCTGAAGAGCACCTTGACCGGGCTCATCCCCATCCCCTTGGCGGACTCCATGATGGCGGGCGGAACTTCCCGCAGTCCGACGACGGTGTTGCGCACGATCGGGAGCAGAGAGTAGACGACCAGGGCGATCACCGTGGGGGTCCAGCCCAGGCCGAAGGGCGGGATCAGGATGGCCAGCAGCGCGAGGGACGGAACGGTCAGCGCCACGCCGGCGGCCGCGATCGTGACTGAGCGGGGGATGGGGCGGTTCCAGACCAGCATGCCGATGCCGACGCCGATCGCCATGGCGATGACGAGGGCGACGGCAACGACGGTGACGTGCTCGACGACCAGCCCGAGGATGTCGTCCCAGCGGCGCGCCCAGAACGTCAGCAGCCCGGTGAAATCAAATTCCGTCACGGATGCTTCCTCCTTCACTCTTCGTTGAGTTGAGTTGAGGTCGGCTCGGAACCGAAACGACCGTCGAATAGAACGAGGCTACGAGACGGTTCTTATTTGCGCAACTGTCGTTGTGCATATGGCAACTGACGGTTATAGTCGCATCCATGATGGAGGACACCAGCCCCGCGGTCGCCCCGGGGCCACGCCGGAATTCGGCCGGACTCCGGCGTGATTTCGAGTTGATGGAGGCCCTCGGGTCCGCTGAGGCCGAATCGTCCGGCGGGCTGGGGGTGGTGAGGGTTGCCGAGCTGGTGAACAGGGACAAGGGAATCGTGTCCCGCACCCTGGCAACGCTCGCCGAGGTCGGCCTGGTGGCCAGGGATCCGGTGACGCAGAACTACCGCCTGGGCTACCAGCTCTACGCGCTCGCCGCGCGCACCTTGGAGGCCCAACTGGTGCGGGCATCCGTGCCCTACCTGCGGCGCGTGGTCACCGCCACCCGGGAGACGGCGAACCTGTGCGTGCTGCGCGGCGGCAACGTGCTGACGCTCTCGAGTCAGATGAGCGAATACGCGTTCCGGGGGGTCGGCTGGGAGGGCGTCAGTACCGCGGCGTGGCAGACCTCATCGGGCCGGGTCCTGGTCAGCGATTGGGCCGACGAGGACCTGCGCCGGTGGTACGACGTTCATGGACACGACACCGCGGTGCTCCGCCCGTTCGCGACAGTCGCCAACCCGGCAGGGGGGCTGGAGTCGCTTCCGCCGCGCCAGGGCCGGCCGCGGATCACGGATTTCGCCGGGTTCCGGACGGAGATGCTCCGGATCCGCGCGCACGGCTATGCCACGGTGAACGAGGAATTCGAGAAGGGAGTGGTGGGTGTCTCGGCACCGGTCCTCGATTTTCGTCAGAACATCGTGGCGGCGATCAACGTGTCGGCCCCAAAACCCCGCCTGGGAGCGCACCTCGAGGAGGTCGGCGCGCTGACGGCCCGAATCGCACGGGAGCTCTCCGCCGAGCTCGGTGCGTTCCAGAGCGAACAGTAGGGCCGCCGGATCACCGCTTGCGGACACCGCCATGGCCACGCGCGGCCGATCCCGGTCGAGCTCAAGCCGCACGGCATCAACGTCGTCAGCATCGAACCCGGCGCGAACCGCACCGGGTGGAACACCATCGCCAGGAGCCGGGTGGTGCCCGAAACGACCGGATCGGACTAGGCTGCCGGTTACCGGGGAGGTCCCTCGGCAGTAGAGCAAGTTGAGGTCGGCAATCATGAACCTGTTACTGATCATCATCGCAATCGTGGCCGTCGTGCTTCTCCTCACCGGCGGCTTCGTGCAATCCCTGCAGTTCCTGCTCTGGGTCGGGGTCGTGCTTCTCGTCATCGCCGTGATCATGTTCCTGGTCCGGTCGATCTCGGGACGTCGCACCTGACACAGCCCCAACTGACGCCAGCGAAAGGGTCGCCCGGATGTGGGGCGACCCTTTTGCGGCGTTCAGCATGTTGCAAGCCGCGAGCCGCGGCACCCCCGGGCTGCACGACGAGGAGGCGGCCGCGCGGGCGATCTTCAGCAGCCAGCACCTCGTCACCATCGGTGCCATCCGGGCGCTCCGCGCCCTCGGGCTGCACCGCACGGTGGCGCTGATCGGCTTCGACGACGTGCCGCTGGCCGACCTGCTCGACCCGGGCATCACCGTCGTCGCCCAGGACCCCCAGGGCATCGGACGGCTGGCCGCCGAACGTGTTTTCGCACGGCTCGATGGTGACCGCACCATCGGGAAGACCTATATCGTGCCAACCGAGCTGATTGCTCGCGGATCAGGGGAGATAAGACCGAATGACTGAAACAAACCGTGTCGTCGTCGTCGGCGACGCACTCATCGACGAACTGCGCGACGTGGAGTCCCTCCGTGAATTCCCGGGCGGCGCAGCCCTGAACGTGGCCGTCGGCCTGGCCGTGCTCGGCGTTCCGACGACGCTGATCGCCATGGTCGGCGACGACTCGGACGGCGCGGTGCTCCGGGACTTCCTCGCCGCCCACGACGTCGCCCTGGTCGCCACTCCCGGCCCGCACGGCAGTTCGCGCGCCACCTCGGACCGCACGGACGGCGAGCCGCGCTACGCCTTCAACGAGGCCGCGAAAAAGCGCCGGATCGAGTTCGGCGAGGCCGAGCGCGCCGCCCTCGACGCCGCGAGCCTGGTGGTCGTCAGCTGCTTCCCGTTCGACGACACGGCCCAGACCGACGCCTTCCTCGCGGCGGTCGCCGACCCGGAGCGGCGTCTGGTGATCGACCCGAACCCGCGGGCCGGCATGCTCGCCGACCGCGAGGCGTTCGTGCGTAACTTCGAGCGCGCCGCCGCCCGCAGCCTGCTGACCAAGGTCGGTGACGAAGACGCCGAGTTGCTCTACGGCAGCACCCTGGCCGAACTGCGGACCCGGCTCGTGGCCGCCGGAGCCCACCACGTGCTGGCGACCGCCGGGCGCGACGGGGCGACGATCGAGACCGACGACGGCCTGCTCGTGAGCGAACCGATCAGCCCGCTTCCCGGCGCCGTGGTCGACACGATGGGCGCGGGCGATGCGACCCTGGCCTCCAGCGTGCAGACGTTCCTGACCCAGGGCGTGCCCACGGATGCCACCGGCTGGCAGCGCCTGCTGGCCGACGCCATGCGCATCGCGGCCGCCACCTGCCGCGAGGAGGGTGCCCTGCTGCGGGTGCCGCCCGTCGTCTGACGCCCGGCCGCTCGCCCGGCCGCTCGCGGCCGCCCTTCGGCGACCGGACGGCCGGGATCAGACGGCCGGGATCGGACGGCCGGGATCAGACGGCGTCGAGCGGCTTGACGGCTCGCACGATCGCACCGTGCATGCCGGGAGCGACCTCGTGGGTGAGGCTGACGCTCACCTGCTCGAAACCGGCCCGGCCGAGTTCGTTCGTGTACTCCTCCACCGAGAGTGCGCCGGCGATGCAGCCGACGTGCGAGCCTCGGGCGGCCCGCTCGGCCGGGCTGAGCTGGTTCTCGGCCACCACGTCGGACACTCCGACCCGGCCGCCCGCAACGAGCACCCGGAACATCTCCCGGAGCACGGCCGGCTTGTCCGTGGACAGGTTGATCACGCAATTGGAGATCACGACGTCGATGCCGGCGTCGGGCAGCGGGAGGTCCTCGATCGTTCCCTTCCGGAACTCGACGTTCTCGGCGTGCGCGGCCGCGGCGTTGGCCCGGGCGAGGTCGAGCATTTCGTCGGTCATGTCGACGCCGTAGGCGAACCCGGTGGGACCGACCCGGCGGGCGGAGAGGAGCACGTCGATTCCTCCGCCGGAGCCGAGGTCGAGCACGGTTTCTCCGGGGCGGAGGTCGGCGACCGCCGTGGGGTTGCCGCAGCCGAGGCTGGCCAGCACGGCCGCCTGGGGGAGGGCGCCGGTCGATTCGGGGTCGTAGAGCGCGGCACCGAAGACGAGGCTCTCGTCGACGAACGCCGGTCCGCAGCAGTCGGCCGCGGCATCCGCCCCGTCGCTGGGTCCGCAGCACGCGGCGGTGGCCGCCGGGGTCGCGTCCCGCCGGGTCACGGCCAGGGCCGCGCTGGCGTAGCGGGCGCGTACTGCCTCGCGCACGGTGTCGGTGTCTTCGCTCATGAGGGCTCTCCGTCGGTGCGGTGATCGTTGTCGATGCACTCATCCATCATATATTGATGAGCGTCAATATACGCGGGTGGCTCAGGCGTCCACGAGCTCGAGGGTGGGGCGCTTCGGCGGCCGTCCGTCGCCGGACGAGCGGCCGGTGAGACGCCGCCCGATCCACGGCAGCACGTACTCGCGGTAGTACGCGGCCGTTCCCTGCACCCGGTCGCCGGCGGCGGCCTCGACCTCGGCCCATCCGGCGGGCACCGGCACGCCGAGCGCGTCGAGCACGTTGGCGGCGACCCGCGTGTGCCCGAGGGCGTTCAGGTGCAGCTTGTCGACCGACCAGAACCGCGCGTCGGCGAGGAGCGCGTCGGCCCAGTTGTCGACCAGGGTGACCCCCGGACGCACGAACGCGTCCCGCGCGGCCTCGGCGAGCCGATCGCCGCGGCGCTGCATCACCGCACCCATCGGCAGGTGGCGCGACGGGTTGCCGCCGCTGAGCACGAGCACGTGGGCGCCGCTGGCGAGCCCGCGCTCGACGACCTGGCCCAACAGGTCGATGACGTAGGAGATCTCGACCCGCGGCCGCATCAGGTCGTTGCCGCCGCCGCAGATGGACAGCAGGTCGGGGGCCTGGCTGATGGCCGGTTCGAGCTGCTCGGCGACGATCGGGCCGAGCAGGCGCCCGCGCACGGCGAGGTTCGCGTAGGAGACCGGGGCGTCGGATGCCGCGGCGAGGCCGAGCGCGACCAGGTCGGCCCAGCCGCGAAGCCGGCCGCCCTGCAGCTCGTCGCCGACGCCCTCGGTGAAACTGTCGCCGATGGCGACGTAGCGCTGGAACATCAGATCCCCCTCATCCTGCGACATTCGCGATGATTTCGACGAGCTCAATCACCGGTGGTCGAGCTTGTCGAGACCCCCGATACCCTGATTTCGACGAGCTCAATCACCGGCGGGACGAGCCCAATCACCGAGGCGATGCTACTCGCCCTCGTCGTGGGTGTGCCGGGTGCCGTGGGTCTGCTCGGCGCCCTGGCTGGTGTTCTTCGGCAGGTTCCAGCGGCCGGAGAGCACGTCCCTGGCCTGCTGGGCGGCGCGGCGGACCTCCTTGTCCGGGTCGCGCAGGCGCTGCACGATGGTGGCGAGGTGGTCGGCGCTGCCCTGGGCGGCGAGCGCGTGCAGGGCGGCGGCGCGCACACGGGGCACCTCGTCGGTGGTGAGGCGCACGAGCTTCGGGGCAACCTGGAGGCCCCGAAGCAGGATGACCCGCGCGCACATCTCGCGCACCCGCCAGGCCTGGTTGTTCAGTCCGACCACGACGTAGGGTGCGGCGGCCTCGCTCCAGACGTGGAGCAGGGCGCGGGCGCCCCACAGCTCGGGCCAGTACAGGGCCGGGGCGCCGTCGAGAATGCCCAGCGCGTGGCGTCCGCCGGCGTAGAGGAGGAAGTCTTTGCCCGCGTTCTTGGCGCGGAGGAGAGCGATGGAGTTGTCGATGACCGCTTGTTCGCCATAGTGCTCCACGGCGGCGTGGATGCGCTCGGCCGTCGGCAGGTCGATGGGAAGGTCGGGGTGGGGATCTAATTTGTTATGCATGGCACTGCCAAAACTAGCAAGCGAGTGCGGTGCAGGCCAATGCCGGATGTCGGCAGGCGGGGCGTCCGCGATCAGAGGGAGGCGTCTTCGGCCGGGAACGACCGCTCGAACCCGGTCGCCCGGTCGTAGATGCCGTAGTTGCCGATCTCCCGGTAGCCGAGGCGGCGGTAGAGGGCCAGCGCCTCCGGCTGGGCGTAGCCGGTCTCCAGCCGCACGTGCCGGTAGCCGAGTTCGCGGGCCAGCTCCTCGAGGGCGGCGAGCACGGCCGACGCGTGGCCGGCCCGGCGGTAGGCCGGGTTGGTCCACATCCGTTTGACCTCGCAGGTGGCGTCGTCGAGGCGACGGATGCCGCCGCCCGCCACGGTGTTCGCGCCGTCCAGCAGCACGACGAAGCCGCCGTGCGGCAGGTCGAAGGCGTCCGCCTCCACGTCGTGCACCGAGTCGCCGTCGCCGTAGCGTTCCTCGTACTCGCGGCGGAGGTCGGCGAGGAGAGGGGCGACCTCGGGGTCGGCCAGGCGAACGCGGGCGAGTTTCACACCCCTCAGTCTGCCCGATCGGCCCGCTTCCCACCGCGACGGGTAAACTCCTCCTGTGTCTGTCAACCCCGAACTGCAGGGCCGGGTCTTCCCGCCGGTCGCCCCCTATCTCGTCGGCCGGGAGAAGGTGCGCGAGTTCTCCCGCGCCGTCTTCGCGACCAACCCGATCAATCACGACCCGGAAGCCGCGCGCGCAGCGGGCTACGCCGACGTCGTCGCCCCGCCCACCTTCGCGGTGGTCGTGCAGGAAGCGACCCTGGCCCAGCTGCTGGCCGAGCCCGATGCCGGCATCGACTTCAGCCGGGTCGTGCACGGCGACCAGCGGTTCAGCTTCAGCCGCCCGATCGTCGCCGGCGACGAGCTCACGGCGACGCTGACCGTGGCGAGCGTGAAAAGCCTCGGCGGCCATTCGATGGTGACGGCCGAGTCCCGCGTCGTCGACGCGTCCGGCGCCCACGTCGTGACCGCGACCTCCACCCTTGTCGTCAGGGGAGACGAATGAGCATCATCGGCACCACGCCCCGCCTCGATGACCTGGCCGTCGGCGCCGTCGTCGCCGAAGCGAGTTTCCCGTTGATCCGCGATTCCCTCGTGCGTTACGCCGGGGCATCCGGGGACTTCAACCCCATCCACTACCGCGACGATGTGGCCGTCTCCGTGGGGCTGCCCGGCGTGCTCGCGCACGGCATGCTCACGATGGGCCTGGCCGTGCAGCCGGTCGTCGACTGGGTCGGCGACCCCGGCAGAATCGTCGACTACCAGGTGCGCTTCACCCGCCCGGTGCTCGTCGACCCGGCCGGCGGCGCCGTCGTGACGGTCGTCGCCAAGGTCGGCGCGATCGACGCGGAGGCCGGCGTCGCGCGCATCGACCTCACCGTGACGTTCAACGAGGCGACCGTGCTCGGCAAGGCGCAGGCGCGCGTCAGCCTCGCCGCCGCGCCGCGCACGGATGCCTGATTCCGTGCCTGATTCCGTGGCGTTCGCCGGTCGGGCCCCCCGGTTCGCCGACCTGACCACCATGCGCGTCGGCGGGATGCCGGCGCGGCTGCTCGCCCCGGCCACCGAGTCGGAGCTGGCCCTGGCCGCCCTCACCGTGTGGGGATCCGGCGACGAGTGGATGCTGCTCGGCGGCGGCTCGAACACGGTCGTCTGCGACGACGGCTTCGACGGCACCGTGATCCGGGTGCTCACCCGCGGCGTGACGGTGCTGGAGCCCGGTGCGGGCGGCGCTGCCGCGCCGGACCGGGTGCGTCTGCGTGTGCAGGGCGGCGAGCCGTGGGACGACCTCGTCGCCCACACGGTCGCGCAGGGCTGGTCGGGCCTCGAGGCGCTCTCCGGTATCCCCGGCTCGACCGGGGCCTCCCCCGTGCAGAACATCGGCGCCTATGGCCAGGAGCTCTCCGACAGCCTGGTCGCGATCGACTTCCTCGACCACGGGACCGGCGCCCGCCGCCGGATCGAGGCGGCCGAGCTCGAGCTCGGCTACCGCACCTCGGCGCTCAAACAGGGGCTTCTCGGGCTGGTGCTCGCGGTCGAACTGGAGCTGCACGACACGCGGGCCGAGGCATCCGTGCTCGGCAGTGCGCTCAGCCGGCCCGTCGCCTACCCGCAGCTGGCCGCGGCGCTCGGGGTGCAGGTCGGCGACCGGGTGCCGCTCGAGGCGCTGCGGGCATCCGTGCTCGCCCTGCGCGGCGCCAAGGGGATGGTCCTCGACGCCGGCGACCCCGACACGCACAGTGCCGGGTCGTTCTTCACCAACCCGATCGTGTCGCTGGCCTTCTCACGCACGATGCCGGATGCGGCGCCGCGCTGGCCGCTCGGGGGCCTGGAACTGCCCGACCGGGTCATCCCGCTCGACGAGTACTACGGGGTGGGGCCGGTTCCGGATGCGACGCCGGCGCGGCTCGTGAAGCTCAGCGCCGCCTGGCTGATCGAGAATTCCGGGATCTCGCGCGGCTTCCGGCTGCCGGGGTCACGGGCGGCGATCTCCGGCAAGCACACCCTCGCGCTCACCAACAGCGGCGGGGCGACCGCGGACGAGGTCGGCCAGCTCGCCCGCTTCGTGCAGGGCCGGGTACAGTCGGAGTTCGGCGTCATCCTGCAGCCGGAGCCCCTGCTCGTCGGCCTGGACCTCTAGCCCCGCGCCGCCGGTTCTCGCTCGTGGCGCAGGTTCGGGAAGCCGGCGCATGGTGCACCCTGCGCCGGGTTCCGCAGGGTGCGCCGCGAGCGTTCCCAGCCGGACGCCTTCCGTCCGGGACGCCGCGGCGGCACCCCGACCGGCCACGGATGCCCCGCTACGGCAAGCCCAGCGCCATCGCCCGGGTCACGGTCCCGGCGTTCAGGCGTCCTTGCGGATCCATCGGAACGTGACCCGGCTGAGCACGAGCCCGACCAGGAGCCAGATACCGAGGTTGAGGGCCACCAGCGGGAGGTCGAACGAACCGGACTGCTCCAGGCTTGAGAAACTTTCCGGCAGGAACACCGCGCGCATGCCCTGCGCCATCCACTTCAGCGGGAACAGGCTCGCCAGGTTCTGCATCCACTCCGGCAGGAGGTAGAACTGCAGGTAGACGCCCGAGATGAACTGCAGGATCAGCACGATCGGGATGACGACGGCCGTGGCGCTCTTGCCGGAGCGGGGGAGGGCCGAGAGCGCGATTCCGAGGAAGGCGCAGGTGATCACGCCGAACAGGGACACCCAGGCGAAGGTCAGCCAGGTGTCCGGGTCGGTCGGCAGGTCGATGCCCAGCACGAACCGCGCCACGAGCATCAGCAGCGCCGCCTGAATCGTGCCCGTCACCAGCACCATGCCGATCTTGCCGATGAAGTAGCTGAGCGGGGACAGCGGCGTGCCGCCGAGGCGTTTGAGGGTGCCGTCGCCCTTCTCCCCGGCAATGTCCACCGCGAGGTTCTGCACGCCGGAGAGCAGCATGCCCGCGGCGAGCATCCCGGGCAGGTAGTACGCGCCGACGCTGATGCCGCCCGTGCCGTCCGGGGCGGTCCCGATGTTGCCTCTCGCCCCGAACGCCGCCGTGAAGATGCCCAGCATGATGAACGGGAACAGGAAGGTGAAGAACACGCTGTCCGGGCTTCGGAAGTAGACCCGGGTCTCGTAGGCCACGCGGGAGGCGCCGAGCCTGAGCAGGCCGGGCCGCCGCATCCGCATGCCGTCGACCGGGCGGCGGACGCCGGCTGTGCCGGTGTCGCTCATGAGCGCACCTCCGTGACGGTCGCCTCGCCGGCTGCCGCCTTGCCGCCCGCCGTATCGCGGTAGTCCGCCTCCTCGCCAGCATCCGCCTTGCCACGGATGCCGTCGGCCGTGCCGCGAACGAGCCCCAGGTACACATCCTCCAGGCTGGGCCGGATCACCTCGAGGTCGGCCGGTTCCCCGCCCGTGGCGGCGACCAGCTCGGCCACCACCTGGCCTGGCCGATCGGTGCGAACCTCCCTGACCACGCCTGGTTTGTCCCGCCAGCGCACGCGCGGAACCCGCGCCTCGGCTCCGCCGATCTCGCCGATGGCCCCGATGTCGATCAGGCGGCCGCCGCTGATCACACCGGCGCGGTCGCCCAGCTGGGCGGCCTCGTCGAGGTAGTGCGTGGTGAGCAGGATCGTGGTGCCTTCCGCCTTGAGCCGGCGCACCAGGTCCCAGAACTGGTGCCGCGCCTCGGGGTCGAATCCCGTGGTCGGCTCGTCCAGGAACAGAAGCTCCGGCCGTCCGATGATGCCGAGCGCGACATCCACTCGGCGGCGCTGCCCGCCGGAGAGCTTGCTGATGCGGGTCTTCGCCTTCTCCTCGAGTCCCACGGCGGCGATGACCTCGGCGACGCCGCGCGGATTCGGGTAGAGGCCGGCGAAGTGACTGAGCTGCTCGGTCACGGTGACGGTGCCGCTCTCTCCGGTGGACTGCAGCACGATGCCCAGGCGCGCCTTCCAGTCGAGGCCGCCGCGCTGCGGGTCGGTGCCGAGCACGCTCACCTCGCCGGAGCTGCGGTCGCGGTAGCCCTCGAGGATCTCGATCACCGTGCTCTTGCCAGCGCCGTTCGGGCCGAGCAGGGCGAATGTCTCGCCGGCCCGGATGTCGAAGCTGATGCCGCCGAGGGCCTCGAAGCTCCCGTAGGACTTGTGCAGGTCGCGCACGCGCACGACCGGGGATGAGGATTCCATACCAGTAGAGTCCCACGCCTCCCCTCACGCGCGAAAGCGTCGCCCGCCCGCCCCGCCCCATCCATCACGAGACGGATGCACTCTCGCGGTAAAGCGGTAAAGCGGTAAAGCTAGGAGAAGAGGCGCTGCAGGCGCTGGACACCTTCGAGCAGGGCGTCGTCGCCGAGCGCGTAGGAGAAGCGCAGGTAGCCGCTCGGGCCGAAGGCCTCGCCCGGGACCGCGGCCACCTCGACCTGGTCGAGGATGAGGTCCGCGAGTTCCAGCGACGTCGTCGGAGTGACGCCGCCCCAGGTGCGGCCGAGCAGGCCCGTGACATCGGGGTAGACGTAGAACGCGCCCTGCGGCGTCGGGGTCACCATGCCGGGGATCTTGTTCAGCTCGGCGACGATGACCTTGCGGCGGCGGTCGAAGGCGTCCCGCATGGCGAGCGCGGCATCCTGCGGCCCGGTGAGGGCGGCGATGCCGGCGCGCTGGGAGATGTTCGACACGTTCGAGGAGAGGTGCGACTGCAGGTTGGCGGCGGCCTTGATCGCGTCCTGCGGGCCCACCATCCAGCCGAGGCGCCAGCCGGTCATCGCGTAGGTCTTGGCGACGCCGTTGACCAGGATGGTGCGGTCTGCCAGTGCAGGCACGGCCTCGACGATCGACACGGCGGGGACGCCGTCGTAGGTGAGGTTCTGGTAGATCTCGTCGCTGATGACCCACAGGCCGTGCTCCTCGGCCCACTCGCCGATGGCCTTCGTCTGCTGGGCCGAGTAGACCGCGCCGGTGGGGTTGGACGGCGACACGAACAGCAGCACCTTGGTGCGCGAGGTGCGCGCGGCCTCGAGCTGCTCGACCGTGACGAGGTAGCCCTGGTCGGCGCCGGCGAAGACGTCGACCTGCACGCCGCCGGCCAGGCGGATCGACTCGGGGTACGTGGTCCAGTAGGGCGTGGGGACGATGACCTCGTCACCAGGGTCGAGCAGCGTGGCGAAGGCCTGGTAGACCGCCTGCTTGCCGCCGTTGGTGACGACCACCTGGCTGGGCGAGATCGCCAGGCCGCTGTCCCGGAGGGTCTTGGCCGCGATTGCCTCACGCAGGTCGGGCAGCCCGGCCGCGGGGGTATACCGGTGGTTCTTCGGGTCCGTCACCGCGAGGAGCGCCGCCTCGACGATGTGCGGAGGGGTGGGGAAGTCCGGCTCACCCGCGGCGAAACTGATCACCGCCCGGCCGGCCGCCTGGAGCGCCTTGGCCTTTCCGTCAACCTTGAGGGTCGCCGACTCCGCGATGGAGCCGATCCGGGTAGAGATTCGCTTGAGTTCGTGAGCCACGCTTCGAGCATACGGCGGCGGGCCACCCCGGCGGAGGCGTGCGGGCGTGATTCTCGCAACCGGCCGGCCTCCGCGGGGCCCCGGCTTTACTCTCGTCCCGGAGTGACCTAGACTTGATCGAGGTAGTTGAATTCTGCCATGCTTTTTTGCGCCCTTTTTGACGTGTCCGGTTGGACTCGTCCGAAAGTCGCGAAGGAGAGTGGCGCTGAAGGATTCTCTCCATAGGGTGGTGGCTCAATTGGTAGAGCAGCGGTCTCCAAAACCGCAGGTTGCAGGTTCGAGTCCTGTCCGCCCTGCAAGTCGGTGGCGTTCCGTCGGCCCATGAAAGGTGTGAACAGGTGGCCCGAAAAGTTGTCGACGAACCCAGTGAGGAAATCGTCGCAAACGCGAGAATGGCGCGCGATTCCAAGCGCGGTCCCTTCGCTCGGATGTCCCTGTTCATCAAGCAGGTCATGGCTGAGCTCCGCAAGGTCGTCACGCCGACCCGCAAGGAGCTCCTGAGCTACACGGGTGTCGTGCTGGTCTTCGTGGTGATCATGATGGCCCTGGTTTCCGCACTCGACTGGGTGTTCGCGCTCGTCGTGACATACGTGTTCGGAACGCCAAGCGGCTGAACGGATGCCGCCCCGGCGGCTCCCGCAAGGATTCATGGCAACGCTGAACGGGTCACGCTTTCGTGCCCAGGCAATAGATAAGGATTGAGATTTAGTGACTGAGACGAATCACGACGATGTCGACTGGGCCACCGCTGCCGAACAGTCCTCAGACGAAGACGAGGCGCAGGAGGGCAACACCCTCGCCGCCGAAGAAGACTCCGTAGAGGCCGCCGAGCGGGCAGCCGTGCACGTGTTCGACCCGAACGTCGGCGTCGAGGACAACCTCGACGCGGCGCTCGACGCGCTCGCCGAATCGATCGACCCGGAGGCCGACGCGCTCGTCGACGACGCCCTCGACATCGACTCCGCCGATGAAGCGGATGCGTCCGTCGAGGCCGTGCAGGACGAAGAGGCCGTGCAGGACGAAGAGGCAACCGAGACCGAAGCCGTCGACGAGGACCCGTACGCGGAGTTCCGCAAGGAACTGCGCTTCCAGCCGGGCAAGTGGTTCGTCATCCACTCCTACGCCGGCTTCGAACGCCGCGTGAAGTCGAACATCGAGAACCGCAAGCAGTCGATGGCCATGGAAGATTTCATCTACCAGGTCGAGGTTCCGATGGAAGACGTCGTCGAGATCAAGAACGGCCAGCGCAAGATGGTCACGCGCGTTCGCATCCCCGGCTACGTGCTGGTGCGGATGGACCTCAACGAAGACAGCTGGTCGGTGGTTCGCCACACGCCCGGCGTCACCGGCTTCGTCGGCAACGCCCACAACCCGACCCCGCTCCGCTTCGAAGAGGCCTTCGGCATGCTGAAGAGCCTCGTCGAGATCCAGGAAGTCCCCACCGCCAAGTCCGGCAGTGGCCATGGCGGCAAGGTTCCGACCCGCGCCCTCCCGGCCGAGATCGACTACGAGATCGGCGAGACCATCACGATCAAGGAGGGCTCGTTCGCGGGCCTGCCCGGATCGATCAGCGAGATCAAGGCGGAGAGCGGCAAGCTCATCGTGCTGGTGTCCCTGTTCGAGCGCGAGACCCCGGTCGAGCTCAGCTTCGACCAGGTCACCAAGCTCTAAAAAGTTTCCAGTTCACCGGGGCCCGTCCGGGCCACCGGGAGAGCGGCCCTCGCGGCTGCTCGTCATCACAAAGAAGGAAGAACAATGGCACCGAAGAAGAAGGTTACCGGTCTGATCAAGCTTCAGATCAAGGCCGGCGCCGCCAACCCCGCACCGCCCATCGGGCCGGCGCTTGGTCAGCACGGCGTCAACATCATGGAATTCTGCAAGGCGTACAACGCCCAGACGGAATCCCAGCGCGGCAACGTTATCCCGGTGGAGATCACCGTCTACGACGACCGTTCATTCACTTTCATCCTGAAGACCCCGCCCGCAGCGGAGCTCATCAAGAAGGCCGCCGGCGTCGCCAAGGGCAGTGGCACCCCGCACACCGTCAAGGTTGCGAAGCTCACCAAGGCACAGGTTCGCGAGATCGCCGAAGCGAAGATGGTTGACCTCAACGCCAACGACCTCGACGCCGCGTCGAAGATCATCGCCGGCACCGCCCGCTCCATGGGCATCACGGTCGAGGCCTGAGCCTCAACCCCCGGCATCCCGCCACCCAGCAGTACGTGGAAGAGCCAGCCAGGCTCGCACCACACTCTCAAATTCTTGTACAGGAGATTCAAATGGCACAGAAGTCAAAGGCCTACCGGGCCGCGGCCGAGAAGATCGAAGCCGACAGGTTCTACACCCCCGTCGAGGCCGTCACGCTGGCCCGCGAGACCGGTTCGGCGAACTTCAACTCGACCGTTGAGGTTGCCCTCAAGCTCGGCGTCGACCCGCGCAAGGCGGACCAGATGGTGCGTGGAACCGTCATTCTTCCTCACGGAACCGGTCGCACCGCCCGCGTCATCGTCTTCGCAACCGGCCCGGCCGCCGATGCTGCAATCGCAGCCGGCGCCGACGAGGTCGGTGGCGACGAGCTCATCGAGAAGGTGGCCGCCGGCTACACCTCGTTCGACTCCGCCGTCTCGACCCCGGAGCTCATGGGCAAGGTCGGCCGTCTCGGAAAGGTGCTCGGCCCGCGTGGCCTCATGCCGAACCCCAAGACAGGCACCGTGACGCCCGACGTCGCGAAGGCCGTGTCCGACATCAAGGGCGGGAAGATCGAATTCCGCGTCGACAAGCACGCCAACGTGCAGTTCGTCGTCGGCAAGGCATCCTTCACCGCCGAGCAGCTGAACGAGAACATCGCCGCAGCGCTAGAGGAGATCGTGCGCCTCAAGCCGAGCTCGTCCAAGGGCCGCTACATCATGAAGGGCGCCGTGTCGACCACGTTCGGCCCCGGCATCCCGCTCGATGTGAACAGCATCTAAGCACCCGCACAAGAGTGAAGGGCCCGTCGCGCGACGGGCCCTTCACCCGTTAAGGAGCGCTCGGCCGGACGGCGTCCGGTCGAGCGGTGCTCAGTCGGTGACGGATGTCTCCCGCGCGTTCTCGGGGTGTGCCCGCAGCATCGCGGCCACGGCGATCGCGTCGCCCTGTGGCCCCGCCTGTCGGTGGCCCCGCCTGTCGAGACCGAGCGAGGGTGATTTCGACGAGCTCAATCACCGGTGGTCGAGCCTGTCCGGTGGTCGAGCCTGTCCGGTGGTCGAGCCTGTCGAGACCGAGCGAGGGTGATTTCGACGAGCTCAATCACCGGTGGTCGAGCCTGCCAGCCTGTCGAGACCCGGCGTGATCGACGACTACGGGTCGTGGCGCGGCTCGTGGCTGACCAGCCCGACCGTGTTGCCCTCACTGTCGCGGATGAACGCCATCCACTCGTCGGTTCCGGCCGGGCCGAGCGAGTCGTCGGTGTGGCTGAAGATGATGTGCGGCGGGTCGACGATCTCCACCCGCAGCCCGCGGAGCCGCTCGACCGTCGCCGCCACATCGTCGACCTGGAGGTAGACGAGGGCGGATGCCGCCGCCCGCTCGAGCAGCAGGCGGGACCGGCCCACGTTGAAGAAGAGCAGGCCGGGGGGATCGAACCGGGCGGCCGGCGGACCCCCGAGCAGCAACTCGTAGAAGGCGGACGCCCGGTCGAGGTCGTCGGCGTGCTGGGCAACCTGCAGGATCTCCATGGTGTCCTCCACCATGATCATCCGTTGACCGGGCCGCCCTGTCCAGCCCCCATCCGTCAGCCGATGTAGCTCATCACGTGCTTGATCCGGGTGTAGTCCTCGAGGCCGTACATCGAGAGGTCCTTGCCGTAGCCCGAATGCTTGAACCCGCCGTGCGGCATCTCGGCGACGAGCGGGAGGTGCGTGTTGATCCAGACGCAGCCGAAATCGAGACGCTTGGCCATCCGCATCGCGGTCGAATGGTCCCGGGTCCAGACCGAGGAGGCGAGGCCGTACTGCACGTCGTTGGCCCAGGTGAGCGCCTCGGCCTCGTCGGTGAACTTCTGCGCCGTGATGACCGGCCCGAAGATCTCGTTCTGCACGGCCTCGTCGCCCTGGCGCAGGTTGGAGACGATGGTGGCCTCGTGGAAGTAGCCGACGCTGCCCTGGCGGTGTCCGCCGAGGGCGATCTCGGCGTGGTCGGGGAGTCGCTCGATGACGCCCTGCACGCGGGCGAGCTGGTCGGCGCTGGAGAGGGCGCCGAAGAGGATGCCGTCCTCCCGCGGGCCTCCGGTTCTCGCGTTGTCCCTGGCGTGGGCGGCGAGGGCGGCGACGAACTCGTCGTGCACGCCGGCCTGCACGAGCACCCGGGTGGCCGCGGTGCAGTCCTGGCCGCCGTTGTAGAACGCGGCCGCGGTGATTCCCTCGACCGCCGCCGCGATGTCGGCGTCGTTGAACACGATCACCGGGGCCTTGCCGCCCAGTTCGAGATGCACGCGCTTCACGTCGAGGGCCGCGGCACCGGCGACCTCCATGCCGGCGCGCACCGAACCGGTGATCGAGATCATCTGCGGGGTGCGGTCGGTGACCAGGGCGCGGCCGGTCTCCCGGTTGCCGGCGACGACGTTGAAGGCGCCGGCGGGCAGGAACTCGGCGGCGATCTCGGCCAGCAGCAGCGTGGACACCGGGGTCGAGTCCGAGGGTTTGAGCACGACCGTGTTGCCGGCCGCGAGTGCGGGGGCGATCTTCCAGATCGCCATCATCATCGGGTAGTTCCATGGGGTGACCTGGCCGATCACGCCGATCGGCTCCCGGCGCACCATCGAGGTGTGGTCCTTGAGGTACTCGCCGGCCGACTTGCCTTCCAGCACGCGGGCGGCCCCGGCGAAGAATCGCACCTGGTCGATCATGACCTCGATCTCGTCGCCGACGATCCCGGCGCGCGGCTTGCCTGTGTTCTCGCACTCCACGTCGGCGATCTCTTCGGTGCGGGCCTCGAGGGCGTCGGCGAAGCGCAGCAGCGCCAACTGGCGTTCGCCCGGTGTCGTCTCGCCCCAGGTCTGGAAGGCCGTGGCCGCGGCGCCGTAGGCGGCCGCGACATCCGTGTCGGTGGAGATGGGCGTCTGCGCGTAGACCTCTTCGGTGGCCGGGTTGATGATGTCCAGTCGGCCGGTGGCGGCGGAGTCGACGTACGCTCCGTTGACGAAGTTGCGGAGTTCGCGGATGGGCATGGCGGCCTTTCGGGAGTGTGGAGAGCCGGCCGTGACAGCCGTGTCGCCCGGGAGCCGGGAGGCTCGCCTGCACGACGTTACCCTAAATCATCCGGAATGCAATGTTTAAATTGCGGCCGAGCCGATGCGGGTCGCGATGAGGAACGGGGTACCCGGGCAGGGGAGCAGGTCGTAGTCGTCGGCCGGGTGCCGCCGGTTCGGCAGGATGTCGCCGGCCGGGAGCGTCGGCTCGGTCGAGATCACGACGCGGCCCGCCTGGTTGACGAGCACGACCGGGCCGGGCAGGGCGAGGAAGTGCGGCAGCAGCACCTGCTCCAGGCGTTTCACATACACGTCGGCGCCGACGACCCCGATCATCCGCTCGCCCAGCCTCACCGGCATGGTCAGGGTGATGATGTAGTCGCAGGTGCAGAGCTGGTCGACGTAGGGGCCGGTCACGTGGGTCTGGTTCGTGGCCTCCGGCACGGCGTACCACTCGAGTTCGCGGAAGTCGCGGAGGTACTCGGTGTGCACCCGGGTGGCCAGGTCGAGCCGGCTGGCGCCGCTCGTGTTGCCGAGCAGCGGGTTCGACGCGAGCGGGCCGAGCCACCAGGCGAAGTGCGCGTCTCGGCCGTTCACATACTGCGGGGCGGCGATGAAGCCCGCGCCGATCAGGAGCGATTCGGTGGCCGGCGGGGCGTCGGCGACGGGGGAGTCAGCGGAGGCGAGCAGCGCCGGCACGACGAGGGACTCCACCAGGACGTCGAGGTCGGCCCGGTCGGGAACAGCGGCGGCGATCCCGTCGCGCCAGTCGTCGAGGGTGCTGAACACCCGCGCGAAGATCTCGCCGACCTCGGCGGCGCAACTGTCGGCGGTGGTCCGGCCGGCCGGGCGCGCCGTGGGCCTGGCCGTCTCAGGCGTCGGCGACGATGGCGTCATCACGGTATCCTCCTCGTTCGATCCGGGCCTTCATGGTCAGGAGCCACTCGCCGAGCAGCCGCACCTGGTCGGCGGCGAGGGTGCGGGCGGCCTGGCCGTCGCCGCGGGTGATGGCCAGGGCGATCCGGCCGTTCAGCCCGGTGATCAGAGCGCGGGTGTCCGGGTCGCCGAGCCCGAGGAAGAGCAGGGGCCCGAACTCCGCCTGGAGGCGGATCTGCTCGCGGACGAGTCGCGCGGACTGGCTGAGCACGGCGAGCTCGAGGTAGAAGCCGCCCGCGTTGGTGCGCGCGGCCGCGGTGGTCGAGAAGTCGGCGTGGAGCAGCCAGGCGTCCAGCCGTTCGGCTTCGGCGGCGGAGGCGCGGAGGGCGGCTCGTTCGGCGCAGCCTTCCGCGATCGTGGAGAAGTAGACGGCCAGGTCGGAGAGCTCGACCTGGGCGAGGCCGCGCAGCCTGGCCTGCAGCAGCGTGTCGTGCGGGGCATCCGCCTTGATCACGAAGCTGCCGCCGCCGCGCCCGCGCCGGGTCTCGACCAGGCCGGCGTCGCGCAGGATGACCAGGCCCTCGCGCACCGTGATCAGGGCAACGCCGAACCGGCGGGCCAGCTCCTGCTCGCTCGGGAGACGTTCGCCAGGGGTGAGGACGCCGAGGATGATGGCGTCGGTGAGGCGGCGCGCGACCTGCTCGGCGCGGCCGGCCTCGATGAGCTGCGCGAAGATCGCTTCCCGGGCACCGGGACGCAGCTGAGCCTTCATAGGCCCAATCTAGCCGACACCCCGTCGGGTGGCGGGAACTTAATCATGCGATATAGGATCAAATCAAGTGCGACCATTGCCGGTGCTCGGTGATCCGTCGTGGAACCGGGACCGAGGTGGGCGATTGCTGCAGGGGACGCACGGGCAGGACGGCCCGTTGGCCGGGGTTCGGGTCGCCGATTTCTCCCGCGTGCTCGCCGGACCGTACGCCACCATGATGCTCGCGGACTTCGGCGCGGACGTGATCAAGATCGAGAGCCCGCAGGGAGACGACACCCGGCAGTGGCTGCCGCCGGTGGACGCGCAGGGGGAGTCCACCTACTTCGGGTCGGTGAACCGGAACAAGCGCGCGATCGTCTGCGACCTGGCCACCCCGGCCGGCCTCGCCGCCGCCCGGCGCCTGGCCGAGACGGCGGATGTCGTCGTCGAGAATTTCCGGCCGGGGGTGCTCGACCGGTTCGGGCTGGGCTTCGACGCCGTGGCGAGGGCCAATCCGGGGGTGGTCTACTGCTCGATCACCGGGTTCGGCGGCGGCGCGGGCGCCCGGTTGCCCGGCTACGACCTGCTGGTGCAGGCCGTCGGCGGCCTGATGAGCGTGACGGGCGCCCCCGACGGCGCACCGAGCAAGGTCGGCGTGGCCCTCGTCGACGTGCTCGCCGGGCTGAACGCGCTCAGCGGCATCCTGCTCGCGCTCCGGGCCCGTGATGCCGCCCGCTCCGCCGCCGGCGCCGCGTCCCCGACCGGCGAGAGGGTCGAGGTCGACCTGATGGGAACCCTGCTCTCCGCGCTCACCAATCAGGCCGCCGGCACCCTGGCCACCGGTCGGCCGCCGGCCCGAATGGGCAACGCGCACCCGAGCATCGCGCCATACGAACTCTTCGCCGGGCAGGACCGGCCGCTCGTGCTCGCCGTGGGCAACGACCGCCAGTTCCGCACCCTCGTGCGCCTGCTCGGGGCGCCGGAGCTGGCCGCCGACCCGCGCTTCGAGGGCAACACCGCCCGCGTGCGGCACCGGGCCGAGCTGAAGACGCTGCTCGAGCGTCTCCTGCGCGCGCAGCCGGCCGCCGAGTGGGTCGGCACGCTGACGGATGCCGGGGTGCCGGCCGGCCTGGTCAACACCATCGACGAGGCCTTGGCCTTCGCCGCCGCGCTGGGGCTTGCCCCGGTGGTCGAGGTGTCCGGCAGCCGCCAGGTTGCCAACCCCATCCACCTCGCTGGCCGGCCTGCCGCCTACCGCCTGCCGCCGCCGCGGCTCGGCGAGCACGACGGCGCCGGCTGGCTCCGCCCGGACACCGTTCCCCCGGACACCGTTCTGCTGACCCCGTTCCGCTGACACCGTAAAGGACACTCGTGACCGCCTCAGGCCGCCCCACCCCGCTCGTCCACAGCCCCCTCGTGGACGCCGTCTTCGATCTCGACGACCTGCTCGAGGCCGACGAGATCGCCTGGGCCCGGAAGGCCCGCGCGTTCGCGACCAACCGCATCCTGCCCGCCATCGAGCAGGACTTCGAGGACAAGCGATTCCGGGTGGAGCTGGTCGCCGAACTCGGCGCGGCCGGCTTCCTCGGCATGCACCTCGACGGTTACGGCTGTGCCGGCGCGGGGGCGGTGAGCTACGGCCTGGTCTGCCTCGAACTGGAGGCCGCGGACAGCGGCTGGCGCACCTTCGTGTCGGTGCAGGGCTCACTCGCCATGTCCGCCATCCACAAGTACGGCACCGAGGAGCAGAAGCAGCGGTGGCTGCCCGGAATGGCCGCGGGCGAGCTCGTCGGCTGCTTCGCGCTCACCGAGCCGACCGGCGGCAGCGACCCGGCGTCGATGAAGACCACGGCCCGCCGGGACGGCGACGACTGGGTGCTCGACGGCTCCAAGCGCTGGATCGGCCTGGCCAGCATCGCCGACGTCGCGGTGGTCTGGGCAGAGACGTCCGAGGGCGTGCGCGGCTTCCTCGTGCCGACCGGGACGCCCGGGTTCACGGCGACGCCGATCGACAACAAGCTCTCGATGCGCGCGTCGATCCAATGTGACGTCGAATTCGACGCGGTGCGCGTGCCGGGCGACGCGATCCTCCCCGGCGCCCGGGGGCTCTCCGGGCCGTTCGGCTGCCTGAACGAGGCCCGATTCGGCATCGTCTGGGGGGCGATGGGCGCCGCCCGCAGCTGCCTGGACGCGGCGATCGGGCGCTCGCAGACCCGCGAGGTGTTCGGCAAACCGATCGGCGCCACCCAGCTCATCCAGGCCAAGCTGGCCGACATGTTCGTGGAGTACGAGAAGGGAGTGCTGCTCGCCCTGCACCTCGGCCGGCTCAAGGAACGCGGCGCGCTCACCCCGGCGCAGATCAGCGTCGGCAAGCTCAACAGCGTGCGCGAGGCGATCCTGATCGCACGTGAGGCGCGCACGATCCTCGGCGGGGACGGCATCACCAGCGAGTTCCCGGTGATGCGGCACATGGCGAACCTCGAGTCCGTGCGTACCTACGAGGGCACGGATGAGATCCATCAGCTTGTTCTCGGCCGGGCGTTGACCGGCCTGAACGCATTCGCCTGAGCAGCGGGCATGACCGCGCCGGGAGCGCGCCGGGACCGGGCCGGGAGCGCGCCGGCCGGCTCCGGGCGCTTGCCGCCGCGCTCGGGGCAGACCAGGCCGAACTGTCCTGCGCTGGCGGTTGTGCCATAGTGAGGTTCTAGCGTTGTGCGACTTGGGGGCGAAGTGGCGGTGACCGGGGGCCAGAACACGTACGCGACCCTGCGCGGACGCATCCTCTCCGGCGACCTGCCGGCCAACGCCACCCTGCGCGAGGCCGCGCTGGCCGAGGAACTCGGGGTCAGTCGCACTCCCATCCGCGAGGCGCTGCGCCGGCTCGACGAGGCCGGCCTGGTCGAATTCGTGCCCAATCGCGGGGCGACCGTCGTCGCCTGGACGGCCGATGCGCTCCGGGAGACGTACTTCCTCCGGGCGACCCTGGAGAGCCGGGCGGCCGGGCTCGCGGCGGAGCTGATCGGGGAGGCGGACCTCGAGCGGCTCGCGGTGCTGATCGAGCAGATGGAGGCGTTCGTGCGGGCAACCGACGACGCCGGCATCTCCCGGCTCAGCGAGCTCAACGCCGAATTCCACCACATCGTCGTGGCCGCGTCCCAGAGCACCCAGCTGATCGCGCTCGCGGCATCCGTCACCCGCGTTCCCATGATGAGCAGCTACTTCCGCCGTGACGGGGCGCGCTTCCGGGCGGTGAGCAACCACCACCACCGCGACATCCTCACCGCCCTGCGGTCCGGCGACACGGTCTGGGCCGAGGTGGCGATGCGCTCGCACATCCTCGCGGCGCGGAACGCCGTCGCGCCGACGGTCGCCGACGCCGACGCCGACCGGTAGCTCCGACCGGTAGTCGCGACCGGCCCGCGTTTGGGCCCGAACTGGGGAACCGTTGTATGCCGTTCTCTCGACGTTTCCGTGAAACATTCCGGCAACACGGTGCGGCTACGCTCCCATCATGGTTGACCTGTTCACGGGCTACGGCGCTACCGCGGCACTCCGGGCGGAACGAGGCGCCCCCAGCGCCTGGGACGAGATGTTCCCCGACCTCACCTCACTCACACCGTTCGAAGCCCGCGCGGCGTACAAGGACGTCTTCCACGCGCTGGCTCAGATGACGCAGGAGGAACTCCGCGGGCGAACGGATGCCCTCGCCTCCTCCTACCTCGCGCAGGGTGTGACCTTCGACTTCGCGGGCGAGGAACGCCCCTTCCCGCTCGATGCCGTGCCACGGGTGATCGAACAACAGGAATGGGTCACCGTGGAGGCAGGTATCACACAGCGCGTCCTCGCGCTCGAGGCCTTCCTCGCCGACATTTACGGTCCCCAGGCAGCGGTGCACGACGGGGTCATCCCGGCCGGGCTGATCAGCTCCTCGAACCACTTCCACCGCCAGGCGGCCGGAATCGTTCCGGCGAACAACGTGCGCATCCAGGTCTCCGGGATCGACCTCATCCGCGACGAGAAGGGCGCCTGGCGGGTGCTCGAAGACAATGTGCGGGTGCCCAGCGGCGTGAGCTACGTCATCTCGAACCGGCGGGTGATGGCCCAGACCCTGCCGGAGTTGTTCGCGTCGATGCGGGTGCGCCCGGTCGGGGACTACCCGAACAAGCTGCTCCAGGCTCTGCGCGCCTCCGCCCCGGCCGGGATCGACGAACCGAACGTGGTCGTGCTCACCCCCGGCGTGTTCAACTCGGCATACTTCGAGCACACCCTGCTGGCCCGGCTGATGGGCGTCGAACTCGTCGAGGGCCGCGACCTGTTCTGTTCCGGGGGCAGGGTCTGGATGCGCACCACCGCCGGCCCGACCCGGGTCGACGTGATCTACCGCCGGGTCGACGATGAGTTCCTCGACCCGCTGCAGTTCCGCGCCGACTCCCAGCTGGGGTCGCCCGGCATCCTGATGTCCGCCAGGCTCGGCAACGTCACCATCGCCAACGCGGTGGGCAACGGCGTCGCCGACGACAAGCTCGTCTACACCTACCTGCCCGAGCTGATCAGGTACTACCTCGGCGAGGAGGCGATCATCCCCAACGTCGACACCTGGCGGCTGGAGGACCCGCTCGCCCTCGAGGAGGTGCTCGACCGGCTCGACGAGCTCGTGGTCAAGCCCGTCGACGGGTCGGGCGGGAAGGGGCTCGTGGTGGGGCCGGCGGCATCCGCTGCCGAACTGGAGACCCTGCGGAAGCTGCTGGTCAGGGACCCGCGCGGCTGGATAGCCCAGCCCGTCGTTCAGCTGTCGACCATCCCCACCCTCGTCGAAGACGGCCTGCGCCCGCGCCACGCAGACCTGCGCCCGTTCGCCGTGAACGACGGCAGCGACGTCTGGGTGCTGCCAGGCGGCCTCACCCGGGTGGCGTTGCCCGAGGGCGAACTCGTCGTCAACTCCAGCCAGGGCGGCGGTTCGAAGGACACCTGGGTGATCGGCTCCGAACCGGATTTCTCCGCCGAGGCGGCGGCGCGCTCCGTGCAGGGGCTGGTCGCGAACCAGGCGGCGAACGTCCGTTCGGCCGGGGTGGTGCACGCGGTCGATCACTCACCGCAGGACAAGCCGTTCAACGACAACGAGCAACAGCGACAGCAACAGCAACAGCAACAGGCGTGCGCGCGACCTGTCGGGGAGAGGAAGGTCCGGGAATGTTGAGCCGTATCGCGGAAAGCCTGTTCTGGATCGGACGCTACATCGAGCGCAGCGACGGCACGGCCCGGATCCTGGACGTGCACCTGCAGCTCCTGCTCGAAGACCCGTGGATCGAAGAGAGCATCGCCTGCCAGTCGTTGTTGCAGCTGATGGGCAGCGACGTTCCGCCCGACCGGCTGCTCACCCGTAAGGACGTGCTGGCGACGCTGGCCGTCGACCGCGCGCATCCTGCCTCGATCGCCTATTCGGTCAAGGCGGCCAGGGAGAATGCGAGGCGGGCGAGGGAAATCGTGCCCACCGAGCTGTGGGAGTGCCTCAACACGACGAGCGCCAGGATGCCGCGCAAGGTGGCGAGCGAAAAGACCCACGACTTCTTCGGCTGGGTGCGCGAACGCGCCGCGCTCGCCGTGGGAATCGTGGAGTCCGGGGTCAGCCGCGACGAGGCCTGGCACTTCTTCAACCTCGGCCGCAGCCTCGAGCAGGCGGATATGACCGCCCGGCTGCTGGCGACCCGGTCGCTGACCGAGACGAGCGGGCCGTCCTGGACCACGATCCTGCGCTCCTGCGGCGCCTACGAATCGTACCTGCGCACCTACCGCGGTGTGCCGTCGGCGCGGAATGCGGCGGAGTTCCTGCTGCTGGACCGGCTGTTCCCGCGGTCGATCGTGTTCTCCGTGTCCCGCGCCGAGCAGTGCCTGCGCGAGATGGAGCCTCGAACTGGCCGGGTCGGAGTGTCCGGCCGGGCGCAGCGGGTGCTGGGGCAGATCCGCAGCCAGCTCGAATACCGGCCGATCATGGACATCCTGAGTGATCTGCCGCACCAGATGGACATCGTGCAGGAGGCCACGAGCACCGCCTCGGAGGCCATCGGAGAGCGGTACTTCCCGACCAGCACCGTGCCGACCTGGACGGGGGAGGCCTCGTGAACAGGCTCCGGATCCGGCACCGCACCGGCTACCGCTACCAGGGCGAAGTGGGTGCCTCCTACAACGAGGCCAGGATGCTGCCGGTCAGCTCAGCCGAGCAGCTGGTGTTGTACTCCAACCTCGAGATCTCGCCGGTGTCGAGCAACCACCACTACATCGACTACTGGGGCACCCAGGTGTCGTCGTTCGAGGTGCTCACTCCGCACGCCGAGCTCACCCTCACGGCCACCAGCCTGGTCGAGGTGCGGCCGCTCACCCACCTGGCCCATCCGATGCGCTGGGCCGAGCTGGCCTCGACCGCCGTGCGCAGCACCGCGACGGTAGAGCATTCCCGGCAGACCGGGCTCACCGAGCCGCCCGCCGATCTGCAGGCCCTGGCCGCCGAGATCGTGTCCCGCCACGAGAGCCCGTGCGACGCCGCGCTGGAAATCTGCACGGCCATCGGCGACCGGATGCAGTATGTGCAGGGCGTCACCGGCGTTCACTCCACCGCCGCGGAGGCGTGGGCCGACAAGCGCGGGGTGTGCCAGGACATCACCCACATCGCGCTCGGCGCGCTTCGCTCGGTCGGCATCCCCGCACGCTACGTCTCCGGTTACCTTCACCCCAGGCCGGATGCCGGGATCGGCGAGACCGTGACCGGCGAATCCCATGCCTGGGTCGAATGGTTCTGCGGCGATTGGCGCGGCTTCGACCCGACCAACTCGATCGGGATCGGCGACCGCCACGTCTCGGTCGGCCGGGGCCGCGACTACGACGACGTGCCTCCGCTGCGCGGTGTGTTCGCCGGCCCGTTCGGCTCCGAGCTCTTCGTCACGGTGGAGATCACCCGGGAGGCCTGAGGCTGCCGCGCCACCCTTCCGCCCCTGCGCCCCTCGCCCTTTCGTCCGGGGGCGCGCCGCCCCCGTGGCCAATTCAGGAGATCCGGGCCGGCGACGCGCATCCGCCGCACTGGTCCGCGGGATGCTGCCGGCGGGGCAGGGAGTACTCCTGAATTGGCCACAGGAGGCAGGTCAGACCCGGGCGGTTTCCGGCGCGGGTTCCCAGTCGAGCGCGGGGCCGGCATCCGTGTTGCCGCCGGTGCCGGGAGTCGCCGGGCGGGCGACGGATGCCAGGCGGCGGGCACCGCGGGCCGCGGCGAGCAGGACCGCGAGCCCGAGCACCGTGACGCCGGCGCCGGCCCAGATCGGCGAGGTGTAGCCGAGCCCGACCGTGATGGTCAGCCCGCCGAGCCAGGCGCCGAGCGCGTTGCCGAGGTTGAACGCGGCGATGTTGGCGCCCGAGGCCAGGGTCGAGGTCGCGCTGGCGTGGCTGAGGACCCGCATCTGCAGGCCCGGCACGGTGGCGATCACCCGGGAGGCCTGAGGCGGTTTGTGTGGCCGGGATCTGTTGCCCGCGCCGCGAAGCGCCACTCACCAGCCTCAGCCCGGATGACGGATGCTTGGCGCCTTGCCGAGGTCAGTGCGTGGGCGAGTGAGTCTCGAGGAACTGGTAGACCTCGGTCTGGTCGACGCCGGGGAAGGTGCCGGTGGGCAGCGCGGCGAGCAGGCTCGTCGGGGTGCGCGCGGCGGGCCAGGACTGGCCGGCCCAGCGGGTGGCCAGGTCGTCGGGGGCGCGACGGCAGCACGACTCGTCAGGGCAGCGGGACACGGCGCGGTTGGTGGTCTCGCGGCCGCGGAACCATTTCACATGCTCGAACGGCACTCCGACGCTCACCGAGTACTCGCCCTCCTTCGCCTTCTCGATCCGTGAGGTGCACCAGAAGGTACCGCTCGGCGTGTCGGTGTACTGGTACCAGGGGCTGAACCGGTCGGGCACGTCGAAAACAGTTCGAGCGGTCCAGCTGCGGCACACGGTGGTGCCCTCGACCGCGCCGAGAGCGTCGCTGGGGAAACGCACCGAGTCGTTCTCGTAGGCCTTGATGATCGTGCCGGACTCGTGCACCTTCATGAAATGCACGGGGATGCCCAGCCGGGCCGTGGCGAGGTTCGTGAACCGGTGTGCGGCCGTCTCGTACGACACCGAGAAGGCGTCCCGCAGGTCTTCCATCGAGATGCGCCGCAGGTTCTTCGCCTCGGTCAACAACCGCACGGTGTCCTTCTCCGGCAACAGGATGGCCGCGGTCAGGTAGTTCGTCTCCACCCGCTGGCGGAGAAAATCCGCGTAGTTTCCTGGTTCGTCGTGTCCGCAGAGCAGGCTCGCGAACGCCTGCAGGATGGGGGTGCGTGAGTCCCGGGAGGCGGACTGGGCGGTCGGCAGGTAGATCCGGCCATTGCGCTTGTCGGTGACCGACCTGGTCGAATGCGGCAGGTCGCCGACGTAGTGCAGCGAATAGCCGAGGTGGGTCGCCATATCGGCGACCACCTGGTGCGACACCGGTCCGCCGGAGTGGCCGACTGCGGTGAGGAGCTCGAGCGCCTGTTCCTCGAGCTCCGGGAAATAGTTGTCCCTGGCGCGCATCGTCGCCCGCAGTTGCGCGTTGGCCCGCCTGGCCTCCTCCGGGGTGGCCGCCCGTTCGCGGTGCAACCGCTCGATCTCATGGTGCAGGGTGAGGATCGTCTGCAGCGTCTCATCACTGGTTGCCCGGCTGACCCGGATTTTCGCCAGACCGAGGGCCGTGAAGACCGGGCCGCGCTGGGCGCGTTCGACGGCGATCTCCAGCGCGGCCCGCGCGGAGGGGGCCTCGGGTTTCAGGAGATCGTCGACGGTGGTGCCGAGGGCGGTGGCGATCGTGCGCAGCATCGACAGGCGCGGCTCCCGGTTGCCGTTCTCGATCATCGAGACCTGCGACGGGGCCCGGTCGATGGCCGCAGCGAGACTGTCGAGGGTCATCCTTCTTCCCGTGCGCAGTTCACGGATGCGCCGCCCGAGCGTGAGGGCGTCAAGCCCATGCTCGGCCGGCGGGGGCGCTGAGAGGGCGGAACGGAGGAGCGGATCGGCATTGACCATGCCCCATCGTCACACGGGGCAGAACTTCACGCAAGCAGAAGAACTGCTCTTTTTCTGTTGGCTGGAGTGGCCTCCGGGGTCGCCGCCGGGCGCAGAGTTGGTGCACAGGCAAGCAAGGACGCTCACCGAAGGAGACCAGACCATGAACACACCGCCCCTCACGACCACCAACCGGGTCTCGACAGGCTCGACCACCGGGACCACCGGGACAAGCTCGGCCACCGGGAACAGCTCGACCACCGGGACCACGACCAACACCGGCAGCTTCGCCACGATCGAGCCGCACCTCGAGATCACCGGCGATCTCGGACCCCGCTACGCGGAGATCCTCACCCCCGAGGCCCTGGTCTTCCTCGCGGAGCTGCACGACCGGTTCGCGGGGACTCGGCACGACCTGCTCGCCGCGCGGCTCCGCAAGCGTGTCGACGCGGCCAACGGCCGGGACCCCGGCTTCCTGACCGAGACCGCGCACGTGCGTCGTGACCCGAGCTGGCGCGTCGCCGGCGCCGGGCCGGGCCTGGAGGACCGCCGGGTGGAGATCACCGGCCCGACCGACCGGAAGATGGCGATCAACGCCCTCAACTCCGGCGCGAAGGTGTGGTTGGCCGACCAGGAGGACGCCACGAGCCCCACCTGGGCGAACGTCATCGAGGGGCAGCTGAGCCTGTTCGACACCGTGCGCGGGCAGCTGAGCTTCACCAGCCCCGAGGGCAGGCAGTACGAGGTGACCGGCGGACCGACGGGCCAGACCCCCACGATCGTGATGCGTCCGCGCGGCTGGCACCTGGTTGAGAAGAACCTGATCTTCGTCGACCGGGCCAACCGGCGGATGAGCGCGTCGGGCAGCCTCGTCGACTTCGGTCTCTATCTCTTCCACAACGCGAAGCGGCTGATCGAGGACGGCAGCGGACCGTACTTCTACCTGCCGAAGCTGGAGAGCCACTACGAGGCCCGGCTCTGGGACGACATCTTCAGCCACTCCGAAGAGCGCCTCGGAATCGAGTACGGCACTATCCGTGCCACCGTGCTGATCGAAACGATCCAGGCCGCGTTCGAAATGGAGGAGATCCTCTACGAGCTGCGCGACCACTGCGCCGGGTTGAACGCCGGTCGCTGGGACTACATCTTCAGCATCATCAAGACCTTCCGCTCCCGCGGACGCCGATTCGTCTTCCCCGACCGCAAGCAGATCACGATGACCGTGCCGTTCATGCGGGCCTACACCGAGCTGCTTGTCTCCACCTGCCACCGCCGGGGGGCGTATGCGATCGGCGGCATGAGTGCGTTCATTCCGAATCGGCGTGACCCCGAGGTGACGGCCCGGGCCCTGGAGCAGGTTGCGGCGGACAAGCGCCGCGAGGCGACGGACGGCTTCGACGGCACCTGGGTGGCGCACCCCGACCTCATCCCCACCGCGCAGGCCGAGTTCGACGCCGTGCTCGGCGAGAAACCGAACCAGGTGCACCGCACCCGCGACGAGGTGAACGTGAGCGCGGCCGACCTGCTCGACGTGGCATCCGTCGGCGGCGAGATCACCGAGTCAGGGGTGCGCGACAACGTGAAGATCGGGCTGCGTTACATCGAGTCCTGGCTGCGTGGCGTCGGCGCGGCCGCGATCGACAACCTGATGGAGGATGCCGCGACCGCCGAGATCTCCCGCTCCCAGATATGGCAGTGGATCCACGACAACTCGGTCACCGCCGAGGGTCGCCGGATCGAGAAGACCTGGGTCAACGAGCAGGTCGCCGAGGTCTTCGCCGGGTTCGAGCGCACTCCAGGGGACCGCTTCGACGACGCCCTCGAGGTGTTCCGGGCATCCGCCCTCGAGCCTGAGTTCCCGACGTTCCTCACCGTCGGCGCCTACGCCCGCTACCTCTAGTCCCGTTCTCCTCTCCCCGCGAGAGTGCACTTTTGGCCCCTTCGATCACCGTGAGAGGGCGAAAAGTGCACTCTCGCGGAAGGTTTGGGCGGGGGCGGCGGGGCGGGTCGGTAGGGTGAAGCGATGATCACGATACGACGGGCGACCGGGGCGGATGCCGCGGCGCTGGCCGAGTTGGCCGAAGCCACCTTCTGGCTGGCAACGCCCTCCCACACCACGGAGGAAGCGGTGGCCGAGTTCCTCCGCGACCTGCTCGCCGAGGCCAACTTCGCCGGTTACCTGGCCGACCCGGACCGGGTCGTCCTCGTTGCCGAGGAGGCCGGTGCTCTGCAGGGCTACACCATGCTCGTCTTCGGCGATCCGACGGATGCCGACGCCAGGGCCGCCGTCCGCGTGCGCCCCACGGTCGAGCTCAGCAAATGCTATCTGCGCGAGGAAACCCACGGCCGCGGAGTCGCCGCCCCGCTCATGGCGGCGACGTTGGCGGCGGCCAGGGAGCGTGGCGCCGCCGGCAGCTGGCTCGGCGTGAACCAGGAGAACGGGCGCGCCATCCGGTTCTACGAGAAGAACGGCTTCGTCAAGGTCGGCGTGAAACGCTTCCTGGTCGGCGGGCAGTACGAGGACGATTTCGTGCTCGAGCGGGCCCTCTAAGCCGGTCCGACGGGGAGGGCGACGGTCGCCCCGGGTTCCCGGGCGCGGGCCGCGAGCGCCTGCTCCTTGAGTCCCTTGATCTTCTCGTAGGCGGCGAGGGCCGCTCGTCTCGTTTCGCCGAGGTCGACGATCGGGGCGGGGTAGGCATCCGTGCCCCACTCGGGCACGTTCTCACGGATGTACTCGCCCCGGGGGTCGAACTTCTGCGCCTGCAGCTCCGGGTTGAAAACCCGGAAGTAGGGGGCGGCGTCGGCGCCGGAGCCGGCCACCCACTGCCAACCGAACGGGTTGCTTGCCGCGTCGGCGTCGACGAGGGTGTCCCAGAACCACGCTTCGCCCTCCCGCCAGTCGATCAGCAGGTTCTTGATCAGGAACGACGCCGCCACCATCCGCACCCGGTTGTGCATGCTGCCGGTGCGCCAGAGCTCGCGCATGCCGGCGTCGACCAGGGGGTAGCCGGTGCGACCCTGCTGCCAGGCGGCTAGGGCCCGCTCGTCGAGCGGCGGCCAGGGGAAGGCATCGAACTCGGGCCGCAGGTTCACGGTGGCCAGGTCGGGGGCGTTGAACAGCACATGGTGGCTGAACTCCCGCCAGCCCACCTCGGTGAGGAACCGGGTGGCGCTCTCCTGGGCCCGACCGGCCAGGCCGGTGCGGGCCCACTCTGTCGCATGCCAGATTTGGAATGGACTGATTTCGCCCCAGCGCAGGTGCGGCGAGAGCCGGGAGGTGGCCGCCCGGGCCGGCTCGTCGCGTTCGTCGGCGTAGCGAGGGAGCGAGTCGCGGAGGAAGACGTCGAGCAGACGCTGCGCGGCGGCCTCGCCCGGCTGCCAGGCTGCGCGCAGACCGGCCGCCCAGTCCGGCCGGTCGGGCAGGAGATCCCAGTCCGCGAGGACGTCGGAGACGAGCGGGCCCGAGTAGCCGGGGAGCGCCGCGGGCGCCGGGTACGGCGGCCGGGGCGGAGGAGCGGCCCGGCAGGCACGCCAGAACGGGGTGAACACCGAATACGGCCCGCCCTGCCCGGTCTGGATCGTCCACGGCTCGTGCAGCAGCGACCCGGCGAAGCTGCCGGCCCAGGTGCCGGACTTCCGCAGTCCTGACTTCAGACGGGTGTCGACGGCCCGTTCGGCGGCACCGTAGCGGCGGTTCCAGAACACGGCCCCCGCCCCGACGGATGCCGCCAGCTCGGTCAGTACCGCCTCGGCCGGCCCGCGCCGGAGCGTCAGGCGCGCGCCGAGGCTCTCCAGCGAATCGGCGAGGGAGACCAGGCTCCCGTGGAGCCACCACCTGGCCGCGCCGCCGAGCGGCCGGATCCCGGCCGATTCCTCGTCGAGGAGGTAGACGGCCACGATCGGCCGGCCGCGCCCAACGGCCGCGTGCAGCGCTGGATTGTCGGCGAGCCGGAGGTCATCCCGGAACCAGACGATCGACGGCCCGGTTCCCGCGGCGGCTTCGCCCGGCTCGAGGATGCCGGTCACGCGCGGGAATCCGCCCCGGCCGGGCCGGCGACGTCCGCGTCCGCGGGTGCGCTCCCGCTCGCCGCGGCGCCCCCGGCGGTCAGCGGCACGTCCGAAATGCGCAGCACGATCTTTCCCCTGGTGTGGCCCTGCTCGATCAGGCGGTGGGCCTCCGCCCCGTCCGCGAGCTCGAACACGCGGTCGACGTGCACCCGCACGGTGCCGTCCTCGATCAGGCCGCTGATCCAGTCGAGGGTGCGCGCGTCGGCCGGAACCTTGTAGCCGGTGGCGCGGATGCCGGCGGCGGCGGCATCCGCGGCCATCGTCGGCCAGCTGCCGGTCGGCGCGTTCACCAGGATGCCGCCCTCGCGGAGCACGGCCAGCGACCGGCTCCCCGTGTTGTCGTGCACATTGCCGACCAGGTCGATCACCGAGTCGAGCCCGGACAACACCTCGTCGAACCGGGTGACTGTGTAGTCGATGACCTCGTCGGCGCCCAGCTGGCGGAGGAACTCCAGGTTGCGGGGCGACCCGGTGGCGATCACGTGGGCTCCGAACGCCTTGGCGAACTGCACCGCGAAGTGGCCGACCCCGCCGCTGCCGGCGTGGATCAGCATCCGCTGCCCCGGCGCGGCCTCGGCCAGCTCGACGACCATGCCCCAGGCTGTGAGCGCGGCGACCGGCACGGCGGCGGCCTCGATGTGGCTGAGCCGTTTCGGCTTGCGGGTGACGCTCAGGCTGGACACGGGGAGGTACTCCGCGTAGCTGCCCGACGTGCGGGGGACCCGCGCCATGCCGTATACCTCGTCGCCGGGCTGCAACGGGAACGCCTCGTACGGCGCGCTGACGACGACGCCGCTGAAATCGTTGCCGAGCACCGCGGGGTAGGCCGAGATGGCCGCGGAGACCCCCTTGCCGGCTCGGGTCTTGGCGTCGATCGGGTTGACACCGGCCGCCACGACACGCACGATGAGCTCATCGAGCACGGCGATCGGGGCGGGCAGGACGGCGAGGCGGAACTCGTCGGGAGCGCCGGGCCGGTCGATCACGAGGGCGCGCATGGACAAGGGCAGTTTCGTGGCGTTTCCCATCTCCCCATTCTCCACCGGCAGCCGGGTTCCACCGCGACGCCCGGAGGAGCCGGACCGTTTCTCGGCCGAATCCCGGCCCCGGTTGGCGGGTGTGCCCCGAACTGGGGGTGTGGAAATCCCCGATGTCCTCATCTTGGGGGTGCCGGGGTCTGGCCGCAGGCCGGCATTGCCGCATAGTCTGTCCTCGTAAAGGGGGACCACGGTTCTCCTTTTAGGGGGAACCGGCCAATGTGGGCGCCACGGGGAACCGGTGGTGCTGTGTCCACGTTCCACTTCTTCCGGCAGTGAGCGGGGGATCGCGCCGAACCCGAACCGGCGCGATCCTCCGCCATTCGCCCCGCCCCGGACGTACGGCCGGGCCCTCCGCGAGTGCCGGAAGCCCGAGGCTCCTTCGGTTGCCCGTTACCGCGCGCTCATCGTGTTGAGTCGGGCGATGAGATCGTTGGCGTAGCCGACGAGGATCGCGATCTGGTCGTCGTCGCGTTCGATCCAGCGGCACTCCGGCTCGGGGTTCACCGGCACGAACTCCTTGTGCTGCTCCCAGACGAGCAGGGTGCGTTCGGCGCCGAGCACGTACTGCTGCCACCAGACCTGGCGCAGGTACGAGCGGGGGATGCTGCGCCACGGTTTGCTCGTCGTCTTGATCTCGGCGAGTTCCAGCCCGCCCGCCCCGGTGCCCACGCCGTCGGGCGTGGCCAGGTGGCGGCGATGCTCCGCCGCGTGGAAGAGGGTCGTGCTGGGTTCGATCCCGTAGTTGCCGAGCACCCAGGCCGCGATTTCCGGCTCGCGGGCCCGGCCGTGGTCGGTGAACGTGTTGCCGCTGAAACTGCTGCCGTTGAACTTGTCGAAGGCCGCGTTCCGCACCGATTTCGGGGTGGCGAGCTTTGCGACATCCGTGGCCGTGATCCCCTGGCTCCGCGCCCGCAGCCACGCCACCCGGTCGGTCGAATCGGCCACGATGCGGAGCAGGTGCGGTGCGGCAGCCGCCGCCGCCGGAACCGGTGACTCGTCCTCCTCGAACAGGGAGAGCATGGTGTCGGTCACGTCCCCATTGTCTCCCGTCCCGGCTCCCGCCGCCGCCACCCGGTCAGGCGACTTCCGTGAGCACCCCCTGCCTGATTGACGCTGCAGACGGATTCGAGCACCGTGGCCTGGGCGAGCTGCACCCCGCTGGACACGGTGTTTCGATCATGGCCAGGCCATGGGGGCGAGAATGAGCGTCTTCACAGGAGCGGCACGGTTTTCGCATAGCCGTTTCATAGCTGACTCGGGATACTGGGGACATGAGTACTCGTGAGACCGACCAGGCGGCCCGCGGCCCGCGGCTGCACAAGGCGGACGGCAGCCCGATCCGGGTGCTGGTGGTCGACGACGAGCCGACGCTCACCGACCTGCTCTCGATGGCCCTGCGCTACGAGGGCTGGGAGGTGCGCACGGCCGGCGAAGGGCGCCAGGCGCTCACCATCGCCCGCGAATTCCGGCCGGATGCGATCGTCCTCGACATCATGCTGCCGGACATCGACGGCCTGCAGGTGCTGCAGCGGGTTCGGGCGGACGGGTACGAGACTCCCGTGCTCTTCCTCACCGCCAAGGACTCCCTCGACGACCGGATCTCCGGCCTGACCGCGGGCGGCGACGACTACGTCACCAAACCGTTCAGCCTCGAAGAGGTCGTGGCGCGGCTCCGCGGCCTCATCCGCCGGTCCACCCTCGCGGTGTCCGACTCCACCGACCCGCGGATCTCGGTCGGCGATCTCACCCTCGACGAGGACAGCTACGAGGTGTCCAGGGCCGGCGTGCCGATCGAGTTGACCGCGACCGAGTTCGAGCTGCTGCGCTTCCTCATGCGTAATCCCCGCCGGGTGCTGAGCAAGGCGCAGATCCTCGACCGGGTCTGGAGCTACGACTTCGGCGGCAAGTCGTCCGTGGTCGAGATCTACATCTCCTACCTGCGCAAGAAGGTCGACGCCGGGCGCGTGCCGATGATCCACACCGTGCGCGGCGCCGGCTACATGCTGAAGACCGCCTGATGAATTCGAGGCGTCCGCGCCGTCCGCGCGCGCCCTGGACCCTCCGCCGGCGGCTCGTGCTCGCCGTGGTCGGCCTGCTCGCGCTGGTCAGCGTCTCCATCGGACTGGTCAGCGTCGCGATCCTCCGGGCATCCCTGCTCGACGGCCTCGACCAGCAGCTCAGCGCGGCGGCGGACCGCTCCCGCGCCGTGCTCGAGGGGCACCGGGACCTGGACGACGGCGCCCCGGCGCTCTTCCTCCCGACGGCGGAGATGATCCTGAACGGCCCGGCCCAGCCGCCCGGCACCCTCGCGCTGGTCTTCGACGGCACGAGCATCTCCTCCGGCTACACGACCGTGAGCGGTGACATCGCCGCGCTCAGCACCCACCAGAAGGAGATCCTGGCCCGGCAGATGCAACCGTCCCGGGCCGTGAGCATCGACCTCGGCGGCACCGTGGGCGACTACCGGATCATGGCCGACGTCAATCGCGACGGGGTGCTCTACCTGGTCGGGCTCCCGCTCGCCGAGGTGAACGGGACCGCCGCGCAGCTCGCGATCATCGTCGGCGTCGTCTCCCTGGCCGGCATCGTCGTCGTGGCGGTCCTGGCGCTCTGGATCGTCCGGCTCGCGCTCCGCCCGCTGCAGCGGGTCACCGAGACAGCGGCCAGGGTCGCGGAACTGCCCCTCGACCGCGGGGAGGTGTCCCTGATCGACCGGGTTCCGGCCGCCGACACCGACCAGCGCACCGAGGTCGGCCGGGTGGGATCCGCGCTCAACCGGATGCTCGACCACGTCGATGTCGCCCTGGAGACCCGGCAGGCCAGCGAGCGCAAGGTGCGCCAGTTCGTCGCGGATGCCAGCCACGAGTTGCGCACGCCGCTCGCCTCGATCCGCGGCTACTCCGAGCTCACCCGCCGCACCGGCCAGGACCTCCCACCCGACACCCTGCACTCGCTCGGGCGGATCGAATCGGAGTCGATCCGGATGACGGGCCTGGTCGAGGACCTGCTCCTGCTCGCCAGGCTCGACGAGGGCCGGGACCTCGAACGCGGGCCGGTCGACCTGACCAGTCTGCTCGTCGACGTCGTCAGCGACGCCCACGCGGCCGGGCCTGAGCGGGTCCTGGGCCTCGACCTTCCCGACGAACCGGTCCACGTCGTCGGCGATGCCGCGCGGCTGCACCAGGTCTTCGCCAACCTGCTCGCGAACGCCCGCATCCATACGCCGCCGGAGACGACGACCGAGGTTGCGCTCTCGGTCCTGGGCGACCGGGCCGTGGTGACCGTGACGGATGACGGCCCCGGCATCCCCGAGAACCTCCAGGCGACCTTGTTCGAGCGTTTCGCCCGCGGCGACAGCTCCCGCTTCCGCGGCACCGGCAGCACCGGCCTCGGCCTCGCCATCGCCCGTGCCGTGGTGACCGCCCACCACGGCGATCTGACGGTGGACAGCCACCCGGGGCGCACCTGCTTCCGAGTGTCCCTGCCGCTCGGCTGAGCCGGGTCTCGACAGGCTCGACCACCGCCGGTGATTGAGCCGGACCGCCGGTGATTGAGCCTGTCGAAATCACGCGCCCGGGTCTCGACGGGCTCGACCACCGGGTCTCGACGGGCTCGACCGCGCCCGGGTCTCGACGGGCTCGACCACCGGGTCTCGACGGGCTCGACCGCCGCCGGTGATTGAGCCGGACCGCCGGAGCCTGTGGGCGTGCAGGGAGGGGCTGGATCGGCTACGAGCGGGGAATCCCTTCGCCGAAGGATGCCGTCACCACGAATCGATCGCCCCGGATGTGACTGCACCGTAGCTCCAGCGCGGATCCCTGACAAAAGCCGATCCTGCTGATCCGAAACAGTGGTGCACCGATGGCGCAGTCGAGGTTAGTCACATCTGCGGCTGTTGCGATGTCGGCGCGAACTTCCTCCCGCCCGCCGTCGAGGGTGATGCCACAACGTTCCCGGAGCTCCTGGTAGAGGGCCGTATCGGTGAAGTCAACCTCGAGCAATGGTTGCACGCGAGTGGCGGGGAGCCACGCGTGGTCAACGGCGAGCGGCTCTCCGTCCGCCAGGCGCAGACGAGACAAGTGGAACAGTTCCACTTCCGGGGGGAGGGACAGCTGCGCAGCGGCGACCGGGTCAGTGGTGAGCTCGCGAACAAGGACGATGCTCCGCTGGCTCATTCCGGTTGCCCGCACGGATGCGAACAGGCTGTAGACCGGCCCGTATGCACCTCGCCCACCGCCCCGGATGAGGTGGGGCTTCCGGCCTCGCTGGGCGGTCACGGCCCCGGTCTCGCGCAGCGGCCGAAGGGCGCTCCGAATCGTGCCCCGGCTCACGCCGTATTCCCGCGCCAGGTCCAGTTCACCGGGGAAGCCGTCCGTGAACTCGTCTTCTGTGATACGTCGGGACAGGTCCGCGCAGATGCTTTGCCACAGCGGGCTCGTCGGCACCGACGGGCTCAAACGGAAAGGGACGGGCTCAACCTCAGTGTGTGCTGGCAATGGTTTCCCTCCTCCAAGAAATGTATATACATTGTAGGGGATCGTGTTGATCAAACGGAGGAGAATTTCATGGCGTCCACGCAACGGAAAGCGACTTCGGGTCGGCCTCGGCGCAGGGGCCTGGTGTATTTCATCGTTGGGGGGATAGCGATTGTGGCGGTGCTCGGAGTCGGCCTGGCCGCGCAGTCCGGTACGGCGCAGCCCGATGCTGCCCAGGTCGCGGGTGGTACCGGGGCCGGTCCGGCGCTTCCCGATTTGGCACGGCGGATTGCGGGCGATCCGACTGCGCTCGGCGAAGTCACGGCTCCGGTCGTGCTGGTGGAGTACGCGGACTTCCGATGCCCATTCTGTGGGGTCTACGCCCGTGAGACTCTGCCGCCGCTCGTCGCCGAGTATGTGAAGTCCGGCAGGCTGCGGATGGAGTGGCGGGATTTCCCGGTCTTCGGACAGGAGTCCACCGATGCCGCGGTCGCCGCGAGGGCAGCAGGGGAACAGGGGAGGTTTTGGGAGTTCAACGCGGTGATGTACGCGCACGCCCCTGAACGCGCTCACCTCGAAGTGACGAGGGAGATTCTGCTCCAGTTCGCCCGGGATGCCGGCGTGCCCGACCTGACGCGCTTCGAGAGCGAGCTGTCCAGCCCGGCTCTTCTGGAGCGCGTGACCGCGGACACGGAGGAGGCCTATTCGATCGGCGCGACGGGCACCCCGCTTTTCCTGGTCAACGGCACGCCCATTTCCGGCGCGCAACCCCTCGAGGTTTTCCGCCAGGCAATCGACAACGAGCTGGCGAAAGCGGCGAAGTAGTGGATATCGGTTATGCGGGCGCGCTGATCGGTGGGGTGCTCACCCTGTTGAGTCCATGCTCGGTCATGCTGTTGCCGGCGTTCTTCGCCTTTGCGTTTTCGACTCCCGCCAGGCTCCTGGGCCGGACAGCCGTGTTCTACCTCGGGTTGATCGCCACGCTTGTGCCGGTTGGGGTTCTGGCGGGCACGGTGGGCGCCTTCTTGATCCAGAACCGCACCGTGCTCGTTGTCGGCGCCGCATCCATCGTCATCGTGCTGGGGCTCATCCAGCTGATCGGGATTCGGCTTCCGGCGTTCACTCGAAATGGGGCGGGGGATGGGACATCCGTTGCCTCGGTTTTCGTACTCGGGTCTGTCTATGGGGTCGCCGGCGTGTGTGCGGGTCCCATTCTCGGGTCGGTTCTGACCGTCGCCGCGGTGGGAGGCAACGCCGCCTATGGGGGCATCCTGCTGGCGATCTATGCACTCGGCATGACCGTTCCGCTCTTCGTGCTGGCGCTGATCTGGGATCGACTGAAAATCTCCGAGCGAGGCTGGTTGAAGCCCCGCACGGTGCGCGTCGGAGGTTGGCAGAATTCGTGGCTGATGATCGTGTCAGGGCTGCTCTCCATCGGAATCGGAGTACTCCTCCTGCTCACCGATGGAACGGCCGGCCTCGGCGGTATCCTCACCATCGGCGATCAGTTCACCGCTGAGTCCTGGGTGTTGAGCAGTTCATCGGGCATCTCCAACCTTGTCTTCGGCCTTGCCGCGTTCGCTGTTTTGATCGGAGTCGCCGGGGTCTACACCCTGCGCACCCGTCGACGAGCCGTCGAGTCGGACCAGGTTGCCGAGCCGGGTGTCCGCGGGGCGCTCCTGACGGGATCCGCACGCACCGGCGAATCAGCCGCGCCCGATCGACTGGACGGATAGATGACAATTCACCCAGGCCTCCTCCTGCACGTCAGCGGCGCCGAGGAACCCCAGTTGAAGGCAGGAATCAGGGCGGCCCACAATGCCCGAGCGCAGTTGCCGGACCTGATGATGGAGATCGTCGTGCAAGGGCCGGCGGTGGCCTTTCTGCAGTCCGGTTCAGCCCTCGAACCAGAATTGGCCTCCGACTTGACCGACCTCGGTCCTGTCCACGTTGCCGTGTTGGCTTGTGCCAACAGCATGCGCTCGATCGGCGTGAAACCCGACGAGCTTCTCCGTGGCGTGATTGTGGTTCCGGCCGCCGTCGCACATCTGGCGACCAGACAACTTGACGGGTGGGCCTACATCAGAGTCTGAGTGACGGTGGTCGCGGCGAAGCGGGCCCCGTTGGTGACCCGTTCGCCTGCGCGAGGAACCGCGCCCGGCTGTCGACCGGAACCGGCCGGGTCTTCAGCCCAGGTCGGAGAGCAGCGTGGCCACGAAGTTCCAACGCCAGCCGAACGCATCCGTTACCACCCCGCTACGGAGCGGGCCGCCGCCACGCCGTGGATTTGCGGGCGCACGGCCTCGTCGCCTAGAGTGATCCCTAGCCACAGACCGCCGGTTGTCATCGCCCCTGTAATGGGAGCGGTGATCGAAGGTTCATTCACGTGAACGGCCCGCGCAGGTGTTCGAAGCACGATGCAGCCCTCGGGTCGCTCCCACAGCTCCGGCGCTTGCGCTGGAGCTTTTTTCATGTCTGCGCCCCGGGCTACCGGCACATGAAAACCAAGAGGAGCGCCATGGCGAACAAGGAAGCAACGGTCGCCGAGCTGACGGAGAAATTCCGGAGCTCGACCGCCGTTCTGCTCACCGAGTACCGCGGTCTCACTGTTGCGCAGCTCAAGACGCTGCGCGTTTCCATCAGTGCGGACGCCACGTACGCCGTGGTAAAGAACACGCTGACCAAGATTGCGGCCAACAACGCCGGCATCACGTCGTTTGACGACGAGCTTGTCGGTCCGTCCGCCATCGCCTTCGTGCACGGAGACCCCGTCGCCGTCGCGAAGACCCTGCGTGCCTTTACCAAGGCAAACCCTCTCCTGGTGGTGAAGGGCGGTTACTTCGACGGTAACCCGCTCACCGCCGCAGAGGTAGGCAAGCTCGCCGACCTCGAGTCCCGTGAGGTGCTGCTGGCCAAGCTGGCCGGCGCCTTCAAGGCCTCGCTGTTCGGAGCCGCATATCTGTTCAACGCACCGCTGTCGAAGGCTGTTCGCACCATCGACGCGCTGCGTGAGAAGCAGGAGTCCGCGAACTAGGCATTTGCCTGGCATCGCGGTGAGTAACTAAGAAACTATAGGGAGAAAAATCATGGCAAAGCTTTCCACCGAAGAATTGCTCGAACAGTTCAAGGGTCTGACCCTGATCGAACTCAGCGAGTTCGTCAAGGCGTTCGAGGAGACCTTCGAGGTCACCGCTGCCGCTCCGGTCGCCGTTGCCGGTGCCGCCGGACCTGCCGCTGCTGCTGAAGAGGTCGAAGAGCAGAGCGCGTTCGACGTCGTTCTCGAAGCCGTCGGCGACAAGAAGATCCAGGTCATCAAGGTTGTGCGCGAGCTCACCAGCCTGGGCCTCGGCGAGGCCAAGGCAGTCGTCGATGGCGCGCCGAAGGCCGTCCTCGAAGGCGTCTCCAAGGAGGCCGCTGAAAAGGGCAAGGCTGCTCTCGAAGCTGCCGGCGCCACCGCAGTCCTCAAGTAACCGGGCCCCTCTGGGGGGTCGGACGGCGTCAGTCGTCCTGCACAATGACGGGCGTCGCATCCACTGGGTGCGACGCCCGTCGTCCGTCAACCCGCCTGCTCACCCCCCCGTGCGTGTGTTCCGAATTCAGGTGTCGGCATCCGCATTCCGGCGATGGCGGCCAGAACGGGCCAGAGAACAGGGTCGACACCTGAATTCGGAACAGGGCGGCAGGGGCGGGCGACGGATGTCCATCGCGGGGCTATGGGTATAAATAGCCAAGCTATGTACAGCGGAGGATGCACTCCGCCCCGGGTTCGGCGTGCTGGCCGCCGCCGGGCGGCTGCCGGGCGGCCGGCGGTCAGGCGCCGGGCGGGTTCCGCGGCGGGCTGGTGCTCGAACGGAACACCAGGTTGGTCGGCAGCACGGTCAGGTGGTCGGACTCATCCCGGTGCAAGGGAGCGTCGAGTTCGGTCAGGAGCGTCGCCACGGCGAGCCGCCCCTGCCGCCTGGGGTGCTGCTCCAGCGTGGTCAGGCGGAACATGTCGGCATAGGGATGCCCGTCGATGCCGATCACGGACAGGTCCGCCGGCACCTGGATGCCCAGTTCCCTGGCCGCGACGATGAGACCGATCGCGATCTCGTCGCTCGCCGCGAAGACCGCGGTCGGGCGGCTACGCGGGTCGCCGAAGACGGACAGGCCCACCCGGTAGCCGCCCGGCATCGTGAACTCGCACGGGTAGAAGCATCCGCTTGTCGCACGCCCAGCATCGCGCATCGCCGCATAGAACCCGGTCAGCCGATTGCTGTGCACCTTGAAGTCCATCTCATCGGCCTGGTTGCCGCCGACGTGCACGATGTCCTGGTGGCCGAGGCTGAGCAGGTGTTCCGTGGCGAGCCGGGCGGCGGCGACGTCGTCGATCGCGATCGTCTGCACTCCCCGGATCGGCCCACCGATGCCGACCAGCGGCCGGCCGAGGCGGTGCAGATGGTCGACCTCTCCCTCGCTGAGCGCGACCCCCACCGAGATCACTCCGTCGAACCGCTTGCGGGCCAGGAAGTAGTCGAACACGCTGTCCCGCTCGGGGGAGGCGGCGGGCAAGTTGTAGAGGGTCATGTCGTAGCCCTCGGCGAGGAGAGCCTCTTCCATGCTCTCGAGTACCTCGGAGAAGAACCAGCGGCTGATGAACGGGATGATGACGCCGATGCTCTTGGTGCGGCCGGTGACCAGGCTGGCGGCATTGGGGGAGGCGACATAGCCGATCGCCCTCGCCGCGGCGACGACCTTCTGCCTGGTCTCCTCCGAGACGTAGCCCCGGCCGCTCAGGGCACGGGACGCGGTGGCCTTCGCCACACCGGCGAGGCGGGCGACATCCGCGATCGCGCTCATTCCGGCCTCCATCGTTGGTTGTGCTGACGACAGACTAGCGTCAAACGGGCAGTTCTGGAACCGGTTCCATGAATATTTCCGCTCGGCACCGTCCCGCATCCGGTCACGCCGATGCCCTCCGTTCCCCCCGCCCAGTGTTGAGAGCGTTCTCCCGCGATCTTTTTCAATTTGTGACCACATCGGTCTTGCGCATAATCGGGTCGTGCCGTAACTTGTGGTGTGGAACCGGTTCCCTATCCGGGCGTTTCCAGCACCTGCAGCACCTCGGTGTCCATGGGGAATCCCCCGATCGAACACCACCACATCTCAATGAGGAGGAATAATGCGGCTCTCGCATCGCCGTTTCACAGCACCCATCGCCATTGCGGCGATCGCCGGCTTGACCCTGGCCGGTTGTTCCGGCGGACCCGGAAGCACGACGTCCGACGCCGGCGCCAAGGGCGACGGCGTCGTCACCGTGTACGGCACGATTGCCGACACCGAGGCCAAGCTGCTCGAGCAGTCCTGGGCCGACTGGGAAAAGAAGAACAACATCGACATCCAGTACGAATCGTCGAAGGAGTTCGAAGCGCAGATCGCGATCCGCGCCCAGGGCGGCAACGCACCTGACCTCGCCATCTTCCCGCAGCCCGGCCTGATGGCCGACCTCGCCAGCCGTGACTTCCTGAAGCCGGCTCCGAAGGCAGTCGAAGACAACGTCGACAAGAACTGGTCCGAGGACTGGAAGGCCTACGGCACCGTCGGAGACACCTTCTACGGCGCCCCGTTGATGGCCAGCGTCAAGGGCTTCATCTGGTACTCGCCGGCGAAGTTCAAGGAGTGGGGCGTTGAAGTGCCCACGACGTGGGACGAGCTGCTCGCCGTGACCAAGACCATCCAGGAGAAGTCCGGCACCGCACCCTGGTGCGCCGGCTTCGGCTCCGGCGACGCCACCGGCTGGCCGGGCACGGACTGGGTCGAAGACCTTGTCCTTCGCGAAGCCGGACCGGAGACCTACGACAAGTGGGTCAAGAACGAGATCCCGTTCACCGATCCCGCGATCAAGACCGCGTTCGACTCCCTCGGACAGATCCTGCAGAACCCGGCCTACGTCAACGCCACCTTCGGCGACGTGCGCTCGATCAACACCACGGCCTTCGGCGACGTTGCCACACCGATCGCCAACGGCACTTGCGCCCTGACCCACCAGGCGTCCTTCTTCGACGGCTTCATCACGGATGCCGGCGGAAAGGTCGGTCCTGACGGCGACGTGTGGGCCTTCATCACTCCGGCCGCCGAAGCCGGCGGCCAGGCCGTGACCGGTGGTGGCGAGATCGTCGGCGCATTCTCCGACGACGCCGACACCCAGAAGGTCCAGGCCTACCTCTCCAGCGCCGACTGGGCCAACAGCCGCGTCAGTCTCGGTGGAGTGATCAGCGCAAACAAGGGTCTCGACCCGGCCAGCGCGAAGAGCCCGATCCTTCAGCAGGCCATCAAGATCCTCCAGGACCCGAAGACCACCTTCCGCTTCGACGCCTCCGACCTCATGCCGGGTTCGGTGGGAGCCGGAACGTTCTGGAAGGGAATGGTCAACTGGATCAACGGCACTCCGACCGACGAGGTGCTGACCAGCATCGAAGGCGGCTGGCCGTCCAAGTAGCAGGACAGGGGCTCAGACCCCGCGTAACACAGCACGTGTAGTAGCAGCACCGAACAGTGGTGGGCCGCTCGTCTTGAAAACCGGGCGGCCCACGCCATTGTGGGTGTAGCGTGGCGGTAAATTTTCCCGCCAGACCAGCGATCACCGTGAGTCCACAGTCGTACTCGAGAGGTTTCAGATGTCAGCGTTCTTTGCCTGGCTGGGGCAATTGCCGGCCCTCGCACAAATCCCCATCATCGTCCTGGCCTTCGTCGCCCTGGTCGGGGCGATCCTGTTCTTCGTCGAGATCGCCCCGCGGTCCGGCAAGATCTACACCGTCGTCCGGCTCGTGGTGTGTGTGGCCGCTCCGCTGCTCGTGCTCCTCGCCGCCGGGTCGTACTGGTGGGCAGCGGCCGCGGCCGCAGTGCTCGGCGGGGTGTTCTTCATCGTCGACTACCGGTCACGATCCGGAGCCGGCTATCTCTTCCAGCTCGTCGGATTCCTCGCCCCGGCCATCCTGCTCCTCGTGATCGGCCTGGTCATCCCGACCATCCAGACCACGGTGCAGTCGTTCATGAACTCCCGCGGGACCGCCTTCATCGGCTTCGACAACTTCGTCTGGGTGTTCACCCAGCCTGAGGCGATCCGCACGGTGCTCAACACGATCGTTTGGGTGTTGGTCGCCCCGCTCGTGTCCACCATCGCCGGGCTCGCCTACGCGGTGTTCATCGACAAGAGCCGCGGCGAGAAGTACTTCAAGATCATGGTGTTCATGCCCATGGCCATCTCCTTCGTCGGCGCGTCGATCATCTGGCGCTTCGTCTACACCGCCCGGCCGGCCGACCAGAACCAGATCGGCCTGCTCAACCAGATCGTGGTCTGGTTCGGCGGCCGGCCGATCGACTTCATCGCCAACGAGCCATGGAACACGTTGTTCCTGATCATCGTGCTGATCTGGGTGCAGACCGGATTCGCCATGGTCGTGCTGTCCGCGGCCATCAAGGGCGTGCCGGCCGAGCAGATGGAGGCCGCCGAACTCGACGGCACCAACGCCTGGCAGAAATTCACGAACGTGACGGTTCCCGGTATCCGCAGCGCCCTGATCGTCGTCCTGACGACGATCTCCATCGCCTCGCTCAAGGTCTTCGACATTGTGCGCACCATGACCGCCGGCGCCAACGACACGAGCGTGATCGCGAACGAGATGTACACGCAGTTCAAGAACTTCGAGCTGGGCCGCTCGGCAGCCTTCGCCGTCGTCCTGTTCCTGCTCGTGCTGCCGATCGTCATCTACAACGCCCGCCAAATCCAGAAGCAGAGGGAAATCCGATGAGCGCGATACTTCCGGTTGAGCTCCCCGTCGACCCGTCCACCAAGAAGCAGTTGCGCAACGGGGCCCGCAAGTCGGAGTTCGCGGCGGCGCGGCGCACCAAGACGCGTCTGACCAGCCGGGGCGCCACGATCGCGGCCCTCGTGATCGCCGTGGTCTGGACGATCCCCACCTTCGGTCTCTTCGTCTCGTCGTTCCGGCCGGCCCAGCAGGTGCGGACCACGGGCTGGTGGACGATCTTCTCCAACTGGGGCGTCACGCTCGACAACTACTCGGACGTGCTCCAGGCCGGCAACAGCCAGCTGAACCTGGCCGGCGCGTTCATCAACTCGATCGCGATCACCCTCCCGGCGACGCTGCTTCCCCTGATCATCGCTAGCCTTGCCGCATACGCGTTCGCCTGGATCGACTTCCGGGGCAAGAACGTGCTGTTCATCGCGGTCTTCGCTCTGCAGATTGTGCCGCTGCAGATGGCCCTCGTGCCGCTGCTCCGGTTCTTCTCGAAGGGTGAGATCTTCGGCTTCCCGGTGGTCACGGCGATCAGCGACGCCGGCGGCTACTCCCAGGTCTGGATCGCCCACACCATGTTCGCCCTGCCTCTGGCGATCTACCTATTGCACAACTTCGTCTCGGAGATCCCGGCCGACGTGATCGAGGCGGCGCGCGTGGACGGCGCCGGCCACGGCCAGATCTTCTTCCGGATCGTGCTGCCGCTGACGATGCCGGCCATCGCATCCTTCGCCATCTTCCAGTTCCTCTGGGTCTGGAACGACCTGCTGGTGGCGCTGATCTTCGCCGACGGCGCCGTCGCCCCGATGACGAAGCTGCTGGCGGAGATCACCGGAAGCCGCGGCCAGGACTGGCACCTGCTCACCGCCGGCGCCTTCATCTCGATCCTCGTGCCGCTGATCGTGTTCTTCAGCCTGCAGCGCTACTTCGTGCGCGGCCTGCTGGCCGGCTCGACCAAGGGCTAGCCCCGGCATCCGCCCGCCGATCGACCGCCCGCCCCGCCCCGCCCCGCCTCGACCGCCCGCCCGCGTTCCGAATTCAGGCGTCCAGCCCCGTTCTCCGGCAATTCCGCTCGAATCCGGCCCGAGAACGCCCTGTACTCCTGAATTCGGAATGCCTGCGGGCGGGTGCGGGCGGGACCGGGCTCACGGGCGGTGACCGGCAAGGGCCGCGCGGATCGCAGCAAGCACGAGGGGCCAGTTGCGCATTACCAGGGCGTAGCTGAAGCGCAGGCTGCGAAAACCGCGAATAGCGAGCTCGGCGTCCCGCCGGCAATCCTCGTCGTGGGCGGGCCCGTTGTCGTGGTGCTCCAGCCCGTCCCATTCGACCACGAGCCAACCCTGCAGCAGCAGGTCGACGCGGCCGACGCCGGCGATCCTGACCTGGTGCCGGCCGCGGATGCCCGCATGCGCGAGCCGAACCCGGCCAATGCTCTCGAGGAAACTGTGGCACAGCGCAGTGCAGTCCTGGAGTTCGGCCAGAATAGTCTCCGGCAGATCCAGCAGCCACAGGTCCAGCTCGGTGCTGCCGTCCGGATCCAGGTGAAGGAACGAGTCGAAGGCGGCGACAGCGAGTTCGGCGCTCTGGCAGAGCGCGATCTGCAGCACCGTTTCGCGCGGCGAGGTGACCAGGCGCGTGAGCGGCTCGGAAGGCACCCGGTCGGCCCAGTGCAGGGTGATCCCGTGCGGCGCAGGGGCGGACATCCGTTCCCGGGGGTCCAGAGGGGTGCGCAGGCGCGCCGCGTTCGGGGCGAGGCAGACGTGCAGCCCCGGTCGTTCCTGCACGGCCCAACCGTAGTGACGCGCGGCCGAGACGCACGCGAGTCGGCCGCCGATTCGCACCGCCCTGACCAGATCGGACGGCGTGCCGGGGAGCGCGTACCAGCCCTTCCTTGGTCGGAACACGTGCCCCTGATTGACCGCGATGCTCAATTGCCGACCGGTTGCACCACGGGCGATGAGTTCGCGCCGCTGCGCGACTCCCTGAAGCGTGGTGAGGACATCCGTCACGTGTGTCATGCGGGGAGCCTCGCGCGCCGGGCGGGAGCCTCACGGCTGAGCGCGCCGTCTGTGGAGAAACACCGCCCCGCGCATCCTGTGGATGACCACCGCCCAGCCAGCTTCCCACGCGGGTGCCGACCCGTCACGTCCCGGTGCCGAATTCAGGTGCAGAGCCCCGAATCCGGCGGAGTTGGTCGGGCTTCCGCACTCCCGCGCCCTGTACTCCTGAATTCGGAACGGGGAATGGGCAACGGGGAACGGGGAATGGGCAACGGGGAATGGGCAACGGGGAATGGGCAACGGGCAACGGTACGGGGAATGGGGAACGGGCGGGGAGTGGGGCGGGAACGGCCTTTCCGACCGGGGTATCCGCCCGCCGGCGCCCGGGCCATCGGGCGGCCTCGGGAGCTTAGAGTGAATCCATGAGTGGAATGCACGGCGGAGGCAGCCCGCGCCAGGCCGGTCAATACGGGCGTCCCCGAGGCCGGGTCAGCGGCGGGGACGCCGTGGCCCAGCGGGCGGAGAACGCGGAGGCGCCGCGCATCCCGAACCTGCTGCGCCGCATCGGCTCCCTGTTCGCGCCGCACCGCCGGGATCTGTCGATCACCGTCGTGCTCGTCTTCATCAGCGCAGCCCTGTCGGTGCTGCCGCCGCTGCTCGTGCAGCGCGCCTTCGACGAGGGGCTCTTCCCGCCGGGCGGCAACCCGAACCTGCCGCGACTGGCCACTCTGGTCGGCCTGATGATCGGCATCTACCTGGGTTCGCAGCTGCTCGGCGTGTGGCAGACCTGGCTGACCGCCACCGTGGGCAACTCGGTGATGGGCGCGCTCCGCGTGCGCCTGTTCACCCACCTGCAGGCGATGGAACTCAGCTTCTTCACCAAGACGAAGACCGGCATCATCCAGTCCCGGCTGCAGAACGACGTCGGCGGCGTGGCGAGCGTGCTCACCAACACCATCTCCAGCCTGCTCGGCAATGTTGTCACCGTGATCGCGGCCCTCGTGGCCATGCTGCTGCTGAACTGGCAGCTCGCCATTGTGGCCGTGATCCTGATGCCCGCGCTCGTCATCGCGCAGCGCCGGGTCGGCCAGGTGCGTGCCCGGATTGCGTCGAGGACCCAGGAGTCGCTTTCCGACATGACGGCCATCACCCAGGAGACGCTGAGCGTGTCGGGCATCCTGCTCTCGAAGAGTTTCACCCGGCAGCAGGCCGAGATCGGCCGCTACTCCGACGAGAACGACAACCAGGTGCGGCTGCAGGTCAGCCAGCAGATGAGCGGCCAGTGGTTCTTCGCCATGGTCAGCATCTTCCTTTCCAGCATCCCCGCGATCGTCTACCTGGTCGCCGGCCTGCTGATGGTCAACGGCACCACGGATGTCACGCCCGGCACGATCGTGGCGTTCACCACCGTGCAGTCCCGGCTTCTGTTCCCGCTGCTGGGGCTGATGCGGGTGGCACTCGATCTGCAGACCTCCAGCGCCCTGTTCGCCCGCATCTTCCAGTACCTCGACCTCACCCCCGCGATCAGCGACGCTCCGACCGCCGGCGACGTGCCGGCCGCCGGCGAGGCGACCGGCCGGGTCGAGTTCGACGCCGTCACCTTCGCCTACCCGGATGCCACGGCCGACTCCCGGCCGACGCTCGACGCCGTCTCGTTCCGGATCGAACCGGGCGGGTTCGCGGCCTTCGTCGGCCCGTCCGGGGCAGGCAAGACCACGGTCTCCTACCTGATCCCGCGCTTCTACGAGGCCTCGGCCGGCCGGGTGCTGTTCTCCGGCGTCGACGTGCGGGACCTCAAGCAGGAGTCCCTCGTCTCCCACATCGGCATAGTCAGCCAGGAGACCTACCTCTTCCACGCCACGATCGCCGAGAACCTGCGCTACGCGAAACCGGATGCGTCCGACGCCGAACTCGAGGCCGCCGCCCGTTCCGCGAGCATCCACGACACCATCGCGTCGTTCCCCGAGGGCTACGCCACGGTCGTCGGGGAGCGCGGCTACCGGCTCTCCGGCGGTGAGAAGCAGCGGATCGCGATCGCCCGGGTGCTCCTCAAAGACCCCGAGGTGCTCATCCTCGACGAGGCGACGAGCGCCCTGGACTCCATCTCCGAGCGGATCGTGCAGACCGCGCTGGACACGGCGTCCCGGGGCCGCACGACCATCGCCATCGCGCATCGGCTGTCGACGATCGTCTCCGCCGACGTGATCTTCGTCGTGGACGGCGGCCGGGTGGTGGAGAGCGGCACCCACGCGGAGCTGCTCGCCGCGAACGGCGTCTATGCGCGGCTCTACGCCGAGCAGGTGACCGCGCCGTCGCCGTCCCGGCTGCTCCCCGCGGAGTAGCCCGCGGCATCCGGCGCCGCCTGCGGCGCCCCCGCATTCGTCGTGGCGCACGTTTGGGAAGGGGGCGCACGTTCTATCGTGCGCCGGCTTCCTCACCCTCCGCCGCGAGCCCGCCGGACCCCGTCGCACGTCGCAGTCTGGTGACTCCGGGCGCGCTTCGATAGAGTGGGAAACGTGCTTGTTCTGATGTCGTGTCCGTGGTGTGGCTGTCGATAGCCGACCCCGCACTAGCCGACGCCACGCCGGCCGGCCCCGCGCCGGTCGACCCGGGCAATCCCACGACCTCGCGGTTCCCTCGATTTGCGCACAGCCGGCGCGCGCAGCCTCCGGCCGCGCGGCGAGTCAAAGACGGCGCGACACCATGACGAAGGACATTCCATGAAAATTGCCGACACCATTCTCGACCTGATCGGCGACACTCCGCTGGTCAGGCTCCACAAGGTCACGGAGGGCGTGGCCGCCACCGTGCTGGTCAAGCTCGAATACCTCAACCCGGGTGGGTCGTCCAAGGACCGCATCGCGACGCGGATCATCGACGCGGCCGAGCGGGACGGCCTGCTCCTGCCCGGCGGCACCATCGTCGAGCCGACGTCCGGCAACACCGGCGTCGGCCTCGCCCTGGTCGCCCAGCAGCGCGGCTACCGGTGCGTGTTCGTGCTCCCGGACAAGGTCGGCGAGGACAAGCGCAACGTGCTCACGGCGTACGGTGCGGAGATCGTGGTGACCCCGACATCCGTCGCCCCCGACCACCCCGACTCCTACTACAGCGTCTCCGACCGGCTGGCCCGGGAGATCCCGGGGGCGTTCAAGCCGAACCAGTACGCGAACCCGAACGGGCCGCTCAGCCACTACGAGACCACCGGTCCCGAGATCTGGCGCGACACCGACGGCACCGTCACCCACTTCGTGGCGGGCGTGGGCACCGGAGGCACCATCACCGGCACCGGCCGCTACCTGCGCGAGGTGTCCGGCGACACCGTGCGCATCATCGGCGCCGACCCGGAGGGCTCGGTCTACTCCGGCGGCACCGGCCGGCCCTACCTGGTCGAGGGCGTCGGCGAGGACTTCTGGCCGGCTGCCTACGACCCGGCCGTGGTGCACGAGGTGATCGCGGTCTCCGACGCCGACTCCTTCGCGATGACTCGCCGCCTCGCCCTCGAGGAGGGCATCCTCGTCGGCGGCTCGAGCGGCATGGCCGTCGTCGCCGCCCTGCGCGCCGCCGAGAAGCTCACCGCCGCCGACACCGTCGTCGTGCTGCTGCCCGACGGCGGCCGCGGCTACCTGGGCAAGATCTTCAACGACGGCTGGATGCGCAGCTACGGTTTCACCAACGCGCCGGCGGGGCACACCGTCGGCAACCTGCTCGAATCGAAGACCGGCACGCTCCCGGCCTTCGTCTACGTGCACCCCAGCGCCACCGTGCGCGACGCGATCGAGCGGATGACGTCGTCGAGCGTCTCCCAGGTGCTCGTGCTGACCGCGAAACCGCCGGTCGTCATGGGCGAGGTCGTCGGCTCCCTCGACGAACGCCACCTGATGGAACTCGTCTTCTCCGGGGAGGCGAAACTGGGCGACCAGGTCAGCGCCTTCGTCAGCGAGCCCCTGCCGATGATCGGCGTGAACGAACCGGTCGCCGCGGCGCGGGCGGCCTTCGCCGGCCATGATGCGCTGCTCGTCACCGACGGCGGCAAGCCCCTCGGCGTCATCACCCGTCACGACCTGCTCAGCTACCTGAGCGCCTAGACAAGTAAGGATCCTTTCCATGGCTCGCACGCAGAACTTCGACACCATCGCCATCCACGCCGGGCAGGACTTCGATCCCACGACCGGCGCCGTGATCCCTCCGATCTACCAGACCTCCACCTATGTGCAGGAGAGCATCGGCCTACTGCGCGGCGGCTACGAGTACAGCCGCGGCGGCAACCCCACCCGCACGGCGCTCGAGACCCTGCTCGCCGCGCTCGAGGGCGGCAAGCACGGACTGTCCTTCGCCAGCGGGCTCGCCGCGGAGGACACGATCCTGCGTGCCCTCCTGGCGCCCGGCGACCACATCGTGCTCGGCAACGACGTCTACGGTGGCACCCACCGGCTCATCAACAAGGTGCACGGGGCCTGGGGTGTGCGGAACACGACCGTCGAGATGTCTGACCTGGCCGCGGTCGAGCAGGCGATCATCCCGGGCAAGACGAAGATCCTCTGGGTGGAGACGCCGAGCAACCCGCTGATGAAGATCAGCGACATCTCCGCGCTCGCCGAGCTCGGCCACCGCTTCGGGGTCACCGTCATCGTCGACAACACGTTCGCCTCGCCCGCGCTGCAGCATCCGCTGGCCTTCGGCGCCGACGTGATCGTGCACTCCACCACCAAATACCTCGGCGGGCACTCCGACGTGCTCGGCGGGGCCCTGATCATCAACGACGACGCGCTGGCCGAGAAGGCGCAGTTCCTGCAGTTCGCGGCCGGCCCGGTCTCCGCCCCGCTCGACGCCTGGCTCACCGTGCGCGGCATCAAGACCCTGTCGGTGCGGATGGATCGCCATTGCAGCAACGCCCAGGCCATCGCCGAGCACCTGCAGGGCCACCCGGCCATCGACACCGTGTACTACCCCGGACTGCCGGACCACCCCGGCCACGACCTGGCGAAGAAGCAGATGCGCGGCTTCGGCGGCATGCTGTCCCTCGCGTTCGCCGGGGGAGCTCCGGCGGCGCGCGCCTTCGCCGAGTCGACCCACCTGTTCCAGCTGGCCGAGTCCCTCGGCGGGGTCGAGTCCCTCGTGAACTACCCGTCCGAGATGACGCACGCCTCCGTGCGCGGCACCGAACTCGAGGTGCCGGACAACATCATCCGGCTCTCGGTGGGCATCGAGGACGTGGCCGACCTGATCGACGACGTTGAGCAGGCCCTGCCCCGCCGCTAGAAGTGAGACAGTGATTTCTAACCCCGTGTCGACGGATGCGTCTCCCGCGAACGCCGGATCCCTCGGCCTGGTGCAGGGCACCGCCCTCTACATCGCAGCCGTGCTCGACAGATCCCCGAGGAGACCCCATGACCGACACCCATTCCCGCTTCATCGATCTGAGCCACGAGATCCGGGCCGGTCTGGTGACCTACCCCGGGCTGCCGGCCCCGGTGATCACGCCCCACCTCACCCGAGAGGACTCGCGGGCGCGCTACGCGCCGGGCACCGAGTTCGCGATGGACCTGATCACCATGATCGGCAACACGGGCACCTACCTGGACAGCCCGTTCCACCGCTACCCGGACGGCCCCGACCTGGCCGGCCTGTCCCTCGACACCCTGGTCGACCTGCCCGCCCGTGTATTCCATCTGACGGATGCATCCTCCCGCGGCATACCCGCCGACGCATTCGACCTGAGTGGGAGCGACCTGACCGGGGCGGCCGTGCTGTTGCACACCGGCTGGGACGCTCACTTCGGCACCCCGGAGTACGCCGTCGGCGCGCCCTACCTGACCGGCGAGGCGGCACAGGTCCTGGTCGAGGCCGGCGTCGTCCTGGTCGGGATCGATTCCCTCAACATCGATGACACGGAGTCCGGCGGGGAACGGCCGGCGCATTCCCTGCTTCTCGCCGCAGGCATCCACGTGGTCGAGCACCTCACGGGGCTCGCCGCGCTGCCGCAGTCGGGCGCGCGGTTCACGGCCGTGCCACCGAAGATCGCGGGGTTCGGCACCTTCCCGGTGCGGGCCTACGCCCTGTTGTGACGCTCGCTCGCCCGGATGTGACAGTAACCTGAGCGGTTTCCGCCGGCATCTCCTGGGAATGTGACTGTCACACCGCGCTTTCCGACCGGCGGCCAGGTGTGCATAATTGATGTGCGTTCACATTTGTGACCGTGCACATGTGAACAAGGTCGTTACGTGACAGAGAATTTGCCCAAGGTGCGCGCGCCCAGCATCCGGGATGTGGCTCGCCTGGCCGGGGTCTCCCACCAGACCGTCTCGCGCGTGCTGAACAACCACCCGAGTATCCGGGAATCGACCAAGGCCCGCGTGCTCCAGGTCATGGCAGACCTCCAGTACCGGCCGAACCGTGCCGCGCGGGCGCTCTCCCGCGGACGGTCCCGCACGATCGGAATCCTTTCGGCGCAGAGCTCAGAGTACGGCCCGGCCAGCAGCATCGCGGCGATCCAGGACGCCGCCCGGGAAGCCGGCTACTACGTGAACACCGCAAACCTGGACACGGTCGACCAGGAGTCGATCGAGGCGGCCCTCATGCACCTGATGCTCCAGGCGGTGGAGGGCATCGTGGTGATCGCTCCCCAGGTGCGGGTCTTCGACGTGCTCGAACAGCTGTCGATCACGGTGCCCTTCGTGTCGCTGCAGTCGACCGGTCACCTCGACGACCACGCCCTGTCGGTCGACCAGATCGCCGGCGCCCGGCTGGCCACCCGGCACCTCATCGACCTCGGCCACCGGCGGATCTACCACCTGGCCGGCCCGCAGGACTGGATCGAGGCGGAGGCGCGGATGCGTGGTTTCCTCGACGAGATGGGGGCGATGGATGTCCCCACGACGGCGCCGATTCTCGGCGACTGGACCGCGGACTTCGGCTACCACGCGGGACGGGAGCTCTTCGGCCGCCGCGATTTCACCGCGATCTTCTCCTCGAACGACCAGATGGCGCTCGGGCTCATGCACGCGGCCCGGGATGCCGGCCTGGACATCCCGGGGGACATCAGCATCGTGGGATTCGACGATATCCCGGAGGCGGCACACTTCTGGCCGCCGCTGACGACGGTGCGGCAGGACTTCGGCGAGCTCGGCCGCCGTTGCATCGCGCTGCTGCTGAGCAACCTCCCGGGCAGCGAGCCCATTGCCGACCGCGAACCGATCATGCCGCGGCTGATCGTGCGCGAGTCGACGGCGCCGCCGGCCTTCTGACGCCGCGCCCGTTTCGGCAGGCCGCCACCGCGGGGGCGGGCGCGGCCTGCCGAAACCGGCGCGCCCTGGCGCCGACAGCCGCGCCGGGGCG
>NZ_SOHH01000066.1 GCF_004403515.1 Cryobacterium fucosi | reverse complement strand
CGAGGTGGCCGCGCTCGCTGCCGCCGCGCCCGCGCCGGCAGCGTCGCCGGCCGAGCCGCGCCGCGACCCGACCATGCCGGCCGTGATCCTGCTCTGCGTCATCACGGCGTTGACCATGGTCGGGCACTACACCTTCTACACCTACATCGCGCCGTTCCTGATCGACGGGCTGGGCGTGGACGGCGCCGCCGTCGCGCCGCTGCTGTTCGCCTACGGCATCGCCGGCGCGGTCGGGCTGGTGCTCTCCGGCACCGTGTTCGGCCCCCGGCCCCAGCTCGGACTGGTCGTCGGCATCACGGTCTCCGCGCTCAGTGTCGGCGTCCTGGCGCTTTTCGCCCAGACGCTCCCGGTCGCAATCATTGCCTTCGTGCTGTGGGGGCTGGCCTTCGGCACGCTGCCGCCGCTGCTGCAGACGCGGCTGCTGCGCACGGCGTCCCGGCGCATCCGCGACACCGCCAGCGCGATCTACACCACCGCGTTCAACGCGGGCATCGGCGGCGGGGCGCTGCTCGGCGCCGCCCTGCTGAACACGGTGGGCATGGACGCCGTGCCGGTGACCTACATCGGCATCCTGGTGCTGGCACTCGTGCTGGTCATCGTCAGCGACGCGGTCACGCGGCGCCGCGACGCCTGATCCGCTGACGACCGGTGCGGCGCTACTCGGGCTTCGGGTCTGGCCCGTCCCGGTCGGAGAGCGGCCGGTTGGCGACCACCGGCAGGCGGCCGGTGAACGCGGTGCGGGCCGCCGCGATCTCGAGGATGCGGCCGCGGCAGGCATACCAGCCCGCGACCAGGGCAGGGATGATCACGATCAGGGTGCCGATGGTGAGCGTGCCGGTCGGCCAGTCGAAGGCCATCAGCACGAGCACGCCGACGAGGAAGACCAGCGTGACGTAGCCCGTGTACGGGGCCCCCGGCATCCGGAACGTCGGCCGCACCAGGATGCCCTTCTTCGCCCAGGCCTGCAGGCGCAGTTGGCAGAGCACGATCATGCCCCAGGCGCTGACGATTCCGATGGCCGCCATGTTGAGCACGATCTCGAACGCCTGGTCCGGCACGATCGCGTTCAGGCCGACGCCGGCGAGCGTGACGACGCCGGTGAGCAGGATGCCGCCGAACGGCACGCCGTTGCGGCTGATCTTCCCGGCGAAGCCGGGGGCAGATCCCGCGAGCGACATCGAGCGCAGGATCCGACCGGTCGAGTAGAGACCGGCGTTCAGGGAGGACAGCGCCGCGGTGAGCACGACCAGGTTCATGATCACGTCGATGCCCTCGATCCCGATGCTGCCGAAGAACGTGACGAACGGGCTCTCGCCGGCCTTGTAGCTCGTGTAGGGAAGGAGGAGCGAGAGGAGCAGGATCGAACCGACGTAGAAGATGGCGATCCGAACGATGACCGTGTTGATGGCCCGCGGCATGACCTTCTGCGGGTTCTCGGTCTCGCCGGCGGCTGTGCCGATGAGCTCGATCGAGGCGTAGGCGAAGACGACGCCCTGCACGACGAGCACGGAGGCGATCAGGCCGCCGGGGAACCAGCCGCCGTTGTCGCCGATCAGGTCGAAGCCGACCTGGGCGCCTTCGACGGGGGTGCCGAAGATGACCATCCAGGTTCCCACCAGCAGGAACGAGACGATGGCGACGACCTTGATCAGCGCGAACCAGAACTCCATCTCGCCGAACACCTTCACCGAGAGCAGGTTGAGGCAGAGCACCACGGCGAGGGCGATCAGCGCGAACAGCCACTGCGGCACCGCGCCGATCGGCGCCCAGTACTTGGCAAAGAAGTTCATGTACAACGCCACGGCGGTCACGTCGACGATCGCCGTCATGACCCAGTTCATCCAGTAGAGCCACCCGGTGACGAAGGCGGTCTTTTCGCCGAAGAACTCACGGGCGTAGGAGACGAACGAGCCGGACGACGGACGGTGCAGCACGAGCTCGCCCAGGGCGCGCAGAATGAGGAACGCGAACAAGCCGCAGATGGCGTAGACGATGACGAGCGACGGGCCGGTGCTCGCGAGCCGTCCGCCGGAGCCGAGGAACAGGCCGGTGCCGATGGCGCCGCCGATGGCGATCATCTGCACCTGGCGGGACTTGAGGCCCTTGTGCAGCCCGTCGTCCTCGTGCACGCTCAGGGCGTCGGAGATGTGCTCAAGCGGAGTCTCCTCCGGCATGCCGTGATGCTCGTGCTTCCGGCCGTGGCCGGAATCGTGCGGGGCGGAGGGGCGGTCTGGCCCCTGGGTGGTGCTCGTCATCGGGCCACTTTCGATCGCGCGGTTTCTCCTCACCCTACCGGCACGGCACGGTCCGGTCCCTTTCGGGGCCCCCGAAGGGGAACCCGAGGCAGGCATCCGATACACTGGGTGCTGACATTTCGACAGGGAGAGCCGGGAGGCCGCATGGCGACGATCCTCCTGATTTTCCTGATCCTGTCCCTTTTCACGCCGGCCCTGACCCGTCGTATCGGACCCCGCGTCTTCTACCTGATCGCCCTGCTCCCGGCGGCGGCCTTCGTCTTCACCCTCGGTCAAACCGGGCTCGTGACACGCGGCGGAGCGGCCACCGAGCGCATCCCCTGGATCCCGCAGCTCGGCGTGGCCCTCTCCTTCCGCGTCGACGCCCTGGCCTGGCTGCTGGCCCTCGTCGTCACCGGGATCGGCGCGCTCGTGCTCGTCTACTGCGCCCGCTATTTCCGGGCGGACGAGCCGGCCCTCGGCCGCTTCGCCGCCTGCCTGCTCGCCTTCGCCGGCGCCATGTACGGACTGGTCACCGCGGACGACATCGTCGTGATGTTCATCTTCTGGGAGATCACCAGCGTGCTCTCCTACCTCCTGATCGGCCACTACACCGCCAAACGGGAGAGCAGGGGCGCGGCGTTGCAGGCGCTCCTGGTGACCACGTTCGGCGGCCTGGTCATGCTGATCGGCGTGGTGCTGCTCAGCGTGCAGGCCGGCACCACCTCGCTCGCGCTGCTCGTCTCCGAGCCCGTCACCGGCCCGATCGCCGGCTGGGCGGTGCTGCTGATCCTGGTCGGGGCCCTCTCCAAGTCGGCGCTGGTTCCCTTCCACTTCTGGCTGCCCGCGGCGATGGCCGCCCCGACCCCGGTCAGCGCCTACCTGCACGCAGCCGCGATGGTCAAGGCCGGCCTCTACCTGGTTGCTCGGCTCGCACCCGGCTACGCCGACACCGACGGCTGGCTGCCGGTGCTGGTGACGATCGGCGTCTGGACCATGCTCGTCGGCGCGTGGCGGTCACTGCGCAAACACGACCTCAAACTGGTGCTGGCCTACGGCACGGTCAGCCAGCTGGGCTTCATCATGGTCGTGGTCGGCTTCGGCAGCCGGGACGCGGCGCTCGCCGGTGCGGCGCTCCTGCTCGCCCACGCCCTCTTCAAGGCGGCGCTCTTCCTCGTCGTCGGCATCATCGACCACCGCGCCGGAACCCGGGACCTGCGGCGGCTCTCCGGCCTCGGCCGCAGCGAACCCGCGCTCGCCGTGATCGCGCTCATCGCCGCCCTGTCGATGGCCGGGCTGCCGCCGCTGCTCGGCTTCGTCGCCAAGGAGGCCGTGTTCACCGCGTTCCTCGAGGCAGGCCTGGCCGGCGACGGCTGGGGCTGGGTCGCCCTGGTGGGCACGGGCATCGGCTCGGTGCTGACCGTGGCGTACAGCATCCGATTCTTCTGGGGCGCGTTCGGCACCCGCCCGGCGATGGCGCCGACGGCCCTGCACCCGAGCCGGTGGGACTTCGCCCTGGCGCCGGGGCTCCTGGCCGTCGCCACCCTCCTGCTCGGACCGCTGAGCGGCCTGCTCGATCCGCTGCTCTCGTCCTACGCCGACACGGTGGCCGGCGGCGGCGACTACCACCTGGCGCTCTGGCACGGGCTCGAACCGGCCCTCCTGATCAGCGTCGTCGTCGTGCTGGCCGGTGCCGCCCTGTTCTGGCAGCGGTTGCGCGTTGCCCGGGCGCAGGCGAGGGTGCCGGCCTGGATCGACGCCGGGCGCGGCTACGGGTCCCTCGTGCGCGCCGTCGACCGCTCGGCGGCGCGGGTCACCCACTTCGCCCAGCACGGCGGGCTGCCGCAGTACCTGGGCACGATCCTCGTCGTCTTCGTGCTCGCGCTCGGCTTCGCCGCGTCGGTCAACCGAAGCTGGCCGGAGACGCTCGTGCCCTGGGACTACCCGGGCCAGGTGCTGATCGCCCTGGTGATGGCGATCGCGGCGGCCGCGGCCGCCCGGGTGGGCAAACGGATGACGTCGGTGCTGCTCGCGGGGGTCACCGGCTACGGCCTGGTGGCCCTGTTCGCCCTCCACGGCGCCCCCGACCTCGCCCTGACCCAGGCCCTGGTCGAGACCATGACCCTCGTCGTCTTCGTGCTGGTCCTGCGGCGGCTGCCGACCCGGATCGCCCAGCACAACCGCCCGCTCCACCGGCGGCGGCGCGCCCTGATCGGCGTGCTGGTCGGCGCGGTGTCGGGCGCCATCGCGGTGATCGCCCTCGGCGCCCGCCAGGACCCGGGCATCGCGGCGGAGCTGCCGCGCCTCACGCTGGAGGCCCACGGCACCAACATCGTCAACGTCATGCTCGTCGACATCCGGGCCTGGGACACGATGGGGGAGATCGCCGTGCTGATCGTCGTCGCCACCGGCGTCGCCAGCCTGCTCTTCGTCTCGGGGCGGGCCGTGCCCCTGCCTCGGCTGAAGGGCTCCCGCCGCCAGCGCCTGCCGCGCAACCGGCGACGCGTCATCGCCGACCCGCACGCGTCATCCGCCGGTCACGCCGTGAGCCGGCAGTCGTTCCTGCTGGCGGGCCGCACGATCCCGGAGGGGGACCGGTCGATCCTGATCGAGGTGCTGGTGCGCCTGCTCTTCCACCCCGCGATCATCGTGTCGGTCTACCTGCTCTTCGCGGGCCACAACGCGCCGGGCGGCGGGTTCGCCGGCGGTCTGCTGGCCGGCCTCGCGCTCGTCTCCCGTTACCTGGCCGGCGGCCGCTTCGAGCTCGGCGAAGCAGCGCCGATCGACCCGGGCAAGCTCCTCGGCCTCGGCGTCGTGCTCGCGGTCGGCACGGCGGTCGCGTCCCTCTTCTTCACCGGGGTTCCGCTGGAGTCGGCCTATGCCGGCGTCGACGTGCCCGTGCTCGGGCACCTCTCCTTCGGCACCTCCACCATCTTCGACATCGGGGTGTACCTGGTCGTGATCGGGCTCGCGCTGGACATCCTCCGCAGCCTCGGCAGTGAGATCGACCGGCAGAGCGAGGCGGGCGAGGCGACCGAGGCGGGCCAGGCGACCGAGGCGGGCGAGACGGAACCCGCACCCGCGAGCGCGCCGGCGCCGGCCACGGAGGTGCTGCCATGAGCGCGTCCCTGACCCTCGTGGTGCTGATGGCCGTGTTGTACGCGGCGGGCGTCTACATCATGCTCGAGCGCAGCCTCACCCGTGTGCTGATTGGCTTCGTGCTCGTCGGCAACGCCACCAACCTGCTCATCTTCATCATGAGCGGCCGGCCGGGCAGTTCGCCGATCATCACCGGCACCGCCCTCGACGCGGGCATGGCCGATCCGGTGCCGCAGGTGCTGATGCTGACGGCCATCGTGATCAACTTCGGGATCACGGCGCTCATCCTCGCCCTGATCTACCGGTCCTGGTGGCTGGCCCGGCTCGGCGATGAGGGCGACGACCTCGCCGACGAGCACGCCGGCGAGACCGCGTCATCGTCGGAGGAGAACTTCCGGTCCTCCTCGGAGGACGACGCCGCCGTGCAGGCGTCCCTCGACGCCGGCGAGGAGGAGGCCAGGTGAACACGATGAACATCCTGGTGCCCCTCGTCGTCGCGATCCCGCTGATCGGTGCTGCGATCACCCTCGCCCTCGGCCGGCGGCACAGCCGGCAGATCGCGGTGAGCGTCGTCTCGCTGACCCTGGTGGTGCTGGCCGGGGCGGTGCTGCTCGTGCTGGTCGACCGGCACGGCCCCGCCGTCGTGCACGTCGGCGGCTGGCAGGCGCCGTGGGGAATCGTGCTCGTCGTCGACCGGTTGTCGGCGCTGATGCTGCTGATCTCGGCGCTGATGCTGCTCGGCGTGCTGCTCTTCGCGGTCGGCCAGGGCATCGTCGACGGCGACAGCGAGACCCCGGTGTCGATCTTCCACCCCAGCTACCTGGTGCTGTCGGCCGGCCTGTTCAACGCGTTCATCGCGGGCGACCTGTTCAACCTCTACGTCGGGTTCGAGATGCTGCTCTCGGCCAGCTACGTGCTGCTCACCCTCGGCGGCACGGGAGCGCGCATCCGGGCCGGCGTCACCTACATCGTCGTCAGCCTGGTCTCCTCCGTGCTGTTCCTCAGCGCGATCGCCCTGATCTACGGCGCCACCGGCACGGTGACCCTCGCCCTGTTGGCCGAACGCATCCCGGCGCTCCCGTCGGGCGTGCAACTCATCCTCGGGCTGATGCTGCTGCTGGCATTCTCGGTGAAGGCGGCCGTGTTCCCGCTCTCGTTCTGGCTGCCGGACTCCTACCCGACGGCCCCGGCCCCGGTCACCGCCGTGTTCGCCGGCCTGCTCACCAAGGTGGGCGTCTACGCCATCCTGCGCACCCAGACGCTGCTCTTCCCCGAGAACCCGTTCTCGGTTCCGCTGCTGGTGGTGGCGATGCTCACCATGCTGGTGGGCATCCTCGGGGCACTCGCCCAGGCCGACATCAAACGGATGCTGTCGTTCACGCTGGTCAGCCACATCGGCTACCTGATCTTCGGCATCGCGATCGGCACCCCGCTCGCCCTCGCGGCGACCATCTTCTATCTGGTGCACCACATTTCCGTGCAGACCACCCTGTTCCTCTGCGCGGGCCTGGTCGAACGGGTCGGCGGCACCACCTCCCTGGCCCGGCTCGGCGGGATGCTCACGGCCGCCCCCTCCGTCGCCGTGCTCTTCTTCGTCGGCGCCCTCAACCTCGGCGGGATCCCGCCGTTCTCCGGCTTCCTCGGCAAGCTCGCGCTGTTCCAGGCCGGCGCCGAGCTGGGCACCCCCCTCGCCTACGCCGGCCTCGCCGCGGGCGCCGCCACCTCCCTGCTCACCCTCTACGCGGTCGCCCGGGCCTGGAACATGGCCTTCTGGCGTCCCCGGCGAGAGGTGGAGAACTACGAGTCGAGCATGCTCGACCGGCTCACCGACGACCCGCACGACGAGGGGACGGTCATCACCAAAACCGTGTCTCCGCTGATGGTCGGCGCCACGGCGGCCATGCTCGCGCTCACGCTCTGCCTCACGGCCTTCGCCGGCCCCGTCTTCGCCTTCGCCGCGCGCGCCGCCGCGGACATCGAGGCGCCGGCCACCTACATCGACGCCGTCTTCCCGGACGGAACGCCATGAGCACGCCGCGGGAACGCCTCGCCGCCGCGGTGAACCAGGCGCCGCTGTTCCTCGGACTCGTCGCCCTGTGGATGCTGCTCTGGGGCCGGTTCGGCTGGCTCGAGCTCCTCAGCGGTGTGCTGGTCGCGGGGCTGGTCTCCGTCACGTTCTACCTCCCCGCGGTGCAGTTGAGCGGGCGGCTGAACCCGTGGCACGGCGCCCGATTCTTCCTCCGGCTGCTCGCCGACATCGTGCGGGCGTCGGTGCAGGTGGCCGCGCTCGCCCTCTCGCCGCGGTACCGGCCCGGCAACGCCATCCTCGCCGTCGGGCTGAACACCCGCAGCGACCTGATCCTGACCTGGACGGCCGTGGCCACCTCGATCGTGCCCGGCTCGATCGTGGTCGACGTCGACCGGGTGAGCTCGACCCTCTACCTGCACGTGCTGAACGTGCACACCGCCGGGCAGGCCGAACGGTTCCGGGCGAGCGTGCTCGCGACCGAGAAGCGGATCGTGCTGGCCTTCGGTTCGCGGGAAGACATCGAACGGATCAGGGCCTGCCCCGCCGGGGCGGATGCCGCCCCCGCCGACAGTGACGGAGCCACCTGATGGCCATCGTGGTCATCGTCGCCGGGGTCCTCTTCGGCGCCGGCGCGCTCTGCGCCGTCTACCGCATCATCCGGGGCCCCTCCGTGCTGGACCGGGTGGTCGCATCCGACGTGCTCGTCGCCACCGTGATCTGCGCGCTCGGCGCCGAGATGGCCGTCAACCGCCACACCGACAACCTTCCCGTGCTGCTGGTGCTCGCGCTGTTCGCCGTGCTCGGCTCGCTCAGCGTCGCCCGGTTCCTCACCGACAGGGGCGGCTCGTGAACGACGCGCTGCGGGACGTCGTGACCGCCGTGCTCGTGCTCGCGGCGGCCGTGATGTGCTTCGCGGCCGGGGTGGGCGTCATCCGTTTTCCCGACGTGCTCAGCCGGCTGCACGCGGCCACGAAACCGCAGATCCTCGGCCTGATCGCGGTGACGGTCGATATCGCGGTGAATGATTTCCGTCTCGGCACGGTCACCCTGGTCGTCGCCATCGTCGCCTTCCAGGCCCTCACCGCGCCGATGGCCGCCCATCTCGTGGCCCGGGCAGCCTACGCGCAGGGCCAGTCGCGACCGGACCTGCTCTTCGTCGACGAGTTCGCCCCGGCCGACCGGCAGCCTCCCCGCGGTGACTGATAGGATCGAGCCTGTCGCAACTGGCGTAGCACGAAAGATGGGTCACCATCGGGGAGCGACTGACACGGTTAGTGGCCGCACGCCTGGGCCACGACGATCAATCATCACGTCGTTAACCAATTCGTCTAAGGAGACCCCGTGTCCGATTCCGTGCCATCCACCCTCTTGAACTCCACGTTCAACGAACCCCTCGACGTCGTCGACCCCGAGATCGCCGCCGTGCTCGAGCAGGAGCTCGGCCGCCAGCGCGACTACCTCGAGATGATCGCGAGCGAGAATTTCGTGCCCCGTGCCATCCTGCAGTCGCAGGGTTCGGTGCTCACCAACAAGTACGCCGAGGGCTACCCGGGCCGCCGCTACTACGGCGGCTGCGAATACGTCGACGTGGCCGAGCAGCTCGCGATCGACCGCGCGAAGGCGCTCTTTGGCGCCGAATACGCGAACGTGCAGCCGCACTCCGGCGCCACCGCGAACGCCGCCGTGCTGGCCGCCATCGCCACGCCCGGCGACACCATCCTGGGCCTCGAACTCGCCCACGGCGGACACCTCACCCACGGGATGAAGCTCAACTTCTCCGGCAAGCTCTACAACCCGGTCGCCTACGGCGTCGACCCGGAGAGCTTCCGCGTCGACATGGACGTGGTGCGCGACAAGGCCCTCGAGCACAAGCCGAAGGTGATCATCGCCGGCTGGTCCGCCTACCCGCGCCACCTCGACTTCGCGGCCTTCCGCAACATCGCCGACGAGGTCGGCGCCCTGCTCTGGGTCGACATGGCCCACTTCGCCGGCCTCGTCGCAGCCGGACTGCACCCCTCGCCCGTGCCGTACGCGGATGTCGTCTCCAGCACCGTGCACAAGACGCTCGCCGGACCGCGCTCCGGCTTCATCCTCTCCCGCGACATGACCCTCGCGAAGAAGCTCAACTCCAACGTCTTCCCCGGCCAGCAGGGCGGCCCGCTGATGCACGTGATCGCCGCGAAGGCCACCGCGTTCAAGCTGGCGGGCGAACCCGAGTTCAAGGAACGCCAGGAGCGCACCCTCCGCGGCGCCGGCATCCTCGCCGCCCGGCTCACCGCCGACGACTCGAAGGCGGCCGGAGTCGACGTGCTCACCGGCGGCACCGACGTGCACCTCGTGCTCGCCGACCTTCGCAACTCGCCGATCGACGGCCAGCAGGCGGAGAACGCGCTGCACGAGGTGGGCATCACGGTCAACCGCAACGCCGTTCCGTTCGACCCGCGCCCGCCGATGGTCACCAGCGGCCTGCGGATCGGCACGCCGGCCCTCGCCACCCGCGGCTTCGACGACGCCGAGTTCACCGTCGTCGCCGACGTGATCGCCGAGGCACTCAAGCCGGACGCCGACATCCAGGCCCTCCGCGCCCGGGTCAAGGTGCTCACCGAGGCCTTCCCGCTCTACCCCGGCCTGCAGCAGTAGCCCCCTGCTGCCTGGTCAAATTCGACGGAGATTTTTGGAAAAACGTAGGTTTGAAGCCCGTATTCAGGGTTCTCAGCCAAAATCTCCGTCGAATCGGACCGGGCGGATCGGCCGAATTGGTTTGGCGAGTGCGGAGGTCTGCCGCGCTCGCGAGCTCTGAACGATTGGATCACCCATGAGCGCACTCACCCTCGACGGAGTCAAGACCGCCTCCGCGATCAAGTCGGAACTGATCGACCGCATCACCGACCTGCGGGCGCACGGGGTCGTGCCGGGGCTCGGCACCCTGCTCGTCGGCGACGACCCGGGCTCCCGGTCGTATGTCGCGGGCAAGCATCGCGACTGCGCCGAGGTCGGCATCGAGTCGATCCGGATCGACCTGCCCGGGTCGGCGACGAGCGCGGATGTCCGCGCCGCCATCAGAGACCTCAACGCCAGCCGCGAGGTGACCGGTTACATCATCCAGCTGCCGCTTCCCGTCGGCCACAACGACAACGCCATGCTCGAACTGATCGACCCGTCGAAGGATGCCGACGGCCTGCACCCGACCAACCTCGGCCGGCTGGTGCTCGGCATCGAGGGTGAACTGCGCTCGCCCCTGCCCTGCACACCGGCGGGCATCGTCGAGCTGCTGCGCCGCTACGAGGTGCCGATCGTCGGCCGGAAGGTCGTCGTCGTCGGCCGCGGTCTCACGGTCGGACGTCCGCTCGGCCTGCTCTTCACCCGCAAGGGCCTGGACGCCACGGTCACGCTCACGCACTCGCGCACCGTCGACCTGGCCGGCGAGGTGCGCCGCGCCGACATCGTCGTCGCGGCGGTCGGGGTGCCGCACCTGATCCGGGCCGACTGGGTCAAGCCGGGCGCCGCCGTGCTCGACGTGGGGATCACCCGGGTGACCGACCCGGAGACCGGCACGGGCAGGCTGACCGGGGACGTGCATCCGGATGTCGCAGGCGTCGCCGGCCACCTCTCGCCGAACCCGCGGGGCGTCGGCCCGATGACCCGCGCCATGCTGCTCAGCAACGTGGTGAAGGCTGCCGAACAGGCTCTGCGCCCCTGACGGCCTGGCCCGGCGGGGCGGGTGGTGCGCGGAGCAGGCCGATCTGCACCAGCGGGCGGCCGTTCCGGTGCTGCCCGTCCTGGTGGGCGCAGTGGCGCTGAACTACGCTCGGGAGAACGAGCGTGAGATCACGGAGGTCGTCAGCCATGTCAGAGCCGACAGTGATTCGGGGTGCGGTGCCCGCACACTCGCCGACGACCGGCCCGGAGCGGACAGTCCGGGCGTCTCCCGGCCCGGCCGTGCGACTGGCCCTGTTCCAGGGCCGCGCCGAACCGCTGGACCTTGCGGCCAACCTCGCCGTGCTCGATGAGGCCGCCAGGGAGGCCAGGGCGGCCGGCGCCGACCTGCTGCTCACCCCCGAGCTCTTCGCAACCGGGTACGCTCCCGGGCTGATCCGCGACTCGGTCTCGGCCGCTGCGGTCGCCGACCTCGACCGGGATCTTGCCGGCATCGCCGCCCGGCACGACATCGCCCTCGTCTACAGCGCACCGGGTCCAGGACCGGCGGACGACCGCCGGATCACGTCGGCCCTCGTCGACCGCACCGGCCGGGTGGTGGCGCGGTACGCGAAGTCGCACCTGTTCGGGGCGGAGGAACGGGCGAGCTTCCGGCCCGGCACTGCGCCGCCGCCGGTCGTCGACTTCCTCGGCCTGAAGATCGCCCTGCTGATCTGCTACGACGTCGAATTCCCCGAGGTCGTGCGTGATGCCGCCCTGCACGGCGCCTCCCTCGTGCTCGTGCCGACGGCGCTGACCCGCGGGTATGAGAACGTCTCCCGGGTGCTCGTGCCGGCCCGCGCGCTCGAGAACTCCGTCACGGTCGCCTACGCGAACCACGTCGGGGTCGAGGCCGGGCTCGACCTGGCCGGGGCCAGCGTGATCGTCGGACCGGACGGCAACATCATCGCCGACGCAGGCCGGTCCACGGGCCTCAGCTACGCCACGGTCACGGCCCCCGGCCCCGACGTCGACTACCTCGCCGACCGCCGGCCCGAGCTGTACCGGTCGTGGACCGACGCGGAACACGACCGCAGCGGCCAGTCCGGCTAGACGGCCGGCGCCGTCAACGGTCAGGCGACCGGATGCGTCCCAGTCGCCGTTCTGGGACAGCCAGGCCGGCAGCACGGTGAGGAGCAGTTCGCCGCCGAGCAGGAACGGGGCCGGGTCGGCCGACTCGCTGCCGGCAACCCACCGCAGTAGGGTTGGAGGGGCCGTCGCAGGAGCGGCCCTGACCCGCCCGGCGAGCCATGAGAGCAGCTGGGCACGGGTCATCGTCGGCAGCCCGTCGGTTGAGGCTGTCAGCATCGCCATCATGCCTGCAGCATTGGAGCCTCGTCAATTTGATCCCCGCGCAGCCCGCTGGTGCGAATGACCACCGAACCGGGCGGCGCCGGACAATCCGCCCGCAGGGCCGGGCGTTGCGCCAACCTACGCTGACGACACCACCATCTTCAACGTCGGAACGGACTGTCAATGGAGACGACTAGCCTGCCCCGAACCCAGGCGAAAACCTCACTCCGAACCCAGCTGGCCCGGCGCAAACCGATCGACCAGCTGCCGCACCCCGATGAGTCGCCCCTTCCGCACGGGGACCTCAAGCGCAGCCTCGGCCTCTGGCAGCTCACCATGATCAGCGTCGGGGCGACCCTGGGCACCGGCATCTTCGTGATCCTCGGCGCGTCGATTCCCCTCGCCGGCCCGGCGATCTGGATCGCCTTCCTGGTCGCCGGGGTCGCGGCGCTGCTCTCCGCCCTGTCCTACGCCGAGATGGCCAGCTGCGTGCCGGCATCCGGTTCGAGCTATTCCTACGTCTACGCGACAATGGGCGAGGGCATCGCCTGGATCTGCGGGTGGTGCCTGGTGCTCGAATATGCCGTGTCGATCGCGGCCGTCGCCGTCGGCGCCGGCCAGTACATCAACGAAAGCCTGGCGACGTTCGGCCTGCACCTGCCGAATGCGATCGCCCAGCCGCCCGGCTTCGGCGGCGTCGTGAACCTGCCCGCCGCCGGGCTCGTGCTCCTGTCGATGCTGCTGCTGATCCGCGGGGCCAAGGAAAGCGCCTGGGTCAACACGGTCATGGTCGGCGTCAAGATCGTCATCCTGCTCATCTTCGTCGCGATCGCGTTCACGGCGTTCTCCGCCCGCAACTTCGAACCGCTCGCCCCGATGGGAGTCGCGGGGATCTCCGCGGCCGCGTCCCGGCTGTTCTTCTCCTACATCGGATTCGACGCCGCCTCCACCGCGGGGGAGGAAGCCAGGAACCCCCAGCGCGACCTGCCGAAGGCGATCATCCTGTCGATGCTGATCATCACCGGCATCTACATCCTGGTCGCCGTCGCAGCGATCGGGGCGCGGCCGTGGACCTGGTTCCACAGCGGCGAGGCCTCCCTTGTCGTCATCCTGCAGCAGCTCACCGGGCAGCCGTGGATCGCCCTGTTGTTCTCGGTCGGCGCCGTCATCGCCATCGCCAGCATCGTGCTGACCGTTCTCTACGGCCAGACCCGGATCCTGATGACCATGTCCAGGGATGGCATGGTGCCCACGGTGTTCGGCCGGATCTCGCCGCGCACGAGCACCCCGGTCGCCGGCACCGTCATCGTCGGGATCGTCGTCGCGATCGCCGCGGCACTGATCCCGCTCGGCGAACTCGCCGACGCGACCAGCATCGGCACCCTCTGCGCGTTCGCGCTCGTCAACCTGTCCGTGATCTACCTCCGCCGCGCCCGGCCCGAACTCCGGCGCTCCTACCAGGTGCCGTTCTACCCGCTGGTCCCGATCGCGGGCTTCGCCATGTGCGTTCTGCTGATGGTCACCCTGGGCGGGACGACCTGGGTGGTCTTCGGAATCTGGATGCTCATTGGCACCGGCCTGTATTTCCTCTACGGTCGGAAGCACTCCGTCGTCGGCGCCATGAACCCCGAGGAATACGCGGACGCAACCGATTCCTCCCTGTCGATCGTGAAGGCACTCAAATGACAATGGCATCCGACCTTCCGCACCCGCCGGTCCCCGGCGAGGCCGCGCGCCCGCCGATCACCATGCTGAACCCGGACTTCCCGTTCAGCTACGACCACTACCTCGGGCACCGGGCCGGGCTCGGCCGGGTGCCCGACCTCAAGCTGGGCACCGAGGTGGCCGTTGTCGGCGCCGGACTGTCCGGCGTTGTCGCCGCGTACGAGTTGCTCCGGCTCGGCCTGAAGCCGGTCGTCTACGAGGCTGCCCGGATCGGCGGCCGGCTGAAGACGGCCGAGTTCTCCGCCGCACCCGGCGTCGTCGCCGACCTCGGCGGGATGCGCTTCCCCGAGTCGGGAAAGGCGTTCTACCACTACGTCGACACGGTCGGCCTGGAGACCCGGGAGTTCCCGAATCCGCTCTCCGCCGTGACGCCGAGCACGCTGATCGAGCTGGAGGGCAAGGCCCACTATGCGGAGACGGCCGACGACCTGCCGCCGTTCTTCACCGAGGTGGCCGAGGCCTGGCGGCGGGCCCTGCGCGAGGAGGTCGACTTCGACGCCGTGCAGGAGGCGCTCCGCACCCGCGACGTTGCGACGATCAAGCGGATCTGGAACCGGATCGTCGCCGAGCTCGACGAGCAGACGTTCTACGGTTTCATCGCCGGCAGCGCCGCCTTCAGGGAGAAATCCTTCGCCCACCGGGAGGCCTTCGGGCAGGTCGGCTTCGGCACCGGCGGCTGGGACACCGACTTCTCCAACTCGATCCTCGAGATCCTGCGGGTGGTGTTCACCGACGCGGACGACAGGCACCGGCGCATCCTCGGCGGAGCCCAGCGGCTCCCCGACGGGCTGTGGTCGCACGCCCCCGACGACCTGGTGCACTGGCCGAAGGGCACCTCGGTCGCGAGTCTGAACGGCGGGGTGCCGCGCGGCGCCGTCGCCGCGATCAAGCGTGGCGAGGGCGGCGGCATCCGGATCACCGAGAAGTGGGGGGCGACCCGCGAGTTCGAGGCGGCCATCGTCACCTGCCAGTCCTGGCTGCTCTCCGCCCGGATCGACACGGAGGAGACGTTGTTCGCGCCGGAGATGTGGACGGCGATCGAGCGCAGCCACTACATGCAGTCGTCCAAGACGTTCGTCATGGTGGACCGCCCGTTCTGGAATGACATCGACCCGGAGACCGGCCGCCATGTGCTGAGCATGACGCTCACCGACCGGCTGCCGCGGGCGACCTACCTGCTCGACGACGGCCCCGACAAGCCCGCCGTCATCCTGCTGTCGTACACCTGGAACGACGATGCGCTGAAATTCCTGTCGCTCAGCGCCGACGAGCGCACCGACCTGATGCTGCACTCGCTGAAGAAGATCTACCCGACCGTGGACATCGCCTCGCACATCGTGGGCGAGCCGATCACGGTGTCGTGGGAGGCCGACCCCAACTTCATGGGCGCGTTCAAGAACAACCTGCCGGGCCATTACCGCTATCAGGAACGGCTCTTCGGCCACTTCATGCAGGGCGATCTGCCGGATGCCCAGCGCGGCGTGTTCCTCGCCGGCGACGACATCTCGTTCACGGCGGGCTGGGCCGAGGGGGCCGTGACCACGGCGCTCAACGCGGTCTGGGGCACCGTGCGGCACCTCGGCGGCGGGTCGTCGCCGGGCAACCCCGGCCCCGGCGACGTCTGGGACGAGTTGGCGCCGGTGGTCCTGGACTGACCGACTTGGCGTGCGTGCTCGCCTCGCCGGATCAGCCCTTCGGCGCGGGCAGGGACTCGGAGTGCAGAGCGGAGTGCGCCAGATAGGCGTCGGCGTTGTGACGGATGCCGGCCACCTCGTCATCCGTCAGCGCCCGGCGCACCTTGGCCGGCACGCCGGCGACCAGCGAACGCGGCGGAACCACGCTGCCCTCGAGCACGACGGCCCCCGCGGCGACGAGCGAACCCGCACCGATCACGGCGCCGTTGAGGATGGTCGCGGACATGCCCACCAGCACGTCGTCCTCGATGGTGCAGCCGTGCAGCACGGCGCCGTGGCCGATGGAGACATCCCGGCCGACAATCAGCGGGAAGCCGTCGTCGACGTGGCAGGAGACGTTGTCCTGCAGGTTGGAGCCGGCCCCGATCCGGATCGGCTCGGCCTCGGCTCGCAGCACCGCGTTGTACCAGACGCTGGCGTGCTCGGCGAGGATGACGTGGCCGACGAGCACGGCGCCGGGGGCGACGAACGCGGTCGCGGCCACACTCGGTCCGGGGCGGTCGGCGAGGGTGATGATGCGGGCGGCGCTGTCGGCGGTCATACGCGCCAGCCTAGTGCGCGGCCGCCCGGGTGATGCCTGACCAACGGCATATGAATGAAGCGAACGCCCCAAGAAACAATCCGGAATCCGGATTCCTCCGCCGTGCAGCTGTTTCGTTTGCCGTCCCTGTCCGCAAATCTAGTGTGGGCGGGTCATCCGGGCGGGTCGGCACCCGCGTGCGTTGGGGAACATGGACATTTACTGCTACTGCCCGCTGACCGTCCCCCTTGCGGGCGACGTTGGGAGCTCAGCAGATCGGCCTGAATGAGTACCGATTGCAGTGCTCGTGCTCTCGCCCCGGTCGCGACCGTGCTCAGTCACCGTTCTTCTTTTTGTTTTGTACCTGCAGTCCGCCGGCGGGTCGGGTCTCGATGAGGAAGAGTTCCGTCGCTCGAACCAGGTCGGAAAGTTTTGTGTAGCCCCAGTTTCGTGAGTCGAAGTCGGGCTGTTGCTTCCGCATCAGCTGGCCTACCGTGGCGAGGTTCGCCCATCCGTCCTCTCCCGATGCGGTGGTGACGCTTATCCGTAGCCCGGAGATAAGCTTCGTGTCGCTGCGCAGTTTTGGGGGCGGAACGCGCGTGAGCGCCGCAGCGGTGCTCTCCGCAGCGGCCTCGTCGAGGACGTCGAGGTATGTGAATCGATCGCACGCGTTGCGGAACGCTTCGGGCGTCTTCCGCTCTCCGAACCCATAGACGATGACGCCTTCTTCGCGGATGCGGGACGCGAGACGGGTGAAGTCGCTGTCGGATGACACGATGCAGAACCCGTGGAATCGACGCGTGTATAGCAGGTCCATGGCGTCGATGATCAGTGCACTGTCGGTCGCATTCTTGCCGATCGTGTTGGCAAATTGCTGCATGGGCTGAATCACGTACTCGCTCGCGACAGGCTTCCAACTGCTTAAGTTCGTCTTGGTCCAATCGCCGTAGACCCGCTTGACCGAGGCAGTGCCGAAACGTGCGACCTCGGCGAGAACGGCGCCGATCTTTGCAGGCGGCACGTTGTCAGCGTCGACGAGGACGGCGAGGAGATCGTTCGGCTGCACCATGTGACAAGCATGGCAGTCAACGCCCAACAATTGGTCCTGCCCGCTCGGGGTTCGGCCTATGACACAGGCTGTTTAGATTTAGACCTTTGAAGCACGAATCGGCGTCGGAGCTTGTGGCTAGCATGGAACTTCTGAGGGCGCTGAACCATCGATTCGATGGGCGATGATCGCGGCGTGGGACCGCTTGCCCGGATCGGTTCGGGTGTTCACCGCGTGAACGTGAAACCCTGCGGCCTCGAGCTGTGTGCTCATCTCACCGATAGGCCAGAAGTAGGCGGTCGTAACGGCGTGCGGAAACGGCTCGACGGTGTCGCCCTCGAAGAAGCCGAGGAGGAGGCTGCCTCCAGGGGCAATACAGCGGGCGAACTCGCGCAAAACCGCTGGCAAGTCACTCGGGGAAAGGTGGATAACGGAGTACCACGCAAGAATTGCAGCTGCGTATCCGTCTCGGACCTCGAGATCGCCCAGTGACGCGACTCGGAACGGGACCGCCGGAAATCTTCTTCTCGCTTGCCCGATGAACGCCTGAACGTGATCGATACCCTCCGCATCGACACCACGCTTCTTGAGGAAATCGGTCCAATGTCCAGGACCGCACCCCGCGTCGATAACCGCGCCCCGCAGGTCGCGCGCCCACTGGGCGACAAGCCGCTGATCCGATTCGTGCGTGTTAGCTATCGATCCGAGCAGCGCCGTGTATTCCTCCGCCCGACCGGCGTATGCATCCAGAACCACATTGCCAGTCATGGGACCGAGTCTAGGAGAGAAGCCCGGTAGACGTTGGTCTATCGGCTCCCCACCCCTGTGCCAGCGGGAGAAACGATCTTCCGGTCATGTTCATCACCCTGAGCCCTGGGACGCGGTACCCTCAGGGCAGACAACAGAGTCGGAGCGTGGGCGATGCTTAGATCAGTAGTTTGGGCAGGCGCGCTCTTCTACACCGCCTTGGTCCTCACCGGGTGCGCAATGGATGATTCGACCTCGCAGATTCGCCGTTTCCTGGCTGCCGCTGGGGGGTCGTACGATGTGCTCCCGCCCGGGCTTGAGGACGCGACGAGCGATCCTGAGTCGAGCCGGTTCGTCGGTGAGTACGCCGGTGTCAGCTACTTCGTCACGAAATACGTCGATCCGGACTCAGCGCAACCCGGCTTCTGCCTGGTGCTCTCCAACCCGTCGGTGGGCTCAGCATCAGGCTGCGGGTCGGACACCAACGCGACCCGAATGCGCGTGAGTAGCGATGGGACCGGCAGCGCCAGAGTGGTGGTCGCCAACGACATCATCCCGGCAGGGTGGACGAAGCTTGGCGACTTCCTGATTGTCAACGCCGAACGGTGATCCCCGTTTGACACGGGTGAACTCTGAGGCCACCGGCCCGGTCCAGGTTCCCAAACGCCACTCCCCAGAGACTTCGGGACCCAGGCCAAACGGCCATGAATCTGCGTCGATACAGGTGTCGGGCCGCCCCGTCGTATCCGGAGCGGTTCTTGTGAAGATCGTGGTTGCCAACGAGCCACCCCTGCGCTGTCTTCTTCGAAGAGGCTCCGCTGGGAGTCTCGAACGAGGATCAAGCGTCACGACTGGCCAGCCTGAAAAAGGGAGCGATTTGTCCATCGAAGATCAACGGTGAAGGATTGTTCAATGGAGAAAAATAGTCTCGGAGAACTGACCGTCTCGGCGCAGGGCCTCGGTTGCATGGGAATGAGCGAATGGTACGGACTGGCAGACTGGGATCAGTCCATCGCAACTGTCCATCGTGCGATCGAACTTGGCGTGACGCTTCTGGACACGGCAAACGTTTATGGGGACGGCCACAACGAAGTACTCGTCGGCCGTGCCATCCACGACCGCCGTGATTCTGTGCAGATTGCGACCAAATTCGGAATCGATCGCTCAGGTGGGGACGACAAACGAATCAACCGTGGTGACCATGGGTATGTGAAACGTGCGGCCGAATCATCGCTGTTACGCCTTGGAATCGACACGATCGATCTGTACTACCTGCACCGTCCGTCACAGACGGCCGAGATCGAGGAGACAGTTGGAGCCATGGCCGAGCTAGTTGCTGAGGGCAAGGTTCGTTACCTCGGCCTCAGCGAGGTCGATGAGTCGCTGCTTCGGCGCGCCCACGCCGTTCACCCGATCAGTGCCGTGCAGAGCGAGTACTCCCTCTGGACACGCGACCCCGAGAATCTCGCACCCGTTATGAAGGAACTCGGCATCGGCCTTGTTCCGTACTCGCCTCTTGGGCGCGGATTCCTCACTGGAACAGTTGACCGCGCGACGTTCGACGAGAAGGACTTCCGCAGCAAGAGCCCACGCTTCGTCGGCGATGCCGGGGATGCGAACCAGGCGATTGCAGAGACGGTCATCGAAATCGCGACGCGGATCGGCGCGACACCGGCGCAGGTCGCACTTGCCTGGGTTGGTGCCCAAGGAGGACGCTTGGGGATCTCGATTGTGCCGATCCCCGGGACGAAGCGCGTGAAATGGCTCGAGCAGAATGTCGGCGCCGTTGACCTCGAGCTCGACGCAGAGACCCTCAAAACGCTCGACAGTCTCGGTGAACGGGTCGTCGGAGCTCGCTACTAGAACCTCATCGAAGCTCGAGAACGACCGCAGGTGAGCAACAGCGGCACGTCGCATCCGCCAACTCGAAGCACTGCAAATTTCCCTCAACGGGTGCATCGGCTGCGGCTGCGCGTCCCTGGGCAAATGCACCCTGTTCAACCCCGACGATGAGGCCGCAGGTAAAGGTCCCGGCTCGCGAGGGCTGCGCAAGGCGACGCCGCGACAGTCACCGATTGACGGCAAGGGCTCGATCCCGTCTCCGGTCGCCGAGCAATCGCGGCGACGTTAGGGGTTCCGCTTCCGGTCGGGCACTGGCGGCTTCGATGCGAGGCCCGCCCTGAATTCACACAAGCATGGCAACAATGTTCTACGAGGTTGACTCGCATGAAAGGGAGAGAATGTGGCTGTGGCTACATCGAATGCGGTAGAAGACCCCGAAGAGCTCGAGCATGCACGTGTCATTATTCATCGCCTAGAGCAGGGCGAGAGAATCCGAGACCGGTTCGATCGGATTTCTCGGCTGCCAATACCGTCGAACTCCGAGCTTGCTCGTGATGACGCCGCCACCGCGTGGATGGAGCTCAGTCACGTCGTGATGACAGCGCTCAACATGGCCACTGACAACATGCGAGCCGTCCATGACATGCTCCTGCCTGGCGACCGGCTTATCGTCCCCCTGTACGCGCACTATCCGGTGCTCCGATCGATTCTGGAATCCGCCGTCGAAGCAAAATGGATTCTGCTTCCCGACGGACGACCAGAACGGATAAGGCGGCTCCTGCGCGCGCGCATCGGCGACGCCAATCAGGATGCAGACCTTGCGAAGGTAGAACGCGAGACAGTTGCGGGGATGGACCAGCCCCCAACCGCTGCCGATCTTGAGGAACAGAAGCGTGCGGACGACGCTCGGTATGCCAAACACATAGCCAAAGCTAGGGAACTTGCTTTAGCAAATGGAATCGAGTGGTCTTCCGTGAAGGGTGGACTGCCTCCGTGGATTCACATGATCCGCGAAGTATGCACTGTGCCCGCGATGCCTGGATCGGTGCGCGTTCCCGGTGGATACGCGGCAGGTCTGTGGAAGATCATGAGCGGTCTTTCGCATCCTTCGACCAGCCGCTCTGCCCGCCACTCCTACCTTGAGCCACTGTCGGAATCCGACTCTGGCGTCATTCATGCGCGCCTGACCGCATCACTTCGCTACACGATGGAGGCAACGACAGTGGCCTTCAATACCGTGAACGAAGCAATCGAGCTGTTGGAAGTCCGGCAATTCACCCACATTCGGTGAAGGTTCCTCTTGGGGTAAGCCTATTTGGGGTAACCCTACGACTTGGGCGCAGCACAGCTCATCCTTCGCGCCCTCCCGGATTTGGCTCGATGCGCCCTTTCGAGATCACCGAGTGCAACCAGAGTGCGAGAGGAAGTTTCGGCCTGGCCCAACCGGAACCACGAGTTTGCCCATTCCGTCGTCGGCAGGCGCCGACGCTTTTCAGCCGTTGTGAATCAGGTCTACGATTTTCTGGGCGCTGTCGTCTGGAGAGATGCTGATCTGCACATGATCACCCTCCAAGGCTTCCATCACCACAACGGCAGCCTGTATCTCTCCGCCGATCTGAATAATCAGGCGCGCCGAATCCCCGGCTTGGACAGCCTTCACCGTGAGCGCGTTAAAAACCACCGCCCCATCTTCGTTGAACGTCACGTCAACCGCATTCTGCCCCTCACCGTCGGCGATGGTGGCCTGCTCAACACCGGCCCGCTCAAATGCGGATGGGAGAACAACATTCTCGCCATTGACCAGAACGCATTGCGGGTTCGCCCCATCAGCGCACGTCTCCGATACCGCCAACTCGATTGTTCCCCCGGTAGCGGACGCTGTATCGCCGGCGCCAACAGAAGCCGAACACCCGCTAAAGGCCAACACGGCAAGTACGACCAGAGAGAGTCTGGGTGTTAGAGAAGTCATGAGTATCCTTCCTTCGACGCGGGAGTTGAATACTGGCACAGCTTCCGCGTCCCGAGGGGTGCGACAGGCACGCACCATTGTCGAGGAGTCACAGGCAGCTTGGGCATCGCTTCAACACCTGCCCGCTTTTCCACAGAGGGTTCGACCACCGGATACCGTAGGTGCCGCCCGGTCGTGAACAGTCGCCGGGGGATGCTGATTCTGTGGAATTGAACACTGGTGCCGATTCGCCCGCCGTTGTCATTCGGCCATATGGTCACGCAGATGCCGCGGTCACGTTGGCGATCTTCCTTGCCGCAGTGACCGAGACCGCTGCCGCCGACTACTCGCCGGAGCAGATTCAGGCGTGGGCTCGGCCAGAAGCGCGCGAGCTATCCGCTTGGCATGCGGCGATGCAGGCACGGAACAGTTACGTGGCAACCGTGGATGGTGCGCCGGCAGGCTTCTCCGACGTGGACGCTGAGGGGCATATCGACATGATGTTCGTCGCGCCTCCCTACCAGCGACACGGGGTAGCACGGCAACTGATCGGCCACGTGGAGGCCCGCGCGCGTCAGGAGCAGTTGACAGAGCTGTCGGCCGACGTCAGCATCCCAGCCCGCCCCTTCTTTGAGCGCTACGGATTCAACGTTGAGGCAGAACAACACCCGGTAAAGGCCGGCGTACAGCTGACCAATTACAAGATGAAAAAGAAGCTACTCGGCAGTGAGGTGTGCCTGAGTGGGCAGCTTGTTTGTCGCACCCAGGACCAAGCGGACACTGTCCGGGAACACCTGCAACTGCACCTTGCCCTCACCCGCGCCGAACCGGGATGCCGTTCGTTCAACGTCACCACGACGAGCAATCCCCTGATATGGCAGGTCGAGGAGCGCTTCGAGCACGCAGCCGCCTATGAAGCCCATCAGGAACGAGTCGCCAGCAGTGAGTGGGGTCACGCCACCGTAGGAATCGAACGCCGCTACTGCGTGATCGGACTCTAGCCACTCGCCCGCCTCAGCAGTTGACCCTTTGTGACACCCCAGGTGGGCGACCTCCTGCCTCCGCAATTCGCGCTCGGCGCGTCGCTCAAGGTTGCTCTGGGCTGAATCGGGCTGGCCGCGCGACGAGTCCTCCAATACGGTGAGGGCATGTCCCAAACCGTTTCCCTGATTCGCTCAGCTGACCTTTCCGACGTGGCGCAGTATGCCTACGCGGCCACAGCTCCGGCCGAGGCGCGCCTCATCTTCCTCGCTGGTGCCTGCCCGTTGAACCTCGACGGCAGCACTGTTGGAGTCGGAGATTTTGCAGCGCAGGCCGACAAGGCAATGGAGAACCTCGTTACCGCTCTGAGAGCGGCAGGAGCCCAACTCGAAGACGTCCTGAGCACGCGAGTCCTCGTCGCGTCCTCCAATCAGAGCGACCTCGTCGACGCTTGGGCTGTCGTCCGTGCGGCCTTCGGCCAGCACGACGCACCGAGCACGCTGATGGGCGTCACCGTTCTGGGCTACAAGGATCAGCTCGTTGAGATCGAAGCCATCGCGGCAGTAATCGACTGACACGACCAACCCGCAGAGGGTTCCGCTCCCGGTTAGCGGACGCGCTGTCCATATCGGGGTTCAGGTTTCCAGGCGTGGACTGGCGAGCGTTCGGGTCGTTCAGTTTGCGGCCATAACGGCTGGATGCCGCTCCATTTGCCGCCAAGCTCCTCCGGACAGTGGACTCAGCGTGACGAGCGTGTAGACGATCGCGACGATTCCGAAGGCGACCGACAGGCCGATCGTGTCGGCGGCGATGCCGCCGAGCAGGGCGCCGAATGGTACGCCCGCCCACGCACCGGCGTTGATCAGGCCGAACACCCGGCCGCGCATGTGTTCGGGGACGCGTTCGAGCTCCACCGCGCCGAGGATCGGGTTGATCGCTCCAGCCGCCAGGCCCGAGAGCGCGGCCGTTGCGACGAGCACGGGCAGCGGCGCACCGACGGCGAAGGCGGCGCTTGACGGGCCGCCAGCCAGGGCGAAGCAGACCGCGAGGGTCACGCGGCGGGGCACACGGTGAGCGACGAAGCCGAAGGCCACGTTGCCCACCAGGGCGCAACCGCCGATGACCGCGACCAGCAGACCGAGAGCGGCCGCGCCGCCCAAGCGATCGTTCGCGTACAGGGGCATTAGGGTCGAGCCGCGGGCGGCGTCGAGCAGGTTCGTGACCAGAACGAGGCCAACCACCAACCGCATCAGTGGGTCGTGGATGACGAAGCGGAAGCCTTCGGCCAAGTCGGCCCAATAGGAGGTGCGGGACGCGTCAGCACTTTCGCTGCTGAGCCTGACGGCGGCGGGCACGGCTGCCACGAACGCCCAGGTCAGCAGCGCCGAGACGGCGAATGTCGCCGCGTTGACGAAGAGGGCCACGATCGGTCCCAGGAGCGCGACGAGTAGCCCGGCGATTGAGGCGCCAATCAGCTTGGCGAAACGCTCAGAGCCGTCGAGGAGCCCGACACTCTGCTCGATTCGCACGCCGGCCCGCATCGTCAGCCCGGGCAGCATGACGCGCCGGGCGGTCTGCCCCGGGGTGTCGAGCAGTCCGCCCGCGAACACCAGGACGAGAAGCGCCCAAAATGGCAGCCCGATGGTCAGCGCCAGCACCGGCATGGCCAGAACGGTGGCACCACTCACGAGGTCCGCAACGATCGCCGCTCGCCGGTGACCCACCCGGTCGACGACGACCCCGCCGAGCGCCCCGCCGACCACGACCGGGGCGGTGGCGAAGAATGCCGCGATTCCCACCTCGACGCCCGACCCACCGAGGCCGAGGACGTAGAAGGGGATGGCGAAGGCCGAGATCACGTTGCCCGTTTGTGAGATCGCGTGGGCGGCCAGCAGCGCCGAGAGGGCGCCGGTTCCGCGGCGGTCGCGAGGCAGCGCCTCCTTGGTGTGCTTCGTCATCGGCGGTCTAACTCAGGGACGGCGGTAGGCTTGGTAGACGAGCACCACGGGCTCGCCGCCATCGGCCGTGGCGGGGTCGTGGGCGGCGCTCGCGTCGACCCAGCGCTCGACGAGGGCTTCGAGCTCGGCTCGCATGGTGCCCAGCTCGTCGACGGTGAGACGCAGGCTGCGGTCACCGCTGGCGCCGGCCGTGACCCACTCGCGCGGCAGGGCAGGAGTCGCGTCGATGTAGTCGGTGAAACGGGCGGCGTAGGCCTGAGCAATGGACTTCTGCAGAACGGAAGACGCGGCCAGCTTGTCGGGGTCGTCGAGCAGATCGGCGGGCTCCCAGCTGGTCAGCAGGGTCGTGGCCTTCCACCAGCGTTCGCGGTGGTCGGCTCTCTGAGCCTCAGCGGGCGCGATCAGGGCGATGGAGGCAAGCTTTCCGAGGTGGTAGCTGATGGTGCCGGGGGCCTCATCGACGATGTCGCCGAGCTGGGCGGCCGTCTGCGGGCCGCGTTCGCGAAGCAGACCGAGCAGACGCAGCCGGGTCGGATGCGCGAGGACCCGCATCGAGGCAGCCGAGCTGAGCGTGGTGCGTGAGGCGTCGCGGGGGGTCATACCGATGACCCTATAAGAACAACAGTTATTGCGCAATATTTGTTGCGCAATAACTGTTGTTCGCTTTGCCCCTCGCTCCTAAGCTGAGCCCATGGTGACCGAGCTGAACCTTCACGGCCGGACTCTGCATGTCGAAGGCTTGGTGAACGCACGCGATCTCGGTGGTCTCCCACGAAGAAATGGAACGCCGACGCCCCGGGGCGTCTTCTTCCGTTCTGAGAATGTCGACTGGGTCTCGCCAGCGGGGTGACCAGATCCGCGAGGCCGGCATCCGCACTATCGTCGCCCTCCGCCCGGCTGGCGAACGGGCGCAGGACACCCAGCCTCGGCCCGAATGGCTGACCGCTCTCACGGTCGACCTGGACGGTCTCGATGATGCCGTTTTCTGGAAGGACTACTGGAGTAACGGGCTCAGCGGCACCGCCCTCTCCTTCCTGCCGCACCTCGACGCGATGCCGGAGCACAAGCAACCCCCAGCAGCGACTGCTGATCATGCGTCCATGGCTAGGCCACGAATACGTCCGTTTCAACCTCGGCGCGCGCCGCAGCCGAGGTACAGGCACCGTTTCGGGCACCAGCGAGAAGGGTCCACCGTGCGCCTTCCCTGCAGCGCACTGTTGACTCCGGGGGCTCTTCAGTGGACGAACGCAGCCCATCGGTCCTTAGTGATGGCATAGTCGACAGTGCCTTGGTCGGAGCCGGGCACAGGGCCATTAGCCCCCTCGCCGCGAGTACCTAGATAAGTCAGGCGCAGGCGACTCATTACCGCTCGAGAGCCTGCGTTGACAGCCATCGTTTCGGCGAAGACTTGGGTCAGCCCCACGTCTTCGAAGCCGTAAGCGAGCAATGCAGCGGCACCTTCAGAAGCCAATCCCTGGCGCCAGAAGTCCGGCAGCAGCCGATACCCCAGTTCTGCTTGTCCTCGCTCGTCCTCGTCCGCCGGCGCGAGGAGCCACCAGCCGACGAAGTCTGCTCCAAGAAAACCCGCCCAGAAGCCGAGACCGTTTCGCGCTGCATCGACGCGTTCCTTATGGTGTTTCTCAACTTCCGAACGCTCCCGCGGTTTGCCGGCACCCAGATAACGCATGACGTCAGGATTCGCGTCAAGGAAGATCTCGTATTCGAGATGCTCGTCTCCCAGCGGAACGAGAGTCAACCGGTTGGTCTGAAGGGTGACTTGGATCATCTCCTGACTATTGCAGCCAGGCATGTCCATGGCCAATCCGAATTGGCCATAGGAGGCCGACAGAAACGCCCGCGGTGGCCACGAAACCTGCCCGCTCATGGTCGACAGGAACGTCCCGTAGAGGGTTCCCGTGCGGCACCGACATCTCGGCCAATCGGGGTCACAAAACGCGGCGCCAGGGCCTCCCGAGAAGAGCCCGTAGGAGGTCCCCCTTGCGATACGGGAACGCTACCGCTCCCGGCCGGCACGATTTTCTGGCGAAGTCTTCGACCAGTGCCCTTTCGCGCCACGTTTCGATCGGGTGATACATGTGCGCAAAGGCGAAATCAGGGCTGCGGGATCACGAAGTGCGCAACGACATTCAGGACCAGGATCACCGGAACAGCGATAACAGCGCTGCGAGACATACGGCCCAGCCAACGGTCTGCTCGGGGCCGAAACATCAGCCCGACTATGACAGTTGCAAGGAGCGCGAAGAGCAGTATTGCGCTGATCAGCGACGCGCGAACAGGCAATAGGTGGGGTGAACACACGCCAGGAAGACTTGCTGAGCACGCCCACCCAGGTAGGACTGGCTGCGAAATCCAAAGAATGAGCAATCCCAATAGCATAACGCCAGCTGCGAGGACAGGTGAGCGGGTGGTGCCATTCGTCTTGACGGGCATGTCGCCAGACTATCGATCGGATGGCCCAACTCAGCGCCGCTCACAGCGTTAGATACAACGAACCGGTCAAGGTTCCTCATGAGGCAATCCGACCGAGCTGTGGTTCTGCGGCGTTGACCCGTTCTTTTCACCTTGCCGCTGCGTGAGGAAAAAATAGTCGGTAGACCCACGATCCGAGGCACCAATGGGTCGTGGTGAGGATTGTGCCGCCGAGAGCGACCATTCCTCCCAACACGATTCCCAGCGCTGATAATCCGAAATAGAAGGACAAGGCCGCACCTGCAAGTAGCACGGTGGACAGCAGGTAGGAAAACCGTCGTGGACTCGGCGTGGGGGGAAGCGCCGGAGCACGAAACAGATGGCGAACGCCCAAGTTATAAACCAGATCAAGAATCATGCCACGGGGAAATAGTGCCCCGGTGAGAGGAACGATTGCTCCCAATCCAAGAAAAATCGGCGACTGCAAAATCAATCCGAGAACGATCAAGACAGTGCCCACTGCCGGTGTGAATCGTAGGGGCCATGCGTAACAAGACTTAGCGTCATCATCGAGGCCTCCGAATCCCTGCTTATCCAGGTTGGTCTTCGTTAGTTCTCTCAGTGCCGCCATCTTCAATTCCTTAATGCTGGCCATAGGCAACCCCATTTTGCAGACAGGGGCTATTCGTGTTTTCTTGAAAGTCTGCAATGTCTCTAGGATATCGAACCCCATGCCTCCGGGCCGCGATGTGTGTTCACCCCAAACGGTGGAGATTGATCGCTTGACGGCAATAAGACCATCGAATTGCTTGACGGTGAAAAGACCATCAGGTAATGTGAAGGCAATAAGACCGTCAGGAGGAACCTGTCATGGCAGCACGCGGAGAAGTCAGAAGCGCCGAGGCTCTTGGCCGGATGCTGCAGCAAGGCCGCCTTGTCAGCGGGCTAACGCAGCGCGACCTCGCCGACAGACTCGAGACCGACCAGAAATACATCTGGGCGCTGGAGTCCGGCAAGAAAACAATCATCTTCGAGCGCATTTTCGCGATCATGCGAGAAACCGGTGTCCGGATGTACATGGAGATCGACGACGCGCCGGATGAGCCCCCTCACGACATCGCGGAAGAACCCAATGGCTGACCTGCGCGTGGAACTCTACGGCGAGCTGGTGGGACACTTGGTGGGCGCAAACCGTCGCACTTTCGATTTCATCGCGACCAAGAATGCCATCGAGACGTTCAGATCTATGACCCGGAGGCGCCGGGCGAGCCACGCAAGCCTGACCTGGCGCCGGTCGACGCGGCCGAGGTCGGCCGGATGCTCGCCAACACGCAGGCCGCCCCCCTCGGAAACCGGCCGAAGTCCGGCCGGACCTCGCTGGCCGGCGTGCAAGACAAAATCGTTCTAGCGCACAAGGAGGATCACTGGTTCCAGGTTCTCGAGGGCTATCCGTCCACCTATATCATCAAGCCGCCGTCCGTCCGCCACCCGACCATCACGTTTGACGAAGAGTACGGCTTGCGTGCGGCCAAGGCCGCTGGCCTCACCAAGTTCGACGCGTGGATCGAAGACTTCGGCGGGGTTCGTGGCCTCGTGATCGAGCGGTACGACAGGTCACCGGACGCGCCGCAGGGACGCATCCATCAGGAAGACATGAATCAGGCCCTGGGCGCATCGAAGAACGAGAAATACCAGGAGTTCGGCGGAAAAGTGTCACTCAAGCGCGTAGCGGATGTCTTGGGACGCAACGGCGACCGGACCTCTGTTGACCAGCTCCTCACACTCCTTACCGTCTCGCAGGCTGTGGGCAACCTCGACATGCACGGCAAGAACATCAGCATGCTCCACCTGCACGACGGCAGCACGAGAATTGCCCCGGCATATGATGTGGTGCCGCAAACTCACCTCGACAGCGACGGAAAAATGGCGTTGGCCATCAACCGGAAGTATGTGCACGCGACAATCACCATCGACGACCTCATCGCAGAAGGTCAGACATGGAAGGTTCGATCGCCTCGCGCGATCATCACCTCAGCGCTTGAGGCAGTGGACATGTTCGTCCGTTCGGAGAACCCCGCCCCGAACGCCTACGCCGGGCTTCGGGACGACATTGCCAGGTTCACCAGAAACCTGCTTGACGGACGCCCAACCGGCGGCATCAACTAGGTCGTAGGGTTCAGAGCACAGTGACGATCGACCGTTGGGGTACCGTTCCGCGCGCGCACGAGCAATGTGATTACGCCGGCAAGGCTGCTGGAATAGGCGTGGGTGGAACGGCCCGAAGAGGTTGGGCGTCGAAGTCGGTCTGGTGTGTCGCGCGATGCCCGCTGACCTCCCCTTTCGGGCTCGCAGAGAAGACGGGCTTGACTCTGTGACTTTCATCGGTTTGTGGCGGCGTTTTGTGATCGCTTTTTGGCGCTTGTCGTCGTCAGAGTGTGCCGCCGGACGGCTCAGCGAGTGGGATGGGGGCGCGCGATCGACGGTAGAACGTCGTTCGGGACATTCCGAGGTCGCGCGCGACCTGTGCCACCGGTTCACCACCATCGATGAGTTGGCGGGCGCTGCAGATTTGGCTGTCGGCGATGATCCGCGGGCGGCCGCCTAAGTCCTTGCCTGCGTCGCGGCGCTTGGCGATCGAGTCGACCACCTGCTCTCTCTTGATCTCGTGTTCCATCTGATCGAGCGCAGCCATGATGGTGAAGCCCGAGCCGTGGAGTCCAACCTACGGGCCTATGAGCAAGGCTATATTGCTAAAGCTTTCCTTGGGGCGGTCGAGCGTCGAATGTATTTTGCGCGGCGCGGACTTCCTCGATGTTGTCTTCTGCCCAGGATTTGAGCTGGGCAACGACTCTCAGGAGCGAATGCCCAAGAGGCGTCATTGAGTATGTGACCGAGATAGGCACGGAAATTTTCACCGATCGCTCGACTAGGCCATCGCGTTCCAAAGCACGGAGCGTTTGCGTCAGCATCTTCTGACTCACACCTGCAATCTTTCGACGAAGTTCCGAGTATCGAAGCGGCTGAGTCTCTAAAGCTGTCAGCGCTAGGACGATCCATTTGTCGGACAAAGTCGCCAGCAATTGACGACTTGGACAAGTTGAGAGGTAAGCGTCATATTCGCTTTTCGCCATGCGTCGCCGCTGTTCTGCTGTTGTCGTTGACATGGCCAAGACCTTCCTTCGGATACCAACGCACTTTTGGGTGCCTACTTACTCATGAAGAGCAGAGTTGCCAGTATGACACGGGGAGATTCCCTACTTCAGAGGAGATTCATGCGTACTGCAGTTGTTTCAACGCCCGGCGGACCCGAGGCCATTCAAATCGTGGATCGCCCGATGCCCATTCCGGGCGAAGGGCAGGTTCTCATCCGCGTCGAGGCCGCGACGGTGAATCCCGTGGATGCGCAGACTCGAGCAGGAACCTATCACGACCTGGGATGGGTAACGGTACCCGAAGTCGGCCTCGGATGGGATGTCGTTGGCACTGTCGATGCGCTTGGCCTTGGCGTCGAAACTGTCGCGACCGGCGACCGGGTGGCCGTGCTCATCGGTGGAGTGGATCGACCCTACAGCGCCTATGCGGAATGGATCTTGGCATCCGCAACAGACATAGCCCACGTTCCCTCGACCCTCACTTCGGCGAGGGCCGCAACTATCCCCCTCAATGCCACAACAGCTCATCAGGCTTTGAATCTCTTCGGACCTCCTGACGGCCGCAGCTTGCTCATTACCGGAGCGGCCGGTGCCGTCGGCAACTTCGCAGCAGAGATGGCAGTACGACGCGGCTTCGCTGTCACGGGACTCGCCCGCCCGACCGACCGCGACGTTGTTCTTAACACGGGCGCGTCGTTCATGGACACTGTGCCGGCCGGACTGGTCTTCGACGCCGCACTCGACGCAGCGGCAATCGGCGACACGATTGTCGCCAGCATCTGCGACAACGGCATGTACGTGGGAGTCGTCCCACCCGCAGTACCGGCGATGACGCGTGGGATCACGACGCAGGCGATCATGGCATCTGCAGACGGACCACTGCTTGCACGACTTCTCGACTCTGCGTCGCGGGGTGAAATCAGCACTCGTGTTCACTCACTTCTGCTTCTCAACGACGCGCCGGAAGCACACCGGCTGATGGAAGCGGGTGGCCTGCGGGGCCGGATCGTCCTCGTCCCCAACCTCTAGTCACACTCACCGGCAAATCGCGCGACGAGACCCACGTGCCCTGGATCCAGTCGTCTGGATCCAGGGCAAGCTCCGCTCACGCAACAAGATTGCGCAGGACGATGCGCGGACATGCCTCTTGCTCGGCCCCGTTGTCTTGCAACCCGGCCGTCTCGCAACCATGGGATACGCGACAGACGGGCCAGTTCCTAGATGCACCATAGGACGATCACAGGACGCCGCCGTAAATCGCCAACAGCCACAATTTCTGTGGAGTTTGGCGCTCTGTGGCGGTGTTCTGTGATCGCTCCGTGTCGCCAGTTGCCGATGACGAGGATGTCGTCCATCACGGTGGTCAGCCACGGGCGGTCGGGTTTTCCGTCGGCGCCGACGATGAGGATGTCGAGTTCGGTGTGGTCCGATTGCCAGGTTTGGTTTGGGTGTTCCGCGCGGCGGCGGAAGACGAGCTCGTGTTTGTCCCGGTACGAGACCGGCCCTTCAAGTGCCAGGGTGACAAGGGCCGGATCGAGCGCCTGGGCGATCTGCCGCACGGTCGCATAGCTCGGCGCTGGCAGCTCACGTGCTTGCGCATCTTTGGCGGCTAGGCGATGCAACGTGGCGATACTCGGGCGTGGCCGAGTGAGTGCCAACCGTTCGACGAACGCGACCGTCTCGGCTGAGGTCCGGCGGACACCCCTATCGGTTCGTGGATGAGGATCGAGGGCCGAAACGCCGCCTCCCCGGTAGAGCTGGTTCCAGCGCTGCAGTGTCCGAGCGGAGATCCCGGTCTCCTGGGGGAGGACAGCGAGCGGGATATGGTTTTCGACATGCAGCCGAAGAACACGCCACCGCTCCGCCGCGTCCACGATTAACCTACACGGTCGTGCTCTCGCGAGCCGCGATGGCGTGCTGATGCCGGTAGAGGGTGGCCCGGCTCCACCCGACAAGTTTCGCCGCGTCCTCCGCGGTCCGGCCCTTTGCCCTTGCCTCGGTGATGAGCTTGAGCTTGTCGGCGACGACGACGGGATCTGACAGGGGCCGGCCGAACTTGGTGCCGCCTTTCCGGGCGGCCGTGATTCCTGCGTTCACCCGTTCTGTGATCAGCTCGCGTTCGTACTCGGCCAGTGTGGCGAGCATGTTCAGCATCAGGCGGCCCGACGTCGTCGATGGGTCGATGCCATCCGAGATGCTCTTCACCTGCACGTCCCGCTCCCGGAGCAGCTTCACCGTGTTGAGAACATCGATCAGGGACCGTCCGAGTCGATCGACTCGCCAGACGACGACGGTGTCACCCGGCTTGGCGTACTCGAGCAGCTTCTTCATCCCCGGGCGGGAGATCGCCGTCCGACTGCCCGAGGTGACGTCGGCGAAAATGTCCCGCTCCTGCACACCCGATTTGACCAGGGCGTCGACCTGCAACTTCGCGTCTTGGCTCCTGGTGCTGACCCGCGTATACCCGAGATGTCTCACCGAGCCATTCTGCCTCAGAAACTGCTAGAAGCAGTGGAGCAAAGACAACTCACGGTAAGACATGTTTCCAAGACAGATCGAGCCCCGGAAATCCGCCAGTTCTCCCCACGACTTGGAAGAGCATTTGCGTGCCTCGAAATGCTTTAGATTATTGGGACAGGTTAGTCACGAGCGATTCGAGCTCCAGAAGACGGGCGGCACCGAGGTCGGTGAGACGAATGGCCCTGCTGTCGGCCCGCCGTGTAACCCAACCCTGGGATTCCAAGGCCCCGAGTATCTGTGCACCGACCTGGCCTGCAGTATGAGCGCGCCGACCGGTCCAGTCCAAACACCCTCTCGCCCAAGGGCGACGACCTTGTTGAGGCTGAATACGGAACGCGGCTGCGATCGGCCCGTCCGGGAACGGCTCTGGTGGAGAGGACGGCTCACCGATCCTCAGTTCGGTCACCACCCCGGACGCCAGCAGCAGGTCCGCAATCCGTAGCCCGAGGTCTCCGGCAAGGTGGTCGTAGCAGGTTCTCGCTGAGCGAAGTTCCTCCGAGACGTGATGCTGCCGCAGGGACCGGACCTCAGTTCGCGGGGCGATCGCCTGGAGCGCTTCGATCGCGATTGATACGTCGCTGTTCGCAAGCCGGAAGAGGCGGTTCCGGCCGCGTTGGTCGACCACCACGATTCCTGCGGCGAGCAGAACCCGAAGATGTTCGCTCGCAGTGGATGCGGACACGCTTGCCGCCCGAGCCAGGTCACCTGCCGGAATTGCGCGGCCACCGAGCAACGCAGTAACCATTCGACCGCGCGCAGGGTCGCCCAACGCTCGGGCCGGAACCGCAATGTCCGGTTCGCCATTCATGCGGGGCGGGCCTCTCGCAACGCGGTACGGGCGGCCTCAGCGTCTTCGACGATGAGAACCTTGCGATTGTCATGGTCGCTGTATTGACCGAGAAGAACGATTCCGGCGTCGGTGAGCGTATTCATCATCCGCCCTAGGGCGCCCGGCACGTCAGCGTCAAGTTCCGCGAGGACCACCTCTCGAGCGACCACGGGACCTATGCCTGCCGCTTCGAGCGCACGTGCCGCGACGACCGCGTCGGCCACAAGGTAGTGCGCTACGCCTGACCACATGCCCCCGCCCTCGAGTCCGACCCCTGCCTTTCCGAGCGTTCCTCCGATTCGGGCGAGAGAGTCCGCGCCGTCGGGTGCAGAGATCTCGATGTCGAACATCACCGCACCTCAATGGCTGGTTCGAGCGTCACCTCGGTCGTCAGGCTATTTGCTATGTAGCACTGCTCATGAGCCTTGTGCAGCAACCTTTCCACCCGCTCAGCCGTTGCGCCCTGGACGACAATTCTGGGTCGAAGCACGATTCTCGTCAAACGGAGAGGACGCTGATCGTCGGGCATGACCCCCTCCGCGTTGTCGTGGTATTCGAGTACCTCGACACCAGCGAGCGCCGCAACAGCGAGAAACGACAGGAGCTGACATGAACTCGCAGCCGCGACGACTAACTGCTCCGGATTCGGCAGCTTGCCGTCTCCACGAAACGCTGAGTCGGCACTTGCTACGACCCTGGTCTCGCCCATGGTTATGTCGTGCCGGCGGCTGTAGCTGTCGTAATCCTGTGTGCGGCCGGCCCAGTGAAGCGTGCTTGCGTACGAATGTGTCGTCATGAGTCAACGTTATGGCCGTATCGCTTCGTTGCTCACCGAAGCGTCGTTTCTTCGGTCGCCATAGCCGCGCTCAGGACTGCCCAGCGCTCAAACACGGCATTCTGCAGTCATAAAACACCGCCGTTTATCGTCGTAAACCACACTTGACTCCGACGCGGCACCCGGAACCCACCATTTGGTGACAGTCCCACAAGGGGTTGGCGGTTTCAAGTGACACCCCAACTGCTCTGCGGCGGCTCCAAGTCCTAACGGCGGATTCTGTGCCCGCCAGGGTCCGGCTTACGGGCATCACATGCGGCCGCGTCAGGGACGCGCAGAAAATGCTCAGGCGAGCAGGCTCAGCACGGCTTGGGCGAACGCCTTCGGGTTCTCCTGAGGAACGTTGTGTCCAATGCCAGGGAGGACTCTATGGTCATAAGGGCCGGTGAAATACTCTCGGTCCTCTCCCGCGCTGGGGCCGCCGACACCGTCGTCCCCGCTTTCGAGCACGACGGTTGGAACGGTGATCTGCGGCTCTTGCGCGATCAGGTCTTCGAGTCCCTGGTACTGAGGGTCGCCCTCGACGAGTCCATAACGGTGGCGGTAGGAGTGGATGACGACGTCAACGAAGTCGGGGCTGTGAAGGCTTGGAGCGCTCGCGGGAAACGCCTGGGATGCGCCACGCCACGTCGGTGACCAGGTGCGCCACAGCAGCTCGCACAGCTCGTCACGGTTTCGGTCGAGTCCGCGACGCCCTCGCGCCGAGTGGAAATAGTACTGATACCAGTAGGTTCGCTCCCGTTCCGGGTCGGCAGGTTCGCCGGCAGACGCGAGGTTTTGCATGTTGTAGCCATCCACGGAGACGAGCCCGGCGACACGTCCAGGTTCCAGCGCGGCTGCGATGCACGCGGCCCGGCCGCCCCAGTCGTAACCCGCAACGATCGCTTTCTCGATGTTGAGAGCATCCATGAAGTCGATGAGGTCCTGCCCGAGGGCGCCTTGTTGTCCTGAGCGGATCGTCGTGTCATCGAGGAAACGAGTGGGACCGAAGCCGCGAAGGTAGGGCGCGAGTACGAATGCGTCTTGGTCGGCGAGGATCGGAGCGACCTCGTCGAAGGCTCGAACGTCGTATGGGAACCCGTGCAAAAGAATGACCGGCGTTCCGCCGGGATCGCCTGAAAACTCGTATCCGATTTCCAGGACGGGCGTCGCGATGCGACCGAAGGACGTAAAGCTCATACTTATATTCTTGCGCACTGACCTGTTCGCCCCGGTCTTCCGAAGGGGAAGCCGCCCGCACAGCGTTCGTCAAACGGGAGGAGCAAGACTCCCGAGTGGGCGAGAACTCTGCAGAATCGCTTCGTGTCGAAGTCGGCGGTCTGGCCGGGCGACGAGGCCGTCTAGTCTGGCTGCATGGTCAACACCGCTCATCCCGCCGTCGACCGGGTTCGCGACGCACTGCGCGGGTACGGGCTCGTCCCCGAGATCCGCTGGTTCGACGATGCGGCGACGACCGCGCCGGCCGCTGCGGCCGCGCTCGGCATCGAGGTCGGCGCGATCGCGAACTCCCTCGTCTTCACGCTCGACGACGAGCCGCTGCTGGTCCTGACCTCCGGGGCGCACCGGGTCGACACAGACTGGCTGGGGGAACGCCTCGGCGGAACGATCGGGCGGGCGTCGAAGGACGTGGTCAAGCGCGCGACCGGGCAGGTGATCGGCGGAGTGGCGCCGGTGGGGCATCCGTCACCTCTTCGCACCCTGGTGGACGTCGCGCTCGCCGAATTCCCGGTGGTCTGGGCCGCCGCGGGCCATGCCCATACCGTCTTCCCCACCACGTTCGACGAGCTGGTGCGGATCACCGCCGGCGAACCGAGCGTCGTCGCCCCCTGAAACGACGGGGTCAGACCTCGCGGGCGGCTCCGTCGGCGGCGCGCACGACGAAGAGGTCGGGCGTGCCGAAGCCGTGGGCGGTGAAGGCGGCGGTGACGGCGGCCGTGACGGCCGGGATCAGGGCATGGGGAGTCAGGGCGATCGCCGCCCCGCCGAACCCGCCGCCGGTCATCCGTGCGCCGATGGCACCGGCGGCCCGTGAGGTCTCGACAGCGAGGTCGAGTTCGGGCACCGAGATCTCGAAGTCGTCGCGCATGGACACGTGCGAGGCGTCGAGGAGGGCGCCGATCGCGGTCGGGCCCTGCTCGCGGAGGGTGCGAACGGTGTCGAGGACGCGCTGGTTCTCGGTGACCACGTGCCGCACCCGGCGGAAGGTCTCGTCGTCGAGCAACTCGCGGGCCCGGACGAGGTCGTCCACCTCGAGGTCCCGCAGCGACGAGACCCCCAGTAGCCGTGCGCCGGCCTCGCAGGACGCTCGACGGGAGGCATAGCCGCCGGTCGAGTGGGCGTGGCTCACCCGGGTGTCGATGATCAGCAGCTCGAGTCCGGCCGCATCGAAACCGAGCGGGATGACCTCGGCATCGAGGCTGCGGCAGTCGAGGAACACGGCCGCGTCGGCCCGGCCGAGCAGGGAGGCGGACTGGTCCATGATGCCGGTCGGCGCCCCGACGGCCCGATTCTCGGCCAGCTGTCCGACCCGGGCCAGCACGCGCCGATCCAACCCGAGCTGCCAGACGTCGTTGAGTGCGACCGCGACGGCGCTCTCGATCGCCGCCGAGGAGGACAGCCCGGCCCCGATGGGCACATCGGAGTCGATGAACACCTCGAAGCCGGCGACCGCGGCCAGGTCGGCGCCGAACTGGCCGAGCGCCCAGGCCACACCGAGGGGGTACGCCGACCAGCCCTCGAGGTTCTCCGGGGTGAGGTCGTCCAGCGACAGCTCGACGGTCTCCTCGGCGAAGGAGCTGGCCACGCGGATCAGCCGGTCGGCGCGCACCCCGAGCGCCACGACGGTGCGGCGGTCGATCGCGAACGGGAAGACGAATCCGTCGTTGTAGTCGGTGTGCTCACCGATCAGGTTGACCCGGCCGGGAGCCGACCAGAGCCCGGTCGGTTCCGTGCCGAAGCGGCTCTTGAAACCGGTGGTCACCATCTGGTGGAGGTCGGTCATGACTGCGCCTTTCCGGGGAGGTTGGTGGCCTGCGCGGCCTCGCCGACAGCATCCGCGGCGGCGTTCGCCGCGGAATCCGCCGCATCCGCCGCATCGGAGCGTTCGAGCGCCGCGCGAATCGTCGCGGCGGCCTGCTCGGGGGTGACATCGCCGATCCAGGCGCCCATGGCGGCCTCCGATCCGGCGAGGAACTTGAGTTTGTCCTCGGCCCGGCGCGGGCTCGTCACCTGCAGCATCAGCCGGATCTCGTCGCGCCGGGTGTTCACCGGGGCCTGGTGCCAGGCCGCGATGTACGGCGTCGGCGTGGCGTAGACGGCGTCGATCCCGCGCAGCAGCCGGCGGTAGAGCACCGCCAGCTCGTCGCGCTCGGCCAGCGTTGTGCCGGCGAAGTCGGGCACGTGGCGGTGCGGGAGCATGTGCACCTCGATCGGCCAGCGGGCGGCGAACGGCACGAACGCGGTCCAGTGTTCGCCGGTCAGGATGACCCGGTCCCCGGCCTGCTCGGTAGCCAGGATGTCGGCGAACAGGGTCGGCCCGTACGAGTCGAGGGAGGCGATCACCCGCTGGCTGCGCGGCGTGACGTAGGGGTAGGAGTAGATCTGGCCGTGCGGGTGGTGCAGGGTGACGCCGATCGCCTCGCCGCGGTTCTCGAACGGGAACACCTGCTCGATCCCCGGCAGCTGCGAGAGCGCGTGGGTGCGCTCGGCCCACGCCTCGATCACGGTGCGCGCCCGGGTGACCGACAGGCTGCCGAACGAGCCCTCCGTCGCCGGGCTGAAGCAGACGACCTCGCAGCGGCCGACCGAGGTGCGGATGCGGCCCAGCCCGATCGCGGCCAGGTCGTCGAGGCCGGTGGGGGCGTCGGCATCGCTCAGCAACGGCCCGAACGAGGGCGACTTGTTCTCGAACACGGCCACGTCGTAGTTGCTCGGCACCTCCGACGGATTCTCGGGCGTCGACGGCGCGAGCGGGTCGAGGTGCGCCGGCGGCAGGAACACCCGGTTCTGGCGAGCCGCGGCGATCGACACCCATTCCCCGCTCAGCGGGTCCTGGCGCATCCGGGCCGTGGGGGGACGGGGGTCGAGCTCACGGAGATCGGGGGCGCGCTCCGGCGGGAGCGTGCTGTCCGGGTCGTCGAAGTAGATGAGGTCGCGGCCATCCGCGAGGGTGTGGCGGTGGCGGATGATGCCGGTGTCGGCGACGAAGTCTTCTGTATTCATGGCACTGACCACGATAACAAATTTGCGTATCCGAAACTAGAGGTTTCAGATTGAAAACTAACGCAAACTAAGTGAAGATTGCCTCATGTCCGAAATTGACCAGCCGAAGGACCAGCGCTCGGAACCGCGGCCCGATCGCGAGGCACTCCCGCCGCACCAGCGGCGCGAACGCATCCAGATGCTCGTCGACGAGCGGGGGTTCGTGCGGGTCAGCGAACTCCGTGCGGCCTTCGGGGTGTCCGGAGTGACGGCCCGGAGCGACCTCGACGCCCTCGAAGCGGCCGGGTCACTCCAGCGCGTGCACGGCGGGGCGGTGCCGGCCCCGACCGCGGGAACGGGGGCCAGACCAAACCGGGAGTCCTCGTTCGAAGAGGCGCTGGCCGCATCCGTTCTGCCCAAGCAGCAGATCGGCGTGCTCGCCGCGTCGCTCGTCGCGAGCGGCCAGAGCGTGATCCTCGACGTGGGAACGACCACGCTCGCGGTGGCCCGGGCGCTGCTCGCCCGCACCGAACTCACCGACGTCGTCGTCATCACGAACGGCCTCAGCATCGCGCTCGAGCTCGAACCGGCCATTCCCCGCTTCACGGTGATCGTCACCGGCGGGTCGCTGCGCCCGCTTCAGCATTCCCTGGTCGAGCCCCTGGTCCAGGCCGTGCTCGGCCAGGTGCACGCCGACCTGGCCTTCATCGGCTGCAACGGGGTGGACGCGGAACGCGGCGTGACCAACATCAATCTCCCGGAGGCCGGCGTCAAGACGCTCATGCTCGCCGCCGCGACCCGGGCCATCGTCGTCGCCGACGGCTCGAAACTCGGCCAAGTGCACCTCGGCCGGATCGGCGCGCTGAGCGCCTTCGACACCCTGGTGACGGATGCCGACGCCTCCGCCGGCCTCGTGGCGCCCCTCCGCGACGCCGGTCTGACCGTTCTCCAGCCGGACTAGGCTGAAGCCATGCGAGCAGCGACAGGCATACAGTACGAGTTGCGGGCGGCCACCCCGAGCGGACCGGCCCTGGCTATCGTCACCGAGGTCGCGGCCGGACTCCGGGTGTATTCCGTTGACGGCATAGACCTGGTCGAGCCCTTCCCCGCCGAGGCGATCCCGCCCAAGTCGGCGGGCATCGTGCTTGTTCCGTGGCCGAACCGCATCCGTGACGGCGTGTGGCTGTATGACGGCGTGCAGCGGCAGCTCCCACTCAACGAGCCCGAGGAGCGCAACGCCATCCACGGGCTGCTCAGCGTCTCGCCCTATCGGCTGCTGGACCGCAGCACGGCCGCCGTCACCCTGGCCGCGATGGTGTTCCCCCGGCTCGGCTACCCGTTCCAGCTCGACACCACGGTCAGCTACGCCCTCACCGACGACGGGCTCGACGTCACCCACACGGTACGCAACGTGGGCACGGATGCCGCCCCGGTCGCCATCGGCGCCCACCCCTACCTTAAGATCGGCGGCGTTCCCACCGACGACCTCACGCTGACAGCGGCCGTCGGCACGCGCATCGAGGTCGACGAACGGCTGAACCCGGTCGGCGAGACGGCCGTGGACGGCACCGACTATGACCTGCGCGGGGGCCGGCCGGTGCGTGACCTCGATCTCGACGACGGCTTCACCGCCACGATGCGGGAGGCCGCCCCGCGCGGTCACGGCGACGAGCTTGACGACGACCCGCGGGGCGACTCCAAGGGTGCGGTGGAGCACTCGCTGACCGCACCAGACGGCCGCAGCGTCATCCTCTGGGGAGACGAGAACATGCGCTACGTGCAGGTCTTCACCCCGCGCAACTTCCCGGTCGACACCCCCGGCGGGCCGGCCCTGGGGCGAGCGGTCGCCGTGGAACCGATGACCGCTCCGGCGAACGCCTTCAACACGGGGGCCGGCCTGCGCTGGCTGGAACCCGGCGAGACCTGGACGGTGCGCTGGGGCATCCGACACACCGGCCTGGCAGGGTGAGACGCCCGGTGGGCGACCGCTGATCTGGGCGTCCGCAGTCAGGACAGGACGTCCATGACCAGTTCCTCGTTCTCGCTGTGGGAGATGAGCGAGAGCACGTAGCCGGCGGCGAGCAGCGCGAACGGCAGCGCCACCAGCACCCAGCCGATCGGGCTCAGCCCCCACGAGGTCGTGGTGGGGTCGACGCCCTCGGCCACCGTGCCGGCGAGGAGCCCGAATCGGCTCATCAGCAGGTACTCGCCAAGAATGAGGCCGATCGTGGCCAGGACCGGGGCGATGAGCGTCTGGAACAGGTTCTCGCTGCCCTTGTTCCGGCTGAAGTAGACGATGATCGCGACGCAAACCAGGACCTCGATCAGCACGATGGCCACGACGGCGAGGCCGCTGAACCAGTAGAACATGTTCAGCACCGGGTCTAGCTGGAAGACCGCGAAAACCGCGATGACGAGCCCGGTAACGACCGACGTGACCACGGATGCCGTGCTCGGCGCGCCGCGCAGGTTCACGTGACTGAGCGGCGCGGGCAGGGCCCCGCCGCGGCCGAGCGCGAACAGGTACCGGCTCGACGCGTTCTGGAAGGCGAGCAGCCCGGCGAACAGGCTGGACAGAACGAGGATGCCCATCACGGTCGCCATCCACGGTCCCACGTACTGCGTCGCGAGGGAGAAGAGCACGGCGGCCGGGTCGGCCAGCGGCACGCCGTCGAGGGTCGAGAGCTCCACGGTCCTCTCGACCACGGAGGAGGCGCCCATCCCGGTGACCATGGCGAACGCGGTGAGCGCGAAAAGCACCGTGATGACACCGACGGCCAGGTAGGTTGCCCGGGGCACGACCTTCTTGGGGTCCTTGGACTCCTCGCCGTAGATGGCCGTGGCCTCGAACCCGATGAAGGAGGCGAACGCGAACGCGAACGCGATCCCGGCCGATCCGGTGAGCCCGCCGGCGAGGATCGCGGTCGGGTTGAACGATGCCCAGACGTTGATGCCCTCCGGTCCGCCGTCGGCGAGGATCGCGACCGAGGTCACGACGAGGGCGGCGAGCTCCAGGAGCATGAGCACGCCGAGGACCTTGGCGCCCACGTCGACGCTGAGCAGGGAGAGCAGGGTGACCAGGACCCAGGCGAGGAGCGTCCACGCCCACCAGGGGAGCAGCCCGACCTGGGCGGCCAGGAGCCCGCCGAAGAAGCCGTAGATCGCGAGCTGGATGGCCAGGTAGGCGAGGATCGACACGAACGCCGACGCGGTGCCCAGGTGCTTGCCGAGGCCGCGGCCGACGTAGGCGAAGAAGGCGCCGGCGTTGGTCACCCGCTGGCTCATCGCCGCGTAGCCGACGCTGAAGAGCAGCAGGGTGATTCCGACGATGAGATAGGCCCCCGGGGCGGCCGCCCCGTTGCCGAGCACGATCGCCACGGGAACCGCGCCGGTCATCCCCACGAGCGGGGCCGCGGCGGCGACCACGAAGAAGACGATGCCGATCACGCCGAGCCGGCCCTTGTGCAGGGTGGTCTCGGGTTCGGCCTCGGTGTGGGTGGTCGTCATGGGTGTACTCCTCATCGAGTTGACAACGTAAATCGGGGGGTGACGGCGCCGGCCAACGGGTGCGGGGTGCATCCGGTGTCGCCGGCGGTGCGTGTGTGACGACTCTGCCCGAGTGCACGCGGGTGGAGTTGCCATTCCGGGTACGCCAGTTGACGACCAGCGACGAAACGGATGCCCGGTCTCCCGGTCAGCCGCGGCGGTAGCTGCTGGGGGGTTCGCCGAACGCCGTGCGAAAGATCCGGCTGAAATGCGCGGCGTCGATGAACCCCCAGCGCGCGGCGATCACGCCGACCGACCGGGGGGACAGGATCGGGTCCCGGAGATCCCGGCGGCAGTGTTCCAGCCGCCGCGACCTGATCCAGCCGGACACGGTGCTGCCGGCCGCATGGAACACATTGTGCAGCTGGCGGAGGGAGATGAAGTGGGCGGCGGCGATCACCGCCGGTGACAGCTCCGGGTCGCCGAGCTCGGCCTCGATGTAGCGGTGGATGCTCGTGAGCAGGTCGCCGCGGGTGGCGGGCCCCGGGTCGCGACGGATGCTCAGCTCGCTCTCGAACATCGTCGCGACCAGGTCGACGGCATTGTAGGCGAGCCGGTGGCCGGTCGCGCCGGAGAGGGCGTCGAGGTTCTCGGCCAGCCGCACCATGAACGGGCTGATCATCCGGCCGAGGCCGGCGTCGCCGGCCATCCTCACCGCGGTGAGCTGCGCGATGGCATCCGCCGGCAGGTCGAGCGCGTCGTGGGGGAACATCAGCACGAGGGTGCGGAAGTCCCGCTCGAAGGCCAGGGTGTACGGCCGGTTCGTGTCGTAGACGGCGAGGTCGCCCGGGCACAGGGTGGCCTCTCGGTTGTCCTGGATCAGGATCCCGCTGCCGGAGAGCTGCAGGTTGAGTTTGAAGTACTGCCGGTCGGACCGGGCGATGAGCGACGGGGTGCGGAGGACCTGGTGCCCGGTGGCCGTGACCTCGACGATGGAGAGGTCGTCGAGCACCCGTGAACGGAGCGTGCCGTGGAAGTCGGTGGCGTCGGAACGCACCTCGAGCGGGACGAACGAATCCGAGACGAGGGTGCGCCACTCGCCGAACGAGTTCGCCTCCGCGCTGCGGACAGGGTCGTCGCCGCCGCCCGCCGGGGCGGACGCGGTGGCCATGGTCATCGTCACGGTGGGCTCCTTTGCCGTCGCGTACAGACACGCTGTGGCAGTAACCTAGCCGGATTCGACGGGAATGTCACTCTTTTTTCAACGTACGTCGAATAACGTCGACGCGGATCAGTGGCCCGTCGCCAGCAACTGGAGATAGCCGTCGAGCTGGGTGATCAGCTGATTCGGCGAGTGGTCGGCGGGGGAGAGGGCCGCGGTGATCTGGGCGCCCAGCACGACCGTCATCAGATGCCCGACGATATCCGCGTCGCTGACCTGAGTGCGCACCTCCCCGTTCTCGCGGCACTCGGTGAGGAGGGCGCGCAGGGCCCGGCGCCACTGGAGCATCGAGGCGTCGTGCAGCTCCGCCTTCGCCGGGTCGCCGAGCGCCTTCTGCCAGAACGGGATGACGATCCGGGCCTCGCTGATCCGGATCTCGTCCAGCGGGAGGATCTCGTGGCAGTAGGCCCGCAGCGCGACGAGTCCCGTCCTTCCGGCCGTGGCCGCGCGCATCCGTTCGCTGGTCTGGCTGAAGACGTGCCCGAATGCGAAGGTGAGCAGGTCGTCCTTGGTCGGGAAATAGGGCTTCAGGGCGCCGTTCGCGAACCCGGCCTCTGCCGCGATTTCGCGCATCGTCGCGCCCTCGATGCCGTGCCTGGCGATGATTCGCCAGGTCGCGTTGACCAGCTCGACCCGACGCTGGTCGTGGTCGACGACCTTGGGCATGCTTCCCCCTCTCGGACAGAACTCGCAGGAATTGACCCTTGCCCCCGAGCATAGTGAGCCTTATTCTTCTACAACCATAGGAAATAAATGCAGTGACGCATTTGGATGCCCGGCGCATCCACCTGCCCGGCCCACAACCTCGAAAGGGTTCCCATGACACTCGCCTCCACCGACCCCACCACGGCCTTGCCTCCCCTGAACGGTGCGCACGCGCTGACCACGGCCGCCGAACTCGAGTCGGTCCGGGACATCCTGGGCGAGGCCGGCCTGCTCGGCGAGAGCGTGCGGGTGGCCTACCTGGGCCTGCTCGACCCTCCGCGCGGAGCCGAGTCCGGCGAGCCGAACCGGCGCTTCCGGGCGTTCCTGCACGACATCTCCGGCGCCGCACCCCGGGACGTCACGGTCTCGGCGACCCGGCGGGCCGTCGAATCCGTGATCGAGCTCGACACCGCGGTCACGGGGGAGCTGCCCGTGCTCGAGGAGGAATTCGGCGCGGTCGAGGAGCTCCTCGCTAACGACGCGCGCTGGCTGGCCGCGCTCGCCGCGCGCGGGCTGGACGTCGCCACCGTGCGGGTCGCCCCGCTGTCGGCCGGCGTGTTCGAGTATCCGGAGGAGAAGGGCCGTCGCATCCTGCGCGGACTCGCCTTCGTGCAGCAGTTCCCGGAGGACAGCCCGTGGGCGCACCCGATCGACGGCCTGGTCGCCTACGTCGACATCGTGAGCAAGACCGTGGACCAGGTCATCGACTACGGCGTGGTGCCGATCCCCGCCGAGCACGGCAACTACACCGACCCCGCGCTCACCGGTCCGCTGCGCGAGACGCTCAAGCCGATCGAGATCACCCAGCCGGAAGGCCCGAGTTTCACCGTCACCGGCGGAAACCACGTCGAGTGGGAGAAATGGAGCCTCGATGTGGGCTTCGACGTGCGCGAGGGCGTCGTGCTGCACAACATCGGCTTCGATGACGCCGGGGTGCGCCGGTCGATCATCCGCCGGGCGTCGATCGCGGAGATGGTCGTGCCCTACGGCGACCCGTCGCCCGTGCGGTCCTGGCAGAACTACTTCGACACCGGTGAGTACCTGGTCGGCCAGTACGCCAATTCGCTCGAGCTCGGCTGCGACTGCCTCGGGGAGATCACCTACCTCAGCCCCGTCATCACGGACGGCTTCGGCAACCCCCGGGAGATCCGCAACGGAATCTGCATGCACGAGGAGGACTGGAGCATCCTCGCCAAGCACAGCGATCTCTGGACCGGAATCGAGTACACCCGCCGCAACCGTCGCCTGGTGATCTCCTTCTTCACGACCATCGGGAACTATGACTACGGCTTCTACTGGTACCTCTACCTCGACGGCACCATCGAGTTCGAGGCGAAGGCCACCGGCATCGTCTTCACCAGCGCGTACCCGGGCAAGGGCTACCCGTATGCCTCCGAGCTGGCCCCGGGGCTCGGCGCCCCGTTCCACCAGCACCTGTTCAGCGCCCGGCTGGACATGGCCGTCGATGGCCTGACCAACCGGGTGGAAGAAGAGGAGGCGGTGCGCGTGCCGATGGGAGTCGGCAACGAACGCGGGAACGCCTTCAGCCGCAAGCGCACGGTGCTGGCCAGCGAGGCCGACGGGGTGCGCGAGGCCGAGATGCGCCGAGGCCGCACCTGGCTCGTCTCGAACCCGAACGTGCTCAACCGCCTCGGCGAGCCGGTCGGCTACAAGCTCTACCCCCAGGGGCAGCCGACCCTGCTCGCGGACGAGGACTCGTCGGTGGCGCGCCGGGCGGCGTTCGCGACCAGGGACCTGTGGGTCACCCGTTTCGCCGAGGACGAGCGCTACCCCACCGGGGACTTCGTCAACCAGCACGCGGGTGGCGCCGGCCTTCCCGCCTACATGGCGGCGGATCGTGACCTGGACGGGCAGGACATCGTGCTGTGGCACACCTTCGGTCTCACCCACTACCCGCGGATCGAAGACTGGCCGATCATGCCGGTCGACACAGCCGGGTTCAAGCTCAAGCCGGAGGGCTTCTTCGACCGCAGCCCGGTGCTCGACGTGCCGGCGAGCACCCCGGCCGCCGCGGGCGAGGACCACTGCCACCGCTGACCATCGGTAGCCTGTTCCTGTCTCAGAAGTCGACCCTCAGAAGTCGACCCTCAGAAGTCGACCCTCAGAAGTCGACCCTCCGGCGGGTGGGTCTGTCCATGAGGTTTTCGTCCCGAATTCAGGTGTAGAGCCCGGAACAGTGCGACGGATGCCCGCCGCCGCCTCGAATCGGGACTGTTCTCCTGAATTCGGAACACACTCGACGGGCTCGACGGGCTCGACGGGCTCGGGCGGGCTCGGGCGGGCTCCGACGGGCCCGGCCGGAGTGAACCGACCGCCGGTTTCGCAGTCTGGGGTTGATCGGGCAGGCTGGGACGATGGCCAGACCGGCAGCAACGCGACGGGGAGGAACACAGATGACCGAACACGCCCTGGCGCCGGCGCCACCACGCCTGAGCCCGTCGGATGCCGCCCGCCTGACGGCCCTCGTGCGGATGAAACGGCTCGCGGTGGGCCTGCTCCTTCTCATGGCGGTCGTCTTCGCCGTGGCCTTCGCGCTTCAGGACCGCTACCCGGCGCTGCAATACGTGCGCGCGGCCGCGGAGGGCGGCATGGTCGGCGCGCTGGCGGACTGGTTCGCGGTGACCGCCCTGTTCCGATACCCGCTGGGACTGCGGATCCCGCACACGAACATCATCGCCAGCCGCAAGGACGAGATCGGCGCGAGCCTGGGTGAGTTCGTCGAGACGAACTTCCTCTCCGAGGCCGTCGTGCGCGGCAAACTCGAGTCGATGGGCGTGTCCCGGAGGTTGGGCGCGTGGCTGACGTCACCGGATAACGCAGCCCGGCTGACCCAGGAGGTCGCGGTGGCCGGCACCGGGCTGCTCGAACTGCTCAGCGACGACGCCATCAAGGACCTGATCGAGACCGTCGCCCGCGAACACCTTCTGCAGGCCGATTGGGCACCTCCGATCGGGCGGGTCGGTGAACGCCTGGTCGAGTCCGGGCAGCAGCACGCCGTCGTGGATCTGCTGCTGGAGCGCGCCCAGGGCTGGCTGGTCGCGCACCCTGAGGCCTTCGGCCGGGCCGTGTCGCAGCGCCTGCCGGGCTGGCTGCCCGGTTTCGTCGACAAGCTCGTCGACGACAAGGCCCACCGGGAGGTGCTCGCCTTCCTCGACGCTGTCCGCACGGATGCCGCCCATCCGCTGCGGGGCGCCATCGACCGCTACCTCGTCGAACTCACGGCTGACCTGCAGCACGATCCCGCCATGATCACGCGGGTGGAGACGCTCAAGCTCGAGCTGCTCGACAGCGCCCGGTTGCGCGAATTCGCCGGGGAAACGTGGGAGTCGGTCAAGGCCTCCCTGGCCGACTCCCTCGGTGACCCGGCGAGCGCGCTTCGCGCCGGCATCCGCTCGACCGTGATCGAGGTCGGCGCGCGGCTGCAGAGCGACGGCGCCCTCGGCGCGAGGATCAACCGGTGGCTGGCCGACTCGGCCAGCCACCTCGTGCGCAGCTACCGGCACGAGATCGCCGGTGTCATCACCGAGACCGTCGAACGGTGGGACGCGACCGAGACCTCGGAGAAGATCGAGTTGCAGGTCGGCAAGGACCTGCAGTTCATCCGCATCAACGGCACGGTCGTCGGTGCCCTCGCCGGACTGGCCATCTTCGCGGCCGCGCAAGCCGTCGTGTCCCTGATCTGATCTGAACTGAACTGGGCCGGGCCTGCCGGCGGCGACACTCGCCACAAATTGCATACAATTTCGTCCGATGGGGGATACTGGGCCAACCCGCGTGGACCTCCCTCGTGTGTTGACCCGCAAGAGGACTCGGTGCACGAACTCATCCGCAGGTCGCTGGCGCCGACGATGCGCGCGTGGGCGATGGCCGCCGAGCGGGAGTTCAGCAACATCCCGATGCCCACGGATGCCCCGCAAGCGCACTCAGCCGGCGTCGACTCCGACCGCGTCCTCATCTTCGGCTCCGGGCCGGCGGTCGGCCGTGGCGTGATGAGCCACGACCTCGCCCTGCCCGGGGCGCTGGCGCGCGCGATCTCGGCGCGAACCGGGCGAGGAGTCGACGTCGACGTTGTCGCCCGGCCCCGGATGACGTCGGTCACGGCACTCGCCGAACTCGGCGACCTGAGGCTGACGCGGTTCGACGCGATCGTCGTCACCCTGGGCGTGAACGAGTCTGTCACCCTGGCGTCCGAACGGGTGTGGCGGCTCGAGCTGGGCAGGCTTCTGCACCAGCTGGTCCGGAGTTCCTCGGGCAGCACCCGGGTTTTCGTTGCCGGAGTCCAGCCGATCCGGTCGATACCGATCTTCGACAGCCCGCTCGGCGACGTGGCCAACGGTCACGCCCGTGGGCTCAACCGGTTCACGGCCGCGATCTGCGCCGAGGTCCCGCGCGCCACCTTCGTGCCCTTCGACGGTGCGCCGCCGCCCACCTCTGATCGCTATCGTTCCCCGGAGGTGTACGCCCACTGGGCGGGACTGTTGGCGACATCGATGGTGCCTGAGTTGGAGACGGAGCGTTTTGCGTTCGCCCAGGAGGGCACCCCTCTTGTCCTGAGGGATGCTGCCACCCGCGAGGCCATGCGGCAGCACGCGGTCGACCGGCTCGGCATCCTCGACACGGCGCCGGAGGAACGGTACGACCGCATCGCCGATATCGCCCGGATCCTGTTCGGCACCCGTTCCGCGGCGGTGACCGTGATCGACCGTGACCGGCAATGGCACAAGGCGAGGGTCTCCCTCGACCTCGACGAGGTGCCGCGGAGCAGTTCCTTTTGCACGGTCACGATCCAGGGACCGGAACCGATGGTGGTCGCGGACGCCCTGCTCGACGATCGGTTCCGGGAGAGCCCGCTCGTCGTCGGCGAGCCGCACATCCGGTTCTACGCCGGGTTCCCGATCGAATCCCCGTCGGGGGAGCGGATCGGCGCTCTCTGCGTCTTCGACCCGGAGCCTCGCCCCGACGGAGAGGTGGACCTGGTCCTGCTGCGGGAGCTCGCGCTGATGGTCCAGCGCGAGCTGCAGCATCCGCCGAGCCCCACCTGACGCCGGATCAGGCGGCCGAGCGGAGCCCGGTCCCCGGCAGGTCGGCCTGTCGGCGCGCGGCGTGGGCCGCGCGCGACACGGTGACGGCGGCCACCGCGTTGTCCGGCACCCGGAGGTCCCGGTCGAGAACGGCGCCGGCCGGGACGCGGGCGTTCCGGCCGATTCGGGAATGACTGCCCAGCCGGGCTCCGTTTCCCACCTGCGCGTCCGCGCCCACGTGCACGTTCTGCCCGACGAAGACCTTCGACCCGATGACGGCCCCGTGATCGATCCAGCTCCCCGGTCCGATCCATGACTCGGCGCTGACCTGCGCGCCGCTTTCGACATAGGCCGTGCTCGACACGAACGCGCTCGCGTGCACCCGGGCGGCGGGGGAGACCAGTCCACGCCCGTTGCCGTGGCGCCGGTACTTCTCGATCACTCCGGTGTTGACCTCTACCTCTTCATTCACTCTTTCCACGTGCGACCTCCTTGGTTCGTCGCCGGGCCGTGCCCGTTCTGCTCTGCAGTATGAGCGGGAAACCCGAACACTGACCGCATCAACGCTGTACGCCCGCCGGGAATTCCTCAGGCTGTGCTCCCTGAGCCGCGAATACGGCCTCGGCAGGTCAGGGCGCCGTGACCTCCGGAGTCCGCGACGGGGAAACCGGCTCCGTCTCCGCGGGAGTGACCGACCGCCCGCCCGCGATCGCGGAGACCCCGATCGTGACCAGGGCTCCGAGGATCAGTGCCGCGGCCTCGCCGGGCAGCAGCAGCTTCGACTGGGTTCCGATCGTGACCGCGGCCACCGGCACCCCGAGTTGCGCGGCCGACATCAGGCCGAGAGGCAGCGGCAGCCCGAGGAGGCGCGTGACGGCGTGAGCCAGCATGGCGGCGACCCCCAGCGCCAGGCCGAGCAGGATCATCTGCGGCCGGGTCAGGAGGTCGAGCAGGTTGAGGGAGGCGCCGAGCCAGACGAAGAACAGAGGGCCGAGGAATCCGTCGGCGATGGCGAACAATTGCCTGGCCAATCGTCTCGGTTCGCCGACGGCGGCGACGGCCAGCCCGAACGAGAACCCGGCCAGCATGATCGACACGTGGCTGTAGACGGCCAGTGCCGCCATCGCGAAGAGGATCCCGAGCTGGATGCGCAGTTCCAACGCGAACTTGCGGGACTCCGACAGACGGTGCAGCCGCAGCCGGGCCCCGGTCGACTCCAGTCGGGAGAGCACCAGATACAGCAGCACGGATGCGGCGGCCACCGCGGCCGCGCCGACCGCGGCCCGTCCGGCGTTGGGCGGGTCGATCGCCAGCGGCAGGGCGACGATCGCGGCGATGTCGGCGAGGGCGACCTGCGCGATGACCTCGAGCACAGGGCTCCCCTTCAGCCGCAGGGAGTCGATGATCGGCAGCACCAGGGCGGCCGACGACGAGGCGAGCAGCACGATGTAGAGCGGCGCGTGGTTGATGCCGAAGAGCATGGCGATCCCCGTCCCGAGCCCGGCGGCGAGCAGCGCGGTGACCGTCGCCCTGGCCGCCCCCCTCCCGAGCGCCGAGCGGATCTGACCGTCCCGCACCGGAACGTGGGTTCCGGCGACGAACATCATCAACGCGAATCCCACGTCGGCCAACAGCGTGATCGAGGGGTCGGTCGAGTCCACCAGCCGGAGGCCGCTCTGCCCGACGACGATCCCGGCCAGGAGCTGTCCGAGCATCACCGGCAGGCGCCAGCGGCGGGGAATGGCGAGCAGAGGCCCGAGCAGGGCGACGACGGAGATGATCGCCAGGGTCTGGAACGTCATCTCGGCCCGGTTCCGATGTTCAGAGCGTCAGGTCGGCGAGCCGCACGGGGATGTCGGTGTTCTCGTCGGTCAGGTACGTGGCACACACCCGGTGGTAGCCGTCCGCGATGTGTAGGGGCACCCCGGCGGGCAGATTGCCGCGCACGAGCAGGATCGGCGACAGTCTCACGCCGTCGCGAATCTGTTTCAGGTAGGTGGCCACGTGCGGGTCGGCGGCATCGAGCAGCGGCAGGCCGCTGGCCCGGAGGATGTCCTTGGCCTTCTGGTGCGTGAGCGGGGCCGCTTCAAGCGCGCCGACGGTGGCATCGACGGCGCCGTCATTGACCAGCAGATGCAGGTAGTTCGCCGCCTTCGGGAAGTCTTCGGCGTCGGGCTGGCCGAGCCACTTCACTTTTCTGGACATTCTGACCTCTCCTCGTGTCTCGTCGTTCTGAAGCACGTCCCAGCCCGTTCCGGGTCGAAACCATCTGGTCGATAGCTCGAGCGTAGTGGGACCGGCCGGAATCCGGCCGTCCGCGTTCCCCGAAGGTGGGCTGGCGGGGGAGCGGCTCGAGTGGTTGACTGCGACATGGGCAGACTGCCTGGACAGGCCCGAGGCGGGGGACGCTCAGTGGCGAAGATGACTCGGTGGCCGGCCCACCCGTTCGACGGCTGGGCATCCGCTCCGTTCCGACTCGCGCTGGCGCCGCTGATGCGCGCCTGGGTGATCCTGAACTTCCGCGACCTGGAGAACATCCCCCGGCCCTCGGATGCGCCCCAGGCCCACTCCGCCGGCCTCGACTCCGACCGGGTGCTGCTTTTCGGCAGCGGGCCGCTGGTCGGCTGGGGAGTGCTCAGCCACGACCTGGGCGTACCGGGGGCACTCGCCAGGGCGCTGACCCGGCGGACCGGCCGCGTGGCGGACGTCGACGTCATTGCCGACCCCCAGATGCTCATCGGGTCGGCCGTCGGCGCCCTCGACGGGGCCAGGCTCTGCCGCTACGACGCGATCGTCGTGTTCCTCGGCGTCGGCGACGCCGTCTTCTACACGGCGACGAGCCTGTGGCGGCGCGCCGTTGCCGACCTGCTCGCACGGCTGGAGCGCTCGACCTCCCAGACCACGCAGGTCTACATCGTCGAGGCCTCGGGCATCCGTTCCATTCCGATCTTCGACTCCGTGCTGGGCACGCTCGCCGAGCGGCACGCGCAGCGCCTGAACCGAATCACCCGAGCGGTGTGCGCGCCGATGCAGCGCGCCACTCTGCTGTCGATCGCGCCCGATCTGCCGGAGCGCAGTCAGTACCAGGACTACCGGGCGGCCCCGGTGTACGAGCAGTGGGCCGAGTTGCTGGCCGCCGTCCTGACGCCCGCCCTCGATCCGGCGCTGCATCGGCACGAGAGCGGGGAGGCCGATCCGTCGGAGCCTGACGCACTGCGGAGCGAGGCGAGGCGGCAACGCGCTGTCGATGAACTCGACCGGCCCGACCCGGACTATCAGGCACTCCTCGGCCCGATCGTCGAGCTTGCGCTCACCTCGTTCGGCGCGGACGGGGCATCCTTCAGCATCGTAGGCGCCGAGCGGGTCAGGATGTCGTGCACCGCAGGGCTCGACCGCGGCGAGTTGCCCCGTGCCGACTCATTCTGCACCCTCGTCATCAGGGAATCGGGAGCCACGGTCATCCCCGACGCCCGGGCGGATGAACGATTCCGCACCGGTCCGACTGCCGCAGGCAGGCTGGAGGTTCGGTTCTACGCCGGGTTCCCGATCGAGTCTCCCTCCGGCGAACGGATCGGGGCCCTGTGCGTGTTCGGGGCGGAGCCGCGTGCGGAGGCGGACGTCAACCTGGTTCTGCTTCGCGAACTCGCTCTCACGGTTCAGAGCGAGCTGGCCCGGCAGGCCAGCCACGCCTGATTCACGCGGGTGCCGGTGGCATCCGGCGTTCGCGCACCCCGACCGCGACACAAGTGGGCCCCGTCGGGCTCGAACCGACGACCCAAGGATTAAAAGTCCTTTGCTCTACCAACTGAGCTAGAGGCCCGCGGTTAATAATCTAGCGTGGATTCACGCGCGGGTTTTCTGGGTACCGTTGAACTGCGTCCCGCGAACGTCGGGGCAGCGGTGCCGATCTGAACCGCAGGAGGATGAGATGGCCGACGCTTTTCACAAGCCCACCCAGTTCTCGGGAAGCAAGTTCGAGTCCTTCCAGGGCGGTGACGACCCGGCCTCGATCAGCCGGGTCGCCCACGAGACGGCCCACGCGCTCCTCGCCCGGGTGCGCAACGACCCGGATCCCGCGGTCGTCGACCGGCTGGTCGCCTACACCGACGAGCACGGCATCGACGCCGTCGCCGAACTGTGGGCGAGCGCGACCCCCCGAAGCCTCCCCGGGGCGCTCTGGCGGATCTACCTGGTGCGGCTCCTCATCCGCCAGGACCCGCAGGGCACCGCCCTGCTCTACCAGCGCGGGACCGAGGTCACCGTGGCGATCGACCCGGTTGTGGCCGGCGTCGCGGTCCCGACGGGGCCCGCCGAGATCATCGCCCTGGCCGACCAGATTCTCCGCGGCGTGTTCACCGGTGACTTCGCCGTGGCCCTGGACCGCGCGGCGGCCTTCTGCCGGGTCGTCTCGATCGGCTGCACGAGCGTGGCCGACGACTATGAGAACACCGAGCCCGCGCGTTCCACCGAGCTCACCACCCGCGCCCTCCGCTTCTCCACCACGGCCCAGGAGTTCGGCTCGTGCGCCCGGCTGTGGCGCAGCCAGTCCCTCGACTGATTCGGGTGTGACCGGGTCGGCGGTCTCTGGATGCGGGGAACAAAACATCCGGGGTCGTCGTTTACACTGGATGCTGGTCGGGCCGCAGTAACCCCGGGCTCCAATATTCGCCGCTCCGAGCGGCCTCGCGCCGAGAGGCGTTCTGCGGCCCGGCCTTCACTCCGAGTTCACTTCGCCGTTGATTCGTCTTTCCACCAATCCGAGCCGGGTTCGGCACCGAACCCTAGTCATGGAACGGGAAAAGACCTGACATGCTAGGTCTCATGACTGCTGACTTCGACTTCGACCTTGAGTCGACTGCTCCTGCCTCCAAGGAGGAGCTGCTGGGCCGCGTGGCCCGGGGAGACGAAGCGGCTTTCGGAGACCTGTACGACCAGATGGCCCCTCGGGTGCTCGGTCTGGTCAAACGCCTGTTGGTCGACCACGCGCAGTCGGAAGAAGTGACCCAGGAGATCTTCCTGGAGATCTGGCAGTCGGCGTCGCGGTACGAGGCTCAGCGTGGCGGTGCCTCGACCTGGATCCTGACCATGGCGCACCGGCGTGCGGTCGACCGAATCCGGTCGTCCCAGGCCGGCCGCGACCGGGACACGAAGATCGGCATCCGCGATCTCGCGGTGGAGTACGACAACGTGTCCGAAACCGTCGAAACACGAATCGAGCATGAAAGGGTGGAAAAGGCGATGTCCCGATTGACCGAACTGCAACGCCAGGCGATCAGCCTCGCGTACTACGGTGGTCTCAGTCACAGCGAAGTCGCCGAACGCCTGCATATCCCGCTCGGCACCGTGAAGACCCGCCTTCGAGACGGCATGATCCGCCTGAGGGACGAATTGGGCGTGGCATCATGACCGGCTCAGGAAACAACCGCGTCGACAACGGGGGCGAGAACCCCGGCGAACTGTCCGGCGCCTACGCCCTCCACGCGCTCAACCCCGACGAGGCTGCCCGCTACGAGGCCCACCTCGCATCGTCGGAACAGGCCAGGATCGAGGCGGCGGAGCTCAGCGACACCGCCGTGGCCCTCGGTCTGGCCACCGCGCCGGTCCAGCCGTCCGCCGCCGTCAAGGCGTCGCTGATGGCTCGGCTCGCCTCGACCCCGCAACTTCCCCTTCTTCAGGCTCCGGCGGCCGCCCCGGCCGCCTCCGCTGCCGGGCCCGCTTCGGTGCCGCCGGATGCCGTCGAGACCCCTGCCGAGGCATCCGCCGGCTCCGTCACGCCCACGGTGTCGCCCTCACGCGGCACCGCGTCCGAGCGGGCCAGGCAGCGGTGGTTCCGGGGACCGGTCGGCATGCTCGCGGCGGCCGCCGCGGCCGCAGCACTTTTCGTCGGTGGCGCGTTCGCCGGCCAGGCGTTCAACTCCGACCAGTTCCAGCAGCAGCAGGCGGCCGGGCTGGCCCAGATCAACTCGGCGCCGGACTCCAAGCGCGCCTCGACCACCACCGCAGACGGCCACAAGGCCACCCTGGTCTGGTCCGTCGAACGCAAGCTCTCCGCGCTGCTGGTCGACGACCTGCCGGCGCTGCCCTCCGACAAGGATTACCAGCTCTGGTACATCGGCGGAAAAGGACCGGTGTCGGCCGGCACCTTCGATTCCTCCGGCACCGGAACGGTCTGGCGCGTGCTCGATGGCAGCATGACGTTCGGCGACCTCATCGGGGTCACGGTCGAGCCCAAGGGCGGCTCCAGGCAGCCGACGACCGACCCGATTATCGCCATCCAGAGTTCCTGATTCGATCGAAGTAGGCTCGGGGTATGACGCTGCCTTTCACCCTGCTGATCGACCCGGTTCCCGCGGATTCCACCCGTACCGACTTCGCCGAGACCTTCCACGAGATGGAATCGACCGCACCGGCGCTGCGGGTGGGCGAGTTGAGCACCCAGCGCGGCGACGGCATCTTCGAGACCCTCAGCGTGGTGAACGGCCACCCGCAGGAGGTCGAACCGCACATCAGCCGGCTGCGCAACTCAGCCGAGATCTGCGAACTGCCCGTGCCCAACGCCGCACAGTGGCGGGCGGCGATCGCCTATGCCGTCGACCGGATCCCCAGTGAGGGCGAACTCGCGCTCAAGTTCGTGCTCAGCCGCGGCGTCGAGTCAGGGCCGGCCCCGACGGCGTGGCTGCACGCCACGGCTGCCCCCGACTACCGCGCGGTGCGGGAGCGGGGCGTTCGCGTCGTGACCCTCGACCGTGGCTACCCCCGCGGGGTGGCCGAGCAGGCGCCGTGGCTGCTGATGGGCGCGAAGACGCTCAGCTACGCCATCAACATGGCCGCGATCCGCGAGGCCAGGCGTCGCGGCGCCGACGACACGATCTTCACCACCCACGACGGCTACGTGATGGAGGGGCCGACGTCGAGTGTGATCATCCGGTCCGGCGGCGTCTACGTCACCCCGGCGCCGAGCGGCGCCATCCTGCACGGCACGACCCAGCAGAGCGTGTTCGAGTATCTGGAGGGGGCCGGGGAGAAGACCGAGTACCGGGACGTCACGGTCGAGGAACTGAGGCACGCCGGGTCGGTCTGGCTGGTCTCCAGCGTGCGCCTGGCCGTGGCCGTCACAGCAATAGACGACCAGCCGTGCCGGACGGACGTCGACCTGACCCGGTCCCTCAACGCCTACCTCCTCGCCCGCACAGCCTGACCGGCGGGTTAGCCGAAGCGGCCGGAGACGTAGTCCTCGGTGGCCTGGATGCTCGGGTTCGAGAAGATCGTCGTCGTGTCGCTGTACTCGATCAGCCTGCCCGGCTTGCCGGTTCCCGCGATGTTGAAGAACCCGGTGCGGTCCGAGACCCGCGAGGCCTGCTGCATATTGTGCGTGACGATGACGATCGTATAGTCGGCCTTCATCTCCTCGATCAGGTCCTCGATCGCGAGGGTCGAGATCGGGTCGAGCGCCGAGCAGGGCTCGTCCATCAGGATGACGTCGGGCTGCACCGCGATCGCGCGAGCGATGCAGAGGCGCTGCTGCTGCCCGCCGGAGAGGCTGGAGCCGGGCTTGTCCAGGCGGTCCTTGACCTCGTTCCACAGGTTGGCCCCCCGGAGCGACTTCTCGATCAGGTCGTCGGCGTCGGATTTCGCCATCCGGCGGTTGTTCAGCTTCACCCCGGCCAGCACATTGTCGCCGATCGACATGGTCGGAAACGGGTTCGGGCGTTGGAAGACCATGCCCACCTGGCGGCGCACGAGCACCGGGTCGACACCGGGGCCGTAGAGGTTGTTGCCGTCGATGAGCACCTCACCCTTGACGTAGGCGCCCGGGATGACCTCGTGCATACGGTTCAGCGTGCGCAGGAAGGTGGACTTGCCGCACCCGCTCGGCCCGATCAGGGCCGTGACGGTGCGAGGCTCGATCGTCAGCGACACGCCTTCGACAGCCAGAAACTTGCTGTAGTAGACGTTGAGGTCGTTGACTTCAATGCGCTTGGACATGCATTCCTTCGAGTTGGAGGCCAGCGGCCGGGTGGAGCCTATCGGCCGAGCTTGGGGGAGAAGAGTTTGGCGATCAGCCGGGCGAGGGCGTTGAGCACCATCACGATCAGGATCAACGTGAGCGCGCCGGCCCAGGCCCGGTCGAGGTAGGCCTGCGTGTCCGTGCCCTGGTTGGCGTACTGGGTGTACACGAACACCGGCAGGGTCATCATCCGCTCGTTGAACAGGTCGTAATTCATGCTGGCGGTGAAGCCGGAGATGATCAGCAGCGGCGCCGTCTCGCCGATCACGCGGGAGATCGAGATCATGATTCCGGTGACGATCCCGGCCAGGGATGTCGGCAGCACCACCTTGAGGATGGTCAGCCACTTCGGCACGCCGAGCGCGTAGGCGGCCTCGCGCAGCTCGTTAGGCACGAGCTTGAGCATTTCCTCGCTCGAGCGCACGACCACGGGGATCATCAGCACCGACAGGGCGATCGCACCGCCGAACCCGAACCGGATCCCGGGGTCATTGAACAGCAGGGAGAACAGCGCGAAGGCGAACAGGCCGGCCACGATCGACGGGATGCCCGTCATCACGTCGACGAAGAAGGTGATCGCCCGCGCCAGCCGGCCGCGGCCGTACTCGGTCAGGTAGATCGCGGAGAGCAGCCCGATCGGCACGGAGATCAACGTTGCGAGGCCCGTGATGAGCAGGGTGCCGATCACGGCGTGCAGTGCGCCGCCGCCGGGGCCGACGACGTTGCGCTGGGAGGAGGTGAAGAACGTCGGGGTGAGGAAGGCCGGCAGCCCGCTGATGACCGTCGTTGCGACGAGGGAGATCAGGGGGAGCAGAGCGATCACGAACGCGGCGGTGACGAGGGCGGTGACCAGCCGGTCCTTGGCCTTCCGCACGCCCTCGACGAAGAAGGAGAGCAGATAGATCGCAATGCAGTACAGCACGGTGCCGAAGAACAGGGTGCCGGCGACGTTGAAGCTCGTGCTGGCGCCGGAGAGCTGCACGATCAGGAAGACGGCCGCGGTGACCAGCCAGCTCACCAGCAGCACGACCGGCCCGGAGTGCCTGGGCAGCTTGCCGGCGGTGAGCGAGTTGGTGAGGGGCACGGCCACTGTGGTGGTGCTCATCAGTTCGCTCCGGAGAATGCCTTGCGGCGGTTGATGATGACCCGGGCGACCATGTTCACGGCCAGGGTGATCACGAACAGTACGAGGCCGGTGGCGAGGAGGATGTTCACTCCGGTCCCGTGCGCCTCGGGGAAGTTGAGGGCGATGTTCGCGGCGATCGTCGTCGGGTTCTGGGACGTCAGCAGTGCGAAGATGACCTGCGGGCTCGGCGAGAGCACCATGGCGACGGCCATCGTCTCACCGAGGGCGCGGCCGAGGCCGAGCATGGACGCGGAGATGATGCCGGAGCGGCCGAAGGGCAGCACCGCCATCGCGATCATTTCCCAGCGCGTCGCGCCGAGGGCCAGGGAGGCCTCCTCGTAGAGCACCGGGGTCTGCAGGAAGATCTCCCGGCAGATCGCGGTGATGATCGGCAAGACCATCACGGCCAGAACGATCGAGACCGTCAGGATCGTGCGCCCGGTCCCGGAGACGGGGCCGGCGAAGAGGGGGATCCAGCCGAACCATTCGACCAGGCTCGTGTAGAAGGGCTGCAGGAGCGGGGCGAGCACGCCGATGCCCCACAGGCCGAAGACCACCGACGGCACGGCGGCCAGAAGGTCGATGATGTAGCCGAGGCCCTGGGCGAGCTTGCGGGGGGCATAGTGCGAGATGAAGAGGGCGATGCCGATCGCCAGCGGAATGGCGATCAGGAGCGCGAGCAGGGCCGACCAGAGCGTGCCGAAGGCCAGGGGCCAGACGTAGGCCCAGAAGTTGGCGGCGTCGCCCTTGAAGTCGGCCGGTGTGGCGACGAACGCGGGGAGGCTCTGCACGAGCAGGAACGCTGCCACGGCGGCGAGGACGGCGAGGATGAGGCTGCCGGCCACCACGGTTGCGGTCGAGAAGATGCGATCGCCGGCCCGTTGGGGCGCCCGGATGGTGTCACGGGCAACGATGGTGGTCATGCCGGGCGTCTCCCTGGAGTGGTGAGGTGCTGAATTGGGGGGGAGCAGGTTCGAGCCGCTGGCCACAAACCTAAGTGTGCCCGGTCCCGGGGGCGCATGCAATGCGACTCCCGGGCCGGGCAGACTTCACGCGGTGTTACTTGATGGACTCGAGGACCGCGGCGACCTTGTCGGCCAGATCGGCGGACAGCGGCGCTGCGCCACCGGCGGAGGCTGCGACGGACTGGCCGTCGGTGCCTGCCATGTAGCTGACGTAGGCCTTGACGAGCTCACCCTGGGCCGGCTTGGCGTACTCGGTGCAGACCAGCGCGTAGCTCACGAGCACGAGCGGGTAGTGCGTCGGGTCAGTGGTCAGACGGTCGACCTTGATGGCGAGGTCGCTCGCGTCGCGGCCCTCGACGAGAGGCGACTCGGCCACGACGGCGGCGGCGGCCTCGGCCGTGTAACCGACGAACTTGTCGCCGACCTTGATCTTCGCAACGCCGAGCTTGCCGGCCCTGGACGCATCCGCGTAACCGATGGTTCCGGTGCCGTTGGTGACGGCGTCGACGACACCGGAGGTACCCTTGGCGCCCTCACCGGTCTGGTACGGGAAGGGGTCGCCCGGCTTCTCGGTCCACACATCGGGTGCGGTCTGGTTCAGGTAGTCCGAGAAGTTCTTCGTGGTGCCGGAGTCGTCCGAGCGGTGCACGGCGGTGATCGCCGTGGTCGGCAGGGTGGCCTTCGGGTTCAACGCGGCGATCGCCGGGTCGTTCCAGGTGGTGATGTCGCCCTTGAAGATCTTGGCGAGGGTGGGCGAGTCGAGGTTGAGGTCCTTGACGCCCTCGACGTTGAAGATGACGGCGATGGGGGAGATGTAGACCGGGAGGTCGACTGCCTTACCGGTGGGGGCGCAGGCGGCGAACGTGCCGGCCAGCTCCTCGTCCTTCAGGTAGGAGTCGCTGCCGGCGAAGTCGGAGCCGCCCGCGATGAACGTTGCGCGGCCCGCGCCGGAGCCGGACGGGTCGTAGTTGACGGTGACGTCGGGGTTGGCGGTCTGGAACGCTGCGATCCAGGCCTCCTGGGCGGAGCCCTGTGCGGACGAGCCCGCGCCGGTCAGGGTGCCGGTGAGGGCGCTGGCCGTGGCGGCGTCCGAGGCGGCGGGTGCGGCCTCATTCGCGGCACAGGAGGAGAGTGCAAGAGCGGCAACGACGGCGATGACCGCGGGTCGGCCAAAACGCGTGAAATTCACAAGGATCCCTTTCGAGGGTTGACTGCAGAATTACTTGAGTGCAAGGCAGAGGCCGGTGCCGGCCTCGGTGAGACCATATTCGGCATGATTAACGACATTCCCCCCGTGAGGTGAACGGCAGGTTAACGCGCGTCAACGAATCGTCGGTCGTGACGAACGACCAACGGGGTGCCTACGCGGCGGGGGCGTGCGTTTCGATGGCGACGATGCCCGCGCTCGGGTTCTCGGACGAGAGGTGCACGACGGCGAACGCCCCGGTGTCGAGGCTCGCGGCGTCGGCCACGAACGAACCGAAGGTCGTCCCGGTGGCGAGGGCGATTTCGTGGAGGATCTCGGGCAGCACGGGCCCGTGGCTGCAGATCACGGCGGACTTGCGTGAACGCACCCGTTTTCCGATGCCCGCGCGCACGTCGGCGAGACCCTGCTCGTAGGCGTCCTGGCTGAACACCTCGGTGCGCTTGATCTGGATGCCGGTGGCGGCGGAGAGCGGCGCCACCGTCGTGACGCAGCGGGTCGCGGTGCTGGAGATGATGCGCCGGGGACGCCACGCGGCGATCGTGCCGACGAGACCGGCCGCCTGGCTGACCCCGCGCTCGGTGAGGGGGCGGGTGGCGTCCGGTCCGTCCCAGTTGCCGGGCTGCACCGCTTTGCCGTGCCGGAGTGCGATCAGCGCGAAGGTGCGGGTGACGCCGGCGTCAACGAGCTTCGCGAACGCGTCGACGATCTCGACGTCGGGGGTGTAGCTGAGATAGGTCCTGGCCTTCTTGATCGTGACCCACTCGATCGCGGCGACCTCGCCGTTGGGCACGAAGGTGGAACGCTGGATCGACTCCGGGCTCACCTCGGCGGCCCAGTAGTGCACGATTTTCTCCCGGCCGCCCGGCATCGAGTAGGTGGATATCCCCAGCGGAACGCCGAGGGCCACCGCCAGCCCGGTTTCCTCCTCGATCTCCCGCACCGCCGTCTGCGGGAGCGTCTCGCCCGGATCGACCTTTCCCTTGGGAATGGTCACGTCGCCGTAGACCGTGCGGTGGATGAGAAGCACGTGCATCCTGCCCTCGATCAGGCGCCAGCAGACGGCGCCGGCGGCGAAGACCGGCGACTCGGTCACCGACGACCTGCCGGACGCTTGCGGAGGGAGATCTGCTGCATGAGCCGGTTCTGCATGTCGTCGAGCGGATGCCCGGCGCCGTCCAGGTGGCGACGGATCCACTCGCCCGAGCTGTCCAGCCACCACGACGCGGTGCGGTCGTCCATCGCCCGGTTGAACAGCCCATCGATCTCGCTGAGGTGCTCAGGGTCGACGAGGCGCACGAGCGCCTCGACCCTGCGGTCGAGGTTGCGGTGCATCATGTCGGCGCTGCCGATGAACACCTGCTGGTCGCCGGCGTTGTGGAAGGAGAAGATCCGCGAGTGCTCGAGGTAGCGGCCGAGGATGGACCGCACCCGGATCGTCTCGCTCATCCCAGGGACCCCCGGCTTCAGGCTGCAGATCCCGCGCACCCAGATCTCGATCGGCACCCTGGCCTGGCTGGCCCGGTAGAGCGAGTCGATGATGGCCTCGTCGACCATTGAGTTCACCTTGATGCGGATGCCGGATGGCTTGCCGGCGAGGGCGGCCGCGGTTTCGTCGGCGATGCTCTTGAGCAGCGCGCGGCGCAGGTGCAGCGGAGCCACGAGGAGTCGTTTGAACTTCTTCTCGATGGCGTAACCGGACAGTTCGTTGAACAGCCGGGTGAGGTCCTTGCCGACCTGCGGGTCGGTGGTGAGCAGCCCGAGGTCCTCGTAGAGCCGGCTGGTCTTCGGGTTGTAGTTCCCGGTGCCGATGTGGCTGTAGTGCCGCAGCAGGCCGTCTTCGTTGCGCACGACCAGGGCGAGCTTGCAGTGCGTCTTCAACCCGACCAGGCCGTAGACGACGTGCACGCCGGCCTTCTCCAGTTTGCGCGCCCAGGAGATGTTGGCCTGCTCGTCGAAGCGGGCCTTGATCTCGACCAGGGCGAGCACCTGCTTGCCGGACTCCGCGGCGTCGATGAGGGCCTCGACGATGGGGCTGTCCCCCGAGGTGCGGTACAGGGTCTGCTTGATTGCGAGCACGTTCGGGTCGGCGGCGGCCTGTTCGAGGAACGCCTGCACGCTGGTGGCGAACGACTCGTACGGGTGGTGCAGCAGGATGTCCCGGCGGCGGATGGAGCTGAAGATGTCCGGCTGCGCGTTCGGTTCGCCGGCCATCAGCTGCACGGCCGTGGTCGGCACGTGCTTCGCGTAGTGCAGGTCGGGACGGTCGATCCGCAGGTCGAAGAGGCCGCCGAGGTCGAGCGGCGCCGGCAGCCGGTAGACCTCCTGCTCGGACACGTCGAGCTCGCGAACGAGGAGGCCGAGGGTCACCTCGTCCATGTCCTCGGTGATCTCGAGGCGGATGGGCGGGCCGAAACGGCGGCGCAGCAGTTCCTTCTCGAGGGCCTTGATCAGGTTCTCGGTTTCGTCTTCCTCGATCTCGACGTCCTCGTTCCGGGTCACCCGGAAGACGTGCTGTTCGAGGATGTCCATGCCGGGGAACAGGTCGCCGAGGTGGTTGGCGATGAGGTCTTCCAGCGTGATGAAGCGCACGCTCTCCACGTTCTCGCGCCGGTCCACCCGGATGAAGCGCGGCAGCATGGTCGGCACCTTGAGCCGGGCGAACTCCTGCTTGCCGGTCTTGGAGTTGCGCACGCGCACGGCGAGGTTGAGCGAGAGCCCGGAGATGTACGGGAACGGGTGCACCGGGTCGACGGCCAGCGGCATCAGCACCGGGAAGATCTGGTTCGAGAAGTAGCCGCGGAGGGACCGGTGGTCGGCCTCGTCGAGGGTGTCCCACTTGACGATGTCGATGCCGGCCTCGGAGAGCGCCGGGATCACCTGGTCCTGGAAGGCGTGCGCGTGCCTGGCCTGCAGCACGTGCGCCGCCGCGGAGATGTCGGAGAGGGCGTCCTGGGGAGCCCGCCCGATGTTGGTGGGCACGGCGAGGCCGGTGAGGATGCGCCGCTTGAGCCCGGCAACGCGCACCATGAAGAACTCGTCCAGGTTGCTCGCGAAGATGGCGAGGAAGTTGGTGCGCTCGAGCACCGGCAGGTCAGGGTCTTCGGCGAGCTCGAGCACGCGCTGGTTGAAGGCCAGCCAGCTCAGTTCGCGATCGAGGTAACGGTCCGAGGGCAGAGCGGGGTCGTTCGTGCCGACCAGGGGATCGAAATCGTCGTCGAAGTCAGTGCCGAGACCGGAGTCCGTCGGGATGTTGTCGCCGTCCATCTGTCCATCTTGACACCGAGTGCGGGGCAGAGGCGACGATCCGGCATGAACGGATGGCTAACGCGGGTCCCGGCGGTACTGCACGTCGACGGTGTGGTCGGCGAAACCGAGGGAGCGGTAGAGGTGCACGGCCGCTGTGCTGTCCGCCTCGACGTAGAGCGCCGCGGCACGGCAGCCTCTGGAACGCAGTCGTTCGAGGCCCGCGAGCATCAGCCGGCGGCCGACGCCGCGCCCGGCGGCATCCGGGTGCACACCGATGACGTAGACCTCGCCGACGGCAGCGTCCGGCTCGATCTTGAGCCAGTTGTAGCCGAGGATGCGGCCGCTTGCCCGGTCACGGGCGAGCAGGAAATCACCCGCGTCGAACCAGGGCTCGGACTGCCTGTCCTCGAGGTCGGCCCGGGTGAGCGCACCCTGCTCCGGGTGACCCGCGAAGACGAGGGCGTTCAGGGTGACCCACTCGGCGTCGTCGGCCCCGGGGCGGAAGGGGCCGATGTCCGTCGCGGCGGCGGGTGTGTCGTCGAGGTCCGCCGGATCGCCGCCGCCCGTGTCCTCGGGGAGCGGCCGGCGCAGTTGCAGCAGGGTGCGGTCGGCGGTGAAGCCGAAGCGGGTGGCGAGGGCCCTGGCGCCCGGATGGTCGCCGTGCGCCCAGGCGGTCAGCTCCCCTGGCCTGCCGGGCAGGAGCGTCCCGAGTGCGGCGCCGCCGTGCCCGAGACGGCGGACGCCTGGCCGTACGACGAGGTCGAGTTCGCCCCGGCCGGTGATCACGGCGCCGACGTGGCGTCCCGCGTCGGAGAGGAGGAGCGGGGTGCGCCGTCCGGCGGAGACGTCGAACAGGGACTGCTCGTTGAACGGGTGATAACCGTCGGCCTCACCGGCCTCGGCCGCGATGCCCCGGAACTCAGCCGTGAACGCGGCATCCGCCAGGTCAGGCCCCGACCGGATGAATTCCACGCACACCGTCCTCTTCCGACACGTTGAAACGGTAACCGACGTTGCGCACCGTGCCGATCAGCGACTCCTGGTCGCCGAGCTTGGCGCGCAGTCTGCGCACGTGCACGTCGACCGTGCGGGTGCCGCCGAAGTAGTCGTAGCCCCAGACTTCGCTGAGCAGCTGCTCCCGGGTGAACACCCTCGACGGGTGCGCGGCGAGGAAACGCAGCAACTCGAATTCCTTGTAGGTGAGGTCGAGCGGCCGCCCATGCACCTTCGCCGAGTAGCTGGCCTCGTCGATCACCACGCCGGCGGCGCGGATCGTGGCCGTTTCCTCCGGTCTGGGGGAGCGGCCGATCGCGAGACGGATGCGGGCGTCCACCTCGGCCGGACCGGCCGCGTCGAGGATCACGTCGTCGACGCCCCAGTCGGCGCTGACCGCGGCCAGCCCTCCCTCGGTGATCACGAGCATGAGGGGAACCGTGTTCCCGGTGGTGCGGAGAATCTGGCAGAGGGACCTGGCGCCGATCAGGTTGGTCCGGGCGTCGACCAGGATCACGTCGGCGTCGGGTGCGTTGACGAGCTGGTCCGGCTGGGCCGGAATGATGCGCGTGCCGTGCGACAGCAACGCCAGGGCGGGGAGAACCTCACTGTTGACCGCCGAGGTCAGGATCAACAACTGCGCCACGCGCACCCTCCAAGGATTGTGGCCCCATCCTAGCGTGCCGCGAATGTGCCCCGGGCAGGGCAGAATGGGAGAGTGAGCTGGCAGTGGAAGAGCGTGGTGGTGGTCTGGCTGTTCGCGCTCGTCTGCGCCGTGCTGACCGGACTGTTCTCGTTCCCCGGCCAGGCGCTGGTCTGGATCGGCTTGTCGTTCGCCGGTTGCATGATCGGAACGCTCTGCGTGCAGCTCGCGACCGGCCGCAAAGAGGGCTACGTCAACCGGGTGACGGTGAGCCTGGTCGGCGCCGTGGTTGTGCTGGCCGGAGCCACCGGAATCTTCGCCCTGGCCGGCTTCGCCTAGATTTCGACCGTCGTCGGGCTAGAGTTGGCTCATGTCAACCCTCGCACTCGAAATCTTCTTCCTGGGGCTCCTCGCGCTGGCGAGTCTGTCGATCGCCTGGGTCTCCGGAATCGTCCTGTTCAAGTTGTTTCGGGGGCAGCGGTAACCTTCGATGTTCGAGCTTCCGACTCAGCTCCCGTCCGAACTCGTACCGCTCTCGTGGCTTCTGGGCGTCTGGGAGGGCTCCGGCATCCTCGACTATCCCATCGGCGACACGTCGGTCACGAGGGAATTCGGCCATCGGCTGAGTTTCAGCCATGACGGTCTGCCGCACCTGAACTACAACTCCTACACCTGGCTCGAACCGGTGCCGGGCACCGGCAGCGATGAGAAGACCCCGTTGATGACGGAGACGGGCTACTGGCGGCTGAGCCGACCGCAGGGGCCCGGCGATCCAGGCCCCGGGTTGCTGCCCGCCGAGGGCGAGCATCCGTTCGTCACCGCGGCGGCGGTCGAGACGCTCCGCAACAGTGACGGCGGGTTCGACATCGACGTGACGCTCGTGCATCCCGGGGGCGTGGCCGAGATCTACCTGGGCCAGGTGAAGGGGCCCCGGATCGACCTGGCCACGGATGCCGTGATGCGCACCCAGGGTGCCAAGGCGTACTCGGCGGCCACCCGGCTGTACGGCCTCGTCGAGGGCCATCTGCTGTGGGCCTGGGACATCGCCGCGCTGGGCCAGCCGCTCCGCACCCACGCCTCCGGCCGGCTCAAACGGGTCGAATAGAAATTCTGGAAAGAGCGATCATGACCCAAGCAGGCGTTTCCCCCCTCCTCGAACTCGACGGCGCCGTGCAGGCGGACGGCCTCGACGCGGGGGTCGCCGCGCACTACGGCAACCCGATGATCGAGCAGCGCCGGCTTCTGGCCGGCGAGGCCGTCGTCGACCTGTCCAACCGGGGCGTGCTCGGCGTGGCCGGGCCCGACCGGCTCACCTGGCTCAACTCGATCTCCAGCCAGGAACTGCGCGGCCTCACCCCGGGGCAATCCACCGAGACCCTGCTGCTGGACCCGAACGGCCGGATCGAATACGCGATGGCGGTCGTCGACGACGGCGTGGAAACCTGGCTGATACTGGAGGCGGGAGAGCTGCCTGGCCTGCACGCCTGGCTCGACAAGATGCGCTTCACCCTGCGGGTGCAGGTCGTCGACCACAGCCTGGCCTACGCGGTGGTCGGCACGATGGCGGCCGAGCCGTCCGATGTGCACCTTGCTCCGGCCGCACCGAACGGTGTTGCGCTGGCCTGGCGCGACCCGTGGGGCCGGGTCGGCACGGGCGGGTTCCAGTATGCCGACGCGCCGGCGCACCCCGCCGCGGACTGGCACTGGACCGAGACCCTCGTGCCCCGCGACGGGCTCCCTGCGCTGCGCGACGCCGTGCGGGCAGGCACGGTCTCCGCCGCCGGCACTCTGGCCCTCGAGGCGCTCCGGATCGCGGTCTGGCGCCCACGCCGCGCCACCGAGGTCGACGAGAAGACCCTCCCGCACGAACTGGACTGGCTGCGCAGTGCCGTGCATCTGAGCAAGGGCTGCTACCGCGGCCAGGAAACCGTGGCGAAGGTGCATAACCTCGGCCACCCGCCGCGCCGGCTCGTGCTGCTCCACTTGGACGGGTCGGATGCCGTGCTGCCCGTGCACGGCGACGAGGTGCAGGCGACGAAGCGGCTGGCGGACGGCGAGACGGAGCGTCGCGCCGTCGGCGTGATCACCTCGAGCGCCCGGCACCACGAACTCGGTCCGATCGCCCTCGCCGTGATCAAGCGCACCGTCCCGGCCGACGTCACCCTGCACGTGCAATCGCAGGGGATCTCCGTCGCGGCGGCCCAGGAAATCATCGTGCCGCAATCGGCCGGCTCCGTGGCGGAGATTCCCCGCCTGCCGCGGCTGGGCATCCGCACCCCCGGTCACTGACCGTCGGCCCGCCCCGGTGTCCGAGCCGCCCCGGTGGTCGAGCCTGTCGAGACCCCGCCCGCACCGGTGGTCGAGCCTGTCAGAGACCGAGAGGGTGATTTCGACAGGCTCAATCACCGGTGGTCGAGCCTGTCGAGACCCGGCACCTCGGTAGAGTTGAAGGCATGTCAGAAACCTACAATCTCATCCTTCTCCGCCATGGCCAGAGCCTATGGAACCAAGAAAATCTCTTCACCGGCTGGGTGGACGTGAGGCTCAGCGAGCAGGGAGCGACCGAGGCTCGCCGGGCCGGCGAGCTCATCGCCGAGTCGGGCCTCCTGCCCGACGTGCTGCACACCTCATTACTTACCCGTGCAATCCAGACCGCGAACATCGCGCTCGAAGAGGCCGACCGGCTCTGGATCGACGTCAAGCGGTCCTGGCGCCTGAACGAGCGCCACTACGGCGCCCTGCAGGGGCTCGACAAGGCCGAGACCCTGGCCAAGTTCGGCCCGGAGCAGTTCCAGCTGTGGCGCCGCTCCTTCGACGTGCCGCCGCCCGTGCTCGCCGACGATTCCCCCTGGTCCCAGGCGCACGACCCGCGTTACGCCGGCCTCGGTGACCTCCTCCCGCGCACCGAATGCCTCAGCGACGTCGTCGACCGGATGCTGCCCTACTGGGAGTCCGACATCGCCACCGACCTGCGCGCGGGCAAGACCGTGCTCGTCACCGCCCACGGCAACTCGCTCCGCGCCCTGGTCAAGCACCTGGACGGCATCTCCGACGCCGACATCGCCGAGCTGAACATCCCGACCGGCATCCCGCTGGTCTACCGCCTCGGCGAGGACCTCATGCCGCTCGGCCCCGGCACCTACCTCGACCCCGAAGCCGCCGCTGCCGGCGCCGCTGCCGTCGCCGCCCAGGGTAAGAAGTAACCTTCCCGTCCACCGATCGAACGAGAAAGCCCCGGAAGCGATCGCTTCCGGGGCTTTCTCGTGCCTGACGGCCTGACCGGCCGGGCCGGCGACGGTCTTACGCGCTCGTGTGGGGCGCGCCGGTGTTCTGCTGCCAGGCGCCCGTTCCGAGGTACTGCACCTTCTTCGCGATGGAGACGGCGTGGTCCGCGAACCGCTCGTGATAGCGGCTGGCCAGGGTTGCGTCGACGGTGTCGGCGGCCTCGCCCTTCCAGGTCTCGCCGAGCACGGCGTCGAACACGCTCAGGTGCAGGGCGTCGACCTTGTCGTCCTCGTTGCGGATCGTCTCGGCCAGCGCCATGTCCTCATTGGTGAGGAGCTCGGTGAGCATGTTCGCGATCGCCGTGACCAGGCTGCCCATCTCGGCGAAGGTGCCGCGCAGGCTCTTCGGGACGACCTTGTCCGGGAAGCGATACCGGGCGAGCTGGGCGATGTGCGTTGACAGGTCGCCCATCCGCTCCAGCGAGGCGCTGATGCGCAGGGCGCTGACGACGATGCGGAGGTCGCGGGCGACCGGCTGCTGCCGGGCGAGGATGGTGATCGCGAGTTCGTCGAGTTCGATCGTCAACTCGTCGATCTTCTCGTCTTCGCTGATCGCTTCCTCGGCGAGGCTGACATCGGACTCGTTGAACGCCTGGGTGGCCTTGTTGATCGAGATCGCCACGAGGCGGGAGATCTCAACGAGACGGTCCTGGACCTCGGCGAGCTCCTGTTGGAATACTTCACGCATGAGTGTGTGGTCCTTCCTGGGCGCGCGTTACGCGCAGACACGTGAGACCCACCTGGCCCCAGCGAATCATGCTGGACCGAGGTTAACGGCAGGTGCCGTGGGCTTGAACACTTCCTAAAGTAGCTTGCGCCCGGCGGCCGCACGTCAACCGGCCCGATTAACTGTCAGTAATCTGGCTAAATGGAATCGACATGGCTGGTGCTGGTGTCGCTGGCACTCGGCCTCGCCGTCGGTGCCGGCTTCGTCACCCTGTTGCATGTTGCCGAACGCCACGGCCGGCGCGCCGCCGAGGTGGTGAATCCGGCGGTCCCCGACGGGATCGACCAGGTGCTCGACGCCCTCGAAAGCGCGGGGGCCGTGCTCGACCCGTCGAACAACGTCATCAAGGCGTCACCGGCCGCCGTGTCCATGGGCCTGGTCTGGAACCAGCAGCTGGTGCACCCCGAACTGCTCGAACTGGCCAGGAAGGTTCGCCGCTCCGGCGACCCGATCTCCGAGAGCCTGATCCTCTCCCGCGGCCCGTTCAACGACGCGAGCATGCGCGTGCGGGTGCGACTGGCGCGACTGGGCGCCCGGTACGTCCTGGTCCTGGCCGAGGACCGCACAGAGGCCTTCCGGCTCGACGAGGTTCGCCGCGATTTCGTCGCGAACATCAGCCACGAGCTGAAGACGCCGATCGCCGCCGTCGGACTTCTCGCCGAGGCGCTCAACCAGGCGGCGGATGAACCGGTGCAGGTTCGTCGTTTCGCCAACCGGCTGACCACCGAGTCCGGCCGGCTGACCCGCCTGACCCAGGAGATCATCGAACTGTCCCGGCTCCAGGCGCAGGATTCGCTCTCCGAACCGGAGCGCCTCAACGTGGACGCCGTCGTCTCCGCCGCCGTCGACCAGAGCCGGGTGGTGGCGGATGCCGCGCGAATCACCATCGCCGTGGGCAAGAAGTCCGGCGCAGAGGTGAGCGGCGACGAGCGCCTGCTGGTGATGGCCGTGCACAACCTGGTCGCCAATGCCGTGCACTACTCGCCGGAGGGCTCCCGAGTCGGGGTCGGGGTGCGCCGACACGACGGTGTGGTGGAGATCACCGTCACCGACCAGGGCGTCGGGATCGCCGAGGCAGACCTGGACCGCATCTTCGAACGCTTCTTCCGGGTCGACCAGGCCAGGTCCCGGCACACCGGCGGGACCGGCCTCGGCCTCTCGATCGTCAAGCACATCGTGCAGATCCACGGTGGCGACATCCGTGTCTGGTCTCAACCCGGCAGCGGGTCGACCTTCACCATCCGCCTCCCCGAGGCACCCCATCCCGCCCCAGCGACGACAGGAGCGCCACAGTGACTCGTCACGCGGTGACACGCCACCCGGCGACTCTCCTCCAGCCGATTGAAACAGGAGAATCACAGTGACGCACATCCTTCTGGTCGAAGACGAGCAAGCCCTGAGCGAGCCGCTGAGCTTCCTGCTCGAGCGGGAAGGGTACGAGGTCACGGTGGCCGAGGACGGCCCGAGCGCCATCCGCGAATTCGACCGCACGGGGGCCGACCTCATCCTGCTCGACCTCATGCTCCCGGGAATCCCGGGCACCGAGGTCTGCCGGGAGATCCGCACCCGGTCGACCGTCCCGATCATCATGCTGACTGCGAAGGACTCCGAGGTCGACATCGTCGTCGGGCTCGAGCTGGGCGCCGACGACTACGTCACCAAGCCGTACTCGACCCGGGAGCTGCTCGCACGCATCCGGGCCGTGTCCCGCCGGCGCACCGAGGTTGAGCTCGAGGACGACAGCGTCCTCACGGCCGGCACCGTGAGCATGGACATCGAACGGCACGTCGTGTCGGTCTCCGGCGAGGTTGTGAACATGCCGCTCAAGGAATTCGAACTGCTCGAGTTCCTCCTCCGGAATGCCGGCAGGGTGCTCACCCGCGGCCAGCTGATCGACCGGGTCTGGGGAACCGATTACTTCGGCGACACCAAGACGCTCGACGTGCACATCAAGCGCATCCGCTCACGGATCGAGGCCACGCCGTCCGAGCCGACCATGCTGGTCACCGTGCGCGGACTGGGCTACCGCTTCGAGGCCTGACCAGGGCGGGCTACGGCGTGGGAGTGGCCGTGGCCGTGGCCGTGGGAACGAGCGTCGAGTACGGGCCGAGGGAGCCGTCCAGCACCGGCACGAGCAGCTCGACGCCGGTCTCATTGCCGTACTGGAAGAAGACCGGGAACAGCGACCCCGGCGGGGCCGTGATGGCGTCCATGGCGACGACCGGGGAGTCCTCGGTGCCGAAGGAGGTCGTGGAGTCGGCCTTCACGGTGACCTTCTGGGTCACCTTGCCCGCGTCGCCGGTGAACTGCACGTTGAGGCTGTGCGCCGAGTCGCCCGAGTTGACCACTGTGACGAGCAGACTGCCGGTGCTGCCGTCCTCCGAGAGCACAATGGCGTTGCGGATGGCGAGGTCGCCCACGTTGCCGCTCACTCCGTCGCCGGCGTCGTAGTTCTTGGTGGTCGACTGCGGTGCCAGGAGGTTGCAGCCGCTGGTGCCCAACAGGACGCCGGCCGCCAGAACGACAGACACTATGACTCGAGCCCTCACAAGACCTCCACAACAGTTCGGTGACCCCGCCCATGGCGACGCACCGGAAATTTGGCTTTGAGCCTAGCCTACTGGTCGCGCACGACCCGGGGGAGGGTGGGGGCGGTTGGCGCGGCGAACCCTACCACCGTCAGCTGTGGTATCCTAGACGTTGCTGAAGGGATATACATACATGCTTTTTGAGGTTGGCGAAACCGTCGTTTATCCCCACCATGGAGCCGCGACAATCACCGAGGTGAAGACGCGGATTGTCAAGGGTGAAGAGAAATTGTACCTGAAGCTCAATGTTACTCAGGGCGATCTCACCATTGAGGTGCCCGCCGAGAATGTCGACCTCGTCGGCGTGCGCGACGTGATCGGCAAAGAGGGGCTTGACAAGGTGTTCGAGGTGCTCCGCGCGCCGTTCACCGAGGAGCCCACGAACTGGTCACGCCGTTACAAGGCAAACCTGGAGAAGCTCGCCTCCGGCGACGTCATCAAGGTGTCCGAGGTCGTGCGCGACCTGTGGCGCCGCGACCAGGACCGCGGCCTGTCCGCCGGGGAGAAGCGCATGCTGGCAAAGGCTCGCCAGATCCTGATCTCCGAACTGGCGCTGGCCGAGAAGACCGACGAAGAGAAGGCATCCACCGTTCTCGACGAGGTGCTCGCCTCGTAACACCGTTCTTTCGTTGGAGGGCGGCGCCGCAGGGTGCCGCCTTTCGCGTTTCTCCTCCCGAGTCGTCAGCGCAGCCGCCCTGTCCGACGTCGACCTCACCAGATAGCCTCCAGACATGACTGATTTCCCTGCGCCCCTGGTCGCGGTCATTGTCGTCGCCGCCGGCAGCGGCAGCCGTCTCGGGCACAGCGAACCCAAGGCCTTCGTGTCCCTCGCCGGCCGTACCCTGCTCGAGCGCGCCCTGCTGACCGTGTTCGGGATGCGGGAGCCGGCCCAGGTGATCGTCGTCGCCCCCGAAGACCGACTCGACCAGGCGCGGGCGATCGCCGGTGCCGTCGCCGGGCCCGTCGGCGGCCGGGTGGACGTCATCGCCGGCGGACCGAGCAGGCAGGATTCCGTGAACCGTGGGCTGGCCGTGCTGCGGCCAGGCGTGCTCACCGTCCTCGTGCACGACGCCGCCAGGGCGCTCACCCCGTCGGCCCTGTGCGATGCGGTGGTCGACGCCGTTCGGGCGACCGGCAACGGGATCGTCCCCGGCCTGGCCGTGGTCGACGCCATCAAGCGTGTCGGCGAGGGCGGCGCGATCCTCGGCGCCGTCGACCGGTCCGAGCTGTCCGCGGTGCAGACCCCCCAGGGCTTCCCCCGGGACGTGCTCGTCGAAGCCGCAGCCGCCGCGACGGGCGAGGCGGCCGACGACGCCGCCGTGGTGGCGTCCGCCGGGCACCCGGTGACCGTCATCCCCGGCGACGCCCTCGCCTTCAAGATCACCACGCCGTGGGACCTGCGCCGGGCCGAATCACTGCTCAGCGCCTGGGCGGCCGCGGCCGGCACCTCCGGTGCGACCGCCGGCCGGGACCCCAGGGTCGGCACCGGCCTCGACGTGCACGCCTTCGACGACAGCGTGCCGCTCTGGCTCGCCGGCCTGCACTGGCCGGCAGAGCGCGGTCTGTCCGGGCACAGCGACGGCGATGCCGCGGTGCACGCCGTCTGCGACGCGTTGCTCGCCGCGGCCGGGCTCGGAGACATCGGCGGGGTATTCGGCACCGACGACCCGGCCTTCGCGGCGGCCCACGGCGATGTGTTCCTGCGGGAGACCCTCAGGATGGTCGCCGAGGCCGGATTCCGGGTCGGGAACGTGACCGTGCAGATCATCGGCAACCGTCCGAAACTCGCGCCGCGCCGCGCCGAGGCCGAAGCCAGGCTGAGCGCCCTCCTCGGCGCGCCGGTGAGCGTCTCCGCGACGACGACGGATGCGCTCGGCTTCACCGGCCGTGGCGAGGGCGTCGCGGCCCTCGCGACCGCGATCCTGTTCCCCGTTTCCGCCGTGCGCCCTGTTCTAAGCTGGGAGGCGTGACCATCCGACTCTACGATTCCCAGGCCCAGGCCCTTCGTGACTTCATCCCGTTGAAGGCCGGTGCGGTCGGCATCTACGTCTGCGGACCGACCGTGCAGTCGTCGCCACACATCGGCCACCTGCGCAGCGCCCTGGTCTACGACCAGCTGCGCCGTTGGCTTACCTACCGCGGCCTCGACGTGACCTTCGTGCGCAACGTCACCGACATCGACGACAAGATCCTCGCCAACGCCGCCGGCACCACCGAGGAATGGTGGGCGCTCGCCTACCGCTACGAACTCGAATTCACCGCGGGCTACCAGCGTCTGGGCATCCTCGCCCCCAGCTACGAACCTCGGGCCACCGCCAGCGTGCAGCAGATGCAGGACCTCATCGCCCGGCTGATCGAACGCGGCCACGCCTACCCGGCCCCGGACGGCTCCGGCGACGTCTATTTCGACACGAAGAGCTGGCCGAGCTACGGCGCCCTCACCCGCCAGGGCGCCGGCGACATGGAGTCGGCGACGGATGCTGACCCGCGCGCCAGGAAGGACCCCCGCGACTTCGCCCTGTGGAAGGGGCACAAGGCCGACGAGCCGGAGTCGGCCTCCTGGCCTTCGCCCTGGGGCGCCGGCCGCCCGGGCTGGCACATCGAATGCTCCGCGATGGCCTCTCGCTATCTCGGCGCGCAGTTCGACATCCACGGCGGCGGGCTGGACCTGCGCTTCCCGCACCACGAGAACGAACTCGCCCAGTCCGGCGCGGCCGGGGACGCCTTCGCCGACTACTGGATGCACAACGGCCTCGTCAACGTCAACGGGCAGAAGATGTCGAAGTCGCTCGGCAACTCGGTGTTCGCGGCCGAACTCCTCGAGCAGGCCCGTGCCATCGTCGTGCGCTACTATCTCGGCGCCGCGCACTACCGGTCCACCATCGACTTCCACGAGGGTTCGCTGGTCGAGGCCGAGGCCGCGCTCGAACGCGTGGAGAGTTTCCTTGACCGTGCCGACCGGCGGCTCGCCGACACCCGGTTCGCCGGCTCAGGCGTGCAGATCGTCCCGGACGAATTCGCGATCGCCATGGACGACGACCTCGCCGTGCCGCAGGCCCTCGCCGTGCTGCACGAGACCGTGCGCACCGGCAACGCCGCGCTCGACGCCGAAGACCTCCACGCCGCCGCGGCCGCCCGCGGGCACGTGCTCGCGATGAGCGAAGTCCTCGGGATCAACCCGTTGTCGCCCGGCTGGGCAGTCGCCACCGACGAACCGGCCATGATCGCCCTCACCGCCCTTGTCGAGCGCCTGCTCGACGACCGCGAGATCGCCAGGCAGGGCCGTGACTACAAGGCCGCAGACCGTATCCGGGACGAGCTCATCGCCGCCGGAATTACCATCGAAGACACCCCGTCGGGTGCACATTGGAGTTTTGACTGATGAAGAACACTGACCGCAAGGCGCGTACCGGGTCCGTGCGCAAGGGCAGCCGTGGGCCGCAGGTCGGCTCCGGCGGCCAGGGACGACAGGCCCTCGAGGGCAAGAAGCCCACCCCCAAGGCAGAAGACCGTCCGTACCACCCCGCCGGCAAGCGCAAGGCAGCCCAGGACCGCTTCGCCGCGGCCGGCGGTGGCCGCAGCCGCAGCACCGCCGGTTCGCAGGCGCCCCGCAGCACCGCGAACAGCGGTGGCGGCGGCACGTCGACCCGACGGGCGAAGCAGGCGGACGAGCACGAGGTCGTCACCGGCCGAAACTCCGTGCTCGAGGCCCTGCGAGCCAAGATCCCCGCATCCGCCCTCTACATCGCGACGCGCATCGAGATGGATGACCGGGTCAAGGAAGTCCTTACCCTCGCCACCACCCGCGGCATCCCCGTGCTCGAGGTGATGCGTCCGGAGCTGGACCGCCTCGCCGGCCGCGACTCCGTGCACCAGGGCCTCGCCCTCAAGGTGCCCGCCTACGAATACGCGCACCCGATGGAACTGCTCGAGCTGACGATCAGCCGCGGGCACAAGCCGCTCTTCGTCGCGCTCGACGGCATCACCGACCCGCGCAACCTGGGTGCCATCATCCGTTCGACGGCCGCCTTCGGCGGACACGGGATCATCGTGCCGCAGCGTCGCTCCGTCGGCGTCACCGCGTCCGCCTGGAAGACCTCCGCCGGCGCCGCGGCGCGCACCCCGGTCGCGATGGCGAGCAACCTCACCCAGACGCTCAAGGCGCTCAAGGAGAAGGGCGTGCTCGTGATCGGCCTCGACGGCGCGGGCGACACCTCCCTGCCGGAGCTCGGCATCGGATTCGCCGAACGGCCCATCGTGGTCGTCGTCGGCAGCGAGGGCAAGGGCCTGTCCCGCCTCGTCACCGAGACCTGCGACGCCATCGTCTCGATCCCGATCAGCGCCACGACGGAGTCGCTGAACGCCGGCATCGCGGCGAGCGTCACCCTGTACGAGATCTCCCGCCTCCGCGCCGCCGCGAAGGCTGCCAAGGCCGCGAAGGCGGCCGCGACGGCCTGACGTTCCTCAACCGCTCGGTCTAGACCTTGAGGCGCCAGTCGGCCTCGTCGTCGGCAGCGGTGTCGGCCGCGTCCGCAGCAGCGGCGACCTCGTCGTCGGTCACGTCGATCGGCACCGTGATCGAGCCGGTCGGCGGTTCGATCACCGTCGCCTCGTCACGGCGGTGACGGAGGACATCCTTGACATAGGACGTGACGGCCTCGGCCAGGGGGATGTCCCGGCCCTGGTTCTGCGCCATGAACCACCGGTGGTCCAGCAACTGGTGGAAGACCTCGGCCGGTTCGAGCTTGCCCTTGAGGTCGCGGGGGATGGCCCGGATCACCGGTTCGAAGACCCGCACGAGCCACTCGTGGGCGAGCATCTCCTCGTCGGCGTCCGGGTCGCCGTAGGTGACCCGGTAGGAGTCGAGGTCGTTGAGCAGGCGCCTGGCCTGGTTCTCCTCGGCGTCGAGGCCGGTCAGCCGCAACAGGCGGCGCTGGTGGTGGCCCGCGTCGACGACCTTCGGCTGGATCCGCACGGTCGTGCCGGCGCTGTCGGTCTTGATCGCAAGTTCCTCGATGTCGAAGCCGAGGTCGTTGAGGCGTTCGACACGTTCGGTGATCCGCCAGCGTTCGGTGCTGGAGAAGGACTCGGAGCCGGTGAGCTCGGTCCAGAGCAACCGGTACGCGGCGACGATGCCGTTGCTGACCCGGATGGGGTCGAGCTCGTCGGCGACGCGGCCGCCGGCCTCGAGGTCCATCAGTTCGCCGGCGATGTTGACGCGGGCGATTTCGAGGTCGTTTTCCCGCTGCCCGTTGGAGAGCCCCCCGGGGTAGAGTTGGCCGGTTTCGGCGTCGACGAGGTACGCGGCGAACGCGCCGGCGTCCCGGCGGAAGAGCGTGTTCGAGAGGGACACGTCGCCCCAGAACAGCCCGGCCATGTGCACCCGCACGAGGAGGAGGGCGAGGGCGTCAACCAGGCGGGTGGCGGTGTCGGGGCGCAGGGTCTGCGAATACAGGGCGCGGTAAGGCAGCGAGAACTTGAGGTGCCGGGTCACGAGCACCGAGTTCAACGGTTCGGCGTCATCCGTCGTCCGGTTGGTGATCACGGCGAGCGGCTCGACGCAGGGGATCTCGAGTCCCTGCAGAGTGCGCAGCATCTCGTACTCGCGCCTGGCCATTTCGCTGGTCGTTTCCTTGATGGCTACGACGCGCCCGCTGAGGTGCGCGAAACGCACCAGGTGCCGGGAGAGGCCCTTGGGCAGCGCCGCGATGTTCTCGTTCGGCCAGGCGTCCAACGGAAGCTGCCAGGGCAGATCGAGCAGGGCCGGATCGGCCGTGGCCGAGGTGATATTGAGAGAACCGCTCATGTCGGGGGCCTAACTGTGCATAGCGAAGCGGCCGGACGAAGCGATGCTCCGTCCGGCCGCTTCAGTGGTGAACTCTGTCTTAGTCAGTGACTGCCCCGCCGAGGCGGAGGCCGGACTCTGCGTCGAACACGTGCAGGTGGTGCGCCGTCGGGGTGAGGTAGACGGTGTCGCCGGCCGCGGGGTGCGAGCGGCCATCGACGCGGGCGACGATGTCGGTGCGCTTGCCCTCGACCGTGGAGTGCCCGTAGAGGTAGCCGTCGGCGCCCAGTTCCTCGACCAGGTCGACGGCAACTTCGAGGCCGTCGCCCGGGGTGGCCGACAGGTGGATGTCCTCGGGGCGGACTCCGATGGTGACCTTCTTGCCGGTGGAGCCGGCGAGCGTCTCGCGGGGCACGGGGACCGTCGCGGTGCCGAACTTGATGCCGCCATCGACGGTGTCTGCCAGGAACAGGTTCATGGCCGGGCTGCCGATGAAGCCGGCGACGAACACGTTGTTCGGCTTCGCGTACAGGTCGCGGGGGGTGCCGACCTGCTGGAGCACGCCGTCCTTGAGCACCGCGATGCGGTCGCCCATGGTGAGGGCCTCGGTCTGGTCGTGGGTGACGTAAACGGTGGTGACCCCCAGGCGGCGCTGCAGCGACGCGATCTGGGTGCGGGTCTGCACGCGCAGCTTGGCGTCGAGGTTTGACAGCGGCTCGTCCATCAGGAACACCTGGGGCTGACGCACGATGGCGCGTCCCATGGCGACGCGCTGACGCTGGCCACCGGAGAGGGCCTTCGGCTTGCGGCTGAGGTACGGTTCGAGGTCGAGCAGCTTGGCCGCTTCGAGGACCCGCGCAGCGCGCTCGTCCTTGTTGACGCCGGCGATCTTGAGCGCGAAGCCCATGTTCTCGGCGACGGTCATGTGCGGGTACAGAGCGTAGTTCTGGAAGACCATGGCGATGTCGCGGTCTTTCGGCGGGACATCCGTCACGTTGCGCTCACCGATGAAGATGTTGCCGTCGTTGACCTCTTCGAGGCCGGCGAGCATGCGCAGGGAGGTGGACTTTCCGCAGCCGGAGGGGCCGACCAGTACGAGGAATTCACCATCGGCGACCGAAAGGTCGAGGTGGTCGACCGCGGGGCGGGTGGAACCCGGGTAGAGACGGGTTGCCTTGTCGAACGTGACTGAAGCCATTTTCTGTATTCTCCTTCACCGGCAGGTACGTGCCGGACGATCCGTAGTGATGGGATTTTAGCGGTCGGTCACCGGCTGTTCACCGAAGTCCGACCTCTCCAGTATGTCACGTGACGTGGAGCGCCCGGCGGATCATCCCGTCGCCGCAACCTTTAGTAGGCTCCGTCTGGGGATTTCCCAGACTGGGCACCTACTATTTGGAATGCATGCGCAGACGAAATGTTCGTGCACTCGTCTACCCGGAGCGAACATTCATGACTATTGGCGGATCAGTCGAGGGCCGTCCCTCTAAGAACCAGCGGCGCGACGCGGCTCGGATCAAGGCCACCCGGTTACGCGTAGAACAGAAGAAGAAGGATCGCCGAAACCGGGTCTTCCTGCAGGGTGGCATCGCCGTGGCGTCCATCGCCGTCGTCGCGGTCATCGCCCTCATCATCATGAACTCGATCCGGCCGGCCGGCCCCGGCCCCGCGAACATGGCCAGCGACGGCGTCCTGATCGGCGAGGGAATGGCGGTCGTCAAGACGGCCGCGCTCCAGCCGAAGGCGAAGCCGATCGCGTCCAAGCCCGACTCGACCGGCACCGTGGCCGACATCAGGGTCTACGTCGACTACCTCTGCCCGTTCTGCGGACAGTTCGAGAAGACCAACAGCGCCCAGGTCGTCCAGTGGGTGAAGTCGGGGGCCGCGACCGTGGAGATCCACCCCATTTCCATCCTGACCAGCAAATCGGCGGGCACGCAGTACTCGTTGCGCGCCGCAAACGCGGCGACCTGCGTCGCCAACTACTCCCCGAACGACTTCTACGCCTTCAACGCGGCTCTGTTCGGCAACCAGCCCAAGGAAGGCACGGCCGGGCTCGACAACTCGAAGATCAAGAGCCTCGTGAAGAGTGCGGGGGTCGGTGCCGCCCGCACGAAGGTCAACACGTGCATTGACCAAGCAACCTTCAAGTCCTGGGTCGTGGCGGCCACCGATCGGGCGCTGTCCGGGCCCCTGCCCAACAGTGCGGTCAAGGCGATCACCGGGACACCCACCGTGCTCGTCAATGGCAAGCAGTACGTCGGGGCTCTCGACGACCCCAAGGAATTCGCGGCCTTCGTGCTCCAGTCCGCAGGGGAAACCTACTCGACGTCCACCCCGACCCCGACCCCCGCCGGATAGTCGGGCGCGAACCCGGGTGGCCCCGTCGGTCGCGTTCGTGATTTAGGATGAGTCTCGAGGCGGCATCCGTCTCATGCCGGCCTGGCGCAATTGGTAGCGCACCACTCTTGTAAAGTGGGGGTTACGGGTTCAAGTCCCGTGGCCGGCCCCACAACCCTTCGTGGCGGCTGATCGAGCCGATGGCGACCGGCGCCCCAGCGGGGCAGGATGTGCGTGCGTAGGTCGTGAACTCCGACCCTTCAGCGCCCGGACGCCAGTGTACAAACTTCTACGTCCGGTGTTGTCGCACTTCGGTCACCGGGGACGGGACCCGCTTGGTGAACCGTGGCCGCTTACGCCCGTTCGATGCGAGTCTCCAACGGAACCGCACTCATGACGGTGTAAGCGAAGGGGCACTTGTCCCGCGCGCTCTGCTGCCACCGATTGAGCGTGTCGTCGTCGACGTCCGCGGTGATCTTGACGATGACGGACACTCGTTCCATCAGGGGGTTGTCGGCGATGTCGTAGACGCTGGACACGTCCGCATGGCTCTCGGCAATGACCTGCAGGTCAGTTACCTCGGTGTTCTCGAGGGCTGCGATGGTGACGACGGTTGCCGCGTAGCAGGAGCCGAGTCCGAGCAGCATGTACTGAAGGGGGTCGGGTGCCAGGCCGGCACCGCCGAATCCGGGGGCAATGTCGACGTGCAAGGTGGTCGTCTGCGTCCCGTGGGCCATGGTTGCTGTGAAGGCAGGGGCCCCCTGAGCGAAATTCCAGGTGCCTTCGACTCGTTTGTGTATTTTGAGGGCCGTTGGGTCCTGTTTTCCTCGTTCGAGGATACCGGCAATGACTGTCAGATCAATGTTGTTGGGCTTCATGGTTTTGGTCCTGACAAGATTTGGTCGATTGAATTGGGGGTGGGTATGGAGGGGTCAGAAGACGAGGACTTTGTCCGCAGCGAGTGTGTGGTCGGCGAGCGCCTCCATGGTGGATCGGCTAGCGCCCTCCACTAACATCGCCTCGGTGATGCCGCGGGCATCCATGCAGGTGCCGCAGCACAGGATTTGGCCGCCGCTGCGGGTGATGGTGCCGAGCATTCGGTCGAGTTTGTAGTAGCCGTCCGGGGTCTTCTGCCCGGACATCGCTGCGGTCACGCCGTCTCCCATGAGGAAAACGGTCACATCGACGCCGTCTCGTTTGGCGAGGGTGTTGGAGAGTCGGATGGCGTTGAAGGTGGAGTCCAGCCCGTAGGCCGATCCGTTGATGATCATCAAGACATTCATGAGATTCTTTCTTGGTGGTTGTGCGCCCGATCAAGTGCCGGATCGTTGTCTCTAACTGCCTGAGATTCATCCCCGTGAAGCCATCGCAGGTGTTCGTGGGGGCCGAGGAGTTCCAGTCGGCGCCACAGGACATGGCCCGGGACGGCCTGACTCGGGTGGCAGGCCACGGCCTTCTTCTGTGTGGCACGGTCGACGCTGACGACCATGTCGATGTCCGCCGGTGCGTGGCCGAGGAATGGCGCGCCATACTCCGTCTGCAATGCCAGCGCCACGGCTGAGGGCAGCGTCCAGCCCAGGACGGGACTGCCATGAATTTGGGCGAAGGCGAGAGCTGCCTCGGTTGCCCGCCGATGATCGGGATGGCCGGTGACGCCACTCGGGTCGAACACGAGGATGCCATCACCGCGCTGCCCCGCAGCGAACGTCGCGATTTCATCGATGAGGACGGTGAGCGGCACGTCGTACAGCTGACCGTCAGGGTAGTCGCGCAGTTCGACCCGTCCGATGCCGAGCTCGCGTGCAGCTCCCGCCAGTTCCGCGCCCCGGATCTTCGCAAGGTCCCCTGCGACGCCATGGAGCGTGGAAGCCTCACCTCGCGTCAGGCAAAGTACCGACACCTCACAGCCAGATCCCACAAAGGACGCGAGAACTGCACCGAGACCGAACGACTCGTCATCAGGATGGGCAACGACAACGAGAACTCGACGCCACGCTGGTAGGAGGTTTGCGGTCATGCGACGCTCAACTTCACAGGCAGCGGCGGCCGGTGGTGGTGGTCAGAGCCGCGCATCCGGACGGCGACGATGAGTCCAGATGCCGCCGTCAGCGCGGCGACCACGGCGACAGCCCACGGGATGCCGAAGGCGTCGGCCAGAAGCCCGGAGAGCAGCGCCCCCACGGCGAACCCGCCGTCACGCCACAACCGGTAGATTCCCACGGCGCGAGCGCGCCATTCGGGGTGGGCGACGTCGCCGATGGCGGCGAGCAGGGTCGGGTAGACCATGGCTGTGCCGGCCCCCAGCAGCACGGCGGCCGCCAGCCAGACCCCGAAACTGTGTCCGAAAGCCACCATCCCCAGGGCGACGGCCTGCACGATCATCCCGCCGACGATCAACCACTTGCGGCCGATCCGGTCGGAGAGGCCTCCGGTGATGAGTTGGCCGGCTCCCCAGACCGCCGGGTAGACGGCGGCGAGGATGCCGATGCGTTCGATGCTCAGGCCGGCGGCCGCGAACAGGATCGGGAACAGTCCCCAGGCCAGGCCGTCGTTGAGGTTGTTGACCAGGCCGGCCTGGCTGACCGAAGACAGCGATCTGTCCCGGAAGCTGGTGAGGGTGAACACCTGCCGGTTGCTGAGGGTGGAGCCGGCCTGGGCGTGCACGGAGACGTGGTTGGCCGCCTCGACCTTGGCATGGTGGTGCGTCTCTCGCACGAAGAGCACGGAGAGTCCGAGGCCCAGGGCGATGAAGGCGGCGCCGAGCAGGAACGGGCCGGGGCGCAGGCCATAGTTGGCCGCGATGTACCCGGTGGCCAGGGCCGTGCCCGCGACGCCCAGGTAACCGGCGGCCTCGTTGAAGCCCATCGCCAGTCCGCGACGTTCCGGGCCGACGAGGTCCATCTTCATCATCACGGTGGTCGACCAGGTCAGGCCCTGGCTGATGCCGAGGACGACGTTGGCCGCTACGATCCACCCCCACGACGGGCCGAAGATCAGCAGCAGCGGCACGGGGATGGCGATCAGCCAGCCGGAGATCAGGACGGGTTTGCGACCGTACCGGTCGGAGAGGGTGCCCGCGAAGTAGTTGGTGCCGGCCTTGGCCAGGCCGAAGGCGACGATGTAGGTCAGGGCGCTCGTGTACAGATCCAGGTGGAAGACTTGGTCTGCCAGCAGGGGAAGCACCGTGCGTTCCTGGCCGAGCGTGCCGCCGACGAGGGCGTTCACGGCGACGAGAAGCATGAACTGGGCGATGTTCTGCCGAAGTCCCAGCGTGATGACGGCGCGCGCGGCCTTCATCGTCCGTTCTCCAGGCTGCGACCTGCAGCCCGCATCCAATCCGCTGGACCACCGTCCAGGACGGAGACGTCGGTCCGGCCTGAGCGCTCGAGAATGCTCGCGGCGCTCATGGCCCGCTCACTGTGCCCGCACATGACGACCAGCGGACCCGTGGGGAGTTCGGAAAGATGCTCGGTCAGGCCACCCAACTCGATGCTCCGCGCCTCGGCCACGTGACCTGTCGCATACTCCGAGGCCTGCCGGATATCGATCACGGCGGCGGATGCCTCGGCGCCTGAGACCAGACGCTCGGCGTCAATCAGCGATGCCGTCACGGCTGCGGATGAGCGAGTCCACGCCGGAATGCCGCCGTCGAGTTCACCGGTGAGGGCGTCGAAGCCGACCTTCGCGGACGCCCAGACGATGTCCTCCGGATCCTGGTCCGGATTCCGCACAATGATGATTGGCCGATTGGGGTCGGCCAGCCAGCCGAGCCAGGTGGCGAACGCCGGGCGCAGCGCGATGGACAGGGAGCCGGGGATGTGCCCGGCCGCGAAGTCCGCGGGCTGGCGGGCATCCACGATCTGCGCGCCCTGCTCCTGCAGCTCCTTCACCCGGTCGGCGGACAGCGCCGGCAGGGACGGGGTTGTCCCGAGCACGACGGGTCCCCGCCGGTTGACCTCGCCGAGGCGCAGGAAGTAGTCCGGGAAGGTGCCGAGGGAGCCGAGCAGCGCCTCGACGAAGGCGTCCTCGCCGACGACCTGGAGCAGCGGGTTGGTCGCGCGTTCCCGGCCGATCGTGGTCGTACGTTCACCACCGGCTGCGGCCGAGCAGAACGACCCGGCGCCGTGGGTGGGCCAGACCGGTGTGTCGTCGGGTAGCTCCATTAGCCGGTGCAACGAGTGGTACTGGGCACGGGCCAGCGGAACGGTCATGTCCGGGCTCACGAGGTCGGTGCGACCGGCGGTCCCGACCATGAGGGACCCGCCGGTGAACACGCCGACGATGCGCCCGTGGTCGAGGAGCAGGTAGCAGAGGTGTTCGGGCGAGTGGCCGGGTGTCGCGAGCGCCTGCAGAGTGAAGTCGCCGAGGTCCAGGGTGTCGCCATCGTTGATTACCGTGTGGGCGAATTCGCGCGGGCCGGCCTCCGGGGCGAGCACCGTGGCGCCTTCAGTGTGCTGCAGCTCGCGCACGCCGGAGATGAAGTCCGCGTGCAGGTGGGTTTCTGCGGCGTAGGCGATCGTCAGCCCCAATTGCCGAGCCTCCGCGCGCACCTGGCGCAGGTCCCGCTCCGGGTCCACCACCAGCGCCCGATCCTCACCGACATCCAGAAGGTAGGTGGAGTTACCCAACCCCTCGTCAACAACCGGAACAAGATGCAATGTTGCCATGTGCACGCACTCCTCAACTCAGACGACCCCTGCCGTGCAGCAGGAAACTCACATATTCCATAAAACCATGGATTATTAGTTGATACTAGTGTGGAGGGAACCAAGGAGGACGCGCATGGGTGATCGTGAGAAGAAATCGGAGCTGTTCGAGCAGTTCGCACGCGTCGGGAAGGCCTTGGGCAGCGGCAAACGCCTCGAGCTGATCGACCTTCTCTCCCAGGGCGAACGCACGGTGGAATCGTTGGCGACCGTTGCCGGCCTTGGGCTGACCACCGCATCCGCCCACCTGCAGACCCTCAAACATGCGGGTCTGGTCACCACCCGCAGGGAGGGCACGCGGATTCACTACCAACTGGCCGGAGACGACGTTGCCCGGCTGTACAGCCTCGTGCGCACCGTCGCTCAGACACGCTTGTCCGACGTGGAACTGAAGCGTGTCGCCTACCTTGGGCGCGATGAACCCGAGCCGGGGGTCCATGAAGCGGGAGAGGAGATCACCCGAGAGGAACTTCTCGCCCGAGCCGCGGCGGGGACGGTAACCGTGCTGGATGTCCGGCCATGGCAGGAATACCAGGCCGCACACATCCCCGGCGCCCTCTCCATCCCCCTCGAGGAACTCAGTGACCGGCTCAGTGAGCTGCCGCCGGGACGCGACGTCGTCGCTTACTGCCGCGGCGCGTACTGCGTGCTCGCCTACGAGGCCATTAGCCTGCTGCGCCGGAGCGGCCGCCGAGCAACCCGCTTGAACGAGGGGATGCTGGAGTGGCGACTGGCCAAACTACCGGTGGCCTCCGAGGCTGCTGCTTGAGTGACTCTGCCTTGGCGCCCCCTTGACCGCTCGCGCAGCCAGGCTGAAGCCAAGGCTGTCCCGTGGCCGGCCCCACACAGTGGCTCGTGCGGGTCGTTCCCGCTTGGCGAGCAGCACCAGCCAGACATAGACGCCCACGAGCTGCCAGAGCAGGCGCAGGACGGTGTCGACCATCGGCTCGAGGCGTGGACCCCCGCCGGGCGTGCGGATCACGGGGCCGGTGAACTCCCGCCTGCCGATGTCCTGCCTGCCGACGGGTGGAATGCGGATGACTGGGGTGCTGGTGTCTGTGCTCACGGCTTGAGAGTAGAACGCGTCAGTGACGGCGGCGTGGAGGCGAAACCGACGATTCCGTGAAGTGACGGTGTCCATTCGGGGTGACGTGTGGTCGGACCGGGCCGCCGGTATCCGCTCGTCGGAGCCACCGGCTAAAGCACGCTCAGGAACTCCGCCGGGTCGATGGCCTGACGCACCCCTGGCTTGGCATCCTCAGGGACCCCGCCGACGTACAGCCAGCCGAGGAGTTCCTCCGATTCGGTGAGGCGGTGCAGATCGTGGACCTGGCGGGTCCTGGTCAGCGGTCCGGTGCGCCACATCACGCCCCAGCCTGCATCGGCGAGGAGAAGGCTCAAGGCGTGCCCGACCCCCGCGGCCGCGGCGTCCTGCTCCCAGTCGGCGACCTTGGCGTTGTCGCGTCGACTGGCGACCACGGCGATGAGCAGCTCCGCGCGGAGCGGCTTCTCGGCCAGCCTGAGAGCGTCAGCGCCGGCGAGACCGGATGCCGCCACCAGCGCGCCGCCCAGCCGGCGGCGAGCGTCGCCGCGTAGCTCGATCAGCCTCCACGGGCGCAGCGCACCATGGTCGGCGACCCTGGCCGCCGCAGCGACGAGGGGCAGGAGGTCTTCGTGGGTGGGCACGGCCGCCGTCACCCTGGAATAGGAACGGCGGGCGCCGACCGCGTCGAGGACCACGGACAACGGCTACTCGACCGGCGTGAAGTTCAGCGAAATGGAATTCATGCAATACCGATCGCCGGTGGGGGTGCCGAAACCGTCGTCGAATACGTGGCCCAGGTGCGAACCGCAGTTCGCGCAGCGCACCTCAGTGCGCACAACACCGAGCGAGCGGTCCTCGATCAGCTCGACCGCCTCCGGTCGCACCGACTCATAGAAGCTCGGCCAGCCGCAACCGGAGTCGAACTTCGTTCCGCTCTTGAAAAGCTCGGCGTCGCAGGCTCCGCAGGTGTAGACGCCGGAACGCCCCTCATCGAGAAGCTCTCCGGTCCACGCGCGCTCGGTGGCGGCGCCGCGCAGGACCGCGTACCTCTCCGGACTCAATTCTTCGCGCCACTCGGCGTCTGACTTCCTGACTTCGTAGTCCAACGTGCGTCCTTCCGTCTCGGCCGGGGCGCGGCCGACTTCTCTTCTCCCAACCCTAAACTCGCCCGGACCGGTCGGTATTCCGGCCCGGGAGACCGCACAGCGGATTCACATCCCGTTTCACGCTGCCGGGGTGGTCCAGCGAGTATCCAGATCGTGGCAAATAGGATGACAGTCAAGGAGGTGGCAGGTGGACGGAACGCAGGCGGCGAACGCGGCCGAGCGCGTGGGGCTTCCCGCCGGCTTGACCGAGAGGGATGCGGCCATCCTCGCCTTCGAACGTCAATGGTGGAGGCATGCCGGAGCGAAGGAACAGGCAATCCGCGCCCAGTTCGACCTTTCGGCCCCCCGGTACTATCAACTCCTGGGCATCCTGATCGATTTGCCGGGCGCGCTGGCCCATGATCCTATGCTGGTGAAGCGCCTGCATCGGATGCGGGATGCCCGGGCTCAGGCCAGGGACGGCCGCTCACTCCGTTCAACCGACTAGCGCTCGTCCGTTCGACCAGCCAACGCACAGCCTAAAAAGGAACGAATCAGTCCCACGATGACCACCTCCCACCCCAAAGACCGATTCGACCACCTGCCGCACACGACGGAACGGGTCGGCGCGCACCGCGCCCCGCCGAAGAAGGGCCGCGGCTGGGTCGCGTTCTGGTGGGCCCTGGCCGCGACGGTCGTGCTCATCGGGGCCGGCGTGGCCGTGCTCGCCAGCCTGAACAATCGCCTCAGCTTCGACCTGCCCGGATCTTCCGCCTCGTCCAGTGCGTCCGCACCGGTCGCCACGCCGACGACGGCGCCCACGGCCGTGGCCACCGTCGACCCCGGGCTGTCCGTCACGGTGCTCAACGGAACCGCCGGGGCCGGTGTTGCCGCCGAGGTGGGCGACGTTCTCACGGCCGCCGGCTGGACCGTCGGAGCGCTCAGCAACGCCAGCAACGAAGATGTGCCGAAGACGACCGTTTACTACGCCGACGCGAAGCTGGAGGGCGCGGCCCGCGGTGTTGCCGCGTCCCTTCCCGGGGCGGACGTGCTTCTCGCCACGGACTTCGCCGAATCCGGTGCCGACCTCACCGTCGTGGTCGGCAACGACTACGTCCCGGCGGGCTGACCCGCGCCCCTTTTCCGCGGCGATCGCTGAAAGTGCAGGCGAGACTCCACTTTCGGCTTTTCGTATATACGTCGGCCCGCCCGTCGTCAACCCCCTTTCGTTCCCTTGAGGCTTCAGTACTATCTGGAATTGGTCGCTCATTTATTCGCACAGGCGCTCCGTAGGGGGCGTATTCCACTGCTCGGAAACGATGGACGCAGTCACTGCGCCAGGCCCGGTACGGCCACAAGGCGAGTGCTGAAGGAACGACTGCAACAGGGAGTTAGACATGGCGAACGGAACCGTCAAATGGTTCAACGCTGAAAAGGGCTTCGGCTTCATCACTGTCGATGGGGGTGGACAGGACGTGTTCGTCCACTACTCCGCAATTGACATGCACGGCTACAAAGTTCTCGAAGAGGGCCAGCACGTCATCTTCGAACTGGGGACCGGGGCAAAGGGGCCACAAGCTGAATCGGTGCGCGCGGTCTGATACTTCAGACCAGGCGAATCGGATCTCAAGGCACGCCCCCAGGCGCGCAGGCGGTTTGACCGCGTGGCGTTAGTGTGTGGGACGTGAGAGCGTACAGAACACCAGACAGGCGGAGGAGCACGGCCCGGATCTTCGGCGCCGTGCTTCTTCCTTGTGCGCTACTCCTCTCGGCGTGCTCCGCGGACCAGCCGGCGCCCACCGCGAGCCCGCGAGCCAGCCAGGCGGAGTCGAGCTACACCGCTCCGCCCGCGACGGAGACGGCCCCGTTGCGCGGGACGAGCGTTCCGACCGGCAGCCTGGCGCATCCGTCCCTGGCGGCGAAGATCGACAACCACGAGGCGGCCAGGCCCCAATTCGGCCTTGAGCGCACCGACGTCGTCTTCGAGGAACTCGTCGAGGGCGGATTGACCCGCTATGTCGCCGTCTGGCACTCCGACATCCCCGACGTTGTCGGACCGATCAGGTCGATCCGGCCGATGGACCCTGACATCATCGCCCCGCTGGGCGGGATCGTGGCCTACTCGGGTGGGCAGCAGCAATTCATCGACCTGATGACCCGCACCTCCGTGGTCAACGCGGCCTTCGACTCCGACGAGACCGGCCTGTTCTCCCGCACCGGCGAACGGGAGGCGCCGCACAACGTCGTCCTGCAGTCGAAGGCACTCGTAGACCGGAACGACACCGTCCCGGCACCATCCCAGCAGTTCGCCTATGCGGCGACCGTCCCGGAGTCCTCCGCAACAGTGGACGGCACACCGGTGACCACGATCAGCTCACGGTTCTCCGACTCGCGCTGGCCCGACTGGACCTGGGATGCCGCGTCAACCTCCTACCTGCGCAATCAGGAGGGAGCGCCCGACCTCGACGCGGGCGGCGTGCAACTCCGGTCGACGAACGTGCTGGCCCTGCGGGTGGAAATCGACGACACCTACCTCAACGTTCCGAAGACCACGATGATCGGGTCAGGAGAGGCCTGGGTGTCCGCCGGCGGCAAGACAGTGCACGCGCTCTGGACCAAGGCCGCCCAGGACGCACCGATCCGTCTGACCGACGACAACGGGGTCACGATCCGCCTCGCAGCGGGCAACACCTGGATCGAGCTGGTCCCGGTGGATCGCGGCTCGGTCACCCTGGTGCCATAGCCCCCGCCGTTCACTTGCACTCTCGACCCCAGAGTGCCAGAATCGATTTGGCACTCTATCTCTTTGAGTGCCAACCCATCATCGTTTTGGTAACGTCCGGGAGGGACGAGAAACACATATGGCAAAGATCATCGCTTTCAACGAAGAGGCCCGTCGCGGCCTTGAGCGTGGCCTGAACATCCTCGCTGACACCGTCAAGGTCACCCTCGGCCCGCGTGGACGCAACGTCGTGCTGGAGAAGAAGTGGGGCGCCCCCACGATCACCAACGACGGCGTCTCCATCGCCAAGGAAATCGAACTCGACGACCCGTACGAGAAGATCGGTGCCGAACTCGTCAAAGAGGTCGCCAAGAAGACGGATGACGTCGCGGGCGACGGCACCACCACCGCCACGGTCCTGGCCCAGGCCCTCGTCCGCGAAGGCCTGCGAAACGTCGCGGCCGGCGCCGACCCGATCAGCCTCAAGCGCGGCATCGAGAAGGCGACGGCTGCCGTCATCGCCGAGTTGATCGCCAACGCCAAAGAGGTCGAGACCAAGGAAGAGATCGCGGCCACCGCATCGATCTCCGCCGGCGACGCTGAAATCGGCGCGATCATCGCCGAGGCCATCGACAAGGTCGGCAAGGAAGGCGTCGTCACCGTTGAGGAGTCGAACACCCTCGGCACCGAGCTCGAGCTCACCGAGGGCATGCGCTTCGACAAGGGCTTCCTGTCCGCCTACTTCGTGACCGACCCCGACCGTCAGGAAGCGGTCTTCGAAGACCCGTACATCCTGATCGTCAACTCCAAGGTCTCGAACATCAAGGACCTGCTCCCCATCGTGGACAAGGTCATCCAGACCGGCAAGCAGCTCCTCATCATTGCCGAGGACGTCGACGGCGAGGCCCTGGCCACGCTCGTCGTGAACAAGATCCGCGGAATCTTCAAGTCGGTCGCCGTCAAGGCTCCGGGCTTCGGCGACCGTCGCAAGGCGCAGCTGCAGGACATCGCCATCCTGACCGGTGGCCAGGTCATCTCCGAGGAGGTCGGTCTCAAGCTTGAGAACGTCACCCTCGACCTGCTCGGCAACGCACGCAAGATCGTCATCACCAAGGACGAGACCACCATCGTCGAAGGCGCCGGAGACCCCGAAGCCATCGCCGGACGCGTGCAGCAGATCCGCAGCGAGATCGAGAACACCGACAGCGACTACGACCGTGAGAAGCTCCAGGAGCGTCTCGCCAAGCTCGCCGGCGGCGTTGCCGTCATCAAGGCCGGCGCCGCGACGGAGGTTGAGCTCAAGGAGCGCAAGCACCGCATCGAGGACGCCGTCCGCAACGCGAAGGCTGCCGTCGAAGAGGGCATCGTCGCCGGTGGTGGCGTTGCGCTGATCCAGGCCGGCAAGACCGCCTTCGAGAAGCTGGAACTGACCGGCGACGAGGCAACGGGCGCGAACATCGTGCGCGTGGCCATCGATGCTCCGCTCAAGCAGATCGCGCTCAACGCCGGCATGGAGCCGGGCGTTGTCGCCGACAAGGTGCGCAACCTGCCCATCGGTTGGGGCCTCAACGCCGCGACCGGTGAGTACGTCGACATGCTCGCCGCCGGAATCAATGACCCGGTAAAGGTCACGCGTTCCGCGCTGCTGAACGCATCGTCGATCGCCGGACTGTTCCTCACCACCGAGGCCGTCGTTGCCGACAAGCCGGAGAAGCACTCCGCGCCGGTCGGCGACCCGTCGGGTGGCATGGACTTCTAAGTCCGAACCGATTCACGGCAGGGCGTCTCCTTCGGGGGCGCCCTGCTTTCGTCTGCCCGGCCTGTCACCGGGAGAAGAGACGCACGTTCGCCTGCTCGATCTCCGCGTACTGCTGCCCGGCCTGGCTCAACGCCTGGCCGAGCGCCTCCGCGCACTCGGCGACCTGGTCCTGGGTGGCGCGCCAGTCGGCCACAGCAGCCTGGAAGGCAGTGGCGGCCTGACCGGACCAGGTGCCCTCCAACGCGGTGAGCAGGGCGACGAGGGCGGCGACCTCGGCCTGGATGCGTCCCATTGAGGCGCGGGTCGCGACGGTCGTGCTGAGCACGGCCTCGCTGTCGACCTGGTATCGGGTCATGGTTGTCCTTTCGGCAGGGGAATGCCGAACAGGCTAGGAGCCACCTCGGCGACCGCGGCTGAATCCCGTTCAGGCCGTGCAGAGGATGTGCGGGGAGACCCCGGGGGAGGGATGCCGGGGCGTTACGAGGCGGACGACACGTGGAGGCGCTGCGGCGCGTTCGGCGACCCGGCGAGCGGGAACCAGACCCGGAAGGTTGCTCCGCCGCCCGGCGTGTCGAGAACCTGCACGGTGCCGTTGTGGCTTGCGACGATGGAGGCGACGATGGCCAGGCCGAGGCCGCTGCCACCGGTCTCCCTGGCCCGGGAGGTGTCCGCGCGCCAGAAGCGCTGGAAGATCTTGTCCCGGATCTGGGGCGGAATGCCCTCGCCATGGTCGACGACGGCCACGGAGGCGCGCTGGTTCCTGCGGTCGACCGCCACCTCGAGTTCGACCGGGCTGTCCGGCGGGCTGAAGCGCAGGGCGTTGCCCATCAGGTTCGTGATCACCTGTCGGATCTTGTTCTCTTCGGCCATGATGATCGCCTGCACGTTGCCGGGCGGGGTCAACGGCGGGGGCGCCGGGAGCGGCCCGGTGGCATCAGTCCTGCGCGGCTTGCGGGTGCGCAGCCGGGCGAGAGTGGCACCGGCGAAGAAGACATTGCCGGCGTGGACGGCCTGCTCCCCCGGCTTCGGCGGGGACGCAGCGGTGGACAGGGCTAGAGCCGGCGTCGCGACCTCCCCGGTGGAGTGTGCCAGGTCGATCTGCGGCCGGTCGCCGGCATCCTCGAACTCGGTCGGGGTGGGCGTGACGACCGTGACGCTCCGCCCCGGGGAGGAGGCCATGGCGTCGAGGGCGGCGTCCCTGGCGAGCGGCATCAGGTCGACGGGGGCGAGGGCGGGGGGCTTGGTCTCATCGAGGCGGGCGAGTTCGAGGAGGTCCTCGACCAGGCCGCCCATCCGGATCGCCTCCTTCTCGATGCGTTCCATCGCCTGGGCAACCTCCTCGGGCGTCTGCAGGGCGCCCATCCGGTAGAGTTCGGCGTAGCCGCGCACCGAAACGAGGGGGGTGCGCAGCTCATGGCTGGCGTCCCCGACGAAGCGGCGCATCTGGTCGATCGTGCGCGCACGATCCTTGAAGAGCCGGTCGATGCGGCTCAACATGGTGTTCAGGGACCGGTTGAGACGGCCGACCTCGGTGTTCGGCGTCGCCCCGCCGAGGCGCTGGCTGAAGTCACCGTCGGCGATCGCCGCCGCGGTGCGCTCCACCTCGCGCAGGGGCGCGAACGTGGTCGTGACCAGCAGCCGGGTGAGCAGGGCGCCGACGAGCACCACGCCGAGTCCGAAGCCCAGGAAGATGGTGAGGTAGGTGGCCATCGTGTTCTCGGTCTGCTTGAGCGAGACCGCCATCACGAGTGTGCCCAGGGTGCCCTGGGGCGTGATGACGAGGGGAACCGCGACGGCCAGGAACTCGGTGTCCCGCGCCGAGTCCGTGAGGGTGACGGTCTTGCCGTCGAGCTCGATGACCGACTGGAGGTCAAGGGGCGAGCTGATCACCGGGAGTTCCTGCGTCGGCCGGTCTTTCCAGGTGTGGTCCTTGACGGTGCCGTGTTCGTCGTAGAGCGCGACGAAATAGTCGGACGACACCACCGCGGGGTTGCCCTGGCCGAGCGCGCTGGCGGAGTAGCCGTTGGAGGCGGTCTGGGCATCCGCCTGCAGCTGTGCGTCGACCTGCTGGATGACGTACTGGCGCAACATGGCCATGGTGCCGACGCCGGAAACGAGCAGGCCGAGCGTCAGCATGAGCACGGTCACGCCGGTGATCTTGGAGCGGAGGGAGATGCGACTCCACCGCTCCATTAGTGACTGATGCATCAGGCCCCCAGTGTAGAGGCGGAGTCTGGGACTACGCCTTGGCTGCCTTGAGCATGTAGCCGAAGCCACGCTTGGTCTGGATGAGGGGCTCGGTCGAGTGAGCGTCGACCTTGCGGCGGAGGTAGGAGATGTAGGACTCGACGATGCCGGCGTCGCCGTTGAAATCGTATTCCCAGACGTGGTCGAGGATTTGGGCCTTGGACAGCACCCGGTTCGGGTTCAGCATCAGGTAGCGCAGCAACTTGAATTCCGTCGGGCTGAGTTCGATGGGCTCGTCGCCGACGAGCACCTCGTGGGTGTCCTGGTCCATGGTGAGCTCGCCGGCGCGGATGACCGCGTCTTCGTCCGCGTGCATGGTGCGGCGGAGGATCGCCTTGATCCTGGCGACGATCTCGTCGAGGCTGAACGGCTTCGTGACATAGTCGTCGCCGCCCACCGTGAGCCCGGTGATCTTGTCTTCCGTGTCGTCCTTGGCGGTGAGAAAGAGGATGGGCGCGGTGTACCCGGCCGAACGGAGGCGCTTGGTCACGCCGAAGCCGTTCATGTCCGGCAGCATCACGTCCAGGATGATGAGGTCCGGCTCTTCCTCGAGCACGGCGGAAATCGCCTGCGCCCCGTTGCCGACGGCGCGCACGGCGAAACCGGCGAAGCGTAGGCTGGTGGTGAGGAGATCCCTGATGTTGGGCTCGTCGTCGACAATAAGAATGCGGGGGCCATCGGTCATGCCCCAAGTATCTGCGCGTTAGCTGGTGGTTTCCTGAGAGCTGTTGGCGCGGCGCCTGCGTGGGTAGATTGGTGTCAGAGTCAACGGGATTGCGGCGTTGGGAGCCTGTCGTGAGTGTGTCGACCTTCGTGATCGCCGGCGGCGGACTCGCCGGGGCGCGCGCCGCGGAGTCCCTCCGTGCGGAGGGATTCGGCGGTCGGCTCATCCTGGTCGCGGGGGAGGATGAGTTCCCCTACCTCAGGCCGCCCCTGTCCAAGGCCTACCTGGCCGGAAGCGTCGACCGGGCGTCCGTGGACGTGCACGTGCCCGGGTGGTACGCCGACCAGGAGATCGAGGTGTTGCGCGGACGCCCGGCGGCCGGGCTCGAACTGGACACTCATCGTTTGACGATCACCGACGGGCGCACGCTGCACTACGACAAGCTGCTCCTGGCGACGGGTGCGTCCCCGCGGCGGTTCGCCGGCCCCGGGGCGGACCTGGCCGGCGTGCACCACCTGCGCACGGTGACCGAGAGCGAGCGGTTGCGTGCCGAGCTGGAAGGTGGCGGCCGCCGGGTCGTCGTCGTGGGGGCCGGCTGGATCGGCCTCGAGGTTGCCGCTGCCGCCCGCGGCCACGGCAACGCCGTCACGGTGCTCGGCCGGGGGCGCGTTCCGCTGGGTTCCGCCGTCGGCGACCAGGTCGGCGCCGTCTTCGCCGGGCTGCACCGCGACAACGGGGTGGACCTCCGGATGGGCATGGCCGTGGCGGAGTTGACCGGCCGCTCCGGCCGGGTGGCCGGGGTGCTTCTCGCGGGCGGGGAGGTGGTGCCGGCGGATGTCGTCGTGGTCGGGATCGGCGCCCTGCCGGAGGATGGCCTGGCTCGCGCCGCCGGGCTGCACGTCGACGACGGCATCGTGGTGGACGCGGCCTTCCGCACCACCGATCCGGATGTCTACGCGACGGGGGATGTCGCGAGCGTGTACCACCCGGTTCTCGGCCACCATTTCCGGGTCGAACACTGGGCCAACGCCGAGAATGCGGGGGCCGCTGCGGGGAGGTCCATGCTCGACCATGCGGTCAGCTACGACGCCATCCCGTATTTCTCTACCGACCAGTTCGGACTGGGGATGGAGTATTCCGGCTACGGTGCGCTGGCGCGGAAGACCGACGTCGTCTTCCGCGGGGACCGTGCCCGGCGGGCCTTCGTCGCATTCTGGCTGGCGGACGGCCGGGTGGTCGCCGGCATGAACGTGAACGTCCGGGACGTGAACGAGACCGTCCAGGCCATCATCCGTTCGGGGCTCCGGTTCGACCCGCACCTGCTCGGAAATGAGAGCATTGCACTCGAGGGAGTACTCGCAGCAGCAGCCGACCAGGGGAATTGACATGGACACCGCGCCCGCCCGACCGTTCATCGCGCTCCCCGACCTGCTCCGGCCCCGCCGCATGATCGGCGGCCGGATGTTCGACTTCTCACGCGAAGTGGCGGTGATGGCCATCATCAACCGAACCCCGGACTCGTTCTACGACAAGGGGGCCACCTTCGCGCTGGACGCCGCGGTCAGCGCCGCCCGCCGGGCGATCGAGGACGGCGCGGACTGGATCGACATCGGCGGCGCCAAATTCGCCCCTGGCCCTCCGATCCCGATCGACGAGGAGATCGACCGGGTGGTTCCCGTCGTCGAAGCACTCAGCGGTTCCGGCGCAGTCATCTCCGTCGACACGTTCCACCCGAAGGTCGCGGCCGCCGGCATCGCGGCCGGCGCGCATGTGATCAACGACACCACCGGCGTCCACGACCCGGCGATGGCGGACGTCGTCGCGGACAGCGACGCCACCCTCGTGATCACCCATAGCCTGGCCCCGCCGCGCACAGTCCACCCGTCGCCGAGCTACATCGATGTCGTCGACGAGGTGTCCGCATTCCTGCGGGAGCGGGTCGCGCTCGCCCGGGATCACGGGATTCCCGCCGAACGGATCATCGTGGATCCGGGCCACGACCTGAACAAGAACACCTCCCACTCGCTCGAGCTGACCCGGCGGCTCGCGGAGATCACGGCGATCGGCTACCCGACCCTGGTCGCGGTGTCCAACAAGGACTTCGTGGGGGAGACGCTCGATCGCGAGCGGGGTGCCCGGGTCGAGGGGTCCCTTGCCGCCGCGGTGTACTGCATCCTCCAGGGGGCACGGATCGTGCGCATGCACAATGTGGTGGCCGCCGTGGACGCGGTGCGGATGACCGAAGCGATCCTGGGCTTTCGCCAGCCGGCCTACCTGCGCCACAACCAGGCCTGAGCATGCTGGACCGGGCCGAACTGATCAGGCGCTACCAGGTCGCCGACCGCACCTTAACGCGGGTGCGGGTGAACTTCATCACCAGCCTGGACGGGGCCGCCACCGTCGACGGCCGCAGCGGCGGGCTGGGCAACGACGACGACAAGCTCGTCTTCGACACCCTGCGGCTGCTCTCCGACGTGATCGTCGTGGGTGCGGGGACCGTGCGCGCCGAGGGGTACGGCGGCATCCGTCTCAGCCCGGCGGATGCCGCCTGGCGGCTCAGCCACGGCCTGCCGCCCCAGGTTCCGGTGGCGGTCGTGTCGTCGCGGCTCGAGCTGGAGCCGGGGCATCCGTTCTTCCGCGATGCGGCGGTGCGCCCGATCGTGCTCACGCACGGCGGGTCGTCGGCCGGGCGCCGGGCCGAACTCTCGGCGGTGGCCGATGTGCTCGTCTGCGGGGAGCAGGCCATGGACCCGGCGGTGATGGTCGCGGCGCTGGTCGCCCGCGGGCTCGGCCAGATCCTCTGTGAGGGCGGCCCGCATCTGTTCGGCGCGCTGATCGCGGCGGACTGCGTCGACGAACTCTGCCTGACCATCAGCCCGGTGCTCGAGGGCGGCGGCGCGGGCCGGATCGCCCGTAACGACTCCGCCGTCACCCGGCGGATGGCGCTGCTGCACGTGCTCACCGCCGGCGACATGCTCTTCCTGCGCTACGGCCGCGGTTCGGCCTGACCTGGGCCGGCCACCTCGCCGAAGGGTCAGGCGACCAGGGTGGGGGAGTCCAGGTTCTGCGAGTCGAGGATCGTGTAGCTGTAGCCCTGTTCGGCGAGGAAGCGCTGGCGGTTCTGGGCGAAGTCCTGGTCGACGGTGTCCCGGGCGACCAGGGTGTAGAAATTCGCCGACAGGCCGGACTCCTTCGGGCGGAGCAGGCGGCCGAGGCGCTGGGCCTCCTCCTGGCGTGAACCGAACGACCCGGAAACCTGGATGGCGACGGTGGCCTCCGGGAGGTCGACCGAGAAGTTCGCGACCTTCGACACCACGAGCAGGTTCTCCTCGCCCACCCTGAACGCCTGGTACAGGCGTTCGCGTTCGTCGACGGGCGTGGCACCGGTGAGTTTGGGGGCGTCCAGGGCGTCGGCGAGTTCGTCGATCTGGTCGAGGTACTGGCCGATCACGAGGATGCGTTCGCCCGGGTGCTTGGCCACCAGGCGCCTGACCACGTCCAGCTTCGCCGGCGCCGTTGCGGCCATCCGGTAGCGCTCGTCGTCCGCCGCCGCGGCGTAGCTCAGCCGTTCTGACTGCGGCAGGTCGATCCGCACCTCGTAGCAGGACGCCGGCGAGATGAAGCCCTGGGCCTCGATCTCCTTCCACGGGGCGTCGAACCGCTTGGGGCCGATCAGGCTGAACACGTCGCCCTCGCGGCCGTCCTCGCGCACGAGCGTCGCGGTCAGGCCGAGGCGGCGGCGCGCCTGGAGCTCGGCGGTGAGCTTGAAGACGGGCGCCGGCAGCAGATGCACCTCGTCGTAGATCACCAGGCCCCAATCCATCGCGTCGAGCAGTTCGAGGTGGGCGTACTCGCCCTTCCGCTTGGCGGTGAGGATCTGGTAGGTCGCGATCGTGACCGGCTTGACCTCCTTGACCTGACCGGAGTACTCGCCGATCTCTTCGGCCGTGAGAGTGGTGCGCCTGAGCAATTCGTCGCGCCACTGACGGGCGGAGACCGTGTTGGTGACCAGGATCAGCGTGTTCGTCTTGGCGGTGGCCATGGCCCCGGCCCCGACGAGGGTCTTCCCGGCGCCGCAGGGCAGCACGACCACACCGGAACCGCCGTCGAAGAAGCTGGCGACGGCCTTGTTCTGGTAGTCCCGGAGCGCCCAGCCGTCTTCGAGGAGCGAGATCGGATGCGGGGTGCCCGGCGTGTACCCGGCGAGGTCCTCGGCCGGCCAGCCCAGCTTCACGAGCTCCTGCTTGAGCTGCCCTCGGGCCCACGGCTCGACCAGGAACGAATCCGGCGACGGATGCCCGATCAGCAGCGGTGAGATGCGCTTGGCGCCGGCGACCTCGGTGAGCACCGCCTGGTCGTTGCTCTGCAGGATCAGCCGGCCCTCGGCATCCCGCTCGATGACGAGGCGTCCGTAGCGTCCGACGGTCTCGGTGATGTCGATACTGACGGTCTGCGGGATCTGGAACTTCGAGTACTTCTCTAGCGTGGCGAGCATGTCGGAGGCGTCGTGTCCGGCGGCGCGCGCATTCCACAGGCCGAGCCGGGTGATCCGGTAGGTGTGGATGTGTTCCGGCGCGCGTTCCAGCTCGGCGAACACGGCCAGATCGTGGCGGGCATCCTCGGCGAGAGGGTGCGCGACTTCGAGCAACACGGTGCGGTCACTTTGGACGATCAGTGGGCCATCAGACATAACCGTCAATCCTACCCGCGTGTGCTGGAACGACAGCCACCCGCTTACGGGGCTGGCGTGATGCTGATGATGCTCGACAGGGGCAGGGTGCGTTCGATGTCGGCTCGTCGGTCACGGGCGCGAAAACGTCCGCCACCCACGCTGGCGGGCTCCAGCAGGTAGTCCACGACCACGCCGCCCGGCATGGCAATGCTCACGACGACGGTCTGCTTGGCCTTGATCGCGGAGTCGAGCTGCCTGGCGAGCCAGGCATCCGCTGCCTGGCCTTCGCCGCCGTCGCTGGCGCGCAGCTTTTCGACCAGGGCGATCGCGGGGTCGACGGTCGTCACCGGCACAACCCGCGCGAGCTGATGGCGGCGCAGGTGCACGATCTCGTTCGCCGCGTTCTCGGCGGCGACCGGGTAGCGTGCGTCGCTGAGGGCCCAGAATACGACGTCGCTGCCGAACCGGCTGGTCAGCCGGTTCCCGTCGCCGCGGACGAGGCCGAGGGGGGCGAGAGTCTGGTCAACGGCGATGGTGCCGAGCAGGGCAGAGTCCTCGGATCGCACGTAGCTCTGGGTCGGCGACTCGCCCGGGTCGGTCGGGCCCACCCGCACCCGGCCGTACCGGGCCGCGGACTCGCGGATCAGGTAGTCAACCGGCTGGGGGATCCCGGTGAGGGATACCGCGCGAAGGAAGTCGAGCAGCGAGTCCGCGTTCTCCCCGGCGGCGAGTGCTCGATTGACCGAGGTCGCCGAGATGCGATAGCTCAGGGCGAGTTCACGGCTCTCGACGTCGGCGAGTCCGCGCAGGCGGGCGTCGATCGACGGGGCGAGCGGACCGGGCGAGACGATGGACAGGTCGTTCTGCAGGTACACGGCGCCGACCTCGGCAGGCAGGGCGGCCGTCATTGTGGCGATCGCCGCCTGGAGGTCGCCGGCCAACACCGCTGCACCGGCCGGGCTCGTGGTCTGGTGGGCGGTGATCCCGATGAGTTCCGCGTCGTCGGCGAATTCGGTGACCCGGCCGTCCATCCATTCGCCGCCGGCGGGGTAGAGCCAGGCGACGAACGAGCGAAGGCCCTCACCCCAGGAGACGCCGGGACGCCGGGCGAGGATGCCGCGAACGTCCGGCGGGAGAGCGGCGTGCCAGGACTCGGCGATCGTCGCCCAGCGGCGTGCCGTGCCCTCGAGGAGCCAGGCCTCGCCGGCCTCGGTTTCGTTCCAGTAGCCGTTGACGTGTGCGATCAGGCCGGCGCGGGCCGCGGTGGCGACGAAGGATGCCACCACCTCCAATTCGGCGCCCATGACCGCGGCAAGGCGCTTCGTGTCGGGCAGCCCGAGGCCGCCGCGGCTGAGTTCCCTCGCCGGTTCGCGGGCGAGCTCGGTGACGAGTTCGGCGATCGACGACACGGCGGCGAACGCGCGCTCGGCGGCGAGCCGGTCGGTGAACCGGGTGTCGGTCGCGGACACGCCGGCCAGGGCCGAGGGCGCGGGTGCCCCCGCCAGTTCGGTCGCGGCCGGCAGTCCGCGCGCCGGCCAGGTCAGGAGCTGGGCGGCCACGGCGTCGTACGGCCGGAATCGCTGGTCGGAGAGGCGGCCCAGCATCAGGGAGTCCAGCACGGCGGCGCGGGCCGCGACATCCGTTTCGGGAACGGGGGAGCCGGCCAGTTCGGACAGGCGTTCGGCGAGCTCGGCAAGGGTGGGCGCGGTGGGCGCGGAGTCCGGGTCGGTGGCGATCGACAGTTCCCCGGCGACGGCCAGGACCGCGACGGTGGCCCGGTCGAGCTGGGCCAGGGCGCGCTGCACGGCGTCAGGTTCGAGGAGGGTCTCGGCAAGGTCGAAGAAGTCGCGGATGCCGGTGGCCGAGACGGCGCGGATTGCGAGTGTGCGACGCAACGCTGCGTCGTCGAGTGCCCGAAGGCGTGAGGCGAGCGTGAGCATGGCGGCTACTCCCTGTTCTGACGTGCCTCGCGTGCGCGGCGAATGGCGGTCATCACCAGGAGGGCGATGATCAGGAGGAATCCGAGCGGCAAGCCGAAGAGCGGCAGGGCGAGCACGGCCGGCCAGACCCCCTGGCCGAAACCGTTGTCGGCTCCTGCGCCGGCGGCGGTGCCGATGATCACGGCGAGGAAGGCGAGGATCGACAGACCCACCACACCCGCAACCATGTAAGCCAGGATGCGTTCGAGCCGGCTCGCGGCATGTGGAGTTTGATTGGTCACACTCCCAAGGATACGGGGCATCTCCCGGTCCGACCGAATAGGCTGAGTGCGGTTGGCGCGCATTCCGCGCGCCCGGAATGCAGCGAGGTCCAGATGCCCACCGGCAAGGTCAAGTTCTACGACGAGGAGAAGGGTTTTGGTTTCATCAGTTCTGATGACGGCCATGAGGTCTTCCTCCACGCTTCTGCGCTGCCCGCCGGAGTCACGGTCAAGGCAGGGACGAAACTCGAATTCGGCATCGCCGATGGCAAGCGGGGCGCCCAGGCACTGTCCGTGCGCATCATCGAGGCCCCGCCGAGCCTGGTGAAGCTCAGCCGCAAGCCGGCCGATGACATGGCGATCATCATCGAGGACCTCGTGAAGGTTCTCGACGGCATCGGTGCGAGCCTGCGCCGGGGTCGCTACCCCGACAGCACGCACAGCCACAAGATCGCCGCGATGCTGCGCAAGGTCGCGGAGGAACTCGATGCCTGATCAGGCGGATCCCGCTCTTCTGGCGGCCGTTGACCAGGCCCGCGAGGCTCTGCTCGATATCACCCCGGCCGGGACCGTCGGCGAGGTCGTAGGCCACATCGTCGAGGGCGAACACGTACTGACTCTGCTCTTCGACTGCACCATGAGCGGCTACCCGGGGTGGCGATGGACAGTGAGCCTGTCCCGGGTCGACGACGATTCCCTGCCGTCCATCCTCGAGACCGAACTCACCCCCGGCGACGAGGCCCTGGTCGCCCCCGACTGGATCCCGTGGTCCGACCGGCTCGCCGACTATCGCACCGCGCAGGAGCTCGCCGCCGCGGTCGCCGCGGCGGAGACACTCGACACGGACGACGACGATGATGACGATGACGATGACGATGATGATGAGTCGGAGGACGACGACGAGTCGGACAATGACGACGACGAGCCGGACGACGGCGAGGACGACGAGCCGGACGACGACTCGCTCGCCCTCGACGACGACTTCGACGACGACCGCGGCGTGGACGTGCTCGACGGGATCGACTTCGGTGAGGTGCTACCTGCGCCGGAACTGAACCCAGCCGAGGCCGACGAGCCCCAGGCCAAGGCCGATGGCGGCGCACGCCGGCCACCAGCCAAGTCCCGCCGCCGCAAGGTCGCCCTGGAAGAAGACAGCGAGCGCCAGGGCTAGGAGCCAGCCGGCCGATCCCGCGAGGATCGCCATCCGGGCGTCCGTGCGCGCCGGCATCGGATCAGGCCGGCGTTCGCTGTCTTTCAACCAGAGGCGCATGGTGCGTACCTAGCTGCCGAGGTTCTGCACGACGTACTCGATCGACTTGACGAGCTGACGTACGTCGTGCGGTTCGATCGCCGTGAACGTGGCCACGCGCAGCTGGTTGCGGCCGAGCTTGCGGTAGGGCTCGGTGTCCGAGATACCGTTCGCCCGCAGGGTCTTCGCCACTGCCGCGGCGTCGATCCGGTCGTCGAAGTCGATCGTGGCAACGACCTGTGAACGGTGGTCGGGGTCAGTCACGAACGGCGTGGCGTAGTCGACGCTCTCGGCCCAGTCGTAGAGCACGGATGACGATTCCTTCGTGCGCGCGGACGCCCAGGCGAGGCCGCCGTTCCCGTTGATCCAGTCGAGCTGGTTCTCGATCAGGAGCAGGGTGGCCACGGCCGGAGTGTTCAGGGTCTGGTTGAGGCGGGAGTTGTCGATTGCGTTCTTCAGGCTCAGGAACTCGGGAATGTACCGTCCGCTGGCCGCGATGCGTTCGACCCGCTCGATGGCGGCGGGGGAGAAGAGTGCGATCCACAGGCCGCCGTCCGAGGCGAGGTTCTTCTGCGGGGCGAAGTAATACGCATCCGCCTGGTCGGCCTCGAAGTCGATTCCGGCCGCCGCGCTCGTGGCGTCGATCACGGTGAGGGCGCCCACATCGCCGTTCACCCGGGTGACGGGTGCCATCACGCCGGTGGAGGTCTCGTTCTGGGGCCAGGCGTAGACGTCGACCCCTTCGGTGGCCACGGCCGCGCTGCGCGAACCGGGCGGAGCCTTGATCACATCGGGGGCCTCGAGGAACGGGGCTGCCGCGGCGCTGGCGAACTTGCCGCCGAACTCGCCGAAGACGAGGTTCTGGCTTCGCTTCGAAATAAGGGAGAAAGCTGCTGCGTCCCAGAAGGCGGTCGACCCGCCATTGCCGAGGACGACTTCATAACCGTCCGGCGCCCGGAACATCTCGCCGAGCCCGGCGCGCACCCGGCCAACCAGATTCTTAACCGGGGCCTGGCGGTGCGAAGTGCCGAGGACGCTGGATCCGACGGCTAACAAGTAGTCGAGTTGTTCCTGTCGGATTTTGGACGGGCCGCAGCCGAATCGTCCGTCGAGGGGCAAGAGTTCAGAGGGAATAGTTAGATTCTGCATAGGGCGATTCTAGTTGGCGGTGCCACGACGGTAAGGTTGTCACTTGCATGGAGGCCGACCGGGAGGCTCTGGGGATGACTGATCTGATCGACACCACCGAGATGTATCTCCGGACGATTCTGGACCTCGAAGAGGAGAACATCGTTCCCCTTCGGGCGCGCATTTCGGAGCGGCTCGGCCACTCCGGCCCGACCGTGTCGCAGACCGTCGCCAGGATGGAGCGGGACGGCCTCGTCGTCGTCTCCGGTGACCGGCATCTCGAACTGACCCTGGCCGGTCGTCGCAAGGCCGTGCATGTGATGCGCAAGCACCGCCTCGCCGAACGCCTGTTGAGCGACGTGATCGGGCTCGAATGGGAGTTCGTGCACGACGAAGCATGCCGCTGGGAGCATGTGATGAGCGAGCAGGTTGAGCGCAAGATCCTTGAGATTCTGGGCCATCCGACCGAGTCCCCGTACGGCAACCCGATCCCCGGGCTCGACGAACTGGGCGATTCCCCGGCCGTCGCATTCATGGCGGGAGTGACCAGTCTGGTCGACGTGGTCGGGAGTTCCGCCGAGCCGGTGACCGCGGTCATCCGTCGCCTCGGTGAGCCGGTGCAATTCGATCCGGAGCTGCTGGCCCAGCTGAAGAACTCCGGGGTGCTCCCGGGCAACACCGGGGTGTTCTCCGCGGCCGGTTCCTACGTGCTCGTGCGAGTCGACGGATGCGGCGCCGGCCTCGAACTGCCGCACGAGGTGGCGAGCCACATCTTCGTGACGACGCCACTGGTTCCGGCGTAGCTTTCGCCGCCCGATCGCCCCGAAACGACGCGGGTTTCGTTACCGACTTGTTAGAAGAAGAGAATTTCGGGTGACAAGTGGATGAAGCTTCGACCTCGCGTCGGTCTACGGCATCTGATCGCCCGGCAGAGGTGAACGTTTCGTAACAGCTGGCAGATTCGGCGCCCGGCGTTTCGCCCGGTGCCGAATCTGGGTTAACCTGATGACCTGATGTTCTGCGAATTTTCGGAAGAGCCACGGCGAGAGCGGCGCACGATCCACACCATGGATGTGCGCTGCCGCTTCGCGCCACGGCACAGCAGTCAAGCATGTCTCGGTCGCGCGTGTCTCAGCCACGTTGTTTCCAGTAGGGCGTCGTCATTGTGACGGCGTCCTTTTTGTTTGCCCGCTCGCTTCCCATTCGCCGCATTGGGACGTAGTTCGAATGGCTGGAAGCCGTCCAGCCCTTTTCGAAAGGGAACGCATGCGCACACTGGTCCTCAACGCGGGGTACGAGCCCCTCGCCGTGGTCTCCTTCAAACGGGCCCTCATCCTGGTCATGAACCAGAAGGCCACGATCGTCCAGTCCGACCAGGGTCACCCGGTCTGGGCGTCATCCGGGTCGTGGGACCGGCCGAGCGTGATCCTGCTCACCCGGTATGTGCGCATCCCGCGGCTACGCTCGGTGCCGGTCAGCCGGCGGGGCGTGCTGCGCCGTGACGATCATCACTGCTGCTACTGCGGCAAGACCGCGAACACGATCGACCATGTGCTGCCCAGGTCGAGGGGCGGCCGGGACACCTGGGACAATCTCGTGGCGTGTTGCCTGCGCTGCAACAACCTCAAGAGCGACCGGACGCCGGGGGAGATGGGCTGGAACCTGCTCTTCCACCCGCGGATGCCGCTGGGCACGACCTGGGTGGTGCGCGGCGCCGAGCGGCCGCTGCCGCAATGGGATGAGTTCCTCGCGCCTGCGGCCTGACCAGCACATGTAACGAAAAGGTAACGCAAGGGGTGACTTCCGGCCCGTATTCCCATAGGGTGGGGGGAGCTTTGACCAGAACCAGGCCACGCAGAGGATCAGATTTTGCCCCATTCCGGCGAACCCGGCACATCCGTTCCTCCAGAGAACCAGAACGCGATCCTGTCGCGCCGTGAGTTGCGCGCGCAGCGCGAACCCGGTTCTGCCCAGTCGAACGCTTCGGCGCTGGTCCCCGCGACCGCGGCGTCCGCGCCCGGCCTTGTTCCGGATGTCCCGGCGATCGTGTCGCAGTCCGGCCGCCGCTCGGTGGCGTCCCCCGCGCAGGCCCCGCGCCCCGCTCCTCGGCCCGCCCGGGTCTCCAACCGGCGCAGCCCTCTGAAGATCGCCGTCACTCTCCTGGCGATTCCCGGACTGTTCCTCACCGCGGGTCTTCCCGCCTACGCCTTCTCACCCGGGGCCGGCGCGAACCAGGGTGCGGCATCCACCCGTTCGCTGGCCGAGGCCGGCGCTCAGGGCGTCACCGTGGCGGCCGGCGCCTCGGCGGTGACCGTGGCCAGGGACGGCTTCACCGCCACGAGCAAGGAAGAACTCGCCCAGAAGGAAGCCGACGCAAAGCGCGCCCTCGCGGCGCAGAAGGCGGCCGAAGCGGCCCGGACGACCGCGGCATCCTTCGCCGTCTACGGCGTTCGCGCCGAGGGCGACGACTACCAGTGGTACAACATGCCCACCGAGTCCCAGGGCGGCGGGTTTTCGCCGTTCAACTACTACTACCGCGAATGCGTCGACTTCGTCGCCTGGCGCCTCAACCGTGACGCCGGATCGACGAGCGCCCCGTTCAAGTGGACCTGGAGCTCCCTCACCCCGAGTGGCGGCAACGCGAGCAACTGGGCCAACGCCTGGTCGAGCCGCGGCTGGGCGACCAGCAAGACGCCCGTCGTCGGTGCGGTGGCCTGGTTCAACTACAACCACGTCGCCTACGTGCAGTCGATCGGTGGCGACGGGTCGGTCGTGCTGGAGGAATACAACTGGATGGGTACCCACGCGTACAACAAGCGCACGATCAAGGCCAGCGAAGTGCCGCTGTTCCTCTACCCGCCGGCCTGACCGGCCGCCTGGACCGGCTAAGCTTTCACAGCCAGCCTCTGTAGCTCAACGGAAGAGCAGTTCCGTCCTAAGGAAACGGTTGGGGGTTCGAATCCCTCCAGGGGCACCGTAGAACGCTTACTAGATGAGTTCTGGTACGATACTGATTTTCGATCGAAGGGTTGCGAGATCCTGATACCTCTGCCGCGTCACGCGGACTCGGCGCGCGATACAGCAGGCCCGCCTGCTTGGGGAGGACAGGACGGTCAGGGTGGCCGCAGTCTTCCCCGGCGAAGCCTGGAGAAAAAGCCGGTGCGGCCCCGGTCTGATGTGGCCTCAAGTCCAGGCGGTCGCGACGATAACATTCACGACAGCAAGTGATCCGGCAGCCAAGAACCAGGGTCGCGCGTCGGCATCCGTAACGCCTGAGGTGCGTCGTCGGCGCTGGATCACCATGGCGATGATCAGGGCCACGAGCACAATTGCCGCGATGAGGATCTTCGCCACCATCTTGAACTCGATTACCGCGAGATGCTGTGCCAGACGGGCTGCGATGAGAACGCCACCGCTCACGAGCTGCGTTATCGCGCCAGCGTGCATGAGCCCGAGATGGAACCCCTCTCGCCGGCGCAGTTGTGCCAGGAACGGACCGATGACGGTCGCCAGCCCGAGGAAGTGGGCCACGAGAGCGATGAGCCTCAGTATCTCAAACATGTTCATCCGAGAACTCCCGGCGTGACGGCGAGCTGAAGCACGAGGAGCAGGAATGCGGCGAGGTATGCCCACGATCGGTACCCCTGGAACCACTCCCAGCGGTTGCGACGCCCCTTCCAGTTCTCGGGGGGAGCTTCATGGTTCCAGCGCAGCGTGGCGAGGTTGGTCGGGACGTTCACGAGCACGGTCGTGACGATGCCGCTCGCCCAGACCGCCGCGGCGCTCCACCGGAGGACTTCTGTTAGCCCGTCACCGTCTGGACGGGCCGCGTAGCTGATGGTGAGCACCAGGGAACCGGTCATGAGAATTGGCATGACGACGCCGAAGGTGCGCAGCAGGCCCTGCTCCACGAGGATGTGCTCACTCCGCGGGAGACGCTTGATCACGGGATGCACGAACGCATAGGAGCCAAACTCGGCCGACGCGGTGAAACCGGTGACAGCGACGGTTGCGAAGAGTAGTAGATCCAAAGAACACCTCCAGATTAAGTTACCTATTGATTGATCAATCAAAACATTATTGATTGATTGATAACATGTCAATATGGAACAGCGCACTCGACTCAACTCGGACGAACGACGGGTTGCTGTCCGTGCGGCAGCTATCCGGGTGTTCGCTGAGAAAGGCTTCGTTGCCGCGACTACCGGTGACATTGCACGTGACGCAGGAGTGAGCCAGCCCTACGTCATCCATCTCTTCGGCAGCAAGGACGCTCTTGTGGCTGACATCGTCGGCTATGCGATCCAGCGCGTCGTGGATGCCTTCGTTGCCGCGATCGACGCCCACGCGCCGGACGAACTCCCCGCGCATATCGGTGCTGCGTACCTCGGGCTTTTTCAGGAAGAGGAAGGCCTCTTGCTGTGCCTGGCCCACGCGTTCACCGCTGGCGCCGATCCGACGATCGGACCGCTCGCCCGTGAGGGCTTCGTCCGCGTCTACCGCACCTTGGTGGACCAAGGACGCCTTTCCCCCGAGCAGGCCGGGCAGGTGCTGGCCGCGGGCATGCTCTCCAACGTGATCTTGGGTCTTCAGCTTCCACGTGAATATGACGACAACCAGATGGTGCGCGACCTGCTCGCCGCGGTCTACCCAGGAAACGTCGAACTCTTCAAGAACGCCACCGCACCACGAGAATGAGCAGTACTGCTTCGATCACCCCGCGCGCAAACCCGGGCGGGGGCATTTCGTTTTTCTCGATCTCTTCACGTGCGAAAACTCGGAATGCCCCGGGTGGATCTATGTCGTCGGCCGGCCGCGAAGAGACCTTCAAATGTGACTGCGGCAGATTCAATCTCAATCTAAAGAAGAAGTAGCTCACGCTGAAAGTGATAACTAAGGGTCCACGTAAGGCTTACCCCCGTGCCCGCAATCATCGCCCGAGCTGCTTCCTGATCACGACATCATTCAACTTCAACGCCTTCAAGATAGTGTGGTTGTCAAAGCCAAGCTGCTTACCGATAACCATGCTTGATTTACCTTCGCCGTAGAGCTGAATGGCTTGATCGATGTCGGCCGTGGTCATCCGCTTACTCGGTATATCAATGCCTCGTCGTTCTAGGTGGCCTTTCACCGTTGTCCGAGACATTTTGAACTTTCGAGCCACCTGATTGATGTTCTTTAGCATGCGATACCGGGTAATGAGATCGTCTACCTCGTGGGCGCGAAGCTGTCGTGCAGACTTATGAGCTGCCGGTAACTCGTGTGGCCGTCGCTCGGACTCTGCTTTCTCCCTCAATTGACGGGGGCTAATGCCTACCGCGCAATGTTTAGAGTAGAAGTGCAAGACCCGCACCGTGAAATGCGTGATCGGACTCGAGCCGGGGCGTCGCGATCATCCCCCGTGTCGGAGCCCTGTACGCCTCGTTTGACGCCGTGGTGGTAGCGGCCTTCCCGACCGGTCACGCCATCGGAGTCACACACGCCAACGGCGCAGAGGGCTCATCCATGTCGGGATCGACACCGTCAAGCTCAACGGCAAGCACTTCACCCTGAAGGTCGAAAAGGGCCAGCGGGTACCGGCTGGCGACCTCCTGGTGGAGTTCGGGTTGTCCGCTCCCCCCACCTCTGCACGCGCATTACAAGGACTAGAAGAAGGACCGTTACAACAACTAGCACCTTTCCCACGGACTTTCTGTGGGGCGGCGCCACGGCCGCGAACCAGATCGAGGGCGCCTGCAACGGGGGCGGCAAGGGCCTGTCGATCCAGGACGTCATGCCGCAGGGAATCACGACGCCGCGCACCGAGGGTCCGACCGACGATAACCTCAAGCAGGTGGCCATCGACTTCTACCACCGCTACGCCGAAGACATCGCCCTGTTCGCCGAGATGGGTTTCAAGGCCTTCCGCTTCTCCATCGCCTGGAGCCGGATCTTCTCGTTGGGCGACGAGATCGAGCCCAACGAAGAGGGCCTCGCGTTCTACGATCGCGTTATCGATGAGTGCGAGAAGCACGGCATCGAGCCGCTCGTCACGATCTCCCACTACGAGACGCCGCTGAACCTCGCCGACACCTACGACGGCTGGGTCAAACGCGAACTCGCCCCCACCGCCCAGATCGGCTGCATGATCCTCGCGATGCCGACCTACCCACTGTCGCCGGACCCGGACGACGTCATGGCGTCGCTCACCACGGAACGCACCAACCTCGCCTTCGGCGACATCCACGTGCGCGGCGAATACCCCGGCTACTACCTGCGGAGCCTGCGCGACCAGGGCGTCGACCTGGTGATCACCGATGAAGAGCGCACGCTGCTCAAAGAGAACACCGTCGATTTCGTCTCTCTCAGCTACTACGTCAGCGTGGCCGAGACCGCCGACGAGTCGAAGCGCGTCACGGGCGAGGGCAACCTCTTCCCCGGTGTGCGCAACCCGACGCTGAAGGCATCCGAGTGGGGCTGGCAGATCGACCCCGTGAGCGCCAGCACGGCGCAGATGAGCAAGCGTTACGGGTTCATCTATGTCGACCGCAACGACGACGGCACCGGCACCCTGGACCGGTACAAGAAGAAGTCGTTCGACTGGTACGCCGAGGTCATCCGAACGAACGGCGCGGGACTCACGCGATAGCGTCGAGTCATACCCTGTCGGCTGTCGCTGGGATGAACCGTCCCGGAGACAGCCGCGTTTTTGGAGCACACCATGGTTTCCCCCCGCATCGCGTTCCTCGACGTCGACGGCACCCTCATCGACTCAGGTGAGGTGATCGCACCGTCAACAATCGATGCGGTGCGCACCGCCCGACAGAAAGGCCATCTGGTCTACCTCAGCACCGGGCGCGCATCCGTCGAAATCTACCCCTCGATCCGTGACATCGGATTCGACGGCGCCATCAGCGCCGGCGGCGGGTTCGCCGAGGTCGGCGACGAGCTGGTGATCACCCGCACGATGCCCGAAGACGCGGTGGCGCGCATGGTTGCTTTTTACGAGGAGTCGGGGTACGACTTCTACCTGCAGGCCTTCGACGAGTTGTACCCGAGCCCCGGCGTGCGCGGGCGCTTCGCGACGTATCTCGAAGATGACCGGGAGCGCAGGGGGGAAATCCGGGCTGATCACGAATCCGTGTCCGACCACGACGAACACCCGGCCCTGAGAGCGTTTGCCGATGTGCGACCGCTCAGTTTCACCGGCATCGCGAAGTCGGTGTTCCTCGCCGGCGACCTGATGGCGTTCGATCGCGTGTTGGAAGCCCTCGGCGGAGATTTCCATGTCATCACGGGCACCATCCCGCACATGGGTCGCGGCAGCGGAGAGGTGACCCTCGGCGGGGTGAACAAGGGCAGCACGATCGTGCAACTACTCGACCTGCTCGACATCGACGCGGCATCCGCCATCGGCATTGGCGACAGCAACAACGACATTGAGATGCTGCAGGTGTGTGGTGTCGGTGTCGCGATGGGGAACGCCACCGATGAGGTGAAGGCCCACGCCGACGAGGTCACCACGGCCGTGCTCGATGACGGCGTCTGGAACGCCTTCCGCCGCCACGGTTTGATCTGACCGGGATCCCTTCGAGCGCGGTGGATCCATCGATCGCTTGGCGTGTGGCCGCAGGGGCGACCGTCGGCCCCGGCGTTGTCACGATCTCTGTTGTGCAGTTTACCGTTGTGCAATTCAGTTCGAAAATATCTCAATTCAAAGTGAGATTCTATCGTATTCATGTTCGATTTGTGGTATTCTGGGGGCATGGCAGGAAACCCTGATCCCAGTGCCACCACCGCCTTCACCGAGGCGGATGCCGGCGCGGGCAGCGGCGCGGACAGTGGTCTG
>NZ_SOHH01000068.1 GCF_004403515.1 Cryobacterium fucosi | reverse complement strand
GTCGAGCGCGGCCAGCGCCCCCGGGGTGTCGAGGTCGGCGACCAGGGCGGCCCGGAGCGCGTCGATGACCGCGCGGGCCTCCGCCGGTCCAGGCGTGGCTCCGACGCCGAACGCGGCTGTCCACGCCGCCAGCCGGGTGGTCGCGGCGGCCAGGTGCGCGTCGGTCCATTCCCAGTCGGCCCGGTAATGCTGGGCCAGCAGGGCGAGCCGGATGGCCCGCGGGTCGACTCCGGCGGCGCGCAGCCGTGAGACGAGCACCAGATTGCCGAGGGACTTGCTCATCTTCTCGCCCTGGTACGCGACCATTCCGGTGTGGCTGTACAGCCCGGCGAGCGGATGCCCGGAGAGGGCCGCGGCGTGCCCGGCGCTCATGTCGTGGTGAGGGAAGACCAGGTCGCTGCCGCCGCCCTGCACCGTGAAGTCCGTGCCGAGTTCCTTGAGCGCGATCACCGAGCATTCGATGTGCCAGCCCGGGCGGCCGGCGCCGACCGACGACGGCCAGGACGGCTCGTCGGCCCGCGCGGCGCGCCAGAGCAGCGGGTCGAGCGGGTCACGTTTGCCCGGGCGCTCGGGGTCTCCCCCACGCTCCGCCGACAGGGCGAGCATCTCGGGCCGGGCCAGGTTGCTCTCCTCGCCGAGCGTCCACGGCGCTAGGCGTTCCGCCGCCGCGATGTCGAAGTAGATGTCCGAACCGGCGGAACCGATCGTGCCGAACCGGGTGGTGTCGACGATGGAGTCGTTGGTCGGCACCGTGTAGGCGATCCCGGCATCCCACAACTGGGCGACGGCGGCCGCGATCTCGTCGATGACCTCGGTGACGGCGACGTAGTCGTTCGGCGGGATGATCGCCAGCGCCTCCATGTCGCCGCGGAAGAGCTCGACCTGCGAAGCGGCGAGTTCGCGCCAGTCGGCACCGGTCGCGGTTGCGCGCTCGAGGAGCGGGTCGTCGACATCGGTGACGTTCTGGGCGTAGTGAACCCGGTAGCCCGCGTCGAGCCAGACGCGCTGAAGGGTGTCGAAAGCAAGGTAGGTGGCCGCGTGGCCGAGGTGGGTCGCGTCGTAGGGGGTGATGCCGCAGACGTAGAGCCGGGCCGCGGCGGACGGCTTCGCCTCGACGAGGGTCTCCGTGGCGGTGTCGTAGAGCCACGGTGCGCCGGACCGGCCGGGGAGTTGCGGGATCTCGGGTCGTTGCCAGGCGCGCATTGAACCAGCCTAACTAGGCGGCGATGGTGTTGGTCGCCAGGAGGACGAACAGGGCCAGGCCGAGAACGATCCGGTAGATCACGAACGGGAGGAAGCTGCGCTTGGAGATGTAGTTCATGAAGAACCCGATCACGAACAAGGCGACGACGAACGCGATGACCGTGGCGACGAGGGTTTCGAACGGGCCGAAGACCTCGGGGGTGCAGTTGGTCGCGGCGGTGAGGCACGGCTGCGCGATCGACTTGTACATCTGGTAGAAGCCGCTGCCCAGCACTGCGGGGATGGCGAGCAGGAAGGCGTACCGGGCGGCGGCGCGGCGCTCGTAGCCCATGAACAGCCCGGCGGTGATGGTGCCGCCGGAGCGGGAGACGCCGGGGATGAGCGCGAGCGCCTGGGCGAAACCGTAGACGACGCCGTGGCTGACAGTGATGTCCTTGAGCCGGCGCTTCTTGGCCCCGACATGGTCGGCGATCCCGAGCAGGATGCCGAAGACGATCAGCACCGTCGCGGTGATCCAGAGGTTGCGGAGCGAGGACTCTATCTGGTCCTGGAAGAGGAGCCCGAGGACGACGATCGGCAGGGAACCGAAGATGATCAGCCAGCCCATCCGGGCATCCGGGTCCGTGCGCGGCACCTTGCCGACGAGCGAACGCGACCACTGGCCGATGATGCGCACGATGTCGCGCCAGAAGAAGAGCACGACGGCGGCCTCGGTGCCGATCTGGATGATCGCGGTGAACCGTGACCCCGGGTCGGCGCCGGTGCCGAGGAACTCGCCCACGATGCGGATGTGGGCGGTCGAGGACACCGGAAGGAACTCGGTCAGCCCCTGGACGAGTCCGAGGATGATCGCGTTGATGAGATTCACTTGCCGCCCGCTTTGCTGTCAGTAGTTCGAGAGCAGGTCGGTCAGGACCTGCCTGCCAAACACTAACGCGTCGAGCGGGACCCGCTCGTCGACGCCGTGGAACATGGCCGGAAAATCAAGATCTGCTGGGAGTTTCAACGGGGCGAACCCGTACCCTTTGATGCCCAGCGTGCTGAGCGCCTTGTTGTCGGTTCCGGCGGAGAGAAGGTATGGCAGCACCGGCGCACCCGGGTCGTGCCGACCGAGCGTGTCGACGACGGCGTCGACCAGCGGTCCGCCGAACTCGGTTTCCAGGCCGATATCGCGGTGCATGACGACGATTTCGATGTCGGGCCCCACGATCTCGGCCACCTCTGCCAGCACCTTGTCCTCGTCGCCGGGGAGGGTGCGGATGTCGATCAGCGCCTCCGCTCGGTCCGGGATGACGTTGTGCTTGTAGCCGGCGTGCAGCACCGTGGGGTTCGTGGTGGTGCGCAGGCTGGCCTGGATGAAACCGGAGGCCGTGCCCGTGGCCAGGGCCAGTTCGTCGGGGCCGACCCGCTGCGGGTCGACGCCCAGCACACTGGCCAGTTCGGCCAGGAGCGCGCTGGTGGTGTCGGTGAGCCGGATCGGCCACTCGCGCCTGCCCACCCTGGCCACCGCCTCGGCCAGCCGGGTGACCGCGTTGGCGTGGATCAGGCGCGATCCGTGGGCCGCCTCGCCGCGGGCGATGAGCTTGATCCAGATGAGAGCTTTCTCACCCGTTTGCAGCAGATAGGCGCGCTGGCCGCCGAGGGTGATCGAATAGCCGCCGACCTCGCTGATGGCCTCGGTTGCCCCCGCGAACACTTCGGGGTGCGTGTCGACCAGGTAGTGCGAGCCGAGCACTCCCCCGGCCTCCTCGTCGGCGAAGAAGGCCACGACCAGGTCCCGGGCCGGCTGCTGCCCCGAACCGAGGATGTCCTGCAACGCGGCGAGGATCATCGCGTCCATGTTCTTCATGTCCACGGCTCCGCGGCCCCAGAGGAGTCCGCCCTCGATCACGCCCTCGAACGGGTCCACCGACCATGCATCGGGGTCCGCCGGGACGACGTCGAGATGACCGTGCACCACGAGCGCGCCTCGGCTCGAGTCGCGGCCGGGAACACGGGCGACGACACTCGTGCGGCCCGGCTCGGAGTCGAACAGCTGCGGGGCGAGGCCGAGGGTGCGGAGGTTGGCGGCGACGTACTCCGCGGCATCCGTCTCGCCGTTGGAACGGCCCTCCCCGTAGTTGGTCGTGTCGAAACGGATGAGGTCGCGGGCGATCTCGGCCGTCAGGTCCAGACGGGCGTCGGCCGGGGTGTTCTCAGCGGAGGAAAGCATGGCCTTCACGCTACCGGGCGGCGTCGGATACCGGGGACGGCGGGTGCGGCCGGAGGGCGCCAAAATCCGTGCTAGATTATCTATTCGGCGGCCGGACAATGGCGGCCGAAGCACCAGCCCGGGTGGCGGAATGGCAGACGCGCTAGCTTGAGGTGCTAGTGCCCTTATGGGCGTGGGGGTTCAAGTCCCCCCTCGGGCACAGAGAGAAGTTCGGATAGTTCCGGACCTGCATTGGAAATAGGCCGTGATACGGATTCTTCGTTTCACGGCCATTTTTCATGCCCGGCTGCGGCCCGGCCACCCGATAAGCCTGGACCGCGCACCCGAGTTGCCCTCGCCACGTCGCTCGCAGCAGACTAGAGGCACCGGATCGCTATTGAGTCTTCCGCCCGCGGCTGAGGAGCTCACCATGACTGAACCGAACGACGCACGCGTCGGCCTCTACATCGACTTCGACAACATCGTCATCTCGCGCTATCAGCAGCTGCACGGGCGCAATGCCTTCCAGCGCGACGGCATCCGCGATTTCGATAAGTCGAGCCGGGATGCCGACCCCGAGATCGCCGCGAAGCTCGTCGCCGCGACGGTCGACTTCAACGCCATCATCGACTTTGCCGCCTCATTCGGCACCCTGGTCGTCAACCGCGCCTACGCCGACTGGTCAGTGCCCGTCAATGCGAGTTACCAGCGCCAGCTCATGTCTCGGGCGGTGGACCTGACCCAGCTGTTCACCACGACCACCAGGGGAACCAAGAACGGGGCAGACATCCGCCTGGCCGTCGACGTGGTCGAAGACCTCTTCCGGCTGCCCGACCTCACCCACGTCATCATCATCGCCGGCGACTCCGACTATATCGCCCTCGCCCAGAAATCGAAGCGGCTGGGTCGCTTCGTCGTCGGCATCGGCGTCGCGGGCTCGACGAGCACCTCGCTTGCGGCCGCGTGCGACGAGTTCGAGGACTACGCCTCGCTTCCCGGAATCGACAAGTCCGCCTCTACCACCGCCGTGGAGAGGCCCACGGCAAGCAGGAAGGCCGCGGAACCAGCCGACACTGCACCGGGCACTGCACCGGACACGGCCCCCAACAAGGCCCGCAGGCTCACGACGATTCCCATGTTCTCGCACACCGAAGACGCCCAGTTCGACGAGCCGGAGGCCGGCGACGACACCGACCCGCAGACCCTGGCGACGGAGCTCCTCGTGCGCGCGCTGAAGATCGGTCACGCCAAGGGCGACGCCGACGAGTGGCTCAACACGGGCACCGTCAAGAACCAGATGCGCCGGATGGACCCCTCCTTCAACGAGAAGCCGCTCGGCTTCCGTTCCTTCACCGACTTTCTCTCCTCGCGCAGCGATCTGGCCGAGCTGCAGGAGGACGGCCCGCAGCGGCTCATCCGGCTGCGCCCCGGGGCAGAACCAGACGCTAGGCCGGGATCCGCCGGTCGGCTTGGTTGAGTCGGGTCGTCAGCGTTTGATCTGAAATTTCTGGCGATGGGGACGACGGTGCAGCCGTCGCGTGCGGGGGCTGGATCTACCCCGCTCGTGCTGCTCATCAGAACGCCACATCATGTGCTGGGGCTACTACGGACGGCGCCCGCCCTGGGCAGGCTGCACGCGGCGTGATCGAGGCTGCCATCGCACTTGCCGCCTGACCGCAGCCAGCGATCGCCTGGTAGTTCGCAGCGCCTGACCCGGAGAAACCTGAGAAAATGCTAGAACGGCGTACCGGGCGCGAGCTGGGGTCTGTCTCGGCTGTGGCGGACTCGAAGCAGACCCGCATCTGCAGCTACCTGTCCGCGGCGCTCCTGTGCGGGTTGCTGCTCAATTCCCTCCTGGGGTGGGCGTGGGCGGATTCGATCGCGGCTGTCGTTCTTGTCGGGTTCGCCCGTCGGGAGGCCTGGAGGCATGGAAGGGTGACGGCCGTTAGTCGGTCCGGGTCTACTCGTGCTCCTCGATACACTGAGCGTGTCGCTCGGACGGGCCACACCACTTTGCTCGGCCGGAGGTGCTGGAATGTTGCAAACTTCTCCAGTCGTGCTGCGATTACCATTCCAGGGCCGATGGATCGCGCAGAACAGCCCGGCGAACCGCGTTCCTAGCCATGGCACTCATCTGTTCGGCACGACATTCGCGATCGACTTCGTCGCTATCAACGAACGCGGTCATTCGGGAAAGCGCGGTTGGCGCTCGGTGCTGGCTACTGAGTCCCCCGAGGTCTTTGTCGGATTCGGCGCACCTATCCTGGCGCCGGCATCGGGCACGGTCGTCGCCGCGATCGACGGCGAACTTGATCACGAGGCCCGCCGCTCGCAATTGGCGCGGATTCCTTACGCGGTCTCCCAAGCTCGCCGGATTCGGAAGGGCGTCCGCGCGATCGCAGGGAATCACGTGGTTATTGCGATGGATTCGTCCGGGCCCTTTGTGCTCATCGCCCATCTGCAGAGTGGATCGGTGAGCGTCGAAGTTGGATCTGCGGTCGAGGTGGGCGACACCATTGGTTCGTGCGGAAATTCGGGTAACAGCACGCAGCCGCACGTTCACGTGCAAGTCACGGACTCAACAATCTGGCCGACGGCTCGCGGCCGGCCGGTCATCTTTGAGCGCCCTCAGCTCGACGGTGGCAACTGGCTACCGAGGAACGGTGAGGCTTTCAACACTCCGGGCCCCAGTACCACGGCACGAAGGCGGGCCTGAAGCCGGGGCACTTGCGGCATCTACCCCACTCCTAATCGGTGCCGCGACCCGGCGCCCGCTTGGGCGCGGGCACCCCGCTGCGGGTCGGGGCTCCAGCCGTCACCTCCGGCGCCTCGTCGACCGACAGCTCCCGGGCGGCGAACGAGTCGTCGTCTGCGAACGACTTCATCCGGGCGATCCGGTAGATGATCAGGCCGTAGAGCGCCTTGGCGAGAATGTCGGCAATCGAGTAGCCGAGCTGTTTTCCGACCCAGGCATCCGCCCCATCGAGGCCAAGCATCGGCAGGAGGTAGGCGATCGGGTAGACGCCCCAGGTCAGGAGGAGCAACAGGCGAAGCTGACTGATCGTCCTGCGCACGCTCGCCGGCTGCCGGTCGAGTGAGCGGGTCAACTCGACGAAGAGCACGTACAGAATGTACGCGAACGGGATGGTGGAGAGCAGGCCGAACAGTCCACGAATACCGTTGTCCCCACTGATCTCCCCGGGGTAGCCGAGAGCGATCATCAGGGCCGACGCCGGGATGAGACGCGCGAGGAGACTCGTCTGCACGCGGCGGGCGAGGGCGAGCACCGCGATCAGTTCGAGGAGGAGCAGCGGCACGGTCAACAACCAGTCGACGTAGCGGTAGCCCTCGTTAAAGCCGGCGCCTGCGACCTGGAGGTAGTCCCCACGACCGCCGACGGCGTCGGTCACGAAAGCTGCCTTGAACGAGTCGAAAATGCGGAAGTAGTGGTAGGCGGCAATGCCACAGACGACAGCCGCCACGGTCATCGCCTGCCGGTACCTCGGCAGCACCCTGGTCAGGCTGACCAGCATGAAGATCGAAGCGAAGAGCTGCGCCGCGATCACGAGGGAGAAGAAGTTGTAGACGGTGTCGTACTGGGCCTGGGTCAGCGAATCGGGTATCACGGTGTCCTCCGGTGAGCGAAAAGATCGTCGAGTAGTGCGCCTTCTGAACGTGTTTCCTTTGCGTTGATCGGGCGGGAAAATCTCCCTTTCGAAAGCTACTTCTCGATCTGATGGCCGGTCGGATGCACCCCCTGACAAATTGCACAGCCAAAATTTTAGGAGGCACGGGGAGTTTGGGCGGCCTACCGGGGCTGGAACGGATGCCCCCGCTGCCGTTCCCGGCTCGACGCCCCGACTTACTTCTTCTCGTACGGAGAAGAATCGCCAAAGTTCTGCGGGGAACTCTGAAGAAGACGGGTTGCGCTTAGCGCATTCTTCAATAAGCAGCCGATAGCGGCCCGCAGAACCAGCCGTCCATCCCCCGCACAATTCAACGTCGAAGGAATGCACATGACCAACTATCAGAACGACATCGAGGCCATCGAAGCGCTGAAGCGTAGTGTCGGTCGCAGCTGGGATGCCATCGACCCGGAATCGGTCGCCCGGATGCGTGCACAGAACCGATTCAGGACCGGCCTCGAAATCGCCCAGTACACCGCGGACATCATGCGGAAGGACATGGCGGAATACGACGCCGACTCCTCCGTCTACACGCAGTCCCTCGGCGTCTGGCACGGCTTCATCGGCCAGCAGAAGATGATCTCGATCAAGAAGCACCTGAAGACCACGAACAAGCGCTACCTGTACCTGTCCGGCTGGATGGTCGCCGCGCTACGGAGCGAGTTCGGTCCGCTGCCCGACCAGTCCATGCACGAGAAGACGGCGGTTCCCGCGCTGGTCGAGGAGCTCTACACCTTCCTCCGTCAGGCCGACGCCCGCGAACTGGACCTGCTCTTCACGAGCCTCGACGCCGCCCGCGCCGCCGGCAATGACAGCACGGCTGCCGGAATCCAGGAGCAGATCGACAACTACGAGACCCACGTCGTGCCGATCATCGCGGACATCGACGCCGGCTTCGGCAACCCGGAGGCGACCTACCTCCTGGCCAAGAAGATGATCGAGGCGGGCGCCTGCGCCATCCAGATCGAGAACCAGGTGTCCGACGAAAAACAGTGCGGCCACCAGGACGGCAAGGTCACCGTGCCGCACGAAGACTTCATCGCGAAGATCAACGCCGTGCGCTACGCGTTCCTCGAGCTGGGCGTCGACAACGGCATCATCGTCTCCCGCACCGACTCGCTCGGTGCGGGTCTGACGCAGAAGCTCGCCGTGACCTACCAGCCGGGAGACCTGGGCGACCAGTACAACTCCTTCCTCGACGTCGACGAGATCACCGAGGCCGAGCTCGGCAACGGCGACGTCGTGATCAAGCGCGACGGGAAGCTGCTGCGTCCGAAGCGCCTGGCCAGCAACCTGTTCCAGTTCCGCCAGGGAACGGGCGAGGCGCGCTGCGTGCTCGACAGCATCACCTCTCTGCAGAACGGCGCCGACCTGCTCTGGATCGAGACGGAGAAGCCGCACGTCGCCCAGATCGCCGGAATGATGAATGAGGTGCGCAAGGTGATCCCGAACGCCAAGCTGGTCTACAACAACAGCCCGTCGTTCAACTGGACCCTCAACTTCCGCCAGCAGGCCTACGACACACTGGCCGCCGAGGGCAAGGACGTCTCGGCGTACGACCGCGCCAAGCTCATGAGCGTGGCCTACGACGACACGGAGCTCGGCCAGATCGCGGATGAAAGCATCCGCACTTTCCAGCGTGACGGCTCCGCCGAGGCCGGGATCTTCCACCACCTCATCACCCTGCCGACGTACCACACTGCTGCGCTCTCGACCGACGATCTGGCGAAGGGGTACTTCGCCGACCAGGGCATGCTCGCCTACGTGAAGGGCGTGCAGCGTCGGGAGATCCGCGAAGGAATCGCCACGGTCAAGCACCAGAATATGTCCGGATCCGACATCGGCGACAACCACAAGGAGTACTTCGCCGGCGAGGCCGCGTTGAAGGCCGGTGGCAAGAACAACACGATGAACCAGTTCGAGGAGCCGGTTGTGAGCAGCCACTGATTCGAGGCTCCAGTTGAGGTAGCACCGAAGAAGCCCCAGTCGCATGACTGGGGCTTCTGTGCAGGTGCGGGCGACGCTGTGGGCGCCTGCTCCCCGGCCACGCGCGGCGATGTCTGAGATTTCGACTACGCTGATCGCAGACTTCCGTGAGTAGTTCTGCTGCGAACGGACGAGCGCTGGTTGAGACAGTGCATGAGGCCCCGGTGTTCTTCGCCGGGGCCTTTCTCGTGCCGTTTCAGCGCCCCTTCTACTTGCGGGCGAGCACCACTGCCGCCTCCGGCGTGGCAACCCGGAAGCTGAAGCTCTGCTCCAGGTAGAGGTGCACCTGGCCGGCGTCGTGGTGGTCGTAGCCGATGGAGACATCCTGCCCGGATTCGAAGAGGAAGTCCCCGCCGCGCAGGCTGAGTACCACTCCGCCGTGCACGCCCGGCGTCCAGACGATCGGCCCTTCCAGGATCTCCCCGACATGCCTGAAGACGGAGAGCCCGCCGTGGTCGATGGCGGACACGATCGCGGTGTAGTCGGCGGGCCCGACGGCGAGGCCGTATGGTCCGCCGACTCCCGCGCGCCGGAGCAGGTCGACGGCGTCGGCGATCCGGCCCGGGTAGTCGTTGAAGTCCTCGACCCGCGGCACGTCGGGATGGACCGTGGCCTCGGTGATGCCGGTGAGTCCCGCGCCGGCCCAGCCGTGGAACACGGCCATGTTTTCGATCCGCGCCATGCTTGCGACGGCGTCGTCGAGATTGCCGAGGTCGGTCGCCACGGCTCCCCTGTCGTAGTCCTGGAGTTGCTGCCGGGACAAGGCAAAGTCTGCCTTGACCTCGACGAGCGGCAGCACTCGCCGTCGCAGCACGGTGATCCCGTCGACGGGAACGGCCGGGGCCGGCTCGGTCGAACCCAGGCTGGTCGCGGAGTGCCACCAGCCGTGCGGCCCGGCGAAATCGACCAGGCGGCGGGCCCCCAGCTCGACGCCGATGCGTTCGGCGGCCTCGGCGTCGATGAGGGCCCAGCCTCGATCCGAGATCGGGGCGAGGTGGCGCAGAAGGTGATCCTGGCTCATGAGCTCGTTCCCTTCAGGCTCCCGATGCCCAGTGAGTCCGGCCCCGGCCGGTCAGGGGCACCGCCCGAGCCCTGGCCGGCGCCGGCGGCGGCCTCCGTGTTCTCCCCGTTTTCGACGATGTCGCCGGCCTGGAAGAGGATTCCCCGGGCGATTTCCCGCCAGAGCGGCTTGCGCCGCAGCAGGAACTCAAGGTCCATGCTGAAGTGCTTGTACTCCTCGCCGAGCGAGTCGGCCATGATGGCCCGGGCGACAGGATCAGGCTCGAGGGACATCCGTTGTTCGTACCAGCCGATCGCCTCCGCCTCCTCCGTGAGGTTCGCGCACATGCGCGCGAAGGTGCGGGTCTCCGCCGAGAGCTCCCCGGCCGGCTCGTGGTACTGGTCGAAACCCATTTCTTGTCCTCTCCTGGGCGGGCGTCCGCCGTTGTCGCTGTCGAGGATACGCCCGGGCGGCCCTCCTGTCAGTGTCGTCCTCGGCGTGGTGACCACCGCGGCGCCCACCACAGGATCCGCTCCAGCGACGTCATCACCGAGGGAACGAGCACGGCGCGAACGAGGGTGGCGTCAAGGAGCACCGCGACCGCCAGCGCGATTCCGATCTGCTTCATCTGCATCAGGTCCCCCGTGGCGAATCCAGCGAACACGAGCACGATGATCAGGCCGGCCGAGGTGATGATCCGGCCGGAGCTCTGCAGGCCGGTCTCGATCGCCAGCCGGGTGCTCTCACCCTGGTCGTGGTGTTCCTTGATCCGCGACAGCAGGAACATCTCGTAGTCCATGGCGAGGCCGAAGCCGAAGGTGAGCACGAGGGTCAACACGAGCGGGTCAACCCCCGAGATGGTCGCGGGATCGAAGTTGAGCACTCCGGAGAGGTTGCCCTCCTGGAAGCCCCAGACCAGCACCCCCACCGAGGCCCCGAGGGAGATCGTGCTGATGACCAGGGCCGTGACCGGAATGACCACCGACCCGGTCATCAGGAACAGGAGCACGAACGTGGCGACGGCGATGATGAGCGCCGCCCACGGCGCCCCGCGCTGCAGGGAGTCGGTGTAGTCAACCGACGCGGCATCCGACCCGCCCACCCAATTGGTGAAGGCGGGACGGTCCGCCCGGATCTCCCGCACGACCGCCGGGCCCTCGTGGGTGTCGACGCTGACCCGGGAAACCCAGTGGCCGTTGACGTCGGCGGGCGGTGTGGCGTCGGTGACATGCGGCAGGGCCCGGACCTGGTCCGCCCAGGCAACGGCGGAGGCCTCGTCCGTGTCGGCGACCAGTTGCACCTTCGCCCCGGTGGCCAGCGGGAAATGGTCGTTCAGGGCGGTCACGAAGCCGTACTGGCTGGACGACCTCGGGATGGCGTCCGAGCCGCTGTTCGTGACGTTCATGCCGAGCACGGGGCTGCCGAGCAGGAGCAGTGCGGCGATCCCGACCAGGGCGATCAGGGTCGGGGCGCGCTGGACACCCCGGGTGAGTTTCGAGAAGACTCCCTCCTGAGGCGCCACATCGCCGAACCGGGTGAGGAGGCCGCCCAGGCCGGGGATGCGGGTCAGGAGGCCGGGGTGCAGCAGGCGCTCACCGAAGTACCCGAGCAGGGCCGGCACGAGCACGAGCGCCGTCAGGATGGCGATCAGCACAACCGAGACGGCCCCGACGGCGATGGCACGGATGATCGTCGGCTCGAAGACGAGCAGGCCGACGGTGGCGATGGCGAAGGTCAGCCCGGAAAAGAGCACCGTGCGCCCCGCCGTGTCGATGGTGGTCCCCACCGCCTGGAGCATGAGTTCGTGGCGCTCATCTCGGCTCTGGTGCGCCGCGGCATCCTGCCCCTCGTGGGCGGGCAGGGGCGTTGCGGGCGGTCGGAGACCGAGCGCCCGGAACGCCTCCCGGAAGCGGCTGACGATGAGCAGGCCGTAGTCGATGGACAGGCCGAGGCCGATCACCGTGATGACATTGAGCACGGTCGTGTCGATGTCCATCAGGAAACTGAACGCGTAGAGCGTGCCGAGGGCGCCGACAATGGAGGCGATCGCGCCGATCAACGGGATGCCGGCCGCCAGGAACCCACCGAAGATCAGGAGCATGACCAGCAGGGCGATGGGGAGGGAGATCAGCTCGCCCTTCTGCAGGTCGGCCTCGGCGACGGCGACGAGCGAGTCCACGAGCAAGGGGGTGCCGCCCACCTCGACGGTCGCATCGGGCGCGGCCTTCCGGAGGCCGGCGGCGGCCGCCTCGAGCCGGGCCCGGACGGGCGTGAGCACCGTGTCGCTCAGCCGGCCGTTGCTCGTGGACATGGCGACGGTCAGGAGCAGTCCCCGGCCGTCCGCCGCGAACAGCGGCGCCGCGGCTGGGTTGGGCCGGTCGTCCGGCAACGGCGGGATCTCCAGCGGGTTGACCACCTCGGTCACGCCGTCGAGATTCCTCAGGTCGGCCGCGGCCTCGGCCAGGATCGTGGCCGGCCCGGCCTCGCGAGCCTGGGCCGAGGAGAGCACGACACCGTAGACCAGCAGCGACAGCGATTCGGTGTCCTGGTTCCGGGTGCTTTGGAGCAGTTGCTCGGCCTCGCTGGCCTCGCCCTGGACGGTGGGGCCGGCGCTGGAGAGCCGCTGGAAGAGGGTCTCCCCGGCGACTCCGCCGAGCGCCGTCGCGACGAAGGCGGCGATGAGGACCACCCAGGCGATGAGCACGATGAAGCGGTGGCGGGCGATGAAGACGCCGAGGGGGTGCAGCATGGTCAGTCGTCCTTCGGAATATGAGCCGCTGACGCCAAAGTACTCCCCCGGGGTCACGACTGGGGTGCGGTCCTGCCGCCGTGCGCCCTCGTCCGCTGTCGGGATATTCCGGCCGCCGGCTGACCCGACGTGCGCATTGCCGTCCACTCCCGCCAGAGCGCCAGCCGCCGCGCGCCCACCGGGTGTCGATTCGGCCCGAGGACCGGTCGAGGTGTACCCTCAGCAGAAGACCCCAGCATACCCTTGGGGGTATTTGCCGGGTTGGCCCCATCGCTGATCCGGCCAACCGAAAGGCACTTCCATGAAGATCGTCGTCGTTGGCGGGGTGGCCGCTGGCGCCTCAGTCGCCGCGCGTGCTCGCCGCCTGGATGAGTTCGCTGAAATTATCGTGCTCGAACGAGGCCATCACGTCTCCTTCGCCAATTGTGGCCTGCCGTACCATATCGGCGAAGTCATCGCGGATCGCAGCCGACTCCTCTTACAAACCCCGGAGAGCCTGCGTGAGTCCCTCGACATCGATGTGCGGGTCGGGAACGAGGTCACCGCGATCGACAGGGCGGCGCAGACGGTGACGATCCGTGAGGTCGACAGCGGACGCGAATACGTCGAAAATTATGATGCCCTTGCCCTCTGCACCGGCGCCGAACCGCTGCGCCCTCCCCTGCCGGGCATCGATCTGGCGGGCGTGCACGTGCTGCGGCGAATCGGTGACATGGACGTGATCAAGGCGCAACTCGACGCCGCCATCGCCCAGGCCGCCGCCGGCGCACGCGGGCCGGTCAAGGCAGTTGTGATCGGGGCCGGCTATATCGGCCTCGAAATGGCCGAGAACCTCAAGCACCGCGGCGCACTCGTCGACGTCGTCGAGATGAGCGACCAGATCCTCCCGCCACTCGATCACGAGCTGTCCGTTCCGGTGGAGCACCACCTACGCAGCAGGGGAATCACCCTGCACCTGTCCACGGCGGCCGCCGCATTCACCGAACGGAAGGGCGGCGGGCTGCACGTCGAGCTGACCGACCTGTCCGTGCTCGAGGCCGATCTGGTCATCCTCTCCGCCGGCGTGCGCCCGAACACCCTGCTCGCCACGGCCGCCGGGCTGGAGCTCGGCCCGCGCGGCGGCGTGACCGTCGACACTCACATGCGCACCTCCGACCCTCACATCTGGGCCGCAGGCGACTCCGTCGAGACACCGCACACGGTGCTGCCCGGCCAGTGGCTCGCTCCGTTGGCCGGCCCCGCGAACCGGGAGGCCCGGGTGGCAGCCGAGAATATCTGCGGCCGCACGACCGAGTACCGGTCCACCCAGGGCACCTCGATCGTGAAGGTGTTCGACATGGTCGCGGGCGGCACCGGCGCCACCGAGCGCCAGCTGCTCGCCGCCGAGGTGCCCTACCGCGCGGTGCACGTGCATCCGTCCGGGCACGCCGGTTACTATCCCGGCACGGCCATGATGCAGCTGAAGGTCCTCTTCTCCCCGGACACCGGTCGAATCCTCGGCGCCCAGGCTGCGGGCTTTGACGGGATCGACAAGCGTCTCGACGTGCTCGCCACCGCCCTGCGCGCCGGCCTGACCGTCTACGACCTCGAGGAACTCGAGCTGGCCTACGCCCCGCCGTTCGGCTCGGCGAAGGACCCGGTCAACATGGCCGGCTTCGTCGCGAGCAACGTGCTGCGCGGCGACCTCACCCTCTGGTACGCCCAGGACTACCCCGAGGCCACCCGCGGCACCCGGCTGATCGACGTGCGCACACCCGAGGAGTTCTCGATCTGGCACCTGCCCGGGGCCGAGAACGTGCCACTTGGCGACATCCGCACAACCAGCGAAGCCTGGGACCGGACGGCCCGGTTCCGGCTGTACTGCGCGGTCGGCTTCCGCAGCTACCTGGCCTACCGGGCGCTCGTGCAGCGCGGCTTCACCGACATCGCCACCCTCTCCGGCGGGTCGGACACGTTCCGCTCCTGGCACGAGGTCAAGCCGGACAGTGACGAACCGCCCCTGCCGATGACCGCGTACGCGGAGTCCGCCGATATAGTCGCGGCCGCCGCCCGGTCGACCGTCCTCAGCCAGGGCACGGGGCTCCGCGTCGACCTGGACTGCTCAGGACTGGCCTGTCCCGGGCCGATCATGAAGCTCTCCGACAAGATGAAGTCGCTCACCTCGGGTGACGAGCTCGTCGTACACGTGTCCGACCCCGGTTTCGCCAGCGACGCTCCGGTCTGGGCCAGGCGCAACGGCCACCAGCTCCTGGCCATCGAGCCGGAGGGCTCCGGTTACGTCGCGACCATGCGCAAGGGCGGGGCGGCCACAACTGCCGTGACGGCGATCACGTCGGCGGAGCCCAGCCCGAGCAAGACCTCCTTCGTCGTCTTCTCCGGCGATCTCGACAAGGTCATCGCCGCCTTCATCATCGCCAACGGTGCGATCGCGATGGGCGAGGAGGTGTCGATGTTCTTCACCTTCTGGGGACTCAACTCCCTGCGCCGCATCGACCCGCCCAAGCGCGAACGCAAGCTGATGGACAAGATGTTCGCGACCATGATGCCGTCCGGCGCCGGGAGCATGCCGTTGTCGCAGATGAACATGCTCGGCGCCGGGGCGGCGATGATCAAGAAGGTCATGAAGGACAACGCCGTTGCCTCCCTGCCCGAGCTGATCGCGTCGGCCCAGGCCGGCGGCGCCCGCCTGATCGCCTGCACGATGACCATGGACCTGCTCGGCATCGCGCCGTCGGACCTGATGGACAACGTCGAACTCGGCGGGGTCGCCACCTTCCTCGGCGAGGCGGCGGAGTCGAACACGACACTGTTCATCTGAGCCGACTCCCCTGAGCCGACTCACCTGAGCCGACTCCCCTGAGCCGACTCATCTGAGAAGACAGGGGCGGGCCACCGGTCGGCGGCCCGCCCCTCACGTCATGGACGGCCCGCGATCAGGGAATCTCGTCGACGATGCCGATGAACCGACTTCCGATCCCGTCGACCTCGGTGCGGCTCATGCCGTCCGCCGGATCGGGCAGTTCATCCGATCCGTGGTGGTCGCAGGTCAGATAGGTGAAGGCCGGCCACCACTTCTTCGGGCGTGCCGCCTCGGAGAAGCCGCAGACGTCACAGCGAAGCTCCACCCAGACCGGCTTCTTGCCGGTGCGATTGGCACGCGACTGCACCAGCCAGGCCGGCGGATTGCGCTCGATCGCGCTGAGCTCGGCCTCGGTCATCCGCGACGGGAGCTCGTGCCGCTGCGCCATTTCCAGCGGGATATCCAGCCGCAGCGCGGCCATTCGTCTCGTAATCATCTCGATCAAGGATAGGCGCTGCGTGCGCCGGCGTGTGGCCCGGTCACCGGCGGCACATGGAACAATGGAGGCATGCCCGAACCACTCTCCCCTCTTGGACTCCTGCTCGATGTGGACGGGCCGATCGCCAGCCCGGTGACCCGCACGATCGCCACACCGAGCATCATCACCGATCTGATCACCCTGGCCGGCGCCAACGTTCCGATCGCATTCGTCACCGGCCGCTCGGTGGCGTTCATCCGGGAGCAGGTCGTCGTCCCCCTCCGGGCCGCGGGGCTGCCCGAGACGATGCGCATGTACGGCGTCTGCGAAAAGGGGGCCGTCTGGTTCCCGATCACCGCCGACGGCATCGGCGAGGTCGTCGTCGACGACTCCGTCGCCCTCCCGCCCGCGGCCGTCGACGCCCTGCGCCGCCTGGTGGCCGACCGGTTCGCCGACACCATGTTCTTCGACGAGACCAAACAGGCGATGGTCTCCGTCGAGCAGCGTACGGATGCCGACCACGCCGTCTACCAGGAGGCCGCCGCCGAGTTCAACGAGGCCGCGTTCTCGGTGCTGACCGGTCTCGGCCTCGGCGTGCGTTTCGGCAATCGCGTCGCCGTCGACGCGGACGGCGCCGTGCCGTTCCGGATCGATCCGACGATCATCTCCACCGACATCGAGTCGGTCACCCTCGACAAGGACCGGGGAGCGGAACGCGCGCTCGCCTTCTTCGCCGAATCGGGCCCCCTCCCGAGCGTCTGGCGCTCGCTCGGGGACTCCCGCAGCGACTACCTGATGGCCGACCACCTGCATGCTGCGGGCTACGACGTGTCCCACGTCGACGTGCGGCCGGCCTACGGCATCCTCGACCGGCCCTACCCCATCATCGTCGAAGGCGATCTCATCCACGACGAGGCCGGGGCGCAGTTCCTCGGCTTCTGGGTGGACAAGCTCGGCCTGCGCTAGTCCGCGATGAAGCGGATGCCGTCCTGCAGGCGGCTCCGCAACTCGAACACCTTCTCGAAGCTGCCCCGCTCCATGCCGGGCAGGCCGTCGCGCAGCAGCCCGACCAGCCGTGACCGGGGAACGGTGATCACGGTGGGGCGACGCCCGCGACCCGGCACCGTCAACGGCTCGGAGACGGCGCCGTCGGGCAGCACGATCACGATCGCGGTGAACCGCACCCGCAGCGACCTGGCCAGGGCGCGGGCGGCATCCGTGAAGTTGTCGACCGGGTGGTCGTCATCGTGGAGGGACTCCCCGACCAGCTCACCCCGCCGCAGCTGGACGGGTGCGCCCCAGTCTTCGGAGAGCACCCCGAACAGCCCGGCCGGCCCGAGCACGACATGGTCGACCTTGTCGACCTGGCCGCCGGCCGCGATGTCGTGCCAGGCGGTGAAGCCGATCCCGAGTCCGCTGATCTGTTGGGCGGTGGTCTCCTCGGCGAGGGCCTTCGCCAGACAGTGGCGGATCTCCCGCGGCGCCGAGCGCACGAGCGCCGGCGCGTAGGGGTCGTCGATAGTGGTGCCTCGGCCGGCCCATTCACGCAGGAGGTCGAGATAGCGTTGCCGGGCCAGGCCGCCCGGGTGGCCGTACATTCGCGCCTTGAGCCCGGTGCGGGTGGGCTGGCCGGATGTGTGCGCCGAGGCGTGGGCGGCGTGAACCGGCTGCTCGGTGGAGTCCGGGTACCGCCGGCGGTCGTAGGCGGCCCGGCTGTCGGGGGTGCCCACCCGCTCCCAGGCCACCTGTACCGCGTGGAACTGGACGGCACTGCCGCCGACATCGGGGTGCGTCTGGCGGAGCAGGCGGCGGTAGGCACGGCGAAGTTCGTCGTCGCTCGCCGACGGCGTGACGCCCAACACCTCGTACGGTGAAGCCGCGGCCGGGCTTTCTGACATCCTCGCGGTCACTTTCAGGTTCAACGATCGGTATTCCTGTCTTCACCCTACCGATCGTTGCTGGAATGTCGCCGCACGCGCCGCGCCGCCGCCCAGGGGTGCCCCAGCCGGTTCTTGTGGGACGATCAGCGGGTGAAGCCCGTCGGAGTCCTGAAGATCCATCGCTCGAGCACGCGTCTGGTCGTGATGGGCGTGCTGGGAATCGCGGCCGCGGCGCTCGCGGGCCTCTCCGGCGACTGGGCGCTCGCGCCGATCGCCGGCTGGGGCGTGGCCTGCGTCACCTATGTCGCCTGGGTCTGGCTCACGATCGCCCCGATGGATGCCGCCACGACCGCCGGCCATGCGACGAGGGAAGACCCGTCGCGTGGCGTCGCCGATCTCCTCATCGTCCTGGCCAGCCTGGCCAGCCTCGGTGCGGTCGCGTTCCTGCTGCTCGAGACCCAGACCGCCGCCGGCCGGCCGGGCATCCAGGCCGGGGTGGCCGTGCTGAGCGTCGCCCTGTCCTGGTTTCTTCTGCACACGCTCTTCACGCTGCGCTACGCGTCCCTGTACTACTCCGGCGTCGATGGCGGGGTCGACTTCAACCAGACGGCGCCGCCGAGCTACGGGGACTTCGCCTATTTGGCCTTCACCCTGGGGATGACCTTCCAGGTGTCGGACACGAACATCGAGGACCATTCCGTGCGGATGACCGCGCTCCGCCACGGCCTGCTGTCATACCTGTTCGGCTCGGTCATCCTGGCGACCCTGATCAACCTCGTCGCCGGGCTCCTGCACTGACGGCTCAGCCGGCGAACTCCCGAACGGGCCGTCCGGTCACTCCGACGTCGGCCACGAACAGGGACCCGGCGAGCGGATCTTCCCCGGGAACCAGGTCTTCCCGTGACGTGGTGATGAACAGCCGGTCGAGGCGGGGGCCACCGAACGTGCAGGCCGTCACCCGGTGTGCGCCTACCTCCACGACGCCGTCGAGGATGCCGTCCGGCGTGTAACGCCGCACGGCTCCTCCCGCGTAGAGCGCCACCCAGACGCAGCCCTCGCTGTCCACGGTCAGCCCATCGGGGTATCCGGCGTCGGCGGGGATCTCGGCGAAGGTGCGCAGCCCGGTCAGCCCGGATTCGGCGTCGTAGTCGAAGACGGCGACCCGGCCGGTGGGGGTGTCGTTGTAGTAGGCGAGGGAACCGTCCGGGCTCCACTCGAGCCCGTTGGAGATGGTCAGGTCCTCCTGGACGACGGTGACCTGACCGTCGCCGTCGAGCCGGTAGAGCGATCCGGCCCCCGCACGTTGATCCCAGGCCATCGAGCCGCAATAGAACCGGCCGTGCGGGTCGCAGCCGCCCTCGTTCATCCGCATGCCGGGGGTGCTCCAGAGCTCGTCCTGCCGGGTCAGTTCACCGGCAGCGTCCTCGAGGGCGAACCCGCGTTCGAGGGCGATCACCGCTCCGCCCGAGGCGCGGGGTCGCAACGCCGCCACGAAGGGGCCGACGTTGCGACGGTTGACCGTGTCGCCGTCGAGCGAGAGGATGTCGCCGGCGAACATGTCCACCCAGCGCAGGCCGCCCCAGGCATCCGACCAGACCGGGCCTTCGGCGTGGAAGGCGACCGGGTCGGTGAGTTGCTCGGCGAGCATGACGGCCTAGTCGCGGAGCAGCTGGACCGGGATGTACACGGCCAGGGAGACGCAGAGGATTCCGCCGAAGAAGATCGGCAGCTGGCCGGCGGTCACCGTGAAGGCGAGCCCGAAAAGCCAGAATCCGAGGATGAAAATCGCCATTGCGACGATGAAGGCGACGACATTCATGGGGTGGTCCTCTCGAGCGGTGCCCGCACAGGTTCGCCGGGCCAATGAGTCGAGCGTACCGGTTGGACGCCTCGCGGAGGGAACGGGCGGATGGTCAGTGTGCGCCGCGCGCGCCGACCGGCTCGATCAGCTCGGGGCCGTTCCCGGTCACCGGGGCAACCTCATGGAAGCGGAGGGCGGCGCTCGGCTCGCGGGACGCCTTGACCGCGGCGTCGACCAGGGCCTGGTCGCCGACCGTGTGCGGATCGAGCCAGTGGTCCCACCATTCCTCCGGGAGCACCACCGGCATTCGCTCGTGGAGTCCGCGCAGCGGACCATCCGCGTCGGTGGTGAGGATGGTGGCCGTGAGCACCCAGCGGGCCGGATCGTCGGCGGCGAGGACCGGATTGCGCCACCAGGAGTAGAGACCGGCGAACGCGAGCGGGAGGCCGTCATCGGAGTGGACGAAATAGGGCGTCTTCTCCGTGCCGACCGTGTGCCACTCGAAGTAGCCGGTCGCGGGGACGAGCGCGCGCCTGGCCGCGACCGAGGCGCGGAAGGTGGCCTTCTCCGCCGCCGTCTCGGCACGGGCGTTGAAGGTGGGGTAACCGACCGCGATCTCGGTGGAGAAGGACGGTACCAGGGACCAGCGGGCGGATTCGAGGCGGCGCACGACGGGCCCGGACTTGGTCGATTCGAGCACGATCGGTATCTGCTCTGCCGGTTTGATGTTCCACGAGGGCTCGGGGAGGTTCTCGCCCTCGTGCGGGACGTCGAACATGGCGGCGAGGTCAGGCGCCGTATCAGTGATGATGAATCGCCCGCACATAGCGACAGGCTACTACCGTCGACTCCCCGTTCGCTGCGCGCCCGGGCACTGGCGGGCCGGCCCCGGCGGGAGCAGAATCAGGGCGTCGGCACATTCGTGCCGCGGAAGCGAGTCGCCCATGATCGTGTTCATCGTGGTTCTGGCGGTCGTGGTCGTGCTGGCGGCTGTCGTCGCCTCGAATTCGATCCGGGTGATCAAACAGTACGAGCAGGGCGTGGTGCTCCGGTTCGGTCGTCTGATCGACACGCGCGCACCCGGCCTGACCTTCATCATCCCGTTCGTCGATGTGCTGCACCGCGTTGGGATGCGGATCGTGACCCTGCCGATTCAGTCCCAGGGCATCATCACCCGGGACAACGTCAGCGTGGGCGTGTCTGCGGTCGCCTACTTCCGGATCGTCGACCCGGTGAAGTCCGTGATCGCCATCGAGAACGTGCACGCCGCGATCGACCAGATCGCGCAGACCACACTGAGGAAGGTCGTCGGCCAGCACACCCTGGATGAGACCCTCGCCGAGACGGACATCCTCAACGTCAACATTCGCGAGATCCTCGACGTGCAGACCCTGGACTGGGGCGTGGAGGTCACCCTGGTCGAACTCAAGGACATCCTGCTCCCCGACACGATGAAGCGCGCGATGGCCAGGCAGGCCGAGGCCGAACGGGAGAAACGGGCCAAGATCATCAACGCGGAGGGCGAGTCCCTTGCTGCGGCCGCGCTCGGCGACGCCTCGGACACGATGATGGCCCACCCGCTCGCCCTGCAGCTGCGGAATCTCCAGAGCCTCGTCGAAATCGGGGTGGACAAGAACACCGTTGTCGTCTTCCCGGCGCCCCTGATGAGCACAATCGGTGAACTCGGATCGTTCCTCGCCCGCGAGACCGCGGCAGCGACCGGGACTATCTCCGAGAGGAACCCGTGACCAAACCGAGATACGTTCGATTGTGGTGGTGTGGTCAGCGCAACAGCCACCGTGTCGCCCCCGCCCCGGGGCGGGGGCGTGGTGCGGGGTGGTCTGATCGCCGACCGGTTCGAACCGCTCACCGTCTCCGCCGCCACGACCTCGCGTGACTTCCGCTAGCGTCGATCGAGGCGGCAACCTGCGCCAGGGCCCCTGAGCCCCCGGACCGACGACCAGGAATGGACGACCGAGACATGCACGATGGCAACCCGCAGGACCGGTACAGCGCGGATGTGCTCACACCAGGCTGGCGGGACGTGGGCCGCACCGTCATTCCGTCCCAGGAGGCCACCGCCGGCCTCGTCGTCGAGGAGGCCGCCACCGGCTTCTGCGGCGCCGTGGTGCGGATTGAGAGAAACGTCGTCTCGCTCGAGGACCGCCACGGCAAGCTGCGTCTGTTCCCGCTCGGGGGCGGCTTCCTGATCGACGGCCGGCCCGTCGCGCTCGTCCTCCCCGCCCGGGCGGCATCACGGAAGCCCGCCCGCACCGCGTCCGGCTCCCTGGCCGTGTCGGATGCCCCGGCCCGGGTCGCCCGCGGCAGCCGGATCTTCGTCGAGGGGCGCCATGACGCCGAGCTGGTCGAGAGGGTCTGGGGCGCCGACCTCCGGATCGAGGGCGTCGTCGTCGAGTACATCGAGGGCGTGGACAACCTCGAAGAGCTCCTCGCCGAGTTCAAGCCGGGGCCGACCCGCAAGGTCGGGATGTTGGTGGACCACCTCGTCGTCGGCTCCAAGGAGAGCCGGATCGCCGATGCCGTGGCGCGCGGGCCCTACGGCCGCAACGTGCTCGTGGTCGGGCATCCGTACGTGGACGTCTGGCAGGCGGTCAAGCCCGAGCGCCTGGGACTGTCCGAATGGCCGGCCGTTCCTCGCAGCATCGAGTGGAAGCACGGGATCTGTGAGGCCCTCGGCTGGCCCCACGAGGACCAGGCGGACATCGCCAGGGCCTGGCAGCGGATCCTCGGCCGGGTGCGGACCTTCGCCGACCTCGAGCCGCAACTCCTCGGTCGGGTGGAACACCTCATCGATTTCGTGACCGCGGAATAGTGCAGACAACCCGACTTTGTGCACAACTTTCAGGAAACGTAACGCTTTAACCTCGAATTTGCACGGAATTCAGTGTGAACCGGGCCTCGTGGGCTAGTGTTATCTCAGTAGTTGTAGTGCTTGCACGTCTTAAAACGCGGTGACCTCGGTTCCCGCGGCGTATTCCTTTCGGAAGCGGACGACGAATACCGCGACGAACGGCCTCGAAAGTCGAGGCTTTTCTAACACTCCTGGAGGAGTTTCAAAAATGGCAACAGGTACCGTGAAATGGTTCAACGCTGAAAAGGGCTTCGGCTTCATCGCTCCCGACGACGGAAGCGCCGATGTCTTCGCGCACTACTCCGCGATCGCATCGAACGGCTACAAGTCGCTCGACGAGAACCAGAAGGTCGAGTTCGAGGTAACCCAGGGCCCCAAGGGTCCCCAGGCCGAGAACATCCGCGCCCTCTAAATAACAGCCACACAAGCTGCTTCAACGCTCCCCGCTTCGGCGGGGAGCGTTGTTTTTGTTAGTGAGGGTCTCGACAGGCTCGACCACCGGGTCGAGGGTCTCGACAAGCTCGACCACCGGGTCGAGGGTCTCGACAGGCTCGACCACCGGGTCGGCGGGCTCGACACCGGGTCGGCCCGTTCGTTACCTGACCAGGTCCTGCCAGCCGTCCCCGTCGACGTACTCGAAGATCAGGTTGGTCTCGGTGTGGGCGACGGCCGGATGCTCCGCGAGGTGCTCCAGGACGAAGTCGCGCAGGTCGGAGGCATCCGCCGCCGCCACGTGCAGGAGGTAGTCGTCGGCGCCGGCCGTGTGGAACAGGCCGATCACGCCGGGCCAGTGCGGCGCCGCGTTGCGGAAGTCGTCGATCTGCACCCTGGCGTGCTTGACCAGGCGCACCGAGATCAGCGCCTGCAGGGAGGCGCCGAGCGCGGCCAGATCGATGTTCGCCCGGTAGCCGCGGATGTGCCCGAGCTGCTGCAGGCGGCGCAGCCGAAGCGACACGGTGGACTCAGCGACGCCGATCTCCGCGGCAAGGGCGGCGCCGGAGGCCCTGGCGTTGACCGACAGTGCGCGGAGGAGCGCGCGGTCGACCCGGTCGATTTCGGATTTCTTCGGTTCCATGGACCCACTCTTCCCTTGACGAACAGTTTATGCGATATTCCCGGTGCAGACGGAAGACTCTGCAGGAGGTCTTGTGCAAGGGCACAGAATCTGTTTTCGTCTGAGGATGATGCCAACGACGCCGCACCTGGAAACGATCGCCGTGCACGCCGGGATGGGCGGTCTGACCGAGTCGGGGGTGCACGTGCCCGGGATCGACCTGTCGACGACGAACCCGCTCGGCGGGGTCGAGTCCGGCGGCGACTCCTACGAGAACCTCGCCACGGGCGGCACACTGGTGCCGGGCGAGTCCGCCGTCTACCAGCGGCTCTGGCAGCCGGGCGTCGCCCGGTTCGAGACGGCGCTGTCCGCTCTCGAGGGCGCGGAGGCCACCGTCGCCTTCGCCAGCGGGATGGCCGCCCTGGCGGCGGTGCTGATCGCCACGGTGGCGGCAGGCAAGCCGCACGTGGTGGCGCTGCGGCCGATCTACGGCGGAACTGACCACGTGCTGGCGACGGGCCTGCTGGGCACGACCGTGACCTGGGTCGACGCGGCGGGAGTGCGCGCGGCGATCCGGGCCGATACCGGGCTGGTCATCCTCGAGACGCCCGCGAACCCGACCCTGGAGCTGACCGACATCCGGGCGGTGGCGGATGCTGCCGGCGAGGTGCCCGTGCTGGTCGACAACACCTTTGCGACGCCGGTGCTGCAGCGCCCGATCGACTCCGGGGCCACCCTGGTGCTGCACAGCGCGACGAAGTTCCTCGGCGGCCACGGCGACGCGATGGGCGGGACCGTGTCCGGCCCGGCAGACTGGGCCCGGCGCCTGCGCCAGGTGCGCGCGCTGACCGGTGGGATCCTGCATCCGTTCGGTGCGTACCTGCTGCACCGGGGCCTGCGCACGCTGCCCGTGCGGGTTCTCGCCCAGCAGGCCACGGCGGCCGAGATCGCCGGGCGGCTCCTCGGTCACCCGGCACTCGCCCGGGTGCACTACCCCGGCCTGCCCGGCCAGGACCCGCAGGGTCTGCTGGGCCGGCAGTGCGGCGGCGCAGGGTCGGTCATCGCCCTCGACCTGGCCGGCGGCTTCGACGCGGCCGTGCGCTTCACCGAGGCCTGCCGACTGATCACCCACGCGGTCTCGCTCGGCGGGGTCGACTCGCTCGTGCAGCACCCGGCGTCGCTCACGCACCGTCCGGTCGAGGCCGGCGCCAGGCCGGCCGCCGCGGTCGTGCGGCTGTCGATCGGGCTGGAGCACGTCGACGATCTGATGGCGGACATCGTGGCAGCCCTGGACCTGGCGACGCTCGGGCTGGTGCCCGTGTCGACGGACGACCTGATGGCGACCCGGAACAGCTGATCGGGTCTGGACGAGGCGGCCCGGGTGGAGCCCGCCTGCCAGGCCTCAGCTGCGACCGAGGCGGCGGCGGAGCAGGTCGATTCGTTTCTGCAGCTGGGTGACGCTGGCCTGGGCGACGGCCGGGCCGCCGCATTCGCGACGGAGTTCGGCGTGCACCATGCCGTGAGGTTCGCTGGCGAGCTTGGACCACATGCCGACCAAGCTGGCGAGCAGGGTGCGCTGTTCCTTCAGCGTGCGGTACAGCGGCGGCGGTTCCTCCGGCGCGATCTCACCGGTCACCGGGTCTTTGCGCCGGTCCGATGACCGCTTCGCCTGGCGGGTCTGCCGCTGGCGGAGCAGCTCGGAGACCTGTTCGGGCTCGAGCAGGCCGGGAATGCCGATGAAGTCGAATTCCTCGTCGGTCCCGGGCTCCGCCAGCTCGCCGAACTCGTCGCCGTTGAACATGACCATGTCGAAGGTGGCCTGGGAGTCGATGGCCTGCCACAGGAACTCCTCGCCCAGCTCGTCAGAGCCCTTCTCCTCCTTGTTCGCGGCGGCGACCATGGCGTCTTCGGGGTTGTACATCCCGTCGTCGCCGTCGTCGCGGTTGCTGCGGTCGAGGGCGTGGTCCCGCTCGAGTTCGAGCGCGTTGGCGAGGCTGAGCAGGCCGGGCACGTTCGGCAGGAAGATCGAGGCGGTCTCACCGCGGCGCCTGGCCCGCACGAACCGTCCGATCGCCTGGGCGAAGAACAGCGGGGTGGACGCGCTCGTCGCGTAGACGCCCACGGCCAGCCGGGGCACGTCGACGCCCTCTGACACCATCCGCACGGCGACCATCCAGCGCCGACTGTTGTGGGAGAACTCGTCGATCCGGTCGCTGGATTCCTTCTCATCGGAGAGCACGACCGTGACCGGCTCCCCCGAGATCTCCTCGAGGATCGTGGCGTAGGCGCGCGCCATGCTCTGGTCGGTCGCGATCACCAGTCCCCCGGCATCCGGGATGCCGTGACGCACCTGGGTGAGCCGGGAGTCGGCCGCGCGCAGCACCGCCGGTATCCATTGCCCGGTGGGCTCGAGGGCGGTGCGCCAGGCCTGCGCGGTCACGTCCTTGGTGTTGCCCTCGCCGAGCTTCGCTTCCATCTCGTCGCCGGCCCTGGTGCGCCACTTCATGTGTCCGGCGTAGACCATGAACATGACGGGGCGCACCACGCCGTCCTCCAGCGCGCGGCCGTAGCCGTAGTTGTAGTCGCTCTGGGAGAGCCGGATGCCGTGCTCGTCGGGCAGGTAGCTCACGAACGGGATCGGCGAGGTGTCGGAGCGGAACGGGGTGCCGGTCAGGGAGAGCCGGCGGGTGGCCGGCTCGAAGGCCTCACGGATCGCGTCGCCCCAGCTCAGCGCGTCGCCGCCGTGGTGCACCTCGTCGAGGATGACCAGGGTGCGGCTGGACTGGGTGAGTTCGCGGTGCAGGGCTGCCCGGCTGGCCACCTGGGCGTAGGTGACGGCGACGCCGTGGAAGTGGCTGCCGTAGCGCCCGTTCGCGTTCTTGAAGCTCGGGTCGAGCCGGATGCCCGCCCGGGCCGCGGCATCCGCCCACTGGCGTTTGAGGTGCTCGGTCGGGGCGACGACGGTGATCCGGTCGATCAGCCGCCTGGCCTTCAGCTCGGCCGCCAGCCTCAGCGCGAAGGTCGTCTTTCCGGCGCCCGGCGTGGCCGCGGCGAGGAAATCGCGGGGCTGGTGCACGAAATACGCCTCGAGCGCCTCGGCCTGCCAGGCGCGAAGCTTGCTCGCCGTGCCCCAGGCGGCGCGCTCAGGGAAGGACGGGGACAGGTGTTCGGCTGCACTCGTTCCCTGGATTGGTCCGAAGGCAGGCAAAGTAGTCACTCCCTGAAATCTAGCAAGGTGCGCCGACACTTTGGTGCGAACGGGGACAATGGAAGCATGACGACGCCGATGCATCCGTGGTCCCGCTATGTCGCACTCGGCGATTCCTTCACGGAGGGTGTGGGAGATCCGGAGCCGGCCAGCCCGGGCGGGCACCGCGGCTGGTCGGACCGGGTCGCCGATGTTCTCAGCCAGGGCACGGAGGATTTTGCCTACGCGAACCTCGCGGTCCGCGGGAAACTGATCGGCCAGGTCATCGAGGAGCAGATCGAGCCGGCTCTCGCGCTGCACCCCGACCTGGTCACCATCTCCGCCGGCGGCAACGACGTGCTCCGGCCCGGGTCCGACCCTGACCTCATTGCGGCCCGGTGCGAAGAGGCCGTGCGCCGGCTCGCCGCCGACGGCGCGACCATCGTGCTGTTCACGGGCGCCGATGTCGGGTTCTCCCCCGTCTTCCGCGGCATCAGGGGCAAAGTCGCGATCTACAACGAGAACATCCGGGCCATCGCGGCGAAATACGACTGCGTGGTGGCCGATCTCTGGTCGCTGACCGAGCTCCAGGCAGCGGGAATGTGGGCTCCCGACCGGTTGCACCTGAATGCGCTCGGCCACCACACCGTGGCCCGGATGGTGCTCGCCGTGCTGAACGTGCCGAACACTCTCGAAGCGTTGGTGCCGGAGCCGATGCCGGGCACGACCTGGCGGAAGGCCCGCAGTGAGGACATCCTGTGGGCGCGCGAGTACCTCGTGCCGTGGGTGCTGAGGCGCATCCGCCACCAGTCCTCCGGCGACCACGTGCTGCCCAAGCGGCCGGAGGCAGGGCCGTTCGGTCACACTCCGGCCTAGCCCGGGCTAGCCCGGCCTAGCCCGGTGGCTGGCGGGCGTCGCTTCTACTTCTCGGCGGCGAGTTCACCCGGATGGCTGAACCGCCACTCCGGGCCAGGGTCGCTGATGGTCTTGTCGAGCACGAGCGGCACGCTGACGGTTTTGCCGCCCACGGCGAAGTCGACCGCGCCGACCGTGTCGCCGGCGTCGCCGAGGGTGACCGGACGGGCCGTGGCCACTGCGGTGACCGGGGTGTCCGACCAGACGAGAACGGATGCCGCCTTCGCCGCGACCGCGTGGCTGGCCTGGCCCCATCTGGTGTCGTAGGAGGCGTATGCGGCGCCCTTGTCGGTCAGGGCGACCTCCCGGAACCCGGGCTTCACGCTCTCGATCAGGGCGGAGACGGAGGCGTTGAGCTCGGTGTGGTCCGTGCCGCCGAGCACGACGCCGACCAGGGTGATGGTCTCGGAGCCGACGGCGAATTCCGCCGAGAAGAGCAGGCAGGCCCCGGCCTCGTCGGTGGTGCCCGTCTTCAACCCGGTGACGCCGTGCTTGCCGAGGAGTTTGTTGGTGTTGGTGACGGTGCCGATGGTGGGCAGGTCGGCGGTGCGCTCGGAGACGATCGAGGCGAGGGCAGGGTCGGCGACGACGAGCTTGCCGATCTCGATCAGGTCGGCCGGGGTGCTTTTGCTGCCCGGGGAGAGCCCGCTCGTGTCCGCAACGGCCGTGTCGTCGAGGCCGTGCGCCGCCAGCCAGTCCTGCGCCGCGGCCAGGTAGGCGTCGACCGAACCGAAGGCCCAGACCGCGAGGGAGACGCTGTAGTTGTTCGCCGACGGCAGGATCATCGCTTCCATGGTCTGGCGCTGGCTGAGGACCATCCCGGAGGAGACGGGTGCGACGGACCCGTTCTCGGCGATCACGCCGTAGTAGATGTCGACGTCCTTGTCGGTGAACGTGATCTCCGGGCCCGCCTCCTTGCCGGTCAGGGGCTTCTTGTCGAGCACGACGAGCGCGGTGATCATCTTGGTGATGCTCGCGATCGGCACGGTGCCCTGTTCCCCGCCGGAGCCGAGCACCCCCGGGTAGCCGACGGCGCCGATGGCGCCGGAGCCTTCGCCCGGCCAGGTCAACTGGGCGGCGGGCTGGGTCAGGGCGGCCGGCTGGCTGAGGCTCGCGGCTGCCTCGGGCACAGGGGCCAGGCCGGTGCCGGCGAGGTAGCCGACGCCGCCCAGGACGGCCGCGAGAACCCCGACTACGGCGAGGCGGCGACGGCGGAAGGTTTGGCGTCGGGTCAGCGGCATCCGTCAATTCTACCGTCGGCCGCCGCGGGGACGCGCAGGGCATACAGGGCGACGGCGCTGGCGGAGGCCACGTTGAGCGAATCGACTCCGCGCAGCATCGGGATCGTGACGACCGTGTCGGCGGCGGAGATGGCCAGGGCGCTGAGCCCGTCGCCCTCGGTGCCGAGGATGAGGGCGAGGCGCTCGGGCGGGTCGGCGGCGAAGCGGTCCAGGCTCACCGCATCGTCGGACAGGGCCAGGGCCGCGAGGTGGAAGCCGGCGTCGCGGAGCAGCGGGCCGGCGTCTCCCCACTCGGGCAGCCGCGTCCACGGCACCTGCAGCACGGTTCCCATGCTGACCCTGACGCTGCGCCGGTAGAGCGGATCGGCGCAGCGCGGGGTGATCAGCACCGCGTCGGCGCCGAGTCCGGCGACCGAGCGGAAGATCGCCCCCACGTTCGTGTGGTCGACGATGTCCTCGAGGATGACGATGCGCCGGGCGTCCCGGATCAGGTCGGCGACCGCGGCCAGGGGCGGGCGGTGCATGGCCGCCAGGGCGCCGCGGTGCAGGTTGTAGCCGGTCAGCTTCTCGAGCACGGCCGACTCGCCCACGTAGACGGGCACGTCGGGCCACTCCGCCAGCAACGGGAGCACGTCCGGCAGCCACTGCTCCTGGACGAGCACGGAACGCGGTCGATGCCCGGCCGCCAGCGCCCGCACGATGACCTTGCTCGACTCGGCGATGTACAGGCCCCCCGCCGGTTCGGCGACACGCCGCAGCGCGACATCCGTGAGCCGTGCGTAGTCGGCGAGACCGGGCAGGTCGAGGTCGGTGATGTGAACGATCTGCACAGCGATGGCGCCTTTCGAGGGAGTGAGCGACTCCAGCCTGTCAGGTCCGTCACCCGGCACTGTCACCCGGACGAAAACCCGCGAGTTTAGACTCGGGTGTACAGAGGATGGAGCACCATGACCACCGAGACGCTTCCGGTCTCCGACGCGGTCGCCGCCGAGGCACTGGACACCGTCGCGGAGTTGCTGCGCGGCAGGCAGACCGCGGTGCTCACGGGCGCCGGGATGAGCACGGATTCCGGCATCCCCGACTACCGGGGCAAGGGTGCCCCGGTGCGCACCCCGATGAACTTCCAGACCTTCGTCGATGACGAGCGGGCGCGGAAGAGGTACTGGGCGGGCAGCCATCTCGGCTGGCACCGGTTCCGGACGGCCGAACCGAACCTCGGCCACCGGTCGCTGGCGCGGCTCGAGCAGCACGGCGCCATCTCCGGGGTGATCACCCAGAATGTCGACGGCCTGCACACGAGGGCCGGTTCCCGTCACGTCGTCGACCTGCACGGGTCGATGGATCTCGTGGTGTGCCTCGCCTGCGGGCAGGCGTTCGGCCGGGACAGCGTGGCGGCCCGCCTCGAAGAGGCCAATCCCCTCCTGGGCACAGCGGATGCCGTGCGGGTGGCCCCCGACGGCGACGCCGAGGTCGCAGACGTGGAGGGTTTCGTCATCCCCGCCTGCACGGTGTGCGGGGGAATGCTCAAGCCCAACGTCGTCTTCTTCGGCGAACTGGTGCCGACCGTCAAGTTCACCGAGGCGACCGCCCTGGTGGCCGGGGCGGAGGCCCTCGTCATCGCCGGGTCGTCCCTGGTGGTGAATTCGGGCATCCGTCTGCTCGAACAGGCCAGGCGTCGCAAGTTGCCGATCGTCGTCATCAACCGGGGGGTCACCAAGGGCGACGGCCGGGCGCTGATTAAGCTGGAGGCAGGGACGTCGGAGACGCTCGCGGGCCTCGCGGCCCGACTTGCGGACTGATCCCGGTCCATGCTCGATGACGGAACGGCGGCAATGACCAGACTCTCGATAGTGCGGCACGGGCAGACCGAGTGGAACCTGCGCACCAGGATCCAGGGCAGCACGGATATCCCGCTCAACTCGACCGGGAGAGCCCAGGCCGCGGAGACGGGCCTGCGGCTTCGCGGCCGGCACTGGGACGCGATCGTGACGAGCCCGCTGGACCGCGCGCACGAGACGGCGCGGATCATCGCCGGTGAGCTCGAACTGGCGCAACCCGAGGTGGTCGAGGCGCTCACCGAGCGTCACCACGGCCAGATCGAGGGACTCACCTTCGCCGAACGGCAGTCCCGCTTCCCCAACGGCGTCGCCGTGCCCGGCCTGGAGTCACGCCAGGAGGTGCTGGACCGGGTGCTACCCGCCCTCGGCCTGGTCGCCGCGGCCCGGCCGGGCGAGTGCGTGCTCGTCGTCTGTCACGGCGGCGTGATCGGCACCCTGATCCGAAACAGCACGGGCGGCGAGCGGCCCCGCCACGACGAGCTCATCGCCAACGGGTCGGTGCACGATTTCGTCTGGCGCGAGGGGCGGCTCGAACTCGAGTACTTCGACGCGACCGTGCGCACCCTCACCGAGAACACGCACTACACCGGCTGAGGTGTCGAAACCGGCGGAGGTGTCGAAACCGGCTCAGGGCGCGAAGGACCGGCCGGGTCAGTGCGGCGCGGCCGTGGCGGTGATCAGGGCCAGAAGCTTCCGGGCCGACTCGGCCCAGGTGAACCGGGACGCCAGGGCCACGGAGTGCCGTGAACGCTCGGCCCACTCCCCCGGCCGGTCGAGTCGGGTGATCGCCTCGGCGAGGGCCTCCGGGCTTGCCGGATCGAAGTACAGCGCCGCGTCTCCCCCGATTTCACGGAAGATGGGGATGTCGCTGACCACGATCGGAATTCCTTGGCTCATCGCCTCGACCAGCGGAATACCGAAGCCTTCATCCAGGGAGGCGGTGACCAGCGCGGTCGCACTGCGGAGCACCGCGGAGTACTCGTCGTCGCTGGCGCCGTCATGGAAGACCAGCCTCGCCTGGGGGGCGAGCGCGGCGAGCCGGGCACGCTCCGCCTCGCCCACCCGGCTCATCAGGTGCAGTTCGTGGCCCGGCAGCCCGGCGGCGGCGCGCACGAGCGTGTCGACGTTCTTGTAGGGCATGAACGAGCCCATGTAGACGAGCCGCCCCGTCTCGGGCGTCGTGCGCCGCACCGGAGCCGCGCTGAGAGCGCCGGCGGCATTGGGGACCACCGTGACGGGCCGGTGGGTGAGACGGTGGTCCCGGATCAGGTCGCGGGTGGTCGCCGAGACCGTCACGATCGCGTCGGCACGGTTCAGGAGCATCCGCTGCGGCCACCACGCCAGGTGATACAGGCGCCAGAGCAGACGGACCGCGGCGGGGAAATCACGCGGCGGGGTGCGGTTGCGGTAGTAGATCAGGTCGTGCACGGTGAGGATCAGGCGGTACCGGCGACCCCAGGACCCCATGGTCTGCATGGGGCTGAAGACGACGTCGGGATGCAGCCGGTTGATCTGGCGGGCGAGGAGCGGTTCACGGATGCCGGTGGGGCCGCTCACGAGCTGCCAGGGCAGGGCAGGCAGGAGGTCGAGCTGCCGGTGGTCGCTGATCAGCATGATCACGGGGTGCAGCTTGCCGAGCTCGGTGACCAGGCCAGCGGTGTACCGGCTGATGCCGTCGTGCCGGTCGAACCGGGTGTAGCGGCAATCGAAGACGATCTTCATTCCGGCCGCTCCTGGGCGAGGAAGCGGCGGATCTCATCCGCGGCCCGGGCGGGAACCTCATAGTGGATCAGGTGGCCGACATCGGGGATCACCCGCAGGCTCGCGTTCGGGAACAGCGCCTGCAACCGGTGTTGGGCCGCGACCGGGGTGATGTCGTCCTTGTCGGCGGCGACGAGCAGGGTGGGTTGCGGGATGGCGGCGGCGAACTCGCTGACGTCGGAGCCCACCGACGCGGTGAACGCTTCGAGCACGACCGCACGGTCGGCGAACGCGGAGAAGTACCGGTCGTGCTGGTTGTGGATCCAGCGGCGGAGGTCCCGGTCGCCGGTCTTTGCCATCGTGATGCTCATCGCCCGCACGATCACGCGGTTGCGGAGCAGGGCGAAACCGAGCCGCTCCGGCAGTTTCGCCGCCGCCCAGTAGTAGAACACGGCCAGGCGGGTCAGGATGCCGCGTGGCCCGGACAGGGCGGGCGCGGCGATCGGGTTCACGAGCACGACCTCGTCGGCGGTGAGGCCGCCGGCGATCGCGGCGGCCACGATGATCGATCCGAATGAGTGCCCGAGGATGACCGTGCGCCCGGGGATCGACAGGGCGTCGACGAGTTCGGACAGCCACCGGCCGTAGCCGGCGATATCGTGCCGGATCGGGGTCAACGGACCCGATTCCCCGAAGCCGGGAAGGTCCGGGGAGATGATCCGGAAACCGGGGAGCTGGGCGACGACCGGCTCGAGGCCGTGGTGGTCGCCCCGGAACCCGTGCACCATCACGATGGTGGTGGTCGCTGCCGGGTCGCCGTAGTCCCAGTACCGGGTGTCGCTTCCGAGCACGGTCACCGTGTGCACGGTGACGGGAATCCGGGCGAGCAGTTCGTCATACGGCGAAGGAACGTTCATCAGACCCAGTTTAGGGCGCACGCTCCGCTCGGGCTGGACAGACCCGGTACCGGTGAATCTAGACTCGTGCTGTTCCCGTCGATCAGAGCCCTTCGGGGGCCGGAAGGAATCCTGTGAGTTTCACCGCACCCATCCAGCTGCCCGGTCTCACCCTCGATCCGCGCTGGTATCGCCGCGCCGTGTTCTATGAGGTCATGGTCAGGTCCTTCGTCGACAGCAACGCCGACGGCTCGGGCGACCTCGCCGGCCTGATCTCCAAGCTCGACTACCTGCAGTGGCTGGGAATCGACGCGCTCTGGATCCCGCCGTTCTTCTCCTCCCCGCTGAAGGACGGCGGCTACGACGTGTCCGACTACCGGTCGATCCTGCCGGAGTTCGGCACGCTCGAGGAGTTCAAGGAACTGGTCACGAAGGCCCACGAACGCAATATGCGCATCGTCATCGACCTGCCGTTGAACCACACCTCCGACCAGCACGACTGGTTCCAGCAGTCCAGGGAGAACCCGGACGGGCCGTACGGCGACTACTACGTGTGGAGCGACAGTGACGAGAAGTACCCGGACATCCGGATCATCTTCACCGACACCGAGGAGTCCAACTGGGCCTTCGACTCCGTTCGGCGGCAGTTCTACTTCCACCGGTTCTTCTCCCACCAGCCCGACCTCAACTTCGAGAATCCGGCCGTGCACGAGGCGATCCACGAGGTCGTCCGGTTCTGGCTCGACCTCGGCGTCGACGGATTCAGGCTCGACGCGATCCCCTACCTGTACGAGTCGGAGGAGGGCAACGGCGAGGGCGAACCTCCCACCCACGAATTCGTCCGGAAGCTGCGGGTGCTGGTTGACCGGGACTACCCGGGGCGGATCATGATCGCGGAGGCGAACCAGTGGCCGCGGGAGGTGGCGGCGTTCTTCGGCACCGACGCGGAGCCGGAGTGCCACATGGCCTTCGACTTCCCGGTGATGCCGCGCATCTTCTACTCCCTGCGATCCCAGCGAGCCGACGAACTCGTGCGGGTCCTGTCGGAGACGACGGACATTCCCGCGTCGGCGGGCTGGGCCGTCTTCCTCCGCAACCACGACGAGCTGACGCTGGAGATGGTCAGCGAGGAATACCGCCAGGCCATGTACGGCTGGTACGCCTACGACCCCCGGATGCGGGCGAACATCGGCATCCGCAGGAGGCTCGCCCCGCTCCTGGACAACTCCCGTCACGAGCTGGAGCTCGCCCACGCCCTGTTGTTCGCCCTGCCCGGCAGCCCGTTCCTGTACTACGGCGACGAGATCGGCATGGGCGACAACATCTGGCTGCCCGACCGGGACAGCTCACGCACGCCGATGCAGTGGACGCCCGACCGGAACGCCGGGTTCTCCGCGGCCGATCCGGGCAAGCTCTACCTGCCGCTCGTGCAGTCACTGGTCTACAACTACACCCAGACGAACGTGGAATCCCACCTGGCCCAGTCGGGGTCGCTGCTGCACTGGATCCGGAACGTCATCCACGTGCGCAAGCTTCACCCGACGTTCGGCCTGGGCGCGATCAGGGTGCTGGCCACCGACCACGAGTCCGTCCTCGCATTCACCCGCGAATACGCCGGGTCCGGCACGAATTTCGGCGACCAGCCGGAAACGGTGCTCTGCGTGTTCAGCTTCTCGCACAACCCGGTCGCGTTCCGGATCGACGACCCGGACCTGGCCGGCACCCGCCTCTATGACATCTTCGGCGGTGCGGTGTTTCCGAGCTTCGACGACGCCGGCGTCCTCACCCTGACGCTCGGGGCGCAAAGCTTCTACTGGCTTCACTGCGGTTAGCGGCTGCCCCGCGCTGGAGTGGCACCCGAGCAGTGACGGTGGTCGCCCGTAGGCTGTGCCCATGAGCAACTGGAGCGACACCCTGGCCGTATTCGACCTCGAGACGACCGGCATCGACGTGGAGACGAGCCGAATCGTCTCGGCGACCGTGGCCGTCATCGACCGTACCGGGGAGGTGCTCGAGCGGGTGGACTGGCTGCTGGACCCGGGCATCGAAATCCCCGCCCAGGCCACGAATGTGCACGGCATCACGACCGAGTACGCGACGGAGAACGGCCGTGGGGCCGCTGAGGGGGTCGCCGAGATCGTGGCGACCATCCGCGAGCACCTGGGCCGCGGCCTGCCGCTGGTGGCCTACAACGCGCCGTACGACCTCACCCTGCTCAACCGGGAGTCGCTGCGTCACGGCGTCTCTCCGTTGGTGGCGCCGTCGCCGGTGGTCGATCCACTCGTGATCGACAAGGCGGTCGACCGGTACCGCAAGGGAAAGCGCACCCTGGAGGTCACGAGCGCGTTCTACGGCGTCTCCCTTGACGACGCGCACGATTCCGGTGCGGATGCGATCGCTGCCGGCCGGGTCGCGCAGGCGATCGCCCGCACCCACGCGGCCACGCTCCCGGTCACCGTCTCCGAATTGCATGACCTGCAGGCGAAGTGGTCGCTCGAGCAGGCCGAAAGCTTCCAGGCCTACATGCGGCGGGAGCGCGACCCGGAGTTCGTCGCATCCGGTGGCTGGCCGGAGCGCTGACCTGAATTGCTGACACAGAAAAGGCGACCAGCCGAAGCTGGTCGCCTTTTCTCGTGCACCACGGCGTCTCGCCGCGAGGCTGGGGCCTGGTTACTTGCCGAAGCCCTTGTAGCGCGAGTTGAACTTCTCGACCCGTCCGGCGGAGTCCATGATGCGCTGCTTGCCGGTGTAGAACGGGTGCGACTCGGAGGAGATTTCCACGTCGATGACCGGGTAGGTGGCGCCGTCTTCCCAGTCGATGGTCTTGGAGCTGGAGACCGTCGAACGGGTAAGGAACGTCGCACCCGACGCGAGGTCGCGGAAAACCACGGGAGCGTACGTGGGGTGAATGTCAGACTTCATGAAGACTTCCTTATTGCTGTTCGATTGGTGAGGTGCGCTTCGATCGGCGAGAACAGTCTCGCCAGGTGCGGCGGAAAAGCTATGCGGTCCTGGGACCGACTGTCGAGTTTAGCAGAACCCGGCCGTTGCGACGGCCAGTCCGTCGGGGTTGGGTCCGGTCAGGCCGCGCGGGCGGTGAAGCGCCCGTCGGTTTCACGCAGTTCGATCGGAAGGCCGAACGCCTCGGTGAGCGCCTCGGCGGTGAGCGCCTCGGAGAGGGGCCCGGCGCTGACCACGCCACCTCCGGACAGGAGCAGCGCATGGGTGAACCCGACCGGGATCTCCTCGACGTGGTGGGTGACCATGATGATGGCCGGTGACTTCGGTTCGCTCGCGAAGCCGCCGAGCAGGCGCAGCAGTTCCTCACGGGCGCCGAGGTCGAGGCTGGCGGCGGGTTCGTCCAGGAGCAGAACCTCGGGGTCGGTCATGATCGAGCGCGCGATCTGCACGCGCTTTTGTTCGCCGTCGCTGAGGGTGCCGAACTTCCGGTCGGCGAGGTGGTCGAGTCGCCATTCGGCCAGTACGCGCTGGGCGCGGCGCTCGTCGATCGTCTCGTACTCCTCGTTCCAGCGTCCCGTCACCGAGTAGGCGGCCGTCATGACGACGTCGAGGACCTTCTCGTTGGCGGGAACCTTGCGGGCCATCGCGGTAGACGCGAAGCCGATCCGGGGGCGGAGCTCGAACAGGTCGGTGCCGCCGATCGGCTCCTCAAGGACCTCGGCGCGGCCGCTCGACGGGTGGATCAGGGCGGCCGCGATCTGGAGCAGCGTCGTCTTGCCCGCGCCGTTCGGGCCGAGGATCACCCAGCGCTGATTGTCTTCAACACTCCAATTCACTGAGTCGAGGATGGTTGTGCCAGCCCGGACGACGGAGACGTCGGTGAAGTGTAGAACGTTGACCATACAGCCATGTTATCTGCCGTCGCCGGGCGCCGGGCACGCCGCGGCCGGTGCTAGAGCAGGGAGGCGTAGATCTCCCGGGTGCGGGTGGCGATCTGGCTCCAGCTGAACATTTCCTCCGCGCGGACCCGTCCGGCGCGGCCCATCCGGGCGGCGAGTTCGGGATCGGACAACACCTCCGCCAGGGTCCTGGCCAGGTCGGCGACGAACCGCTCAGGGTCGATCGGGGTGCCGGTGCCGTCGGTGGCCTGGTCGATCGGCACGAGCCTGCCGGTGACGCCGTCGGCGACGACCTCGGGAATGCCGCCGGTGGCGGTGCCGACGACGGGCAGCCCGCAGGCCATCGCCTCGAGGTTGACGATGCCGAGCGGCTCGTACACCGACGGGCAGACGAAGACCGTTCCGGCGGTGAGGACGGCCGCGAGCTCGTGCTGCGGCAGCAGCCGGTCGATCCACACGACGCCGGTGCGCTCGCGTTGCAGCGCCTCGACCCCCGCGGTGACCTCGGCGAGGATCCCGGGAGTGTCAGGTGCGCCGGCGCAGAGGACCAGCTGCACGTCGGCCGGGAGGGCCGCTGCCGCCCGCAACAGGTAGGGCAGGCCCTTCTGCCGGGTGATCCGGCCCACGAAGACCACGGCGGGCCGGTCGGGGTCGATGCCGAGGGCACGCACGGTGTCGCGGTCGACGGTGGGTTTCCACCGCTCGAGGTCGATGCCGTTGTAGACCGTCTGCACCCGGGCCTCGTCCAGCGCCGGGTAGCTGCGGAGGATGTCGCGGCGCATGCCGTCGCTGACGGCGATCACGGCATCCGCGCCCTCGAACGCGGTGCGTTCGATCCAGCTGGACACACGGTAGCCGCCGCCCAACTGTTCGGCCTTCCATGGTCGGAGCGGTTCGAGGCTGTGCGCGGTGACCACGTGCGGCACCCCGTGGAGCAGCTTCGCGATGTGGCCGGCCCCGTTCGCGTACCAGGTGTGCGAGTGCACGATGTCGGCGCCCTGCACGTCCTGGGCCATCTGCAGGTCAACGCCCAGGGTCGCCAGGGTGGCGTTCGCATCGGCGAGCTGGGAGGGGACGCCGTAGGCGAACGTGTCGGCGGCGTCCCGAGGAGCGCCGAAGCAGCGAACGACCACCTCGATGTCCGTGCGCAGGGCACGAACGAGCTCGGCGACGTGCACGCCCGCTCCGCCGTAAATCTCCGGGGGGTACTCCTTGGTCAACAGATCCACTCGCATGCTGTAAAGCTAGCGCAGCCCGACCCAGGACACACCCATCCGTGCTGGTCCGGTGCTCCGGATGGCCCTACTGTAGGGGTATGGAGTCGAAGAAGATCTTTGGAATCGTGCTTGCCGGCGGCGAGGGAAAACGGCTGATGCCGTTGACCGAGGACCGCGCGAAGCCGGCAGTGCCGTTCGGCGGCCACTACCGGTTGATTGACTTCGCGCTGTCCAATCTCATCAACTCGGGGCTCACCCAGATCGTGGTGCTCACCCAGTACAAATCGCACAGCCTGGACCGCCACGTCTCGCAGACCTGGCACGTCTCCGGCGGCCTGTTCAACTCGTATATCGCCTCGGTGCCGGCCCAGCAGCGGCTCGGCAAGCGCTGGTTCAGCGGATCGGCCGACGCGATCCTGCAGAGCCTGAACCTGATCCACGACGAGAAGCCCGACATCGTCGTCGTCGTCGGCGCCGACCACGTCTACCGCATGGACTTCAGCCAGATGATCGCCGCCCACATCGCCTCCGGGGCGGCAGCGACGGTTGCCGCCATCCGGCAGCCGATCGAGCTGGCCGACCAGTTCGGCGTCATCGAGGTCGACGCGGCCACGCCGGACCATATCCGTGACTTCCGTGAGAAGCCGAAGGATGCCGTCGGCCTCGCCGACGCCCCGCACGAGGTGTTCGCCTCGATGGGCAACTACGTCTTCAACGCCGACGCGCTGATCGAGGCCGTTCTCCGTGACGGCGAACGCACCGATTCCAGCCACGACATGGGCGGCGACATCATCCCGGACTTCGTGTCCCGCGGCGAAGCCGGCGTGTACGACCTGCAGCGCAACGTCGTGCCCGGCTCGACCGACCGCGACCGGTACTACTGGCGCGACGTCGGAACGATGGACTCGTTCTTCGAGGCTCACCAGGACCTGATCAGCGCCCTCCCGGTCTTCAACCTGTACAACCAGAAGTGGCCGATCTTCAGCCAGCAGCTGAACTCGCCGCCCGCGAAGTTCGTCCGCGACTCGCACGGCGCCCTCGGCACCATGATCGACTCGATCGTGTCCCTCGGCTGCGTCATCTCCGGCGCGCACATCGAGCGCAGCGTGCTCGGCCCGTGGGCGGCGATCGACTCCGGCGCCCAGGTGGTGGACTCGATCGTCTTCGACCGGGTGCAGATCCAGCCGGGTGCGATCGTGCGCCGGGCGATCCTCGACAAGGACGTCATCGTCGGCGCCGGCGCCGAGATCGGCGTCGACCGCGACCGCGACCTGGCCAGGGGCTTCAGCGTGACCGATTCCGGCATCACCGTTGTCGGCAAGGGCGTGCACGTACACCCGTGACCGTTCCCCCTCGATTCCTCGTCGTCCTTGATGCCGATTCCACCCTCATCGAAAACGAGGTCATCGAGTTGCTGGCGGATGCCGCCGGTTCCCTCGATCTCGTCGCCGAGGTCACCGAACAGGCCATGCGCGGTGAGATCGATTTCGCCGAGAGCCTCCGGGCCCGGGTGAAGACCCTCGCCGGGCTGTCCACCGGTGTCTTCGCGGATGCCCTCCGGCTGATCCGGCCGACGCCGGGAGTGCACGACCTGATCTCTGGGCTGCACGCCAACGGCTGCAGCGTCGGGGTGGTGTCAGGCGGGTTCCATGAGGTGCTCGACCCGCTCGCCGCCCTGTTCGGCCTCGACCACTGGCGGGCCAACCGCCTGGAGGCGGTCGACGGCCGGCTGACCGGCGGCCTGGTCGGTCCGATCATCGACGCCAGGGCCAAGGCTGCCGCCCTCAGGGAGTGGGCCGCGGCGGAGTCGCTGCCGCTCCGGCAGACCGTCGCCGTCGGGGACGGCGCGAACGACCTGCTGATGATGCACGCGGCGGGCCTGGGGATCGCCTTCAACGCGAAGCCCGTGGTGCGTGCCCGGGCCGACCTGGCGATCGACGTCTGCGACCTCAGCCAGGTGCTGCCCGTGCTCGGTCTGCGCGGTTAGTGCCCCATGCCCAATCCGCCGTCGACGGGGATGACCGCGCCGGAGATGTACGCGGCATCGTCGCCGGCCAGCCAGGTGACCACCCGGGCGACCTCGCCCGGGGTGGCGAAACGTCCGGCCGGGATGCTCTTCCTGTAGTCGGCCTGCTGGGTCTCCGACAGTTGCGCCGTCATGTCGGTCTCGATGAAGCCGGGCGCGACCACGTTCGCCGTGATCCCCCTGGCCCCGAGTTCCCGGGTGACGGACCGGGCGAGCCCGACCAGGCCGCTCTTGGACGCGGAATAGTTCACCTGCCCGGCGGAACCGTACAGGCCGACCACACTGGAGATCAGGACGATGCGGCCGAAGCGGGCCTTGAGCATCCCCTTGGACGCTCGTTTCACGACCCGGAACGCACCGCTGAGGTTCGTGTCGATCACCGACGTGAAGTCGTCCTCGGTCATTCGCATCAACAGCGTGTCGCGGGTGATGCCCGCGTTGGCGACGACGACCTCGACCGGGCCGAGCGCGGCCTCGATCTCGGCGAACGCGGTGTCGATCGACACCGCGTCGGTGACGTCCGCGCGCACGGTCAGGCTGCCCTCCGGGCCCTGCCCGGAGCGGGCGGTCACCGCCACCCGGTGGCCCTGCGTGACGAATTCCTCGGCGATGGAAAACCCGATGCCGCGGTTTCCCCCGGTCACGAGAACGGTCCTGACAGTCGTCATGGATGGTCCAATCTTTTCCCAGCGAACGAACAGCCGCACGCACGTAGATTTCAGCTTACGGCGTCCCCGTCCCCGGTCGACGAGACGTAGGCTTATCAGGCGGATCTTTCGCCGGCCGACCGGAGCGATGGCATTCATGAAACAGCAGTCGATCACCTCTTTACCTCCGTCACCGGAGGCCGAACGACGCGCCCGGATGATCAAGTACTCGGTGGCCATGGGCATCCGGATGGTCTGCATCGTGCTGATGCTGTTCGTGAACGGGTGGTGGCTGCTGGTCTGCGCCGCCGGGGCCATACTCCTTCCGTACTTCGCCGTCGTCGTGGCGAACGTGCACGGTGGCGCCCCGGCCGGCACCGTGGTTCGGCCTGGCGCGATCGAGGTCTACCGTCGGCCGGACGACGGGGGCCCGAAGTGATCGGTCTCGGCACCGACCTCGAGTCGGCGACCTGCTCCCGGGCCGGCTGCCGGCAGGACGCGCTCTGGCGGCTGGACTGGCGTAACCCGCGCATTCACACGGGCGAACGGTTCAAGACCTGGCTTGCCTGCGACCAACACGTCGACTTCCTCCGGGACTTCCTGGCGGCGCGCGACTTCCCGCTCACGGTGGCCCCCCTTCCGGGCGAGACGGACCAGGCGTGATCGGCTGGAAATTCGCGTTCACCCGGCGTTGGGCCGGTTACCTCGCGCTCACCATCCTGTTTGCGGCGATCTGTGCGGGACTCGGAACCTGGCAGCTCGCCCGCCGGGCAGAGGCCCTGGCCGAGATCGTCAAGGTCGACGCCAACTTCGACTCGGAGCCGATCCCGCTGGCGGAGGCCCTTCCCGGCCGGCGCGCCTTCACGGAGTCGCAGAAGTGGCTGCCCGTCGTGGTGACCGGAACCTACCTGAAGGCCGACGAGCTGATCGTGCGGAACCGTCCGCTCAACATCCACCCCGGCTTTGAGGTGCTCACGCCGCTTCGGCTGGATGACGGCACCGTCTTCATCGTCGATCGGGGCTGGCTGCCGACCGGCGAGACACCGGATGCGCCGGCGTCCGTTCCGGAGGCACCCGACGGCGAGGTGACCGTCGTCGCCCGGCTGAAGGCGGGCGAACCGTCCCTGGCCGGTCGGTCGGCGCTCGGGGACCAGATCGCCACGATCAACCTCACCGAGGTCGAGGGCAGGCTCGACCTCCCGACCTACACCGGCGCCTACGGCCTGATGAAGTCGGAGGACCCGGCTCCGGCAGAACGCCCGGTGGCGGTCGCCCGGCCGGCACGGGACGAGGGCCCGCACCTGTCGTACGCCTTCCAGTGGTTCGTCTTCGCCCTGCTCGCGTTCGTCGGGCTCGGCTGGGCGATCCGCCAGGAGTTCCGGTCGGTCAACGCCGACGACCCGCAGGAGCGCGCCAGGGCGCTCGAGCGGGCCCGGCGCCAGGCCGCCAGGCCGCCAAGCGACGCGGAGATCGAAGACGACCTGATGGACGCCCCGCGCCGACCCTGAACGCGCTGAACGCGCCCCGGCAGGTCAGGCCAGGGTGATCAGGTCGAGGTAGTCCTTGTTCCAGTGGTCCTCTGTACCGTCGGGCATGATCAGCACCCGCTCGGGGTTGAGGGCTTCGACGGCGCCCTCGTCGTGGCTGACGAGCACCACCGCACCGCTGTAGTGGGCGAGCGCGTCGAGGATCTCCTCGCGGCTGGCGGGGTCCAGGTTGTTGGTCGGTTCGTCGAGGAGCAGCACGTTCGCGCCCGACACGACGATCATGGCCAGGGCGAGCCTGGTCTTCTCGCCGCCGGAGAGCACCCCCGCCGGCTTGTGCGAATCGTCGCCGGTGAACAGGAACGAGCCGAGCACCCGCCGCGCCTCCATCTCGGTGATGTTGGGCGAGGAGGAGACCATGTTCTCAAGCACACTGCGCTTGACGTCGATCGTCTCGTGCTCCTGAGCGTAGTATCCGATCCGCAGGCCGTGGCCGGGTTCGATCCGTCCGGTGTCCGGTTTGTCCACGCCCGCGAGCATCCGCAGCAGGGTGGTCTTGCCGGCGCCGTTGAGGCCGAGGATGACGACCTTGGAGCCGCGGTCGATGGCGAGGTCGACGGCGGCGAAGATTTCCAGGGAACCGTAGCTCTTGGACAGGTCGGTCGCCATCAGCGGGGTGCGGCCGCAGGGAGCGGGCTCGGGGAACCGCAGCTTCGCGACGCGGTCGACGGCGCGCACGGCGTCGAGTCCGGAGAGGAGCTTCTCCGCGCGGGCCACCATCTGGTGGGCGGCGGCGGCCTTGCTCGCCTTGGCGCCGAACCTGGCGGCCTGCAGCTGAAGCGTGGACGCCTTCTTTTCGGCGTTGGCGCGTTCCTTCTTGCGGCGGTCGGCATCCGCGACCCGCTGGCGCTGGTAGTTCTTCCAGTTCATGTTGTAGATGTCGATGACCATGCGGTTGGCATCGAGGTAGAAGACCCGGTTGACGGTGTCGCCGACCAGTTCGATGTCGTGGCTGATGATGATGCAGCCACCGCGGTAGCTCTTGACGAACTCGCGCAGCCAGACGACGGAGTCGGCGTCGAGGTGGTTGGTCGGCTCGTCGAGGATCATCGTCTCGGCGGCGGAGAACAGGATGCGCGCGAGCTCGATCCTGCGGCGCTGTCCACCCGAGAGGGTCTTCAGCTGCTGGTCCAGGATGCGGTCCGGGAGGTTGAGGTTGCTGGCGATCGAGGCCGCCTCCGCCTCCGCCGCGTACCCGCCGAGGGCGTTGAACTGGTCGGTCAGAGTTCCATAGGTGCGCATCGCCTTCGCTGCGATCCGGGGGTCTGCGCTGCCCATGTCGAGGCCGGCCTGGTGGAGCCCCAGGGAAATTGTGCCGAGGCCGCGCGCATCGAGGATGCGGGTGCGGGCGAGCATCTCCGGGTCGCCGGAGCGGGGGTCCTGGGGCAGGTAGCCGATCTCACCGGTGCGGTCGATCTCACCCTTGGTCGGCACGGTCTCCCCCGCCAACGTCTTCGTCAGGGTCGTCTTGCCCGCGCCGTTGCGGCCGACCAGGCCGATCTTGTCACCGGCCGAGACCCGGAAACTGACGTCTTCCATGAGCACGCGCGCCCCAACTCGGATCTCGAGATTTTGCACACTGAGCACAGCAATAGTCCGTTCACGGGGTTGTGGGAGTCTCCGGCCCGACCGGGCCGACTATCAAGTATATTTGTTCGCTCGGGTCCGTGCGCGCGGGAAGCTAGGACAGCGCCCCGGAGAGCGTCTTTTCGACCCATTCCCGGTACGCCGCGACCGACCAGCCGAGGTCGAAAACCAACGACCGATAGGCCTGCGGATGCCCGATCGCCCAGATCGCGGCCGCCGCCTCGTGGTCGCTCAGGCCCGCTCGCAGTCCGCGCAGTCCGCGCAGGGTCGAAGCGGCCTCGCCGTACTGGAACAGTCGCCGTGACGACTGCCGCAGTTCGAGCTTCGCCACGTCCTGGTCGACGCCCGCGGCCTGAGTGATGATCCGGTGAACCCCGGCGGTACGAGCGTTCACCTCGACGATCTCCGCCGCCAGCATCCGGATCACCTCGCCCGCCGATCGGGCCCTCGACCCCTGTTCCCGTCCGGCATCGCGGACCGGGCCCGGGGGCCCCGGGGCCTTGGTACGGTCGAGCACCGCGGCGAGCACGTCGGCCTTGCCGCCGATCGAGTTGTAGATGGTCTGCACGGCGACGCCGGCGTTCTCCGCGATGGCGGCGATCGAGGTCGGGATGTACCCGCGTTCGAGCATGAGTCGCTGTGCGGCCTCGACGATCACCTCTCGGGTGGCCGCGGCCTGCGTCGTGCGTCGCGTTGCCGGTGATTCAGGCGTTCCGTCCATGGCAGTTAGCATACCGCTCCACTCACTGGAACGACCCTCCACACACGTGATGGCGCGACTGAGACGCTGCTTCGGCTCCCGGACGAGAAAGCGGATGCCCGCGCGGTCAGGACCGCGCGGGCATCCGCTTTCTGCAGAGGAACCCAGCCGGCCGGGCCGGGAAGTCGGGGCTCAGATCGAGAAGCCGAGGGCGCGCATCATGTCGCGGCCGTCGTCGGTGATCTTCTCCGGGCCCCACGGCGGCATCCAGACCCAGTTGATGCGGAACTGGTCGACGACGCCGTCCAGGGCCTCTGCGGTCTGTTCCTCGAGCACATCGGTCAGTGGGCAGCCCGCGGAGGTCAGCGTCATGTGGATGATCAGGGCGTCGTTCTCGTCGTCCCAGCCCAGGTCGTAGATCAGACCGAGGTCGACGACGTTGATGCCCAGTTCGGGGTCCATGACGTCTTTGAGCGCTTCTTCGATTTCGTCGAATCGCGCCGGTGTCAGCGATGAAACCATGCTTTTAGCCTACGTTCGATTCGGTCAGAAAGCGATCGTAGCCCTCGTCCTCGAGCCGGTCGGCGAGTTCGGGGCCGCCCTGTTCGGCGATCCGTCCGTCAACGAACACGTGCACGAAGTCGGGCGTGATGTAGCGGAGGATACGGGTGTAGTGCGTGATCAGGAGCAGTCCGAGGCCGGTGTTCTCCTTGGCCCGGTTCACGCCCTCCGACACGATCTTGAGCGCGTCGACGTCGAGTCCGGAGTCCGTCTCGTCGAGCACGGCGAACTTGGGCTTGAGCAGTTCGAGCTGGAGGATCTCGTTGCGTTTCTTCTCGCCGCCCGAGAAACCCTCGTTGACGTTCCGCTCGGCGAAGCTCTTGTCCATCCGGAGGCGCGCCATCGACTCGCGGACGTCCTTGATCCAGGTGCGGATGGCCGGAGCCTCGCCGTCGATCGCGGTCTTCGCGGTTCGGAGGAAGTTCGTCACGGTGACGCCGGGGATCTCGACCGGGTACTGCATGGCCAGGAACAGTCCGGCCCTGGCGCGCTGGTCCACGGTCATGGTAGTGACCTCCTCGCCGTCGAGCAGGATCGAGCCGCTGTCGACCTTGTATTTGGGGTGACCGGCGATCGTGTACGCGAGGGTGGACTTGCCGGAGCCGTTCGGGCCCATGATGGCGTGGATCTCGCCCTCGTTGATGGTCAGGTCGACCCCGCGCAGGATCTGCTTGGTGCCCTGGTCGGTCTCGACGCTGACGTGCAGGCCTTTGATCTCAAGAACAGACATGGATTCGCTATCTCTTTCATTCTCCGGCGCTGGCGCCGGTACGTTGGGTGGCTGGGGGCCAGAGGGTCGGTTGCCGACCAGGCCGGAGGGTCCGTTGCCGACCAGGTCAGACGGGCACGATGACGGATGGGTCGATGTAGACGTCGCCGTCGATGAGTTCGACCTTGAAGACCGGTACCGGCTCGTAGGCCGGTAGGTTCAGGGGCTTGCCTGTCTTCAGGGAGAACTTGGAACCGTGAGCCCAGCATTCGACGGTGTCGTCCTCGACGAACCCCTCGGACAGGGAGATGTCCCCGTGCGTGCAGGTGTCGCCGATGGCGAACACGTCGCCGGCCGCGTCGCGAACGACGACGATGGGCACCCCGTCGATTTCGACCTTGACTGCCTCATTCGGTTCGAGTTCGTCGAACGCGCAGATTTTTGTGGACGCCATTGTTACTCTTCCTCTGTTCCGCGGAGTTCCGCTTCGATCGCTGCCTGGAGCCGGTCCTCGAGCGGTGCCGAGCCGATCTGCTGCACGATTTCGCTGAGGAAGCCGCGCACGACGAGTCGGCGTGCCTCCTCCTCGGTGATGCCTCTGGCCTGCAGGTAGAAGAGCTGCTCGTCGTCGAAGCGCCCGGTCGCGCTGGCGTGGCCGGCACCCTTGATGTCGCCGGTCTCGATCTCCAGGTTCGGGATCGAGTCGGCGCGGGTGCCTTTGGTGAGCACGAGGTTGCGGTTCTGCTCGTAGCTGTCCGTGCCGGCCGCCTTGCGGCCGATCAGCACGTCCCCGATCCACACGGTGCGTGCGCCCGTGCCCTGCAGCGCGCCCTTGTAGGTGACCCGGCTGCGGCTGTTCGGTGCGTCGTGGTTGACGTAGACCTGCTGTTCGAGGTGCTGCCCGGCGTCGGCGAAGTAGAGGCCGAGGAGCTCGGCCTCCGAGCCGGGGCCGGCCAGCCGCACGGACGGGTTCACCCGAACGATGCTGCCGCCGAGCGAGACCACGATGTGCTTGAGGCGCGCGTCGCGTCCGATCGAAGCGAAGTGGTTCGCGAGGTGCACCGCGCCGTCGTTCCATTCCTGGAGGGTCACCACGGTGAGGTTCGCGGATTCGCCGAGGATGATCTCGACGTTCTCGGTGAGCCGCGCGTCCCCGGTGTTCTCGAGGATGACCACGGCCTGGCTGAACGGCAACGCGTCGATGATGGTGTGCGCACCACGCGGTGCGGAGCCCAGGCCGGCACGGGTGACCGTGACCTCCTTGGCTTCCTCGCCACTGACGGTGATCGCCAGGGCCTGGTCGAAACTCGACCAGGCGTTGGCTGCGGCGCGTTCCTCCGGGGCTCCGGCGGTGCCGATCCGGGAGTCGTCCCGGTCGACCCAGCCGACGGTGATGCCGGCGTTCGGGGTGGATTCCACAGGGTAGACGGAGCCGTCGAGTTCGCCGGCCGTGAGGTCGGTGAACTTGGCGACCGGGGAGAGCTTCCAGACGGCTTCGCGCCCGGTCACCGGCGCGAAATCCGCGACGTTGACGCTCTTGAACCGGTCGGACCGGGTCTGGACCGGTACGAAACCGAACCGTCCGTCCGAGTGTTCCTTGATTCCGTGCTGCTCTGCGGTGGGCATTGCTTCGGTTGTTGGCACCGGGGGGGTCACTGCCGATTCTTGAGTGGGTGGGGCGTGTGTAGGTGTGGGGGCGGCGGACATTTAGCCGACGGATCCTTCCATGCCCATTTCAATGAGCTTGTTGAGTTCGAGGGCGTACTCCATGGGGAGTTCCCGGGCGATCGGTTCGATGAAGCCGCGCACGATCATGGCCATGGCCTCGTCTTCGGGCATGCCGCGGCTCATCAGATAGAACAGCTGCTCTTCGCTGACCCGGGAGACCGTGGCCTCGTGGCCGAGCTGCACATCGTCGACACGGATGTCGATCGACGGGTAGGTGTCCGACCGCGACTGGGTGTCGACCAGGAGGGCGTCGCAGCGCACGGTGTTCGCGGAGTGGTGCGCGGTGGCATCCACCCGCACCTCGCCGCGGTAACCGGAGCGGCCGCCGCCGCGGGCGATGGACTTCGAGACGATCGACGACTGGGTGTAGGGCGCCATGTGGATCATCTTGGCGCCGGCGTCCTGGTGCTGGCCGGGGCCGGCGAAGGCGACCGAGAGGGTCTCGCCCTTGGCGTGCTCGCCCATCAGGTAGATCGACGGGTACTTCATCGTCACCTTGGAGCCGATGTTGCCGTCGATCCATTCCATCGTGGCGCCCTCGGCGGCCGTGGCGCGCTTGGTGACGAGGTTGTAGACGTTGTTCGACCAGTTCTGGATGGTCGTGTAGCGAACGCGGGCGTTCTTCTTCACGATGATCTCGACGACCGCGGAGTGCAGTGAGTCGGAGGAGTAGATCGGTGCCGTGCAGCCCTCGATGTAGTGCACGTAGCTGCCCTCGTCGGCGATGATCAGGGTCCGCTCGAACTGGCCCATGTTCTCGGTGTTGATCCGGAAATAGGCCTGAAGCGGGATCTCGACGTGTACGCCGGGCGGCACGTAGACGAAGGAGCCGCCGGACCAGACCGAGGTGTTCAGCGCGGCGAACTTGTTGTCGCCGGAGGGGATGACGGTGCCGAAGTACTCCTCGAACATCGCCGGGTGCTCCTTGAGCGCCGTGTCGGTGTCCATGAAGATGACTCCCTGGGCTTCGAGCTCCTCGTTGATCTGGTGGTAGACCACCTCTGACTCGTACTGGGCGGCAACGCCGGAGACGAGGCGCTGGCGCTCGGCCTCGGGGATGCCGAGCTTCTCGTAGGTGTTCTTGATGTCGTCGGGCAGGTCTTCCCAGGTCTGGGCCTGCTTCTCCGTGGACCGGACGAAGTACTTGATGTTGTCGAAGTCGATGCCGGAGAGGTCGGCGCCCCAGGTCGGCATGGGCTTGCGCTCGAACAGTTCGAGGGCCTTCAGTCGACGCTTCAGCATCCAGGCCGGCTCGTTCTTGAGCTTGGAGATGTCGGTGACGACCTCCGGTGAGATTCCACGGCGGGCGGATGCGCCGGCCGCGTCGGAGTCGGACCAGCCGAATTCGTAGACACCGAGGCCCGCGAGTTCGGGGCGGTCGAGCAGGACGTCAGACATATATACCTCTTCTCCCATCCACGACAACCCGGATATTAGTCCGGTCATTCCCGGACGGGTCTTCCGAAGGAGACCCGGCGAGGGAACGGGTTGTGTGGGCGGCTACGTTGCGTACCTAAGATGTTCAAGGACGACGTGGTTCTCGGCCGCGGTTGTGTCAGCCGCAGTCGAGCCACCCAGGAAACACCTAATTCTACAGGTTAGCTGTGTGATTGGTAGTGCGATCCGGCGTTTTCACATGTGCCAGAGCAAAGAGGGAGCAGAACCGGTGAATCGGATTTCGGAATGGTTGCCCACGAGCGTTGACAAGCGGGTTCGAGTGGTTGCCTGGATCTACCTCGCCGCCCAGATCCTTCTCGTGGGCACGGGAGGCCTGGTACGGCTCACCGGCTCCGGCCTCGGGTGCCCGACCTGGCCCAGGTGCACGGACGGTTCCTTCGTCAACACGCCCGAAATGGGCATCCACGGGGTGATCGAATTCGGCAACCGACTTCTCGGAGTTGTGCTGGGGCTCGTCGCGATCGTCGCGTTCCTGGCCGTCGTGCGACTGCGCCGGTCACGGCCGGACCTGTTCCGGCTCGCGCTGCTGGCCGGCCTGGGCATTCCCGCGCAGGCGGTCATCGGCGGGGTGAGCGTGCTCGTGAGGCTCAACCCGTATGTGGTCGGGCTGCACTTCGTCATCTCCATCGCCCTCGTCGTGCTCTGCACGGTCTTCGTGCACCGCGTGTACACGGGCAACCCGGTGCGGATGCCGGCGGTCCCCGGGTGGTTCCGGCTCCTGGCCTACACCACGGGCGCCGTCATCCTGGTCACCATCCTCGTCGGGATCGTCACCACAGGCTCCGGCCCGCACGCGGGCGACGCGAACGCCCCGCGCAACGGCCTCGACTCCGAGCTGCTCCAGCACGTGCACAGCTGGCCGGCGTATGCCACCTTCGCCCTGACCCTCGCCCTCGTGATCGCATCCGTCGCGCTCGCGCTCCCGCCGCGGGGCTGGGCCGTGCTGCTGCTGATCATCGAGGCCGGCCAGATCGGCGTCGGCCTGCTCCAGGCCAACATCGGCCTGCCGCCCTTTCTGGTGGGTATCCACATGGTGCTGTCCTGCGTGCTCGTTGCGGTGATGACCGCGGTCGTCCTGAACCTCACGGCGCCGTCAGCGGAGCCGGCGCCGGCGTCCGGCCCGCTCGCGGAGAGCGCCGCCGCCCGCTAGCCCGTCAGAACGGCAGAAGCGGGTCGACGCCGACGGCGACGAACAAGAGCGTCAGATAGACGATCGAACCGTGGAACACCCGCATCGGCGACACGTGTTCGTGCCGGATGGCGAGGCTGTACAGGCGGTGCGTCTCGTAGATGAACCAGCCGCCGGTGACCAGAGCCGTGACCGTGTAGACGAGCCCCATGTCGGCGATCGGGATGAGCAGCAGGGAGCAGGCGACCGTCGCCCAGGCGTAGAGGATGACCTGGAGCCCGACCTGGCTGCGGCCTCGGATGACCGCGAGCATCGGCACCCCGGCGGCCTGGTACTCGCTGCGGTATTTCATCGAGAGCGGCCAGTAGTGCGGCGGGGTCCAGAGGAAGATGATCAGGAAGAGGATGAACGGCGGCCAGGACAGGTCGCCGGTGACCGCGGCCCAACCGATCAACACCGGCATGCAGCCGGCGATGCCGCCCCAGACGATGTTCTGGGCGGTGCGCCGCTTGAGGACGAGCGTGTAGAAGACCACGTAGAGCAGGATCGCGCCGAGTGAGAGGAGGGCGGCCAGCCAGTTGGTGAAGGCCCACAGCCAGACGATGGACACGGCACCGAGGACCCAGGCGAAAACAAGGGCCTGACGGTCGGTCAGCTCCCCCGTGACCAGCGGCCGGTTCTTCGTGCGATCCATCACCCGGTCGATGTCCCGGTCGATGTAGCAGTTGAAGGCCCCGGCGGACCCGGCGCTGAACGCACCGCCGACCAGGGTCGCGAGGACCAGCCACAGGCTCGGGATGCCCTGCTGCGCCAGGAACATCGTCGGGGCGGTCACGACGAGGAGCAGTTCGACGACCCGCGGTTTCGTCAGCGACAGGTAGGCCAGGAACGTGCGCCGGAACGAGCGGATTCCGCTCACGGTCGGGGTGGAGACGGGTCCGGGCATGACTCCTCTTACGCTGTGCATTGTGAGACGAGTCTAGGCGATCCGGACGTGCGGGGCAGGCAGGGACGTTCCGGCCCGGAGGCATCCGGGAGGGCGGCGCCATACGCCGTCACATCGCTCGGCCGTTTCTCGGCGACTGCCTATACTGGGGGGTGCTCGCCAATCTCGGTGCATGCGCGGATCCACCGAAGTCGGGCCTCTGCCGCAACGCCTGGATGACGTCGATGTCCACGGGCGCGCTCAATCCAATGGGTGCGGGTTCACGACAACCTGCCCCCTTTGTCTACGAAGGGTCAAGACCAAGTGGCAGCACTGCAGTGGGATTCGATTGACAACAAGGCGGTCGACACGGCACGCCTCCTCGCGGCGGACGCCGTCGAGAAGGTCGGGAACGGGCACCCGGGCACCGCAATGAGCCTCGCTCCCGCCGCCTACCTCCTGTTCCAGAAGGTCATGCGCCGCGACCCTGCCGACAACGAGTGGATCGGCCGGGACCGGTTCATCCTCTCGGTCGGCCACAGTTCCCTGACGCAGTACGTGCAGTTGTACCTCGGCGGCTACGGCCTCGAGCTCGACGACCTCAAGGCCCTTCGCACCTGGGGTTCGAAGACCCCGGGCCACCCCGAATACGGCCACACCGACGGTGTCGAGATCACCACGGGCCCGCTCGGCCAGGGCCTGGCCTCCGCCGTCGGCTTCGCCTACGCCTCCCGCTTCGAGCGCGGCATGTTCGACCCCGAGGCGGCGACCGGCACCAGCCCGTTCGACCACTTCGTCTACGTGATCGCCGGCGACGGCGACCTGCAGGAAGGCATCACCAGCGAGGCGTCCTCGCTGGCCGGCCACCAGCAGCTCGGCAACCTCATCGCGATCTACGACAGCAACCAGATCTCGATCGAGGACGACACGAAGATCGCCTTCACCGAGGATGTCGCGGCCCGCTACGAGGCGTACCACTGGCATGTGCAGACTGTCGACTGGAAGAAGACAGGGTCATACGTCGAAGACGTGCAGGCGCTCAACGACGCGATCGAGACCGCCAAGGGCGTCAGCGACAAGCCGTCCCTGATCATCCTGAAGACCATCATCGGCTGGCCCAGCCCGAAGAAACAGAACACCGGCAAGATCCACGGTTCGGCACTCGGCGCCGACGAACTGGCCGCCGTCAAGGCAATCCTCGGCTTCGACCCGGAGCAGACCTTCGAGGTGGCCGACGAGGTCATCGAGCACACCCGCAAGGCGCAGGGCCGCGGTGCCGCGGCGCACGCCGAGTGGGACGCTGAATTCGCGGTGTGGGCGGAGGCCAATCCGGAGCGGAAGGCGCTGCTGGACCGGGTCCTGTCCGGCGAGCTTCCCGAAGGCGTCGAGGCGGCCCTCCCCGTGTTCGAGGGCGGCACCGAGGTGTCGACCCGCGCGGCATCCGGGAAGGTTCTGACCGCGCTCGGCGCCGTCGTCCCCGAACTCTGGGGCGGTTCGGCCGACCTCGCCGAATCGAACAACACCACCATCGGCGGCGCCGCCTCGTTCATCCCGGGCGAACATTCGACCCACGAGTGGACCGGCAACGAATACGGCCGGGTCCTGCACTTCGGTATCCGTGAGCACGCGATGGCCGCCATCCTCAACGGCATCGTGCTGCACGGCAACAGCCGCCCCTTCGGCGGCACCTTCCTGATCTTCAGCGACTACATGCGACCCGCGGTCCGCTTGGCCGCGTTGATGAAGGCACCGTCGATCTTCGTCTGGACGCACGACTCCGTCGCTCTGGGCGAGGACGGTCCCACCCACCAGCCGATCGAGCAGCTCGCGACCCTGCGGGCCATCCCCGGCCTCGACGTGGTGCGCCCCGGCGACGCCAACGAGGTCGCCTGGGCCTGGAAGACGATCCTTGAACGCCGCAACGGTCCGGCCGGAATCGTGCTGACCCGCCAGAACATCCCCGTCTTCAGCCGTGGCGAGGGCGAAGCCGTCGGCGATGTCCTCGCCTCGGCGCGGAACGTGGCCAAGGGTGCGTACATCCTGGCGGAGGCGGCGAACGGCACGCCCGACGTCATCCTGATCGGAACAGGCTCTGAGGTTCAACTCGCCCTGGCGGCCCGGGACACGCTGAAGGCGGAGGGCATCAATGCCCGCGTCGTGTCGGCTCCGAGCCTCGAATGGTTCCAGGAACAGCCCGCGGAGTACCGCGAGTCGGTGCTTCCGAAGGCCGTGACGGCCCGGGTATCGGTCGAGGCGGGAATCGCGTTGACCTGGGATGGCTACGTCGGCGACCGCGGCCGCAGCATTTCCATCGAGCACTTCGGCGCGTCTGCGGACTACAAGACCCTGTTCCGTGAATTCGGCATCACGACGGAGGCCGTTGTCGCCGCCGCCAAGGATTCACTCGCCGCTCTCTGACCTCGTCAACGGCGCGCATCCCCACACCTGAATAACCCGCTTCATTTAGGAGAATCACTATGACCGAGAACACTCCCCTCGCCCAGCTTTCCGCTGCCGGCGTCAGCATCTGGCTCGATGACCTGTCCCGCGAACGCATCGTTTCCGGCGGCCTCCAGACCCTGATCGACACGAAGAACGTCGTCGGCGTGACCACCAACCCGACGATCTTCGCCGGCGCCCTGAGCAAGGGCGAGGCCTACGTGGAGCAGGTGGCGGCCCTCGCCGCCGCCGGCGCCGGCGTGCAGGAGGCCGTCTTCGAGATCACCACCGACGACGTCCGCGCCGCGAGCGACATCTTCCGTCCGGTCTACGACGGCACCCGCGGCGTCGACGGCCGGGTCTCGATCGAGGTCGAGCCCGGGCTCGCCCACGACGCGGCCGGCACGGTCGCCCAGGCGCAGGAACTCTGGGCCAAGGTGGACCGACCCAACGCCATGATCAAGATCCCCGCGACCGTCGAAGGGCTCGATGCGATCACCGCGACCATCGCGCTGGGCATCAGCGTCAACGTCACCCTGATCTTCAGCCTCGAGCGTCACCGCCAGGTCATCAACGCGTACCTGTCCGGCCTGGAGAAGGCCCGCTCGGCGGGCCTCGACCTGTCGACGATCCACTCCGTCGCCTCGTTCTTCGTGTCCCGCGTCGACACGGAGATCAACCAGCGCCTCGAAGCCATCGGCACGGATGCTGCCCTCGCCCTCAAGAGCAAGGCCGGCGTCGCCAACGCCCAGCTGGCCTACGAGGTCTTCGAACAGGCCTTCTCCAGCGAGCGTGCCCTCGGCCTGCTCCAGGCCGGCGCCAACAAGCAGCGCCCGCTCTGGGCGTCCACCGGCGTCAAGGACCCGACCCTGCCGGACACGCTCTATGTGACCAACCTCGTCGCGCCGGAGGTCGTCAACACGATGCCGGAGAAGACCCTCGAAGCGACGCTCGACCACGGCGTCATCCCCGCCGACTCGGTCACCGGCGCGTACGACGAGGCCAATGCCGTGCTCGACGCGCTCGCCAACGAAGGCGTCTCCTACGTCGACGTCACCCAGGTCCTCGAGGCCGAGGGTGTTGCCAAGTTCATCGTGTCCTGGAACGAACTCCTGGAGACCGTCTCCATCGCGCTCGACACCGCGAAGGCGACCTCGGGGGCGGCACTGTGAGCTTCCGCATCTCGGTCAGCGGCGCCGCCGCCGACGCCGTGCGCAGCACGGTCCCGACCCTGGTGGCCGACCTCGTCGCATCCGGCATCACGGCGCTCGACCCTGCCCTCTGGGGCCCGGAGGCCGAGGACGAGGCCGGCAAGCGACTCGGCTGGACCGAGTCGGTTTCCGACTCCCGGCCCCTGATCCCCGAGATCCTGGCGCTGCGCGACTCGCTGCGCGCCAAGGGCGTGAACCGGATCGCCCTCGCCGGCATGGGCGGCTCCTCGCTCGCGCCGGAGGTCATCACCCGCACCGCCGGAGTGCCCCTGACGGTGCTCGACTCGACCGACCCCGGCCAGGTCCTCGCCGCGCTCGGCGACCACCTCGCTTCGACCGCACTCGTCGTCTCGTCCAAGTCGGGTTCGACCGCGGAGACCGACAGCCAGCGCCGCGTGTTCGAGCGGGCATTCCGCGAAGCCGGCATCGACCCGGCCGAGCGCATCATCGTCGTCACCGACCCTGGTTCGCCGCTGGACGCGTCCGCGCGCGCCGCCGGCTACCGCGTCTTCAACGCCGACCCCACGGTCGGCGGGCGCTTCTCCGTGCTCACCGCCTTCGGCCTGGTGCCGTCAGGGCTCGCCGGGGTCGATATCGCCGAGTTGCTCGACGAGGCCGACGCTATCTCGCTCGCCCTCGCCGTCGACAGTCCGGAGAACCCGGGGCTCATCCTCGGTGCGGCCATCGCCGCGACCACGCCGCGTCGGGACAAGCTGGCAATCGTGTCCGACGGCACCCACATCGTCGGTTTCGCTGACTGGGCCGAGCAACTCATCGCCGAGTCAACCGGCAAGCAGGGCACGGGCATCCTCCCGGTCGTCCTCGACCGGGGTGCTCCCGAGCTGTCGGAGAACCTGCCTGACGTCCAGGTCGTGCGCCTCGTCGCCGACGCCGGCGTCGAGGTCTTCTCCGACAACGACGGCGCGGACGAGATCCGGGTCAGCGGCACCCTCGGGGCGCAGTTCCTGGTCTGGGAGTATGCCACCGTCATCGCCGGACGCCTGCTCGGCATCAACCCATTCGACCAGCCCGACGTGGAGGCGGCCAAAAACGCCACCCGCGGCCTGCTCGACGCCCGCCCGGAGCCCGTTCCGGCGGCGTTCATCTCGGACGGAATCGAGGTCAGGGGCACCGCACACGTCATCGGGGCCGCCAGCGACCTGGCGTCGGCCATCGACGCTCTCCTGGAGGAGCTCGGCCCGGACGGTTATCTGTCCGTGCAGGCTTACGTCAACCGCCTGGCCCTGCCGCAGCTCGCCGAGATCCGCGACCTGCTCGCGGCACTCTCCAGGCGCCCGGTCACGTTCGGCTGGGGACCTCGGTTCCTGCACTCGACCGGCCAGCTCCACAAGGGCGGCCCGGCCACCGGCGTCTTCCTGCAGATCCTCGCCACTGCCCCCGTCGACCTGGACATCCCGGAGCGCCCGTTCACCTTCGGGGAGCTCATCCAGGCGCAGGCCAGCGGCGACGCGATCGTCCTGGCCGACCACGGCCGCCCGGTGCTCACGCTCACGCTGACCCAGCCGGAAGCGAACGTCGCGACCCTGTTCGCGGCCCTGCGCTAGCCGCCACGCGTCACCCCGGCCGCCCCGGCCACGCTGTCCGTCCACACCCTGAAGGAGCTGCATGTCCCCGGTGGAAATCACCCCGGAGTTCAATCCCCTGCGATCGCCCTCCGACTACCGCCTGAATCGAATCGCGGGGCCCAGCAGCCTCGTCATTTTCGGCGTTACCGGTGACCTCTCACGGAAGAAACTCATGCCGGCCGTCTACGACCTGGCCAACCGGGGCCTGTTGCCTCCCGGATTCGCCCTGGTCGGTTTCGCCCGGCGCGACTGGGACAACGAGGACTTCATGCAGGTGGTGCACGACTCCGTCAAGGAGTACGCGCGCACCGATTTCCATGAGGATGTCTGGGCGCAGCTGGCCGAAGGCATCCGTTTCGTCCCCGGGACGTTCGACGACGACGAGTCGTTCGAACGTCTCAAGGAGACGATCGCGCTGCTCGACGAGGAACGCGGAACGATGGGCAACCACGCGTTCTACCTGTCGATCCCGCCGAAGGCCTTCCCGCAGGTGACCGAGCAGTTGCGGCGGTCCGGGCTGGCGGAGCAGAAGGACGGGCAGTGGCGACGGGTCGTCATCGAGAAGCCGTTCGGCAGTGACCTGCAGACCGCGCGCGAGCTGAACGATGTCGTTGAGTCGGTCTTCCCGCCAGACTCCGTGTTCCGGATCGACCACTATCTGGGCAAGGAGACGGTCCAGAACATCCTGGCGTTGCGTTTCGCGAACCAGTTGTACGAACCGATCTGGAACGCCAACCACGTCGATCACGTGCAGATCACGATGGCCGAGGACATCGGCGTCGGTGGCCGGGCCGGCTACTACGACGGCATCGGCGCGGCCAGGGACGTCATCCAGAACCACCTGCTCCAGCTCCTGGCCCTCACCGCGATGGAGGAGCCCATCTCCTTCGACGCGGCCGACCTCCGCACCGAGAAGGAGAAGGTGCTGGCGTCGATTCGCCTACCGGAGGACCTCGCCACCGGCACGGCCAGGGGCCAGTACGCGGGCGGCTGGCAGGGCGGCGAGAAGGTCCTCGGCTTCCTCGAAGAGGACGGCATGGACCCCGAGTCGGTCACCGAGACGTACGCGGCGCTGCGCCTCACCATCGACACCCGCCGCTGGTCGGGGGTCCCGTTCTACCTCCGGGCGGGAAAGCGCCTCGGCCGCCGCGTCACCGAGATCGCCGTCGTGTTCAAGCGCGCCCCCCAGCACCTCTTCGCGAAGGGCAACACCGCGGCCCTCGGCCAGAACGCGCTGGTGATCCGGGTGCAGCCCGATGAGGGTGTCACCATCCGGTTCGGCTCCAAGGTCCCCGGCGTCGGCATGCAGGTGCGCGACGTCACGATGGACTTCGGCTACGGCCACGCCTTCACCGAGGCCAGCCCGGAGGCCTACGAACGCCTGATCCTCGACGTGCTCCTCGGCGATCCTCCCCTGTTTCCCCGGCACGAAGAGGTGGAATTGTCCTGGAAGATACTCGACCCGATCGAGCAGTTCTGGGCCGAGCAGGGCCAACCGGAACAGTACCGCCCGGGAACCTGGGGCCCGGCCTCAGCCGATGAACTGCTGTCTCGCGACGGCCGACACTGGAGACGCCCATGATCGTCGATCTTCCCGACACCACCACGTCCAAGATATCCAAGGCCCTTGTCAGGATCCGCGAGGAAGGCGGCGCCGTCGCACTGGGACGGGTCCTCACCCTGATCATCGCGTCGACGATGGGCCACGAGGAGGAGGCCATCGAGGCCGCGAACGATGCCTCCCGCGAGCACCCGATGCGCGTCATCGTCGTGTCGACGCAGGCCCTCGACGACGGGGGCCTGGCCACGACACCGCGGATCGACGCGGAGATCCGGGTCGGCGGCGACGCCGGAGCGAGCGAGGTGATCGTGCTCCGCGCCTACGGCGAGGCCGCCAGCGACCCGGAGAGCCTCGTCACCGGCCTCCTGCTGCCGGATGCGCCCGTCGTGGCCTGGTGGCCCGGCGTGGCCCCTGCCGTGCCCGCCGAGTCCCCGCTCGGTCGCATTGCCTACCGCCGGATCACGGATGCGTCCGCGCAGCCGGACCCGCAGGCCGCGCTTCACCATCTCTGCAGCTCTTACCGCCCGGGCGACACCGACTTCGCCTGGACTCGGCTGACCCTGTGGCGCGCCCAGCTCGCAGCGGTCCTCGACCAGCCGCCCTACCTGCCCGTCACGGCCGTCGAGGTGTCCGGTGCGGCAGACTCCCCGTCGACCGCGTTGCTGGCCGCTTGGCTGCAGTTGCAACTGCAGGTTCCGGTCAGCTACGAGTTCACCACCGGCCCCATGTCCAGCGGAATCCGCGGTGTTCACCTCACCCGTGCGGCAGGGGTGATCTCGCTCGAACGTGAGGTGCCCGGCATCGCGACCCTCACCCAGCCGGGACAGCCGGTGCAGGACCTCACCCTCAAACGGCGCAGCCTGCGCGACTGCCTCAGCGACGAGCTGCGCCGGCTCGACCCGGATGAGTTGTATGGTGAGGTCATCACGCGCGGCCTCCCGCACCTTGACGATGTGGTCGCAGATCAAACCGAAGGACGACCGTGACCAACGAACGACGCGTACTCGTACACCCGGACCGGGCCGCCCTCGCGGCGTCGGTGGCGGCTCGATTCATCACCACGACCGTGGACATCCTGCACGAGCAGGGCGAGATCAATGTGGTCCTCGCCGGCGGCTCCGTCGCCACCGAGGTGCTCGAGGCGATCAACGCATCTGCGGCCAGGGACACCATCGATTGGGACCTGGTCAACTTCTGGTGGGGCGACGAGCGCTGGGTGGCCAAGAACGATCCGGAACGCAACGAGCTGCAGGCTCGGACCGCTCTCCTCGACCACATCGCGGTCCCCGCGGCGAACGTGCATCCGTTCGCGGCCTCGGACGAGGGCACGGACCTGGATTCCGCGGCTGCGGACTATGCCGCCCGGCTGGAGGCCGCGTCGATAGACGGCACGGCGCTTCCGCGATTCGACATCACGTTCCTCGGCGTCGGACCGGACGGGCACGTCGCCTCGCTGTTCCCCCACCAGCCCGGCATCAGGGAATCGGACGCGAGCGTACTCGCCGTCCGGGACTCCCCCAAGCCCCCGGCGGAACGTCTCAGCCTGAGCCGACCGGCCCTCAACTCCTCCCGCTGCATCTGGATGGTCCTGGCCGGACCAGACAAGGCATCCGCCCTCGGCCTGGCCCTCGCGGGCGCGAGCCGCGACGAGGTGCCCGTGGCCGGCATCAAGGGACGCCGGTACACGAACTTCTTCGTTGACCGGGAGGCCGCCGCTGAGGTTCCGGAGAATCTCACGGCGTCGACCTTCTGATCCGGCTGAGGCGCGGCCGACAAGCCACACCGTAGACAGAAAAGAGCGGGTCCCGATCAATCGGGACCCGCTCTTGTCTGTGTCAACGGTGTGGCTAGTTCGTGGCGGCGAGCTTCCCGCGACGTACCCGAAGCTGCTGCAGCGCCTCTTCAAGGAGCGACTCGGCCTCTTCCTCCGTTCGACGCTCCTTCACGTAGGCGAGGTGCGTCTTGTACGGCTCGAGCTTCACCACCGACGGCGGGTTCTCCTTGTCACGTCCGGCAGGCAGGCCGGACGACGGGCAATCTATGGTCGCCGGGATCTCATCGTCCGGGAGGTTCGCGGCGAAGTACCGGACGGTCTCATTCCCGAGGGCGTCCCAGTACGAGACCTTGATCCGGTCCGCGTGAAAACCGCGGTCCTGCTCGCCCATGGGGCCGGCTCCTACACGCGAGCCACGAATTGCGCTGCCACCAGATGCCATGATGTTCCTCCGCTAGAAAGGGGCGTTGAAGCTGATTGGCCGCTTGAGCCAATGTTGACTTGAACGGGTCGTGCCGAGCTCATCCGGCCGGGAATCAGCCCCGGCCGGGCGACGAGAATTACAGGCCTGCGTCGAACTTCGTGATCAGGCCGAGGACGACGATGCACGAGATCCACAGGAGTCCGAGGATGACGGTGATGCGGTTGAGGTTTCGTTCGGCGACACCGGAGGCGCCGAGGTTCGAGGTCACACCGCCGCCGAACATGTCCGACAGGCCTCCGCCACGCCCCTTGTGCAACAGAATGAGCATGGTGAGCAGGAGGCTCGTAATGCCGAGCAACACCTGCAGCACTACCTGGAGAATACCCACGCGAAACCTTTCACAGTGCGGTGGGGCACTTGCCCCACCAAGATCAGTGATAATCATAGCCTGACTCACGTCACAACCCGCCGTCCCCCGGTTCGGGGGACAGCGGGTTGCCTCAAACGGTCTGACCGGTGCTACAGGCCAACGTGCTTCTGAAAACGCACGATGCTGGAGAACTCGTCGATGTCCAGGCTTGCTCCGCCGACGAGGGCGCCATCCAGATTGGGCTCGCGCATGTAGCCGGCGATGTTGACGCCCTTCACGGAACCGCCGTAGAGGATGCGCGTCCTGGCGGCCACATCCTCCCCGAGGGTGTCCTTCAGCACGTTGCGCAGCTGGGCCGCAACCTGCTCGGCCTGTTCCGGAGTGGCGGCCTGGCCGGACCCGATCGCCCAGACGGGCTCGTAGGCCACGACGATGTCCGCGGCGTTGGAGACGCCGGACAGGGCCGCCTTCAACTGAGCAACCGGCACGGCGCTGGGACCGTGCAGTTCCAGGTCCGCGGCGGTCTCGCCGACGCAGATGATCGGAACCAAGTTGTGCTTGAGCGCGGCCTTGACCTTCGCCGCGACCTGCTCGTCGTCTTCCCCGTGCAGCGTGCGCCGCTCGGAGTGCCCGATCAGAACGTACTGGCACTCCAGCTGGGACAGGAACCCACCGGAGATCTCACCGGTGTAGGCGCCGGAGTCCTGCGCCGACAGGTCCTGCGCGCCGTAGGCGAGCGGGAGCTTGTCGGCGGACACGAGCGTCTGCACCGAGCGGAGATCGGTGAACGGCGGGAACACGGCAACCTCGACGGCTGAGAAGTCATGCTTCGCATCCTTGAGGTTCCATGCCAGCTTCTGCACGAACGCGATGGCCTGGAGGTGGTCCAGGTTCATCTTCCAGTTGCCCGCGATCAGCGGGGTGCGCCGCGGGTTGTCGTTTACTGCCATCCGAGGACCTCCAGTCCTGGTAGGCGCTTGCCCTCGAGGAATTCGAGGCTGGCGCCACCGCCGGTTGAAATGTGACCGAACTGGTCATCGGTGAAGCCGAGGATGCGCACGGCGGCGGCAGAATCGCCACCACCGACCACGCTCAGGCCGTCGACCTCGGTCAGTGCGCCGGCAACCGTCCGGGTGCCTTCCGCGAACGGAGCCAGCTCGAACACGCCCATGGGGCCGTTCCAGAAGACCGTCCTGGAAGACCGGATGATCTCGGCGAACGCAGCCGCCGTGTCGGGACCGATGTCAAGGCCGAGGCCCGAGGCACCGAATGGGGTGTCTTCGATCGCGTTGGCCGGGGTGATCACGTGTTCCGCGTCCGCCCCGAACTTCGATGCCACGACGATATCCGTCGGCAGCACGATCTTGACGCCGAGGCGCTCTGCTTCCGCCAGGTACCCGCGCACAGTCTCGATCTGGTCGGCCTCGAGCAGGCTTGCACCCACCTTGTGGCCCTGTGCGGCGAGGAACGTGAAGAGCATTCCCCCGCCGATGAGCAGCGAGTTGACTCGCGGCAGCAGGTGGCCGATGACGCCGAGCTTGTCCGACACCTTCGAGCCTCCGAGGATGACCGTGTAGGGTGCCTCCGGCTTCTCGGTGAGGCGATCGAGAACCTCGAGCTCCGCGGCGATCAGCAGACCGGCGGCGCTCGGGAGGATCGCTGCAAGGTCGAACACGCTGGCCTGCTTGCGGTGGACGACACCGAAGCCGTCCGAGACGAGGACGTCGCCGAGGGCCGCGAGCTCGTTGGCGAACGCAACGCGCTCGTCGTCCACCTTGCTGGTCTCCCCCGGGTTGAACCGGAGGTTCTCCAGCACGACGACCTCGCCGTCGGCCAGAGCCGAAACGGCAGCAGTCGCGGACTCGCCGACGGTGTCGGTGGCGAACGCGACGTCGCTGCCCAGCAGCTCAGCCAGACGGGTGGCGACCGGAGCCAGGCTGTACCTGTCCTCCGGCGCACCCTTCGGCCGGCCGAGGTGCGAGACGATCACGACTCGGGCGCCCTGCACGAGCAGCGCCTTGATGGTGGGCAGAGACGCGCGAACGCGACCATCGTCCGTGATCTCTCCGTCTTTCAACGGGACATTCAGATCGCAACGGACGATGACGCGCTTGCCGTGGAGCTGCCCCAGTGATTCGACTGTTCGAAGTGTCACCGTGGGCCTCGGTCAGAGGCTCTTGGCGACGAGCTCGGTGAGGTCAACCATGCGGTTGGAGTAGCCCCACTCGTTGTCGTACCAGGACGACAGCTTGACCTGGTCGCCGATGACGCGCAGCAGGCCGGCATCGAAGATGGAGGAGTGCGGGTCGGTGACGATGTCGCTGGAAACGATCTCATCTTCGGTGTACATGAGGATGCCCTTGAGGGGACCCTCGGCTGCTGCCTTGTAGGCTGCCTTGATCGCTTCCACGGTCACCGGGCGTTCGGCGATGACGGTGAGGTCGGTGATGGAGCCGGTGGGAACCGGAACGCGAAGCGCGAAGCCGTCGAGCTTGCCCTTGAGTTCCGGAAGCACGATTCCGAGCGCCTTGGCGGCACCGGTCGAGGTCGGAATGATGTTGACGGCTGCGGCGCGAGCGCGACGCAGGTCGGAGTGCGGGCCATCCTGCAGGTTCTGGTCGGCCGTGTACGCGTGGATCGTGGTCATCAGACCGGACTTGATACCGAAGTTGTCGTTGAACACCTTCGCCAGCGGCGCGAGGCAGTTCGTGGTGCAGGACGCGTTGGAGATGATGTCGAACTTGGCCGGGTCGTAGTCCTGCTCGTTGACGCCCATGACGATCGTGGCGACCTCTCCGGTGGCGGGAGCGGAGACGATGACCTTCTTGGCACCGGCGGTGATGTGCTTGCGCGCATCGTCGGCCTTGGTGAAGCGACCGGTGGACTCGATGACGATGTCGACGCCCAGGGCGCCCCAGGGGAGGTTGGCCGGGTCGCGCTCGGCGAGGACCTTAATCGGCTTGCCGTTGACGATGATCGAGTCGCCGTCAACCGAGACCGTGGCGGCAAGGCGCCCGGTGATGGAGTCGTATTTAAGGAGGTGAGCGAGCGTCTTCGTGTCGGTGAGGTCGTTCACGGCGACGATCTCGATGTCGCTGCCCTGGGCGAGGGCGGCGCGAAGATAATTACGGCCGATGCGGCCAAATCCGTTAATACCGATCTTTACAGACACGAATGTCTCCTAATCTTGTGCGCCGAAGCGCGTTTCTTGTGGGTGAACTGGACGAGGTGCCGGCCCCGGCGAGGGGGCCGGTCCTGCTATGAGAGCAGGAGCAGCCCGTTGGTCTTTTCGCGTGCGATGGTGAAGCGTTCCTGGACGTTCGCCCAGTTGACGATGTTCCAGAACGCCTTCACGTAGTCCGCACGCACGTTGCGGTAGTCGAGGTAGTAGGCGTGCTCCCAGACGTCGAGCATCAGCACGGGGATCGTGCCGGCGGCAAAGTTCGCCTGCTGGTCGAAGAACTGCTGGATGATCAGGCGCTGGCCGATCGAGTCCCAGGCGAGCACTGCCCAGCCTGAGCCCTGCACGCCGAGCGCGGTGGCCGCGAAGTGGGCCTGGAACTTGTCGAAGGAGCCGAAGTGATCGTCGATCGCGCTCGCGAGGTCGCCGGTGGGCTTGTCGCCGCCGTCCGGGGAGAGGTTGGTCCAGAAGATCGAGTGGTTGACGTGCCCGCCCAGGTTGAAGGCGAGGTCCTTCTCGAGCTTGTTGACGTAGGTCAGCTGTCCGGAGTCACGGGCTTCGGCCAGCTGGGCGAGGGCCGTGTTGGCCCCGGTTACGTAGGCCTGGTGGTGCTTGCCGTGGTGGAGTTCCATGATGGTGCCGCTGATGCTCGGCGCGAGCGCCGAGTAGTCATAGGCGAGGGCCGGGAGTGTGTATTCAGCCAATGTGTATCTCCTCTGTATTTGTCGGCGGGAAATGCTCCGCCACCAGTTTGTGAGCGACCTATCCAGTCTACTCAGGTCGCGCTGGCCGCGTGACGAGCAGCGGGATCAGACCTCGTCGAGGTCGGAGGGCAGATCCGCGTCGGTTCCGGGGATTCCCTGGTCTGCGGCCTTCTTGTCCGCCATCGCGAGCAGCCGGCGGATCCTGCCGGCGACGGCGTCCTTGGTCATCGGCGGGTCTGCGTGGTGACCGAGCTCGTCGAGGCTCGAATCCCGGAAGGACAGGCGCAGCTCACCGGCGTAGCGCAGGTGCTCCGGAATATCGGCCCCGAGGATCTCCATGGCTCGCTGGACCCGCGCGCAGGCGGCGACGGCGGCCTGCGCGGAGCGACGGAGGTTGGCGTCGTCGAAGTTGACGAGCCGGTTGGCGGTTGCCCGCACCTCGCGGCGCTGGCGGAGGGCCTCCCAGTTGAGCACGGTGTCATGGGCGCCCATGTGCACGAGCATCGCGCCGATGGCGTCGCCGTCGCGGATGACCACCCGGTGCACGCCGCGCACCTCCCTGGCCTTGGCGACGACGCCGAGGCGGCCGGCCGCTCCGACGAGGGCCATGGCCGCTTCGTTGCCCGGGCAGGTGATCTCGAGCGCGGCGGAGCGCCCGGGGTCGGTCAATGAGCCGTGGGCCAGGAACGCCCCCCGCCACACGGCGGCGATCTCTTCCTTCGACCCCGTGGTCAACCGGTTCGGCAGCCCGCGGATCGGACGTCGCCTGGCGTCGAGGAGCCCGGTCTGCCTGGCCAGGGTCTCGCCCCCGTCGAGAACGCGCACGAGGAAGTGGCTGGTCCGGCGCAGCCCGGAGGCCGCGATCACGGAGACGTCGCTGCGCACCCCGTAGAGCTCGGCCAGGGCCTTGCGGACGCGGCGGGCGAGCAGCGCAGTGTCGAGCTCGGATTCGATGGCGATCCGGCTGGAGATCATGTGCAGTCCGCCGGAGAACCGGAGGATGGTGGCCAGTTCCGCGGCCCGAACCGTGGTCTTCGAAACCTCCACGCGAGCGAGTTCGTCTTTAACGTCGGCGGTGAGTGCCAATCGCTTGTCCATTCTGTTGTCCTGGCCTTGTCCCGGCCGGGAGTTGTTCTGGCTGGCCCGGTGGCTGTTTCCAGGCACCCTCGGCCGTGGCTATTCTCGTCCGAGGTCGCGGTTCTTGAGGCTGACCGCCACCCCGGGAAAGTCCTTGATCCGGCGCGCGATTTCGGCCGACATGGCCACCGAACGGTGCTTGCCTCCGGTACAGCCGACCGCGATCGTCACGTGGCGCTTGTTCTCCCGCTGGTAGCCGGCGAGGACCGGCCCCAGTGCCGCCGCGTAGTTGTCCAGGAACTCCACCGCGCCGGTCTGGGCGAGTACGAAGTCCCTGACCTCTGAGTCCTGCCCGGTGTGCGCGCGCAGCTCGGGGATCCAGAAGGGATTCGGCAGGAAGCGCACGTCGGCGACCATGTCGACATCCGTGGGCAGGCCGTACTTGAAACCGAAGCTCATCAGGGTGACGTTGACCCCGGCCGTGTCAGCGGCCGCGAAACGGTCGGTGATCGTCGTGGCCAGTTGGTGGATGTTCAGGTCCGAGGTGTCGATGACGAGGTCGCAGGACTCCCGCACGGCACTGAGTTTGCTGCGCTCGGCCGAGATCCCGTCGAGGATGGTTCCGTCGCCCTGGAGCGGATGCGGCCTGCGCACGGACTCGAACCGGCGCACGAGCACGTCGTCCCTGGCCTCGAGGAAGATCACGCGCACGCGGGCGCTCTTGCGCAGGGACTGGACGATCTCCTGGAAATCGGTGAAGAAGCCCCGGCCGCGGATGTCGACGACCGCGGCGATCTTCGGAAGGCTGGTGCCGGCCCGGCTGACCAGTTCCACCAGCGGCCGCAGCATCTGCGGCGGGAGGTTGTCGACGACGTACCAGCCGAGATCCTCCAGCGCATTGGCCACGGTCGAGCGTCCCGCACCGGACATCCCCGTCACGATAAGCATCTCCTGCTTGTCGTTCTCCGTTGTCATATTCGCTCTCGCGCCTTCGGTTGTGGTGGATATCGCGTGTCCAGCCTACCGACCGGCCGAAGGGTTCAGGCGCGCAAGTGCTGATGGATGGTGCCCGCGAGGCCGGGGCCGATCCCCCGAACCTCGGCGATCGACTCCGCCGTGGCCTCCCTCAGCCGCGCCACGGAGCCGAAATGCTGCAGGAGAACCTTGACTCTCGCGGGGCCGAGACCCGGGATCTCGCCGAGGACCGTGGAGATGTCCCGTTTGCGCCTGGCACGTTGGTGGGTGATCGCGAACCGGTGCGCCTCGTCCCTGATCCGCTGGATCAGGAACAACGCGTCGCTGTTCCTGGGCAGGATCACCGGGTAGTCGGAGTCCGGCAACCAGATCTCCTCGAGTCGCTTGGCGATGCCGCAGAGCGTGATGCCGGTGACGCCGGACTCCCGCAGCGCGCGGGCGGCGGCGGCGACCTGCGGCTGCCCGCCGTCGACGATGAGCAGGTTGGGCCGGTAACGGAACTTGCGCCTCCTGGCCGGTGCACCGTCGTCGTCGGGCGACTCCGGTTCGTCGTCGGGGACCAGGTAGGCGAGGCGTCGGGTCAGGGTGCGGAAGATGGAGTCGGTGTCATCCGTCGATTCCGGGATACCGAACCGGCGGTATTCGTCGGTGCGGGGCAGCCCGTCCTCGAAGACCACCATCGAGGCGACGATGTTCGTGCCGCTGAGGTGCGACACGTCGTAACACTCCATCCGCAGCGGCGCAGACGGCATCCCCAGGGCCTCCTGGATGTCTTCCAGAGCCTTGGAGCGCGCAACGAAGTCCGAACTTCGCCGGGTCTTGTAGAGCATCAGGGCGTGTTTCGCGTTCTGGGTCGCCGTTGCCAGCAGGGCCGCCTTCTCTCCGCGCTGGGCGGCCTGGATGCGAACCTTGCGCCCGGCGATCCCGGCGAGCCAGTCCTCGAGGGCCTCGGCGTCATCGGGCAATTCGGGAATCACGATTTCCCGCGGCGGCACGGCATCCCCGCCGTAGGCGGTCTGCATGATCGTGTCGATGAGTTCGCTGGTGGTCAGGTCGAGTTCCTTGTCGACCATCCAGCCGCGGACGCCCCGGATCCGGCCGCCGCGCACGATGAACAGCTGCACCGCGGCCGCCAGCTCGTCCTCGTCGAAGGCGAACAGGTCGATGTCGACATTGTCTCGCAGGACCACGGCGCTCTTCTCGAGCACCGCGTCCAGGGCGCGGATCTGGTCGCGCCGTTTGGCGGCGGTTTCGTATTCCTGGTCGGCCGCGGCGACCTTCATCTCCGCGGTGAGCCGGTTGATCAGCTTGCGGTCCTGGCTGCCCATGAAGCCGACGAATTCGTTGACGATGACGCGGTGTTCCTCGAGACTCACCGTGCCGGCGCACGGTCCGAAGCACCGCCCGATCTGACCGGCGAAGCAGGGCTTGCCCGACTGCATCGCCCGCTTGTAGTTGGCGTTGTTGCAGGTGCGGATCGGGAAGGCCTTGAGCATCAGCTCGATGGTCTCGTGCACCGCCCAGACCTTCGGGTACGGCCCGAAATAGCGGGCCCCGCGGATGCCGGTGGTGCGGGTGACGAGGGCACGGGGCGCCTCATCGGCCAGGGTCACCGCCAGGTAGGGGTACGACTTGTCGTCCTTGAACTTGACGTTGAAGGGAGGGTCGAACTCGTTGATCCAGGTCCACTCGAGCTGCAACGCCTCGACCTCGGTGCCGACGACGGTCCACTCCACGGAATTGGCCGTGGTGACCATGCGCCTGGTGCGCTCGTGCAGGCTCCCGAGGGGCGCGAAGTAGTTGCTCAGCCGGGCCCGGAGGTTCTTCGCCTTGCCCACGTAGAGCACGCGTCCGGTTTCGTCACGGAACCGGTACACGCCCGGGCGGGTCGGGATCTCGCCCGCCTTGGGGCGGTAACTCAGCACGTCGGACATGAATTCCCCTGGTCTGCGCCTACTGCGCCGCCAGGACCTCCTTGAGGAATTTCCCGGTGTGGCTCTTCTTGACGGTGGCGACCTGCTCGGGGGTGCCGGTCGCGAGCACGCGCCCGCCGCCCGACCCGCCCTCCGGGCCGAGGTCGATCACCCAGTCCGCGGACTTGATGACGTCGAGGTTGTGTTCGATCACGATGACGGTGTTGCCCTTATCGACGAGGCTGTTGAGCACCAACAGCAGTTTGCGGACGTCTTCGAAGTGCAGGCCGGTGGTCGGCTCGTCGAGCACATAGACGCTGCGCCCGTTGGAGCGGCGCTGCAGCTCGGTCGCCAGCTTGACGCGTTGCGCCTCCCCTCCGGACAGGGTGGTGGCGCTCTGGCCGAGCCGCACGTAGCCGAGGCCCACCTCGACCAGGGTCTTGAGGAAGCGGTGGATAGCCGAAATAGGCTCGAAGAATTCCGCCGCCTCGCTGATGGGCATGTCGAGCACCTCGGCGATGTTCTTGCCCTTGTAGTGCACGGTGAGGGTGTCCCGGTTGTAGCGCGCTCCCCCGCACACCTCGCAGGCGACGTACACGTCGGGCAGGAAGTTCATCTCGATCTTGATTGTGCCGTCGCCGGAGCAAGCCTCGCAGCGGCCGCCCTTGACGTTGAAACTGAACCGCCCGGGGAGGTATCCGCGCGCCTTGGCCTCGATCGTTTCGGAGAACAGGGTGCGGATCTTGTCGAAGACGCCGGTGTAGGTCGCCGGGTTGGAGCGCGGGGTTCGCCCGATCGGAGCCTGGTCGACGTGGATGACCTTGTCCAGGTGGTCGAGGCCGGTGACCCTCGTGTGCCTCCCCGGCAGCTTGCGCGCACCGTTGAGCCGGTTGGCGAGGACCCGGTAGAGGATGTCGTTGACCAGGGAGGACTTGCCTGAGCCGCTGACCCCGGTGACGGCGGTGAACGTGCCGAGGGGGAAGCTCACCGACACCTTGCGGAGGTTGTTCGCCTCGGCCCCGACGACGGTGATCTCGCGGGTGGGGTCGATTTCGCGTCGCGCGGTGGGTGTGGGAATGGTCCTCCGGCCCGCCAGGTAGTCGCCGGTCAGGGACTTCTTGTTGGCCAGCAGGCTTTCGTACGAGCCGGAGTGCACGACGTGACCGCCGTTGACGCCGGCGCCCGGTCCGATGTCGACGATCCAGTCGGCCGTCTTGATGGTGTCCTCGTCGTGTTCGACGACGATCAGGGTGTTGCCGAGGTCGCGCAGGGCCACCAGGGTTTCGATCAGTCGGCGGTTGTCGCGCTGGTGCAGCCCGATGCTCGGCTCGTCGAGCACGTAGAGCACCCCGGTGAGGCCGGAGCCGATCTGGGTGGCCAGGCGGATGCGCTGGGCCTCGCCGCCGGACAGCGTCGCGGCGGCCCTGGCCAGGTTGAGGTAGTTGAGGCCCACCCGGATCAGGAAGTCGAGACGGGCCTTGATCTCTCGGAGCACCTGGGCCGCGATGGTCGATTCACGATCGGTCAGCTCGAGCTTGTTCATGAACGAGCGGGCGTCGGTCAGGCTGAGGGTGCAGACATCCGCGATGCTCGAGCCGTGAACCAGTACGGCGAGGACCTCCGGCTTGAGCCGGGTGCCGGAGCAGACGGGGCAGTCGACCTCGCGCAGGTACTCTCCCCAGCGTGCCCGCTGCGTGTCGGATTCGGCCTGGAGGTACTGGCGTTCGATGTAGGGCACGACACCCTCGAAACCGGAGGTGTAGCTCATCTCCCGGCCGTACCGGTTCTTCCACTTCACCTTCACCTCGAAGTTGTCGCCGCGGAGCACGGCGTTCTGCACCTCGGCGGGCAGCTCGCCCCACGGGGTGTTGAGGGAGAAGTCCAGGTCGCGGGAGAGCCCGTCGAGGAGTTTTTCGTAGTACTGGAACAGGCCCTTGCCCTGCGTGGTCCAGGGCAGCACGACCCCGTCCGCGATGCTGAGCTCCGGGTCGCCGAGCAGCAGGTCGGCGTCGACGGACATCCGGGTGCCGAGCCCGGAGCACTCGGGGCAGGCGCCGAACGGCGCGTTGAATGAGAAGGTGCGCGGCTCGATCTCGGTCAGTTGCACGGGGTGGTTGTTCGGGCAGGAGAGCTTCTCCGAGTAGCTCTGCCAGGCGTCGTCGCCCTCGCCGTCGACGTAGTTGATCTGCACGATGCCGTCGGTGAGTTTCAGCGCGGTCTCGAGGGAATCGGTGAGCCGGCTGAGCAGCTCGGGCCCGGCGACCAGCCGGTCGACGACCACGGAGATGTCGTGCTTGATCTGCTTCTTGAGCACGGGCGGCTCGTTCAACTGGATCTGGGTACCGTCGACGATCGCCCGCGAGTAACCGCCGGCGGCCAGTTCCTTGAACAGGTCGACGAATTCGCCCTTCTTCTGCGAGACGACGGGGCTGAGCACCTGGTAGCGGATGCCGGCCTCCAGCTCCATCAGCTGGTCGGCGATCTGCTGCACGGTCTGGGCCTGGATGACTTCGCCGCAGACGGCGCAATGCGGCACGCCGATGCGCGCCCAGAGCAGCCGCATGTAGTCGTACACCTCGGTGATCGTGCCGACCGTGGACCGGGGGTTCCGGTTGGTGGACTTCTGGTCGATCGAGACGGCGGGGCTGAGCCCCTCGATGAAGTCGACGTCGGGACGGTCGACCTGGCCGAGGAACTGGCGCGCATAGGCGGACAGCGACTCGACGTACCGGCGCTGGCCCTCCGCGAAGATGGTGTCGAAGGCGAGCGACGACTTGCCCGAACCGGACAGCCCGGTGAAGACCACGAGGGAATCCCGGGGGATCTCCAGGTCCACGTTGTGCAGATTGTGCACCCGTGCGCCGCGAACACTGAGTTTTGACCCGGACTCTACCTTGGAAATTGACACCGTTCGAGTCTATGCAGTGCGGCCGACACTCCGGTGCGAGATCAACACGCCCTGAGCGAACAGATGTTCGAAAGTGAGGCCGGTGGGTTGTGGCGCGGCCGGGTCAGATGTGACCCGCCTTCTCCATCTGGCGCAGTTCCCGTTTCAATTCGGAAACCTCGTCACGCAGCCGCGCCGCGAGTTCGAACTTGAGTTCCCCGGCGGCCTCGAGCATCTGGCCGTTCAGGTCCGCGATGATCGACTCCAGGTCGTTGGCCCCGTTGGCGGCCAGGCCCTGGCGGCGAGGGGTCGGCGCGAGTCCCTTGCGCCGCTCGGTGCGGCCGGCCAGGAGCTCGGCGGTGTCGGCCTCCTCCCGGGCGAGCACCTCGGTGATGTCCGCGATCCGCTTGCGGAGCGGGGTCGGGTCGATCCCGTGCAGGGTGTTGTAGGCCACCTGCTTCTCGCGGCGGCGGTCGGTTTCGTCGATGGCGCGTTCCATCGACGCCGTGAGCCGGTCGGCGTACATGTGCACCTCGCCCGAGACGTTGCGGGCAGCGCGCCCGATGGTCTGGATGAGCGAGGTGGCCGAGCGGAGGAACCCTTCCTTGTCGGCGTCGAGGATGGCGACGAGCGACACCTCGGGCAGGTCGAGGCCTTCCCGCAGCAGGTTGATTCCGACGAGCACGTCGTACACGCCCGCGCGGAGCTCCGTGAGCAGTTCCACCCGGCGCAGGGTGTCGACGTCGGAGTGCAGGTAGCGCACCCGCACCCCTGCCTCGGTGAGGAAGTCGGTGAGTTCCTCGGCCATCTTCTTGGTCAGCGTCGTGACGAGCACCCGTTCGTTGCGTTCGACCCTCGTGTGGATCTCCTCGAGGAGATCGTCGATCTGCCCCTTGCTGGGTTTCACGACGATTTGCGGGTCGATCAGCCCGGTCGGGCGGATGATCTGCTCCACGACGCCGTCGGCGATGCCCATCTCGTACTTGCCCGGTGTCGCGGACAGGTAGACGGTCTGGCCGACCCTGCCCTTGAACTCACTGAACTTGAGGGGCCGGTTGTCCAGCGCGCTGGGGAGCCGGAAGCCATGCTCGACGAGGGTGCGCTTGCGGGAGGAGTCGCCCTCGTACATGGCGCCGATCTGGGGCACGGTGACGTGCGACTCGTCGATGACCATCAGGAAGTCGTCGGGGAAGTAGTCGAGCAGGCAGTGCGGCGCCTCCCCCGGTTGCCGGGCGTCGATGTGCCGGGAGTAGTTCTCGATCCCCGAGCAGAACCCGATCTGCTCCATCATCTCCAGGTCGAAGGTGGTGCGCATCCGCAGGCGCTGAGCCTCCAGCAGCTTGCCGCCCCGTTCGAGCTGTTCGAGGCGTTCGGCCAGTTCCTCCTGGATGGTGCCGATGGCGCGCTGCATGACCTCGGTGCTGGCGACGTAGTGCGACCCGGGGAAGACGGAGACGGAGTCGAGCCTGCGCACGATGTCGCCGGTCAGCGGGTGCAGGCTGTACAGCGCCTCGATCTCGTCGCCAAACATCTCGATCCGGATCGCCAATTCCTCGTACATCGGGATGATCTCGATGGTGTCGCCCCGCACCCGGAAGTGGCCTCGGGAGAAGTCGACGTCGTTGCGCTGGTACTGCATCGCGACGAACCGGCGGACGAGCCAGTCCCGGCTGACCTTCTGGCCGACCTGGAGGGCGATCATGGCCTCCAGGTAGCCCTCCGGGGTGCCGAGGCCGTAGATGCACGAGACGGTGGACACGACGATCACGTCGCGCCGGCTCAGCAGCGAGTTGGTGGTGGAGTGCCGCAACCGCTCCACCTCCGCGTTGATCGAGGAGTCCTTCTCGATGAAGGTGTCGGTCTGCGGCACGTAGGCCTCAGGCTGGTAGTAGTCGTAGTAGGAGACGAAGTACTCGACGGCGTTGTTGGGCATCAGCTCACGGAACTCGTTCACCAGCTGTGCGGCCAGGGTCTTGTTGTGGGCGAGCACCAGGGTGGGGCGTTGCACCTGCTCGATCAGCCAGGCGGTCGTCGCCGATTTTCCGGTTCCGGTGGCGCCGAGCAGCACGATGTCGGTCTCGCCGGCGTTGATCCGGCCGGCCAGCTCGGCGATCGCGGTCGGCTGGTCACCGCTCGGGGTGTACTCGCTCACGACCTCGAACGGATGTACAGAGCGCGTGGGTTCCATGGCTCCAGTCTACGGAGCACCCCTGACAGTCGTCTCGGCGGCGACCCGCACGCGCCGCCAGAGGTCGTCGACCTGGGCCAGCGTGCGGGTGAGGCTGCCGGCGGTGTCGATGACCACGTCCGCGACGGCCAGGCGCTCGTCGTCGCTGGCCTGGGACCGGATCCGGCGCAGGGCCTCGGCCTCCGTCATCCCGCGCAGCTCGACCATCCGCCGCACCCGGGTTGCCTCGTCGGCGTGGGTGACCACGATCAGGTCGAACGGGTGGTCGACGCCGGCCTCCACCAGCAACGGAACGTCGTAGACGACGACCGCGTGCGGGTCCCGCTCGGCGGCCTCGCTGATCACCAGGTTCGAGAGGGATCGCACGGCCGGGTGCACGATCGCGTTGAGCAGGGTGAGGGCCGCTGAGTCGGCGAAGACGAGGGCCCCCAGTGCCGGTCGGTCGAGGCTGCCGTCCGGCCCGATCACGGACGGGCCGAACGAGCGGGAGATCTGGTTGAACGCCGCCGTGCCGGGTTCCACCGCGACCCGGGCGAGGTGGTCGGCGTCGATGTGCACGGCGCCGAGTTCGTCGAGCCTGCGCGCCACGGTGCTTTTTCCGGATGCGATCCCGCCGGTCAGTCCAATCAGGTACACCCGTGCAATGCTAACCTCCCGCGGCGCCCTCAGCGCCACGGTGTTCGTGCTGGTCGTCGACGGCAGGCCCGCACGAAAAAACAGGCCGGACCCCGAAGGGGCCGGCCTGTCTCAGCGCGCCGGCACCGTGTCGGTGCCGGCGAGCCAGGTGGAATCGCGCCCCTAGTTGGAGCTGGAGAGCTTCTCGCGCAGAGCTGCGAGGGCCTCGTCGTCCGCGAGGGTGCCGGCGCCGGCCGTCTCGCTGGAGAAGGAGGAGCCCGCGGCGGAGGGGACATCGCCGGGGGCGATGATCTCGTCGTTCGCGGAGGCAACCTGCTTCTTGTGGGCTTCCCAGCGAGCCTGGGCTGCAGCGTAGTCCTGCTCCCACTTCTCGCGCTGGGTTTCGAAGCCTTCGCGCCACTCGTTGGTCTCCGGGTCGAAGCCCTCAGGGTACTTGTAGTTGCCCTGGTCGTCGTACTCGGTGAGCATTCCGTAGAGTGCCGGGTCGAACTCGGTGCCCTCCGGGTCGACACCCTCGTTGGCCTGCTTGAGGCTCAGCGAGATGCGGCGACGCTCGAGGTCGATGTCGATGACCTTGACGAAGACCTCGTCGCCGACGGCGACGACCTGTTCGGCGAGCTCAACGTGCTTGCCGGAGAGCTCGGAGATGTGGACCAGGCCCTCGATGCCCTCGGCGACGCGAACGAACGCACCGAACGGGACGAGCTTGGTGACCTTGCCCGGTGCAACCTGGCCGATGGCGTGGGTGCGGGCGAAGACCTGCCACGGGTCTTCCTGGGTGGCCTTGAGCGACAGCGACACGCGCTCGCGCTCGAGGTCGACCTCGAGGATCTCGACGGTGACTTCCTGGCCGACCTCGACGACCTCGCTGGCGTGCTCGATGTGCTTCCAGCTGAGTTCGGAGACGTGAACCAGACCGTCAACGCCGCCCAGGTCGACGAACGCACCGAAGTTGACGATCGACGAGACGACGCCCTTGCGGACCTGTCCCTTCTGGAGGTTGTTGAGGAACGTGGTGCGGCTCTCGGACTGCGTCTGCTCGAGCAGGGCACGACGGGACAGCACGACGTTGTTGCGGTTCTTGTCGAGTTCGAGGATCTTGGCCTCGATCTCCTGGCCCAGGTACGGGGTCAGGTCGCGAACGCGCCGCAGCTCGATGAGCGAGGCCGGGAGGAAGCCGCGCAGGCCGATGTCCACGATGAGGCCACCCTTGACGACCTCGATGACCGAACCGGTGACAACGCCGTCTTCGTCCTTGATCTTCTCCACGTCGCCCCAGGCACGCTCGTACTGAGCGCGCTTCTTGGACAGGATGAGACGGCCTTCCTTGTCTTCCTTCTGAAGAACGAGGGCCTCAACCAGGTCGCCGACCTTGACGACCTCAGAGGGGTCGACGTCGTGCTTGATGGAGAGTTCGCGGGAGGGGATGACACCCTCGGTCTTGTAGCCCACGTCGAGGAGAACCTCGTCGCGGTCGATCTTCACTACGGTTCCTTCGATGAGGTCGCCGTCGTTGAAGAATTTCAGAGTCTTTTCGACCGCGGCAAGAAAGTCTTCAGCAGATCCAATGTCGTTGATGGCGACCTGCTTGGGTGCCCGTTCGGTCGTTGCGATTGTCATGTAGTAGTTGCTCCAGGATGGACATAGATCGGGCCACACGCAGAAAGGATTTCAGGATCGCGCACCGCGCATGGCAGCGGATAGTTCGTCACAAACGTGACAGTCAAGCTTAGCTGTTTGCGGACGGGCGCGGCAACTTCGCCCGAACCGGCCCCGGTGCCGCAATCTGGCGGATCGCGGGCTCGAGCTCGGGATAGGAAAAGACGTAGCCGGCGTCCACGAGCCGTTCGGGAATGACCCAGCGGCTCTTCAGCACGAGCTCGGTTTCAGTGCGGATGGCCACGGCGCCCAGCTCCAGCACCCACCGCGGCAGCGCCAGTCCGAACGGCATCCCGAGGACCTCCCGGAGCACGCCCATCACGGTGGCGTTGTCGGACGGGTTCGGCGAGGACGCGTTGACGATCCCCGCAAGGTCCGGCCGGTCGGTGAGGAAACGGATGATGCCCAGCACGTCGGCAATGTGGATCCAGCTGAACTTCTGCCTGCCGCCCTGCGCTCGAGCCTCATGCCAGGTGCCGGCCGCGAGGCGGTCACGCGTTGGCCACCACCGTCCGTCCCGCTGCGGGCCGCCGAGTCCGAGCCGGGTCAGCGTCAGGAGCGGGCTCAGGGCGCTGCCGTCGCCGAGTACGATCGCCATCCTCAGGGCGACCCGGCGAGTGCCCGGCAGGTCGCCATCGAAGAGCGCGCGTTCCCACGCTGTCGCGATACCCACCGAGAACCCCTCACCGAGCTCGCCTGTCGCTTCGGTCATCGGCCGGTCCTCGGCGTGACGGTAGATCGTCGCGGTCGAGGCGTTCACCCACAGGGGCGGCGGCGTTTCGCAGGCTTGCACGGCCGCCGCGAGTTCCCGCGTCGTGTCGACCCGGGACCGGAGGATCTGGGCCCGGTTCGCCTCCGTGTAGCGGCAATTGACGCTCTTGCCGGCGAGGTTGACGAGTACCTCGGCTCCGTCCAGGAGCCGGGTCAGCGCCGGAGAGTCGCCCCAGACCGCGTCGCCCGTTCGCCCGATCCGGGCGACGTTCCAGCCGTCGGCCCGGTAGGCCTCGACCAGGTACCTCCCGATAAAACCGGAGGCCCCGGCGATGACGATCCGTCGACTCATGTCTGGCGCTCCCTCTCTTGCACCGAGTAGTGGAACCACCCGGCGTATTCGTACAGTCTGCCGAGCCAGGGTGCGCTGACGATGACCCGCACGTGCTGGCTGTCCGTGTCGTCGTCGAATCGTTCGGTCAGCGAGACGGTCGGTGCGAGGAAGGCGGGCAGGACGAGGCGAAGGCCGGCCAGGCGCAGCAGCACCCGGGCGGAGTCCAATCGGAGCGTGCCGTCGACGATGCGGGCGTTGAGCCGGGTTTCGAGCAGGCCGAGGGTGCCCAGACGGTCGACCAGCCCGGAGGGCCCGGCCGTGATGGCGTCCACCATGCGCCGCTCCCCCGCCCGGAACCGGAATGTGCGCACTGCGGCGACGCCGCCATGGCCGGCGGCGTCGAGCGTGGGCGTGTTCAACACGGTGAAGGGCACGTCTCGTTCCCAGACGGGGAAGAGCACCCCCAGGCGGCCGAGGAGCCAGAGCGGGGGCCACAGCCACCGCCGGGGCGTTCCGACCGTGCTGAAGGTGCCTTCACCGGCGCCGACGCACCCGGCCGGGATCGCCGCGAAGTAGGCGCGGAGGCGCGGGTGCAGTCCGGCGAGGTCGTCGCCGAGCGCAGTCTGGTAGGGCGATCGTGCTTCCCCCGGCACGGCGCGCCTAACCGAGCATCGCCGAACGGAGCGTGTCGAGGCCGACCCCGCCGAGGTCCAGGGCCTTGCGGTGGAAGTCCTTGATCGAAAACGCCGCGCCCTCCTTCTCGCGGTAGGTGTCGCGCAGTTCTTCCCAGATCCGCTGGCCGACCTTGTACGAGGGTGCCTGGCCGGGCCAGCCGAGGTAGCGGTTGACCTCGAACTTCACGAAGCCGTCGTTCATGTTCACGTTCCGCCGGAGGAAGTCGAATGCGTAGTCGGCCGTCCACGGTCCGGAGCCGTCCGGCAGCTGCTTTTCCAGGTGGACCCCGATGTCGAGCACGACGCGGGCGGCGCGCATCCGCTGCCCGTCGAGCATGCCGAGGCGGTCGGCCGGGTCGTCGAGGTAGCCGAGCTGCTCCATCAGGCGTTCGGCGTAGAGGGCCCAGCCCTCGGCGTGGCCCGAGGTGCCGGCCAGCTGGCGGCGCCAGGTGTTCAGCTTGGCCCGGTTGTGGACGGCCTGGCCGATCTGCAGGTGGTGCCCGGGTATTCCCTCGTGGTAGACGGTCGTGAGTTCGCGCCAGGTGTCGAATTCGGTGACGCCGACGGGGACGGACCACCACATCCGGCCGGGGCGGGAGAAGTCGTCGGTGGGCCCGGTGTAGTAGATCCCGCCCTCCTGGGTGGGGGCGATCAGGCACTCGAGGCTCTTGATCTCGTCGGGGATGTCGAACTGGGTGCCGGACAGCTCGGCCACGGCGCGGTCGCTGGTCTCCTGCATCCACTGTTGCAGCGCCGCCGTGCCGTGCAGCTTGCGGCTCTGGTCGGTGTCGAGGTGCGCGATCGCCTCGAGCACGCTCGCGCCCGGCTTGATCTGGTCGGCCACGCTTTCCTGCTCGGCGACCATCCGGGACAGTTCCTCGACGCCCCACTCGTAGGTCTCGTCGAGGTCGATCGTGGCGCCGAGGAACCGGCGGGAATGGAGCGCGTACAACTCGCGGCCGATCGCGTCCTTCTCGGGCGCCGCACCCTCGAGGGTGCCGCCGAGGAACTCGGCGAGGGTGCCGTAGGCGGCGGCGGCGGCGCGCGCGCCCGTGGCGAGAGCGGTGGCCAGGGTGGCCGGCAGGCTGCCGGATTCGAGGCTGGCCTCGGCGGCGAACCGCGCGAAGAACCCCCCATTCGCGGCGTGGCGCTTCGCCTGGGTGGCGACCTCCCGCACCTGGCGCCTGGCCGGCATGATGCCCTGCCGCATTCCCTCCCGGAGGGTCTGCAGATAGCCGTCCATGGCCGCGGGGACACTGCCGAGGCGGGCGGCGATGTTCTCCCAGTCGCCGACGGTTGTGGTGGGCATGAGGTCGAAAATTTCGCGGATGCCCTGGGCCGGCGACGCGATCACGTTCAGGTCCCGCAGCGCCAGCCCGGCCTCGTGGCTCTCCACATCGAGGGCGAGGGCGCTGCGCAGGTCGGTGCGGGTGACGACGTCGACGTCGTCGGCGGGCGGCGCCGCGTCCAGGAGGGCGATGACCTTCTTCGCCTCGAGCTGGCGGCGTTCGTCCCCGGCCGGCGAATAGTCCCCGAAGCGGCCGTCGCCCTCGGTGCGGCCGATGTATGTTCCCACCGTCGGGTCGAGGTCGACGAGGGTGTCGACCCAGTCCTCGGCGATCCTGTCGATCGCCGTCGGAGTGCGCTGAGTGTCGATTGTCATGGCACGAGCCTAAGACACCGGCGGCGGCGGCGTCTTCCCCCCGGTCGGAAGGGTCACGACGAACCGCACACCCGGCCGGTGGAGCGGGTCGATCACGATCGACCCGCCGTGGGCGGCGACGATTTCCCGGGCGATCGCCAGGCCGAGGCCGCTGCCGCCGGCGTCACGGGTACGGGACTCGTCGACCCGGGCGAACCGTTCGAAGACCCGGTCGTGCTGGTCCGCCGGGATTCCGGCCCCGTCGTCCGCGACGGTCAGTTCGGCCTGCCCGTCGACCTCTCTCAGGCTGATCACGATGTGCGGGCCGCCGTGCTGCACCGCATTGTCGAGCAGGTTGCGCACGACCCGTGCGAGCCGGTCCCGGTCGCCACGGAGCTGCGCGCCGGACACCCTGCCGGCGTCGACCGAGACCGGTCGGGTGCCGCGCACCCGGCGCGCTTCGTCCATGACGACGTCGTCGAGGTCGACCGGCTCGTCCTGGCGCGGTTCGCGGACGCTGTCGGCCCGGGCGAGGAGGAGGAGATCGTCGATGAGCCGTTGCAGGGTGTCGGCCTCGTCGAGCACGCTCCGCTGGGTGGCGGCGACGTCCGCCGCCTCGGGGTGGGCGCGATCGACCTCGAGCTGGGCACGGATCCGGGCCAGCGGCGTGCGCAACTCGTGCGAGGCATCCGCCACGAATCGACGCTGCCTGGCGCCGGCCGTCTCCACACGCTCGAGCATGTCATTCATGGTGCGCGCGAGCCTGGCGATCTCATCCCGGGTGTTCGGTTCGGGCACCCGCCGGTCCAGGGTGGAGCCGGACATGGCGGCCACCCGGCTGCGGATGGCTTCGACCGGCCGCAGCACCCGTCCGACCAGCAGCCAGACGACAGCCGCCAGGAGCAGCGACGCTGCGGGGACCGCGACGAACAGGCCCGCGAGGAGGGCGTCGACGCTGTCCTGGACGTCGTCCAACGGGGTGCCGACGAGCACGCGGAGGCCGCTCCGGGTCGTGGACAGAACCCGGAACTCCGGGCCGGGAATCGACCGGATGGTCTGGAGTCCGTCACCGGAGTCCAGGCTGCCGGCCAGGCGCGCGTCGGCGAGGGAGCGGGCGGTGGCGGCGATCTCCCGGCCCGCCACATCCGTCACCCGGGCGAAGGATTCGTCGTCGCCCTGCCCGGAGATGACGGCCGGCAACGTTCCGGCGTCGAGTGCGGCGATGATCGCTGTGCTGTGTCGATGCAGGACCTCATCGACGTTGTCGGTCAACACCGACCGTTGGGCGGCGACGAGGGCTCCGCCGGTGACGGCCAGGACGATGAGCACGGCCAGCGTCGCGGCGGCGGTGATCCGCCAGCGCACACTTCCCATCAGCCAGGTCGCCCGCACGGCAGCCGACTCTACCGAGGCCCGGGGCTGCCCGGCACCGTTCGTGCCGCCAGCCGATAGCCCGCGCCGCGTACGGTGTCGATCGAGGCGTGGCAATCGTGCTGCTCGAGCTTGCGGCGCAGCCTGGCGACGTACACCTCGACGATATTCGGGTCGCCGTCGAAGTCTCCGCTCCAGACGCCGTCGAGGATGTGCTGCTTGGACAGCACCTGTCCGGTGCGGTGGACCAGGTAGTGCAGGACGTCGAACTCCCGGGAGGTGACGGTGAGTTCCGCCTCACCGACCCACACCCGGTGGTGGAGCGGGTCGATCCGGAGGTCGGCCACCCCGCTCGGCGGCGGCGTCGCCGAATTGCTCCGGCGGATCAGGGCGTACAGGCGTGCCACGAGAACCGGGAAGGAAAACGGCTTCACCAGGTAGTCATCCGCGCCGGTGTCCAGCGCCTCCGCCTCGTCGAGGTCACCGTCCTTCGCGGTCAGCATCAGGATGGGCGTCCAGTTCTCGGCCGCGCGGAGATCGGCGCAGACCAGGAACCCGTTCCGGCCCGGCATCATGATGTCCAGGACGATGACGTCGTAGCAGCCCTCGCCGGCTCGCCAGAGCCCGTCAATTCCGTTGCGCTCGACGTCCACGGTGAAGCCCTCTGCGCGGAGGCCGCGCCCGAGGGCGGCCGTGATCTTCTCGTCGTCGTCCACCAGGAGCACTTTCATGGCACACCCTTCCTGCCGGTGACTCCCGCCCGGTCGGCCGGTGCGGCCGACCGGTGCGGCCGACCGGTACCTCGCCGTGCCCGATCAGCCGTCGGCGCCGCCCTTAGGCTCAGCGACGACCTGGAATGCCCGGTCAAGCTGCACATCGACCTCTGTGCCGTCGTCGAAGGTCACTTCGACCTCATAGTAGCTCTCCTCGTCGCCGACCTCGGTGTCGGTGACCCGGCCCTGCCCGGTCGCGGCCAGGGCCGCGGCACTCGCCTGGGCGAGCGCCGGGCCGGTGATGGCCGTCTCGGAGTCGCTCTGGCCGGATCCCTCGGCGTTCGCGGCCGGAAGGCCGCCCACCGTGCCGACGCCGACCAGGGCGGCCAGTCCGGCGGCGGCCGCCTTGCCTGTCTTCTTCATTGTGTTCTCCTTGGATCTCGCTTCCGAGCGCGCTTGGCCCGGTCCTCGTCACGGTAGGGGACGGCCGCTGAATCCACCCTGAACGGTTCGGGGTCGTTCAGGGTGGGTTCAGAACCGGGGTCAGTGCGCGGCGGCGTCCCAGTTCGCGCCCCGGCCGACCTGGACCTCGAGCGGCACGAGCAGGTCGGCCGCCCTCTCCATCCGGTGCGTGACGACGGCGCGGAGGGCATCCCACTCTCCCGGTGCCACCTCGAAGATCAGTTCGTCGTGCACCTGGAGCATCATCCGGGACTCGAGCGCGCCCTCGGCCAGGTCGTCGGCGATGCCGTTCATGGCGATCTTCATGATGTCGGCGGCTGAACCCTGGATCGGGGCGTTGAGGGCAGCGCGTTCCGCGTTCTCGCGGAGCACCCGGTTGGCGCTGTGCAGCTCGGGGAAGGGACGGCGACGGCCGAAGATGGTGGCGGTGTAGCCGTCGAGCTTGGCCTGTTCGACGACGTGCCTGAGATAGTCGCGCACCGCCCCGAACCGGGCGAAGTAGTCGCCGATCAGCTGTTTGGCTTCCTTCGTGTCGATCCGAAGCTGGCGCGACAGCCCGAAGGCGCTCAGCCCGTAGGCGAGGCCGTAGGACATGGCCTTGACCTTGCTGCGCATTTCGGGAGTGACGTCTGCCGGGGCGACGCCGAACACGCTGGCGCCGACGAACCGGTGCAGGTCCTCTCCGGCGTTGAAGGCTTCGATCAGGCCGGCGTCCGCGGAGAGGTGCGCCATGATGCGCATCTCGATCTGGGAGTAGTCCGCGGTGAGCAGGCACTCGCTGCCGGGCCCGGCGTGGAAGGCGGCGCGGATGCGGCGACCCTCCTCCGTGCGCACGGGGATGTTCTGCAGATTGGGGTCCGTCGACGAGATGCGCCCGGTGGCCGTGCCGATCTGCACGTAGTTGGTGTGGATGCGGCCGGTCCCGTCGATGGCCTTGTCGAGGGTCTCCACGATCTGGCGCAGCTTGGTCGCGTCGCGGTGCTGCAGGAGCAGGTCGAGGAAGGGGTGCGGATTGCTGGCCTGCAGGTCGGCGAGGGCGCCGGCATCCGTGGAGTACCCGGTCTTGTTCGCGCGGGTCTTGGGCATGCCGAGTTGCTCGAAGAGCACCTCCTGGAGCTGCTTGGGCGATCCGAGGTTGACCTCACGGCCGATCTCGGCGTAGGCGCCCGCGGCCAGGGCTGCGGAGCGTTCGCCGAGCTGGGCGGACAGGGCCGCCAGCTCGTCGTGCGAGACGGCGACCCCGGCGAGCTCCATGTCCACGAGCGCGATCAGGGTGGGCATCTCGATGCCGGTCAGCACGCGCCGCGAGCCCGCGTCGAGCTGCGCGGCCAGGACCTGGGCGAGGCGGTAGGTGTACCACGCCTGCATGGGGACTCCCCCGGCCTCGTCCTCGTCCGGCACGAGCTGGTTCGGGTCGTGCACGGGCAGTGTCTCGTCGAGGTAACGGGTGACCAGGTCGGTGAGGGTCTTGTCCGGGCCGCCCGGACGCAGCAGCCAGCCGGCGACGAGGGTGTCGGTGGCCAGCCCGGTGAAGGCCAGGTTGCTGCGGCGCAGCGCCTTGATCTGGTGCTTGGCGTCGTGCATGATCTTGGGCGAGTCGCTCGCGAGCCATTCCTCGAGCGGGAGGTAGTCGGTGCGTCCGGGCTGCCAGGGCAGGTTGACGGTCTCGGTGGGGCCGGCCAGTCCGAAGCCGATCGCCTTGCCGTCCTGCACCTCGACGCACAGGCCGATTCCAACCGGTGATCCGGCCACCGCCCGGCTGATCCAGGCGCCGAGTTCCTCGTCGAGCAGGTCCTGGGCGGTAGGGGCCGAGGGAGCGGGGACGGCCTCCACAGCGGGGGACGGCGCCGCGGCGGCGTCGCCGTCGACGCCGGCCGCGCCGCCCTCGAGCTTGATCACCCGGTCGAGCAGAGTCTTGAATTCGAGCCGGCCGAAGACGTCGCGCACGGCCGGTTCGTTGATCGCGCCGCGGGCCAGGTCGGTGATCTGCACGGGCAGGTCGAGGTCGGTCACCAGCCGGTTCAGCCGCCGGTTGCGGATCGCGTTCTCCTTCTGCTCGCGCAGGTTGTTACCGACCACGCCCGTGATCTCGTCCGCGTGTTCGAGGATCCCGTCGAGGCTGCCGTAGAGCCCCAGCCATTTCACGGCCGTCTTCTCCCCGACCTTGGAGATGCCGATCAGGTTGTCGCTGGTCTCGCCGACCAGCGCCGCGACATCCGGGTACTGCGCAGGCCGGATGCCGTATTTCTCCATCACGCGCTCGGGGTCGTACCGGGTCAGCGCGGACACACCCTGGCTGGCCGGGTAGAGCAGGGTGACGTTCTCGTTGACGAGCTGGATGGTGTCGCGGTCGCCGGAGACGACGAGGACGTGGTAGCCCTCGTTGGTGCCGCGCACGGACAGGGTCGCGAGGATGTCGTCGGCCTCGAAATCTTCCTTGGTCAGGGTCGTGATGTTCATCGCTGCGAGGGCGTCCTGGAGCAGCGGGACCTGCCCGATGAACTCGCTGGGCGTGCTGGCCCTGGTCCCCTTGTAGTCGGGGTACTCGCGGGTGCGGAACGAGAACCGGGAGATGTCGAAGGCCACCGCGATGTGGGTGGGCTTCTCGTTGCGCAGCAGGCTCAGCAGCATCGAGATGAACCCGTGGATGGCGTTGGTGTGCTGCCCGTCCCGGGTCTGGAAACTGTCGACCGGGAGGGCATGGAACGCCCGGTAGGCCAGGGAATGGCCGTCGATGATCATCAGGGTAGGCTTTTCGGAATCCAACACAGAGACAGCCTACAAGCGTCGTCAGACGCGGGCAGGGTGCAGCGACCAAAGGTGATCATGATCGAGAAGACCGCAGACGCGCTGGCCTGGGTTCAGGAACGCGGGGCAGGCAGCCTGGCCGAGAAGATGGGCATCGAGTTCGTCCAGTTCACGATCGAACGGGCGGTCGCGCGGATGCCGGTCGCGGGCAACACCCAGCCGGCCATGTTGCTGCACGGCGGCGCCTATGTTGTGCTGGGCGAATCGCTCGGGTCGATGGCGGCGAACCTGCACGCCGGCCCGGGGCGCCTCGCGGTCGGCATCGAGATCAATGCCACGCACACCCGGTCGGCGACATCCGGCCATGTCACGGGAGTGTGCACGCCGCTCCACCTGGGGCGAACCCTGACGACGCATGAGATCGTCGTCACCGATGATCAGGGCCGACGCTGTTCGACGATCCGGATCACCAACCTGATCAAGGACCTGCCGGCGCTGGCATAGAAGAAACGCAGGCAACCCGTCCACCCACGGTTTGCCTGCGTGTCTTTTCCTGAGTCGAGAGCGCCGCCTATTTTTTTGCGGAGAGCTGCTCGATGATCGCCTGGGCGACGTCGTGCATGGTCAGGCGGCGGTCCATGGATGCCTTCTGGATCCAGCGGAACGACTCCGGCTCGGAGAGGCCCATCTTCTCGTTGAGCAGGCCCTTGGCCCGGTCGACGAGCTTGCGGGTCTCGAACCGCTCGACCAGGTCGGCGACCTCGGCCTCGAGCGTGATGATCTGGCTGTAGCGGGACAGGGCGATCTCGATCGCCGGGAGCAGGTCGTTGGGCGTGAACGGCTTGACGACGTACGCCAGCGCGCCGGCCTCCGTGGCCCGCTCGACCAGTTCCTTCTGGCTGAACGCGGTGAGCAGCACGACCGGGGCGATGTGCGCCTTGGTGATGCGTTCGGCGGCGGAGATGCCGTCAAGGTGAGGCATCTTGACGTCCATGATCACCAGGTCGGGCCGCAGCTCGGTGGCGAGGGCCACGGCGGTTTCGCCGTCGCCGGCTTCGCCGACCACTTCGAATCCGGCGTCGCGGAGGATTTCGACGATGTCGAGGCGGATGAGGGACTCGTCCTCGGCCACGACGACGCGGCGAGGAGGAACTGGAGTGGAATCTTGGTCGGTCACGGGTCAAAGCCTACGGTATTCTGATCCAGGTGTTGTGAGCCGGTGTGGCGGAATGGCAGACGCGGAGCACTCAAAATGCTTTGTTCGAGAGGACGTGTGGGTTCGAGTCCCACCACCGGTACCGACACCCAGGCTGTTTCCACCGCGGAAGTGTCGTGCGCCCTTCCGCGGCGTCGCCGAATCAGCCCCCCATCGAAGCCCTCCCGCCGTGCCAAACGATCCCTTCAGGGCGCGAAAAGCCCCGCCGCGTGCGGACACGGGGCGGGGTTTCTCGTTCGGGGTCAGTTCTTGGCGTAGGCCGGGTGAACCTCGTTGTGCGCATCGCCGACGCGGTGCACACGGATGTCGTTCGTGGAGCCGGCGATTCCGGGAGGGGATCCGCTGATCACGACGACCTTGTCGCCGAGCTGGGCCAGACCCTGGCTGAGCAGAATGTCGTCCACCTGGCCGAACATGGCGTCGGTGTGGGTGACCCGCTCGACCAGGTACGTCTGGATGCCCCAGCTGAGGGCAAGGCGACGACGGATGCCGGGCTCCGGGGTGAAGGCCAGCATCGGGATCTTCGAACGCAGGCGGGACATCCGCCTGGCCGAGTCACCGGACTCGGTGAAGATGCAGAGGTACTTCGCCTCGACGAACTCGGCAACCTCGATGGCGGCCAGGGTGATCGCCCCGCCCTGGGTGCGCGGCTTGTTCGTCAGCGGAGCAATGCGCTCCAGGCCGTGGTCCTCCGTCGAGGCCACGATGCGCGCCATGGTCTGGACCGTGACGACGGGGTACTCCCCGACGCTGGTCTCGCCACTGAGCATGACCGCGTCAGCACCGTCGAGCACGGCGTTGGCCACGTCGGACGTTTCCGCGCGCGTCGGCACCGGGCTGTGGATCATGGATTCCAGCATCTGGGTCGCCACGATGACCGGCTTGGCCATGCGACGAGCGAGCTCGACCGCATGCTTCTGCACGATCGGCACGGCCTCCAGCGGCAGCTCCACGCCCAGGTCGCCACGGGCGACCATGATGGCGTCGAACGCGTCGACGATGCCTTCGAGGTTCTCGACGGCCTGCGGCTTCTCGATCTTCGCGATCACGGGGACGCGACGGCCTTCCTCAGCCATGATCTCGTGCACGCGGGTGATGTCGGCGGCGTCGCGCACGAACGACAGCGCGATCAGGTCCGTTCCGAGCCGGAGACCCCAGCGCAGGTCAGCCTCGTCCTTTTCGGACAGGGCCGGCACGTTGACGGCGACTCCGGGCAGGTTGATGCCCTTGTTGTTCGAGACGGGGCCCGCGACGACTACCTTGGTGGTCACGACGGTGCCGTTCGTGACCACAACCTCGACCTTGACCTTGCCGTCGTCGATGAGGAGGAAGTCGCCGGCCTTGACGTCCTGGGGAAGGCCCTTGTACGTGGTGCCGGAGAGTTCCCGCGTGCCGACGACCTCTTCGGTGGTGATCTTAAAGATGTCGCCGACGGCCAGTTCGTAAGGGCCGCCTTCGAACTTGCCGAGACGGATCTTCGGCCCCTGCAGGTCGACCATGACGGCGACCGCACGGCCGGAGTCATTCGCGGCCTTGCGAACATTCGCGTAAACGCCTTCGTGGACCTGATAGTCCCCATGGCTGAGGTTCATCCGGCAGACATCGACGCCCGCATCGATGAGCGCTCGAATTTGTTCGTAGCTGGATGCCGCCGGCCCGAGGGTGGCAACGATTTTGGCGCGTCTCATACTGAAAATTCTCCGGTTTCCGCGCTTCTTTGGCGCTGTGGTGCTTTCGTGGGGGCAGAGACCACGGGGTGGTGGGTCTCTTCGGTGGTGATCACTTGGTAACGGACCAATCAGATTGCGAAGGCATGGTCGGTCGGTTTGACCGGAGCAGGCAGTAGGGTCTCACCTTCGAGGTAACGATCGACGGCGGCTGCCGCAGCCCGGCCCTCGGCGATCGCCCATACGATGAGCGACTGGCCGCGACCGGCGTCTCCGGCAACGAAGACTCCTTCGTGACTGGTCTGGTAGTTGCCGTCACGTTCGACATTACTCCGGTCGTCGACCGGCAATTGCAGCTGCGCGGTGAGGTCGCGGGATTCCGGCCCGGTGAATCCGAGGGACAGAAGCACGAGATCCGCGGGGATCTCCCGCTCGGTGCCCGCCTTGGGCACGCGGCGCCCGCCCCGGTACTCGGTCTCGGCGACCCGGATCGCGCGCACCTCGCCGGCGTCGTTCGCCAGGAACTCGATCGTCGACGCGAGGTACTGCCGGCTGCCGCCCTCTTCGTGGGCGCTCGACACCTCGAACAGCGTCGGCGAGAGCGGCCACGGCTGGTGCTCCGGGCGGCTCGTGCCCGGCCGCGTGCCGATTGCGAGGTTGGTGACGGATGCCGCCAGCTGACGGTGCGCGGTGCCGATGCAGTCGGCGCCGGTGTCGCCGCCGCCGAGCACGACCACGTGCCTGCCTTCCGCCGTGATCTGCTGGTCGACGGTGTCGCCCGCGCCGACCCTGTTCTGCTGGACCAGGTATTTCATCGCGAAGTGCACGCCGGGCAGGTCCCGCCCGGGGATCGGGAGATCGCGGGGCACCATCGCGCCGGTGGCGATGACCACGGCGTCGTACCTGGCGCGCAGGGCGTCCCAGGTGATGTCGACGCCGATGTTGACGCCGGCCCGGAACCGGGTTCCCTCCGCCGTCATCTGCGCCAGCCGCGACTCGAGGTGCTTCTTCTCCATCTTGAAGTCGGGGATGCCGTAACGGAGCAGCCCGCCGATCCGGTCGTCTCGTTCGAAGACGGCGACGGTATGCCCGGCGCGGGTGAGCTGCTGCGCCGCCGCGAGGCCGGCCGGGCCGGAACCGACGACGGCGACGGTCTTTCCGGTGAGCCGCCCCGGCGGCTGCGGCTGCACCCAGCCGTTGGCGAACGCCTGGTCGATGATGGACACCTCCACCTGCTTGATCGTGACGGCGGGCTGGCTGATGGCCAGGACGCAGGCGGATTCGCAGGGCGCCGGGCAGAGCCGGCCGGTGAACTCGGGGAAGTTGTTCGTGGAGTGGAGACGTTCGATCGCCTGCCTCCCCTCATCCCGCCAGGTGAGGTCGTTCCACTCGGGGATCAGGTTGCCCAGGGGGCAGCCCTGGTGGCAGAACGGCACGCCACAGTCCATGCAGCGGCCGGCCTGGCGTTTCAACTGCGCCGCGTCGCCCTGCTCGTAGACCTCTTTCCAGTCCATCAGGCGAACGGACACGGGACGGCGGGCCGGGGTTTCACGCTCCGTGGTCTTGAGGAAGCCCTTCGGATCAGCCATTGGTTACCTCCAGAATGCGGTTCCAGACGACGTCGCCGTCGGGGTCGAGACCCTCGGCGACGGCATTCTGCCTGGTTGCCAGCACGGCCGCGTAGTCCCGCGGCAGCACCTTGACGAATGTGGACATGGTGGTTTCGAGGTCGGCGAGCAGCCGGGCCGCGAGCGGTGAATCGGTGTACTCGCGGTGCTGTTCGAGCAGGTCGCGTACGATCTCCCGATCGGCGCTGCCCAGCGGAGACATGGTCAGCTCCCCCGATTGGAGGGCCTGGAAGTTGACGTTGTCGCTCTTGAGGTCGAAGATGTACGCCGTTCCGCCGCTCATTCCGGCCCCCAGGTTGCGCCCCGTCTCGCCGAGGATCACCGCGAGCCCGCCGGTCATGTATTCGAGGGCGTGGTCGCCGACGCCTTCGACGACGGCGGTCGCGCCGGAGTTGCGCACCAGGAACCGTTCCCCCACGATTCCGCGGATGAACATGCTGCCCTGGGTCGCGCCGTAGCCGATCACGTTGCCGGCGATCACGTTCTGCTCGGCGGGGAAGAGGCTGCGCCGGTCGGGGCGCACGATGATCTGCCCGCCGGAGAGGCCCTTCCCGACGTAGTCGTTCGAGTCGCCCTCGAGCCGCAGGGTGATGCCGCTGGGCAGGAACGCGCCGAAGGACTGGCCGGCCGATCCGGTGAGGGTGACGTCGATCGAACCGGCCGGGAGACCCTGTTCGCCGTGGCGCACGGTCACCTCGTGGCCGAGCATCGTTCCGACGGCCCGTTCGGTGTTGCGGATGGGCAGCTCGATGGCGATCGTGCCGCCGTGGTCAAGCACGCTGGCGCTCCGGCGGATGAGCTCGTTGTCGAAGTGCAGTTCCAGCTCGTGCTCCTGCGGACGGCCGGATTGCCTCGGCTCGCCGGCGGAGAAGTCCGGTCCGACCAGGATCGGCGACAGGTCGAGGCCGGATGCCTTCCAGTGCGTGAGTGCGCCGTCGACGTTGAGGATCTCCCGGTGTCCGATCGCCTCTTCGAGGCTGCGGAAACCGAGGCCGGCAAGGTATTCGCGCACCTCCTGGGCGATGAACTCGAAGAAGTTGATCACGTATTCGGCCTTGCCGGTGAACCGTTTCCGCAGCTCCGGGTTCTGGGTGGCCACTCCGACCGGGCAGGTGTCGAGGTGGCAGACGCGCATCATGACGCAGCCCTCGACGATCAGGGGCGCGGTGGCGAAGCCGAACTCCTCGGCGCCGAGCAGCGCGCCGATCACGACGTCCCTGCCGGTCTTGAGCTGTCCGTCGACCTGCAGCACCACCCGGTCACGCATGCCGTTGAGCATGAGTGTCTGCTGGGTCTCGGCGAGCCCGAGTTCCCAGGGCGTTCCGGCGTGCTTGAGCGAGTTCAGCGGGCTGGCACCCGTGCCGCCGTCGTGGCCGGAGATCAGGATCACGTCGGACAGCGCCTTGGCGACACCCGCCGCGACCGCGCCGATCCCGGACTGGCTGACCAGTTTGGTGTGGATCCGCGCCTGGGGGTTGGCCCGCTTGAGGTCGAAGATCAGCTGCTTGAGGTCTTCGATCGAGTAGATGTCGTGGTGCGGCGGCGGCGAGATCAGGCCGACTCCCGCGGTCGCGTGCCGGGTGCGGGCGATCCACGGGTACACCTTCGTCGGCGGCAGCTGGCCGCCCTCCCCCGGCTTGGCGCCCTGGGCGAGCTTGATCTGGATGTCGTCGGCGTGGGAGAGGTACATGCTGGTCACGCCGAACCGGCCGGACGCGACCTGCTTCACGGCGCTGCGCCGCTCCGGGTCGATCAACCGGTCGAGGTCCTCGCCGCCCTCGCCCGTGTTGGACTTGCCCCCGAGGCGGTTCATCGCGATGGCGAGCGTCTCGTGGGCCTCAGGCGAGATGGAGCCGTAGCTCATCGCACCGGTGGCGAAGCGCTTCACGATCGACTCGACCGACTCGACCTCGTCCAGGGGAACGGGGTGGCGCTTGCCGGTGTCGAAGGTGAACATGCCGCGCAGCGTCATCAGGCTCTCGGCCTGGTCGTCGACGAGTTTCGTGTACTCGCGGAAGATGTCGTAACGGCGGGTGCGGGTGGAGTGCTGGAGCCGGAAGATCGTCTCCGGGTTGAACAGGTGCGGTGAGCCGTCCCGGCGCCACTGGTACTCGCCGCCCGTGTTCAGGCGTTCGTGGGCGGTGACGGCGGCATCCTCCGGGTACGCGGAGGCGTGGCGGGCCTCGTTCTCCGCGGCGATGACGTCGATCCCGACCCCGCCGAGCTTGCTGGTGGTGCCGGTGAAGTACTGGTCGATGAACTCCTGGCTGAGGCCGACGGCCTCGAAGGTCTGGGCGCCCGCATAGGAGGAGACGGTGGAGATCCCCATCTTCGACATGATCTTGAGCACGCCCTTGCCGAGGGCCTTGATCACGTTGCGCACGGCCTGTTCCGGCGTGCCCGAGGTCAGGTAGCCGCTGCGCACGAGGTCTTCGCAGGTTTCCATCGCGAGGTACGGGTTGATCGCGGAGGCGCCGTAGCCGATCAGGAGGGCCACGTGGTGCACCTCGCGAACATCGCCGGCCTCGACCACGATGCCGACCTTCATCCGGTTCTCGGTTCGGATCAGGTGGTGGTGCACGGCGGCGATCATCAGCAGGGACGGGATCGGCGCGAAGTCCTTGTTGGAGTCGCGGTCGGACAAGACGATGAACATCGCCCCGGCCTCGATCGCCGCGTCCGCCTCCAGGCACATCTCGGCGATGCGGGCGGACAGGGCGTCCGGCCCGTCGTCGAACCGGTAGAGCCCGCGGATGGTGGTGGTCGTGCGGCTGCCGGGGGCGGTGTCGATGTGCTGGATCTTGGCCAGCTCGTCGTTGTCGATCACGGGGAAGTCGAGGACCACCTGCCGGGCGTGCTCCGGTCCGGCCGAGAGCAGGTTGCGCTCCGGGCCGAGCCCGAGCTTGAGCGAGGTGACGACCTCTTCGCGGATCGAGTCGAGCGGCGGGTTGGTCACCTGCGCGAACTGCTGGGTGAAGTAGTCGAAGATGAGCCGCGGACGGTCGCTGAGCACGGCGATCGGGGTGTCTGAGCCCATCGCGCCGAGCGGTTCCCCGCCGGTGCGTGCCATCGGGGCGAGCAGCACCCGCACCTCTTCCTCGGTGTAGCCGAAGGTGCGCTGTCGACGCACGACGGATGCCGGCGGGTGCACGATGTGCTCCCGGTCGGGAAGGTCCTTGAGGTTGATCCGGCCCGCGTCAAGCCAGGTTCCCCACGGCTCGCTGGCGGCCAGGTCGGCCTTGATCTCGTCGTCCTCGATCAGGCGGCCGGCGACGGTGTCGACGAGGAACATCTTGCCGGGACGAAGCCTGCCCTTGCGCACGATGCGGCTCGGGTCGATGTCGAGCACACCGATCTCGCTGGCCAGCACGACGAGTCCGTCGTCGGTGATCAGGTAGCGGCCGGGTCGGAGCCCGTTGCGGTCGAGGGTGGCGCCGACGAGGGAACCGTCGGTGAAGACGATTGCGGCGGGTCCGTCCCACGGTTCCATCAACATCGAGTGGTACTCGTAGAACGCGCGGCGTTCCTCGTCGAGGTCGGTCTGGTTCTCCCAGGCCTCCGGCACCATCATCATGACCGCGTGCGGGAGGGAGCGGCCGGACAGGCTGAGGAGTTCGACGACCTCGTCGAACGAGGCGGAGTCGCTGCCGCCCGGGGTGACGATCGGCAGTAGCGGGGCCAGGTCGCCGAGCAGCTCGGATTCGAGTTGGGACTGGCGTGCCTGCATCCAGTTGCGGTTGCCCTGAACGGTGTTGATCTCGCCGTTGTGCGCGATCATCCGGAACGGCTGCGCCAGCGGCCAGGACGGGAACGTGTTGGTGGAGTACCGGGAGTGCACCAGCGCGAGCCTGGAGACGAACCGCGGGTCGGAGAGGTCGGGGTAGAACGGCTCCAGCTGCAGGGTGGTGACCATGCCCTTGTAGACCATGGTGCGGCAGGACAGCGAGGCGAAGTAGATCTCCAGTTCGCGTTCGGCGCGCTTGCGCAGACGGACCGCCTGGCGGTCCAGGGCGATGTCGCCGAGGGACAGCCCGGCGTCGTCGGTCCGGTCGCTCTGCACGAAGAGCTGCTGGATGGCGGGCATGGCGGCCCTGGCCAGGTTTCCGACCTCGTCGGGCCGCACGGGGACCTCGCGCCAGCCGAGGATCGTGAGGCCCTCTTCGCGCACGATCCGGGCGATCTCACGTTTGATCGTGCTGCGCGCGGTCGGGTCGGTCGGCAGGAAAACGTTTCCCACCGCGTACCGGCCGACCTCGGGGAGGGTGAAGTCCGTGACGGAGCGGAGGAAGTCGTCGGGGATCTGGGTGATGATGCCGGCGCCGTCGCCGGTTCCGGCATCCGAGCCCACCGCGCCGCGGTGTTCGAGGTTGCGGAGCGCGTCCAGGGCGAGCGTGATGATGTCGTGCCCGGCAGTGCCGCGCAGGGTGGCGACCATGGCGAGCCCGCAGGCGTCCCGTTCGTCGGCTGGGTTGTACAACCCCTGGGGCTTCGGCACACTGCTGAAGCGCGAGAAGAGAGGTGTTTGCGGCATGGGACCGTCCTCACGAAGTGACTGGCAAGTGGGGACGACGCTGGCCCGCTGAAAGTGGTCTTGTGCGCGGCGGCCCGTGATACCGGGTGACAAGCCGTCGCGGGTTTTCCCTGGGGCTAAAGGCGCGTGTTGTCGGTGCTTGTGGCTGCAACATCGCCTGACCCGGCGGGTTCGACGGCGTCATCACCGTGATCCTCGGATTCCGGATCAAACTCTTCAGATTCTACCTCAGCATCCGGTCCCTTCCATTCGCGGCCGGGCTGGTAGGCGCTCACCGGGATCCCGGTGTGGCGTCGGCTCTGCACGATGAGGATGACCAGACCGATCAGGATCGCGGCGTAGGCGGCCCAGACGTTGGTGCGGATCCCGAAGTAGATCTCGCTCGGGTCGACCCGGATCGACTCGAAGAAGCTGCGCCCGAGGCCGTACCAGATCAGGTACACGCCGAAGGCCTTGCCCCAGCGCAGGGTGAGCCGACGTTCGAGCAGGAGGATCACGGCCACGCCGATCACATTCCAGATCATCTCGTAGAGGAAGGTGGGGTGGAACAGGGTGCCGGCGGGCAGGCCGACCGGGTAGGCCGGGTTGGTCGTTTCGATCTGGAGACCCCACGGCAGGGTGGTCGGCAGGCCGAACAGCTCGTGGTTGAACCAATTGCCGAGCCGGCCCATCGCCTGGGCGACGAGCATGCCGGGAGCCAGGGCGTCCGCGAAGGCCCAGAACCGGATGCCGGACATGCGGCAGCCGATGTACGCGCCCACGGCACCGCCGAGCAGCGCCCCGAAGATGGCGTTGCCGCCCTCCCAGATGTACAGGGTGCGGAGCAGGTCGGCGCCCGGGAAGAAGTAGTCCCCCGGGTGGGTGAGCACGTGGTAGATCCGTGCCCCGACGATGCCGAGCGGCACGGCCCACAGGATGATGTCGAGCACGACGCCCGGTTCGCCGCCGCGGCTGGTCAGCCGGCGGGAGGTCAACACGGTAGCGGCGATGATCCCGGCCAGGATGCAGAGGGCGTAGGCGTGGACCCGGAACGGTCCGACGTCGAAGAAGCTCCACTCCGGGCCGGGGCTCGGGATGCTCAGCAGAAAAGACACCAGGTATTACCTTTCATCGTGACGGGGTCACTCCGGGTTGGCCGACAAGCCGGGCCGGCCGAAAAACTGTCGAGGGGCCGAACGACCGCCTCGGTCAACATACCTCAGACTGCGGGGCGGATGTCCCTGGCACCGGCGGCGAGGTCGCGGGCGAGGACCGCGAGGAGAGGGAGTCCCCCTTCGGCGAGGGCCTTCACGAGCGCGGAGCCGACGATGGCGCCGTCGGCGTAGCCGAGGATTTCCCGCACCTGGCTGGGGGTGGAGATGCCGAGCCCGACACAGGCGCTCGTCGACCCGACCGCGCGCAGGCGGTCGATGAGAACCCGGGCCGCCGAATCGACGTCGCTGCGGGCACCGGTGATCCCCATGGTGGACACGGCGTAGACGAAACCGCGGCTCGCCTGGACCGCCTGCGCCAGCCGGGCGTCGGACGAGGACGGCGCGGCGAGGAAGACCCGGTCGAGGCCCGTGCGGTCGCTGGCCGCGAACCAGGCCGCCGCGTCGTCGGGGATCAGGTCGGGGGTGATCAGCCCGGCGCCGCCGGCGGAGTGGAGGTCGTCGGCGAACCGGTCGACGCCGTACTGCACGATCGGGTTCCAGTAGGTCATCACCAGCACCGGGGCATCCACCTGGGCGGTGATCGCCGCGACGGCCTCGATGCCGTGGCGCAGCCGGAAGCCGTTGGCCAGGGCCTGCTGGGTGGCGGCCTGGATCACGGGGCCGTCCATGACCGGGTCCGAATACGGCAGGCCCAGTTCGAGGATGTCCACGCCGCCGGCGACCAGGGCGACCGCTGCGTCGATGCTCTCGGACAGTGTTGGGAAACCGACCGGCAGGTAGCCGATCAGGGCGCCGCCGCCCTGTTGCCGCCGCGAGGCGATGGTGGATTCGACCGTACTTGTCGTTGTCGTCATAGCTGTGCCGCGCCCTTGTCGAGCAGGTCGAAGTAACGGCCCGCGGTTTCCATGTCCTTGTCGCCGCGGCCGGAGAGGTTCACCAGGATGGTGGAGTCCGGCCCGAGCCGCTTGCCCAGGTCGAGGGTGCCTGCGAGGGCGTGTGCCGACTCGATGGCGGGGATGATTCCCTCGGTGCGGCTGAGCAGCCGCAGGGCGTTCATCGCCTCCGCGTCGGTGATCGGAAGGTAGGTCGCCCGGCCGATGCTGGCCAGCCAGGAGTGCTCGGGTCCGACGCCGGGGTAGTCGAGGCCGGCGGAGATCGAGTGTGACTCGACGGTCTGGCCGTCTTCGTCCTGGAGCAGGAAGCTGCGGGCGCCGTGCAGGATGCCGGGGCGTCCCTTGGTGATCGTCGCCGCGTGGCGGAGGGTCTCCGCGCCGTCGCCGCCGGCCTCGTAGCCGTACAGGGCCACGTCGGCGTCGTCGAGGAACGCGTGGAAGATGCCCATCGCGTTGGAGCCGCCGCCCACGCAGGCCGTGACGGCGTCGGGGAGGCGCCCGGTCAGGTCGAGGACCTGCTGGCGGGCCTCCTCGCCGATGATCTTCTGGAAGTCGCGCACCATCGCCGGGAACGGGTGCGGGCCGGCGACCGTTCCGAAGATGTAGTTGGTGTTCTCCACGTTGGTGACCCAGTCGCGCATGGCGTCGTTGATGGCGTCCTTGAGCGTGCGGGAGCCGGTCGTGACCGGCACGACCTCCGCGCCGAGCAGCCGCATCCTGGCAACGTTGAGGGCCTGGCGTTCGGTGTCTACCTCGCCCATGTATACGACGCAGTCCAGCCCGAACAGGGCGGCGGCGGTCGCCGTGGCCACGCCGTGCTGGCCGGCTCCGGTCTCCGCGATCACCCTGGTCTTGCCGATGCGTTTGGTGAGCAGGGCCTGGCCGAGCACATTGTTGATCTTGTGCGACCCGGTGTGGTTGAGGTCTTCGCGTTTCAGGATGACGCGGGCGCCGCCGGCGTGCGCGGCGAACCTGGGCACCTCGGTGATGATGGACGGACGACCCGTGTAGGTGCGGTGCAGTTCCATCAGCTCAGCGGCGAAGGCCGGGTCGGATCGGGCGAGGGCGTACTCGTTGGTGAGTTCGTCGAGCGCCGCCACGAGGGACTCCGGGACGAATCGTCCGCCGAAATCCCCGAAGTACGGGCCTGCTTCTGCTTTGAGTGACATGTCTATACCGCCAGGAATTCGGTGAGGGTGCGGATGGGGTCGCTCGTGACGAGAGCTTCGCCGACGAGCACGACGTCGGCTCCGGCGGCACGGTAGTGTGCGACATCCGCCGCCGACTTGACGGCGGATTCGGCGACCCGGACCACTCCGGACGGGATCCGGTCGGCCAGCCGGCCGAACAGGTCCTGGTCGAGGTCGAAGGTGGAGAGGTCCCGGGCGTTGACCCCGACGAGGCCGGCCCCGAGGTCGAGGGCACGGTCGACCTCGTCGGCGCTGTGCGTTTCGACGAGGGCGGTCATGCCGAGTTCGCGCACGAGATCGTGCAGCGAGACCAGGGTGGCCTGGTCGAGGGCGGCGACGATGAGCAGCACCAGGTCGGCGCCTGCCGCGCGGGCCTCGAGCACCTGGTACGGGTCGCCGATGAAGTCCTTCCGCAGCACGGGCACCGACACGGCGGAGCGGACCTGTTCGAGGTCGGCCAGCGAGCCGAGGAACCGCCGCCCCTCGGTCAGCACGCTGATGGCGCTGGCGCCGCCGAACTCGTAGGACACGGCCAGGGCGGCCGGGTCGCGGATCTCGGCGAGCGTGCCCCGGGACGGGCTCGCCCGCTTCACCTCGGCGATGATCTTCACCCGCTCGGCCGGGGCGAGGGCGGACAGGGCGTCGATGGCCGCCGGGCGCGCAAGGGCGGCCGCCTCGACGACGGAGTACGGGCGATCCTGGCGGCGGAGCTCCGCGTCGGCGATCGCCCCGGCTAGCAGCTCGGAAAGCACTCGGCTAGTGGCCTTCGTGAGTCTGGGCGTCGGCTACGCCGTAGCCCACCTTGGAAAGCGCCCAGCCGACGACGAGACCGACGACGAGCAGCGCCGCCGAAGCCCAGACGAGCCAGGCCAGCGCGAGGAAGAACGCCACGGTGCCGATGGTGATGGCCACCAGCATGATGGTCACGGCGGTCCAGGCCGCAATGGAATGGCCTTCGCCAGGGTCTACCGACTCGAAGCTCATTGATCTCCTTTTGTGCGTTGACGTGCGGACCAAGTCTAGCGGCCTGACGGTGGCCGTCTTCAGCGAGGAGCCGTGGGGTCCTCGCCGCGGGTGAGGCCGTCCCAGTCGTCAACGGCGTCGCTGGACGGGTCGGTGGCGGGGTCGCCGGAAGCGCCGGCCGCCGGGCGGCCGGCGCCGTCGGCGGCATCCGCTGCTTCGAACCGCACGGCCTGGTATCTCGAACCGGGGCCCGGCCAGCGGCGGGCCGTCACGAGTACGGTGAGGCCGGCCGCGGCCATCGCGACGCCGGCGACGAGGGCCAGGTAGGGCCACGGCGTGGAGACTGAGGCGACGACCCCGTCGGTGACGGACTTGCTGCCGGCAATCCCGGTGGCGGCGGTGATGAGGGCCGAACTGGCCCCCGCCGGGTCGCCCAGCGCCAGCGCCGCGGCGAGGCCGACCGAGAAACCGAGCAGGATTTCGAGCAGGCCGAGGACGACGCGGATGACCGGGCCGGCGATGGTGAGCGCGCCGGCGAGGGCCACCCCGGCCAGGGCGAGGGCGGTCAGTCCGGGCGCGGCGGTCGAACCGGTGACCTCGAGGGCCTTCGGGGCCGTGCCGGGCTGCGGGGCGTCGGCGGTGATCCAGACCTGGGTCCAGGCCAGCAGGGCGAGGGCGCTGGCGGCGAGCACCAGCAGGATCACGGCGAGCTTGAGGCGGCGAGCGGACACTCAGCGCACCCGCTTCATGGCGTTGGCCACGGCCACGGCGCGCAGCGGGGCGGCCGCCTTGTTCTGCGACTCCTGGTATTCGGATGCCGGATCGGAGTCGGCGACGAGGCCGCCGCCCGACTGCACCCTGGCGACGCCGTTCATGATGGTGGCCGTGCGGATGGCGATGGCGAGGTCCGCGTCCCCGGCGAAGCCGAAGTAGCCGACCACTCCCCCGTAGACTCCGCGCTGGGTGGGTTCCAGTTCGTCGATGATCGCCAGGGCACTGGGCTTCGGCGCGCCGGACAGGGTTCCGGCCGGGAAGGTCGCCCGGAAAACGTCGATGGCGGTCCGGCCGGGCAGCAGGTTGCCCTCCACCGACGAGACGAGGTGCATGATGTGGCTGAACCGTTCGATCCGCATGAATTCGGTGACCTCCACCGATCCGGCCGCGCACACCTTGAGCAGGTCGTTCCGGGCAAGGTCGACGAGCATGAGGTGCTCGGCTCGCTCCTTCGGGTCGCCGGCGAGTTCCGTTTCGAAGTCGGCGTCGGTTTCCGGGGTGGTCCCGCGCGGCTTCGACCCGGCGATCGGGTGGGTGAAGACCCGGTCCTGCTGCACCTTGACGAGGGCCTCCGGCGAGGAGCCGACGATCCAGTACGGTTCACCCGACGTGGACTCGAGGCTCAAGAGGTACATGTACGGGCTCGGGTTCAGGCTGCGGAGCACCCGGTAGACGTCGATCGGGTCGGCGGTGCAGGCCTGGTCGAATCGTTGCGAGATGACGACCTGGAAGATGTCACCGTCGACGATGCGCTGCTTGGCGACCTCGACCGAGGCGACGAAGTCGGCGCGGGTGGTGCGCATCACGGGATCGGGCGCGGTCGACAGGTCGACCTCGGCCAGCCAGGCCTCCGACGGCGCGGCGAGCCGGGCCTGGAGGGAGTCGAGGCGGGCCTGGGCGCTCGCCCAGAGGTCCGCCGGGGTGTCCGTTCCGTCGTTCAGCACGTTCGCGATCAGCTGCACCGTGCCGAACTTGTGGTCGATCGCCACGAGGTCGGCGACGAAGCTGAACGCCTGGCCCGGCACGTCGTAGTCGGCCAGGGGCCGGTCCGGCAGTCGCTCGATCTGACGGATGGCCTCCCAGCCGATGAAGCCGACCAGCCCGCCGGTCAGCGGCGGGTGCCCGGTCAGGCACGGCGTCTGCCAGCGCTCGAACAGGGCGGAGAGAGCCGCCAGCGGGCCGAGACCGGCGGCGGCGCCGAGCGCGCGGTCGGCGTCCACGCCGTAGTCGATCCACCGGGTGGCATCGCCCTGCTGGGTCAGCACGCCGAAGGAGGACACCCCGACGAAGGAGAACCGCGACCAGATCCCGCCCTGTTCGGCCGACTCGAGGAGGAAACTGCCCGGCGCCCCCGCGGCGAGCTTGCGGTAGATGCCGACCGGGGTCTCGCCGTCGGCGAACAGTTCACGGATGACCGGGATGACGCGGTGCTCCGGGCCGAGCGCCGCGAACTGTTCGGCTGTGGTCGTCCCGGCCGTGGTCTCGTCGACGGCCATGGTCAGTTCACCGCGTCGGCGGGCGCGGCGGGGCGGGTGCCGGTGGCGACGTCGATTCCCCGCCCGTCGAAGCAGGCGCGCGTGCCGGTGTGGCAGGCGGAGCCGACCTGGTCGACCCGCACGAGGAGGGTGTCGGCGTCGCAGTCGAGCGCGGCGGACTTCACGTATTGCCCGTGCCCGGAGGTGTCGCCCTTGCGCCAGTATTCCTGGCGGCTGCGGGACCAGAAGGTGACGCGGCCCTCGGTGAGGGTGCGCCGCAGCGCCTCCCGGTCCATCCAGCCGAGCATGAGCACCTCGCCGGTGTCCCACTGCTGGATCACCGCCGGCAGCAGGCCGTCGGAGTTGAATGCGGCCAGGGTCAGGCCGGCGTCGACGGATGAGCGTGCCTGGTCATTCATGGTGGCGCCTTCTCGTTCGGGGTTCATCGGTCGTTCGGCATTCGTCGGTCGGTCGGGGTTCATCAGCGCACCGGCATCCCGGCGGCGCGGAGCTCCCGCTTCACATCGTTGATGGTCAGCTCGCCGTTGTGGAAGACGGATGCCGCGAGCACCGCGTCCGCGCCGGCCGCGATCGCCGGCGGGAAGTCAAGGGCCCGCCCGGCGCCCCCGGAGGCGATCACCGGCACGGGACTGAGTTCACGCATGATCGCGATGAGCTCGAGGTCGAAGCCGGTCTTGGTTCCGTCGGCGTCGATGGAGTTCACGAGGAGTTCGCCGACGCCCAGCTCGATCGCGGTGGCGGCCCAGGCCACGGCATCCAGGCTGGTCTCGGTGCGGCCGCCGTGGGTGGTGACGATGAAACCCGATTCGGTCCGGTCGCTGCGTTTCACGTCGAGCGAGAGCACGAGGACCTGGGAGCCGAAGCGGTCGGCGATCTCCCCGATCAGGGCCGGGCGGGCGATCGCCGCGCTGTTGACGCCGACCTTGTCCGCGCCGCTGGCCTGCAGCCGGGAGACGTCCTCCACACTGCGGATTCCACCGCCGACGGTCAGCGGGATGAACACCTGCTCCGCGGTGGCGCGCACGACGTCGTAGGTGGTGGAGCGGTTGTCGACGGTCGCGGTGACGTCGAGGAAGGTGAGTTCGTCGGCACCCTGCTCGTAGTAGCGGCGGGCGAGCTCGACCGGGTCGCCCGCGTCGCGCAGGTTCTGGAAGTTCACGCCCTTCACCACGCGGCCATTGGCCACGTCGAGACAGGGAATCACCCGCACAGCAAGACTCACGATTTCCTCCGTGACGATTCTTCTCGGAACACAGCAGGTTACAGTCGGGCGTTGTGGATGGAGCTGATCAGGATCGCCCTGGCGCCCAGTTCGTAGAGCGCGTCCATGACGTGGTTGGTGTCCAGGCGCGGGATCATCACGCGCACGGCGACCCATTCCGGGTCGTGCAGCGAGGACACCGTGGGCGACTCGATCCCGGGCGCGAGCAGGCAGGCGTCGTCGAGCAGGGCCGCCGGGATGTCGTAGTCCATCAGCACGTACTGGCGGGCCACGAGCACGCCCTGGAGGCGGCGCAGGAGTGTCGCGATTCCGGGCTTCTCGTTCTCGGAGGTGATCAGCACGGCCGTCGACTGGAGGATGACCGGGCCGAAGATGTCCAGGCCGGCCTTGCGCAGGGTGGAGCCGGTGGACACGACGTCGGCGACGGCATCCGCGACCCCGAGCTGGACCGCCGATTCGACGGCGCCGTCGAGGGTGACGAGGGTGACCGTCACGCTGTGCTCGGCCAGGAAGGCCTCGACCAGGCCGGGGTAGCTGGTCGCGACGCGCAGGCCCGACAGGTCGGAGAGTTCGGTGAACCTGCCGGCGGGGCCGGCGAAGCGGAAGGTGGAGTCGCCGAAGTCGAGGCTGGCGATCTCGTGGGCCGGGGAGCGGGAGTCGAGCAGCAGGTCCCGGCCGGTGATTCCCACGTCGAGGGCTCCGGAACCGACGTAGGTGGCGATGTCACGGGGTCGGAGGTAGAAGAACTCGACGTCGTTGCGCGGGTCCGCGACGACGAGGTCGCGCGGATCGCGACGACCGGTGTACCCGGCCTCGGACAGCATCTGCGCGGCGGTTTCGGACAACGAGCCCTTGTTGGGCACGGCGATTCTCAACATGGTGTTCTTTCAGCGTTCAACGTTTGCGGAGGTGGACGGAGTCGGCCGGTGGCCGGGCCGTCACAGATGCCGGTACACGTCGGCCGGGGTGAGCCCCTTCGCCAGCATGAGCACCTGCACGTGGTAGATGAGCTGCGACATCTCGGCCGCCGTCTCCTCGTCGCTTTGGAATTCGGCCGCCATCCAGACTTCTGCGGCTTCCTCAACGATCTTCTTGCCGATGGCGTGCACGCCGGCATCAAGCTCACGCACTGTTCCAGAGCCCTCAGGCCTGGTTCGTGCTTTGTCGCTCAGCTCAGCGAAGAGGTCGTCGAATGTCTTCACTCCCCTAGGTTACTAGTGCGCGTGCCGGTGTTCGTCCGCGGCGGCGCGCAGCCGGGCGATCTGGGCGGCGGGATCGGCGGCGTTGAACACGCTCGAACCGGCGACGAACGTGTCGGCGCCGGCCTCGGCGGCGATCACGATGGTGTCCTCGGTGATGCCGCCGTCGACCTGCAGCCAGACGTCGAGGCCGCCCTTGCGGACGTTCTCGGAGAGCGTCTTCAGCTTGCGCATGGTCGACGGCATGAAGCTCTGCCCACCGAAGCCCGGCTCGACGGTCATCACCAGGACCTGGTCGAATTCGGGCAGGAGTTCGAGGTAGGGCTCGACCGCGGTGCCCGGCTTGAGGGCGATGCCCGCGCGCGCGCCGATCGAGCGCAGCTTCCGCGCCAGGCCGACCGGGTTGGTGGTGGCCTCGGCGTGGAAGGTCACCGAGAAGGCCCCGGCCTCCGCGTAGCCGGGCGCCCACCGCTCGGGGTTGTCGATCATCAGGTGCACGTCGAACGGCAGTGGCGAGACCTGGGCCAGGCGGGAGACGACGGGCGGGCCGAACGTGAGGTTCGGCACGAAATGGTTGTCCATGATGTCCACGTGCACGAGGTCGGCGGTGCGGATGCGCCCCAGTTCCTGTTCGAGGTTGGCGAAGTCGGCGGCGAGAATGCTCGGGTTGATCCTGGAGGGCATGACTTCACCCTAACCCGTGGCATCCGCCCACCGTTCCCGCAGCCCGCTGCCCGCACCCGCCCCGCGAACTACCCGTCGAATTCGACGGAGATTTGCGCCGAAATCGCCCAAATCGAGCACTTATATGCCCGGAAGGTCAAAAACTCCGTCGAATTCGACGCGGGCTAGGCGGTGCGTTCGAGCAGGGTGATGAACATCGCGTCCGTGCCGTGCCGGTGCGGCCAGAGTTGTACGCTGCCGCTGCCGCCGTCGCCGGGCAGGTCGAGCGGGGAGCTCGCGAGGCCCTGTAGGACGCCCGCGGTGTCGAGGGTGCGAACAGCGCCGCCCCACTTCTTCAGCGCCGTGGCCACGATGCCCCTGGTTTCGGCGATGTGCGGCGAGCAGGTGACGTAGGCGAGGATGCCGCCGGGCTTGAGCGCGCCGAGGGCGGCGTCGATCAGGCCGGACTGCAGGTCGCTGAGCTCGGCGACATCCCGGGGCAGTTTGCGCCAGCGCGCCTCCGGGCGGCGGCGCAGGGCGCCGAGGCCGGTGCAGGGCGCGTCGAGGAGGATCCGGTCGAAGGCCTCGGGGTGGGCGTCGCCGAAGGTCGTGCCGTCCTCCTCCCAGACCGGGACCGCGGCCGGAACGGCGGCCAGCGCCTTGCGCACAAGCGTGGCCCGGGCGGGGACGAGTTCGTTGGCCACGAGCTCGGCGCCCACGGCGAGGGCCTCGGCGGCGAGCAGCGCCGCCTTGCCGCCCGGGCCGGCGCAGAGGTCGAGCCAGCGTTCCCCCTTTTCGGCCGGGCGGGCCCGGCTCAGGGCCAGGGCCGCCAGCTGCGAGCCCTCGTCCTGCACGCGGATCCGGCCGTTGTGGTCGTGCATGAGGTGCACCGGGTCTCCGCCGGCAAGCACGAAACCGGTCGGTGAGAACGTGTTGGCCTCGCCGAGGCCTGCCGTCTCCCCCGCGGGGACGAGTCCGGGGAGGGCGACCATGTTCACCCGTGGCGCCGCGTTGTCGGCGATCAGCAGGTCATCGAGTTCGGCTTCGCGCCCCTCGATCCGGAGGGACTGCCGGAAGGCGCGGACGACCCACACCGGGTGGGAGTGTTCGATTGCGAGACGGTCGTCGTCGCCGGTGGCGTCGGCGAGGATCCGCTCGCGCCATTCCTCGGTGCTGGACCGGGAGATGGTGCGCAGGACCCCGTTGGTGAAGCCGGTGGCGGCCCGCGAGCCGACCTGCCTGGCCAGCTCGACCGATTCGTTCACCGCGGCGTGGGTCGCGACCCGGGTCGCGAGGAGCTGGTGGGCGCCGAGTCGCAGCACGTCGAGGATGGCGGGGTCGATCGCGGAGACCGGCCGGCCGGCCGCTTCGGCGATGACCCGGTCGTAGAACCCCTGCATCCGCAGGGTGCCGTAGGTCAGCTCGGTGGCCAGGGCGGCATCCGCCGTGTTCAGGGCGGCCCGTTTGATGCGGGTGGGCAGCAGCAGGTTGGCGTACGCATCGGATTCGCGCACGGCCGCGATCACCTCATAGGCGACCCGCCTGGCCGGCTGGACGAAATCGTGTTGCGTGCGCGGGCGTTCCTGCTTCCGGCCCCGGCCTCGCTCGTCGCTCATGAGGCGACCACCTCCGTCGCCGCCAGTCCACGCCACCAGTCCGCTGCCCTCATTGTCGTCTTTCCCGCCGGTTGCACCGTGACGAGCTCGAGGGGCTCGGTCCCGGTTCCAATCAGCACTTTCTTGTCGATCTCTCGAATCACGCCTGCCGGGTGCGGCAGGGCCCCATGGGTCGGGGCGACATCGAGGAGTTTGAGGCGAACGTCATTCACCGTGGTGAACGCGCCGGGCTCTGGGGTGACGCCGCGAATCCGGTTGTGGACGGTCTCCGCCGGGGCTGACCAGTCGATCCGGGCGTCGGCGAGGGTGAGTTTGGGGGCGAGGGTGACCTCCCCGGACTGGTCGACCGCGGTTGCCCGACCGGCCTCGAGGTCGTCGACCACGCCGAGCAGCAGCCGCGCACCGCTCTCGCTCAGTCCGGAGAGCAGGGTGCCCGCGGTCGCGTGTCGGCCGATCGGCTCTGACTGCACGGCGAAGACCGCGCCGGCGTCCAGTTCGGGCACCAGTTGGAAGACCGCGGCGCCGGTGCGCGCGTCGCCGGCGATCAGGGCACGCTGCACCGGTGCGGCGCCGCGCCAGCGGGGAAGCAGGGAGAAGTGCAGGTTGATCCAGCCGAGGCGCGGCACGGAGAGCAGGGGATCCCTGACGAGTCCGCCGTAGGCGACGATCACGCCCAGGTCGGGCGCGAGGTCCGCGATCTCGGCGGTGGCGGCGGTGGCGGCCTCGTCGAGGCGGTTGGTCTTGAGCAGGCGGAGGTCGCGGTCCGCGGCGGCCTGCCCGACCGGGGACGGGGTGAGGGTGCGCTTGCGGCCGAGCGGCGCATCGGTACGGGTCACCACGGCGACGAGGTCGTGCGGGGAGTCGGCCAGCAGCGCCAGGCTGGGCACTGCCGCCTGGGGAGTGCCCGCGAAGACGATTTTCATTTAGAGCAACTCCGGGTCGTCGAATCGTACTTTGAGTGTAGGTGCCGCTCGGAAGGGAGCGCCCTTCGGCCGCCGCCGCCTGGCCGCGTTCCGCACGATGGCGGCCTTGAGCAGGCGGGCGGCCTCGTCGCCGCTCCCGTAGGGGAAGCGCACGATGGCGCGCACGAGGGGCGGGTCGGTCGCCACCGGGCCGAGGACGTCGAGCCCGGGAACCTGATCGAGGTCGACAAGAGCCGCCGCCACGTCTTCTGCGGCGCCGGTGACGGACGCAACCCGCACGGCGGGCGGGAACCGCAGCTGCCGCCGGTCGGCCAGCTCGGAGGCCGCGTGCACCTCGGGTTGCCACGCGTTCAGCGCTCGGGCGAGGGTGCCGCCGACTCCGACGAGCATCACGGGCGCCCCGGGAGCGGCCAGGGCCGCCGTGTTGCACCAGGCGCGGAGGCCGTCGTCCCCGACGCGGAGGGATTCGCGGGCGAGCATCCGTTCCCCGTCGAGCAGCAGGATGGCCCGGTAGCCGCCGACCGGGATCGGCTCGGCACCGCGGGTGGCGATGACGAGGGCAGGTGCGGCGCCGAGCTGTTGCACCTGGTGGTCACCGTCGGCGATGATGACCCTGGCCCCGGGGAAGGCCCGGCCGAGTTCCTCGGCGGTGCGGCCGGTGCCCAGGCTGACGACCCGGAGTTTGCGGCCCTCGCAGTGCGCGCAGCTCCAGTCGGCAGCGAGGGCGCCGCACCAGCGGCAGGACGGCAGCGACGCCGCCGAGGCCAGGCCGAGCGGGCCCTGGCAGGCTGTGCAGCGGGCCGCCTTCTTGCAGGTCTGGCAGGCGAGCATCGGCGCGTAGCCGGGGCTGGCCACCTGCACGAGCACCGGCCCGTCCTGAAGGGCGTCCCTGGCGGCCTGCCAGGCGGCCGAGGGAATCCGCGCGGCGCGGGCCTGCTGGTCGGAGGCGGCCTGGAAGTCGGTAGGGATGACCCGGGGGTGCTGGCTCCTGGCGGGGCGCACCTCGCCCAGCCAACCGAGTTCGACGAGGCGTTGCACCTCCACCGTGCGGGTGTGCCCGAGGAAGACGAGAGCACAGTCGGCCTGGCCCTGCCTGACCAGGGCGGCGTCCCTCGCGTGCACGTAGGGACTCAGCGGTTCGCCGTGCAGGGGGTCGCCGTCGTCCCAGAGCGCGATCAGGCCCAGCTCGTGCGCCGGGGCGTATACGGCGGAGCGGTTGCCCAGGACGATTCGCGGCGCGGGTGCCAGACAGGCGAGGAATGCCCGGTACCGGTCGGCGTTCGGCTGGCGGGCGTCGACCCGGCTGACCGTGCCGGCGGGGGCGAGGAGGTCGAGTGCTGCCTGCACCTGATCCTGGTCCCGGTAGTCGGGGACGACGAGGATGCTGCTCCTCCCGGCGGAGAGGGCGGTCACGGCGAGCTCGGCCATGGTGTGCGCCCAGCGCCCGATGGTCGGTCCGCCCGGCAGGGGCATCAGGGTCGGCACGGCCGCGACGCAGAGGCGTTTCCGCTCGGCGACGACGGTGCCGAGGCTCCCGGCCGGGTAGTCGACGAAGCCCTCCGGCGGCGCGGCCACCGGGTCGGCGGCGCCCGGCGCGGCCCGCGCAGCCTCGGCGGCCAGCCAGG
>NZ_SOHH01000053.1 GCF_004403515.1 Cryobacterium fucosi | reverse complement strand
CGTGGCGCGCGGCGGCGGCGAACGCCGCGGCGGAGACTCGTGCAGTCGCGGCCCGGACGGCGCTGGCGGCCGCGGCTGCCTGTCGGGCTGCCCGAGACACGGTCGGCGCCGGCGGGCCGAAGAGCTGTTTCGGTTCCGGAGCGACGATCAGCGGTGTCACCGTCGGGGGCGGGGTGGGAGTGAGCGTTGCAGCGGGCGCGGGATCCGGCGTCGGATCCGGTGTCGCAGTTGGAGTCGTCGCCGTGGGAGCGGGCGCGGGATCCGGCGTCGGCATGGTCGTGGGAACTGGATCCGGCGGAGGGGTCACCACGGGAGCCGGCGGATCCGCTGGCTGCAGTGCGGCCGGAGGGGCTGGATCCGGAGCCGGAGGGGCTGGATCCGGAGATGGAGCTGGAGCGGGTGCTGGTGCCGGAGCGGGTGCGGGTGCTGGTTCCGGGTCGGGCGCCGGGTCGGCAGGCTGCTCACTCGGCGCCGTGCCTTCCTGTGGGGCAGCGGCAGCGGCAGGGGCAGCGGCAGCCGCGACGATCACAGGCTGCGAATCATCGGCCTGCGCCGAGGTCGGCACGCCCACGATCGCCAGCGCGACGATCACGATCGACGCGAGCGGGAGCGCCAGTCGTCGGGACGGATACGGGTGCCCGGAGCGACTGGTTCGACGAACGCTTCGTGGAGAAGTCATGAGCCTATGCAATCCATGTTCGGGTAATGGACAGCCAGATCGAACGGGTCGACGTCCGGCCATCATTACACGAGCGGGCGGGGGGCACAAGCATCAGGATTCGAGGACCGGGCGGCGCGGTCGGGAACCTCGGGGGAGCCATCTCAGACCGCCACGAGGGCTCGGCGCAGGAACGAATCGATCACCAGGCGGGCCTCCCTGAGCGACTCGCTGGAGAGCGACACCGGCGGCGCCGCGGCCGCGTTCAGGGCCCCGGCATTGCGCAGCTGGTCGTGCAGCAGGAGCAACGCCGAGAGCAGCTCGGAGAGCTCGCCGTCGGCGGTGGCGTGCAGCATCCTGACCTGGGCCTGGCGGAGGTCAGGACCGGGCGTGCAGCCCAATTCCCGGTTCAGGATCCGACGGCAGCGGTCGAACGCGGCCAGGCCGTCGGTCGGTCGGCCTGCCTGTTCCAACCCCAGGATCAGGGCGGTCCAGGCGCGCTCGTTCAGCGGGTCGCCGTCCGTGGCCTGGCTCGCCCAGCCCACCGCTTCCGCCGGCCGGAAGAGGGCTCTGGCGGACTCGGCGGCGAGGATCCTCGCCTCGGCGACTCGGGCAGCATGGAGAGCACGTTCATCGACCGCCCAGGCGGGCAGCAACTCGCTGCCGAGCAGGGGCCCGACCGCCAGGTCGAGCGCCTCGCGCAGCATCGGCAGGGCCTCCGCGGCGGCGGCGTGCTGGGCAAGGCGGAGCAGGGTGTCGAACCGGTCGAGGTCGAGGTCGACCAGGGCCTTGTCCATGACGTAGCCGCCGTTGACCGTTTGCAGCGCCCCCGATTTGCCGGCGCCCGGTTGCAGGTGCCGGCGCAACACGCAGACGTAACTCTCCAGGGTGGGCAGCGCCACAGCCGGCGGGTTGCCGCCCCAGAGCAGGTCGATCAGTCGCTCCTTGGAGACCGGGATCCCCAACTGGAGCAGCAGGATCTCGAGGATCTGCCTGGGCTTGGGTCCGCCCAGGTGGTGGGCGCCGAGGACGGCGCCGTCCCGGCATACGCGAAGGCTGCCAAGGATTTGGATGGTGACGCGGGTGGGTAGTGCTTCGAATGTTGGCCCGGGTGAGCCATGGGATTTCTCCATGACGGCCTCCAATAGCGGATTGGCTTTCATGTGCCGACAAGGCAGATCCTGAGTAAACCTCAGGTGGGGGCGAGCTGGGAATGCACCTCGGGCTTCGCGAGGATGGACTTCACGTAGCCCCGGCAGGTGTTCTCGGAGATCCCGGGGGCCAGGGCGTTGGCCCGCACGTCGTTTCCCCTCGCCATCAGCCGGTGTCGGCGGGGCCGACCGTGCATAGGTCGGGCTCACGGTCGAGGGCTCCCGTCAGGAGCTCGGCGAAGGTCGTGTGGTCGTCGACGATGCGGATCCGGATCATGTCACTCCTGGGCGGGGAGTCGTTGGTGCGGGGTCTGATCACTGCGGGGCCGAAGGGTGCGCGCCCGCATTCGGGTGTAGGCGACACGTCCGGAATGCCAGTATGCGCGCGCCGCCGGGCCTGGTCCACCTGTGGGCTCGCCCCAGTTCAGGTACTAGCGGAGACGCGGTTCTGGTGCCGTCCCCCGGGGATTGGCCCGGGAGCAGCCCGGTAGCACGGAGGATTCCCGGGAACCGATCGGCTCAGCACCCGGCCCGTTCGGGCTCAGCGGAGCGGACCGGCGAGGGAGGCCGCGGCATCCGTCACCGCGCCGGACGCCACCAGTTGCACGACCGCCTCGATCTCGGGGGAGAGGAATCGGTCGTGGCCCGGCCCCTCGGCCACGGTGCGGACCAGGTCGCGCACCGCGCCCGTCGCGGCGCCCGGCAGCACCGGGGCGCGCAGGTCGAGGGAGCGGGCGGCCGTCATGATCTCGATCGCGAGCACCCGCTGGAGGCCGTCGATCGAGTGGCGCAGCTTGCGGGCCGCGGCCCAGCCCATCGAGACGTGGTCCTCCTGCATGGCCGACGACGGGATCGAGTCCACGGATGCCGGCACCGCCAGCCGCTTGAGCTCCGACACGATCCCGGCGGCGGTGTACTGCGCGATCATCAGCCCGGAGTCGACGCCGACCTCGTGCGCCAGGAACGGCGGCAGGCCCTTGTTGCGGTTCGGGTCGAGGTGGCGGTCGGTGCGCCGTTCGCTCATGCTCGCGACGTCGGCCGCGGCGATCGCGAGGAAGTCGAGCACGTAGCCGACCGGGGCGCCATGGAAGTTGCCGTTGGACGCCACCCGGCCGTCGAGGGTGACGACGGGGTTGTCGACCGCGCTGGCCAGTTCCCGGCCGGCGATCAGCGCCGCGTGGTCTGCGGTGTCGCGGGCGGCGCCGTGCACCTGCGGGGAGCAGCGCAGCGAGTAGGCGTCCTGCACGGTGGGGTCGTCCGGGCCGGCGTGGCTGGCGAGCATCGGGGAGCCTTCCAGCAGCGCGCGGAGGTTGCCCGCGCTCGCGGCCTGGCCGAGCTGGGGGCGGAGGGCCTGCAGATCGGCGGCGAACGTCGCATCCGTGCCGAGGAGGGCCTCGACGCTCATCGCGGCGGCGATGTCGGCGGTGGTGAGCAGGCGGGTCAGGTCGGCGAGGGCGAGTACGAGCATGCCGAGCATGCCGTCGGTGCCGTTGATCAGGGCAAGGCCCTCCTTCTCGGCGAGGACGACGGGCGTGATGCCGGCCGCGGCGAGGGCATCCTCGCCGCTCATCGGCCTGCCGGACGCGTCCCGCACCCGGCCCTCGCCCATCACCGCGAGGGCGCAGTGGGCGAGCGGGGCCAGGTCGCCCGAGCAGCCGAGCGAGCCGTATTCGTGCACGACCGGGGTGATCCCGGCGTTGAGCACGGCGGCGTAGGTCTCCGCGGTGACCGGGCGCACGCCCGTGCGGCCGGTCATCAGGGTGGACAGGCGCAGCAGCATGAGCGCGCGCACCACCTCGCGCTCCACCTCCGGCCCGCTGCCGGCGGCGTGCGAGCGCACGAGGCTGGCCTGCAGCTGCGCGCGACGGTCGCTCGTGATGAAGGTGGTCGCCAGGGCGCCGAAGCCGGTGGAAATGCCGTAGTGCGGGTTGACGTCGCTGGCCAGGCCGTCGATGATCCGCCGGGTCGCGGCGACGCCGTCCAGTGCGACCGGGTCGAGCACGATCGGGGCGTCCAGGCGGGCCACGGCGAGCACGTCGGCGAAGGACACCGGGCCGGCGCCCACGGTGACGGCTGCGTGGCTGAGGGTCATACTCCGATTGGACACCAGTGCGGGCGCTCCCACCACTTGTTTAGACTGGCTGCTGTCCGGTATCCCGGACACTGGGAGGGAGGAGGTCGCATGGCCAGGTCGAAGGTTCCGGCGGCGGAGGGCACGCTGCGCATCCTCTCCCACCTGGCGGTGCAGCGCGGGCCGGTGCCCGCCTCGGCGATCGCCACGGCGCTCGGGCTGCCGCGGTCGACGGTCTACGATCTCCTGGCCGTGCTGGCGGACCAGGGCTTCGTCCTCCACCTGCCGGAGGAACGTCGCTACGGTCTGGGCGTGGCCGCCTTCGAGTTGAGTTCCGGATTCTCCCGGCAGCAGCCGCTTTCCCACCTCGGCCGCCCCTTGATCGCCGCGCTCGTCGACCGGATCGGCGAGAGCGCCCACCTCGTCGTGTTGCACGGCCGCGACGTGGTCTACCTGATCGAGGAACGCGCGCCACGCCGGCCGTCGCTGGTGACGGATGTCGGCGTGCGCCTGCCCAGTCACCTCACCGCGAGCGGGCGGGCACTTCTCGCGGCGCTGCCGACTGCCCAGTTGCGCGCGTTGTACCCCAACGCGGCGGCGTTCGCCGCCCGCGACGGGCAGGGTCCTCGCACGTCCGGTGAGCTGCGGCGGCTGCTCGAGAGAGTGCGGGCCGACGGGTTCGCCCAGGAGGACGGCGAGATCACCGCGGGGATGGCATCCGTCGCCGTCGCGGTGCGGGACCACGCCGGCTGGCCGGCCGCGGGCATCGCGGTCACGTTCCCGCGTGAGCGGATCGCCCCGGCCGAGTGGCCCGCCCTCGCCGCCGAACTGGCCGGCACCGCCGCGGAACTCTCCCGTCGCATCCGCGGGCGTCCGGCGGGCGCTTGACGGCACGCGGCTCGCCCCCTCCGCGCGTGCTCACCACTCTCGGCGCACCTTTGAGAAGCGGGCGCACGCTAGACCGTGCGCCCGCTTCCGCAAGGGCCGCCACGAGGGCGACGCGACCCGCGAATCCGGCGGGCGGGGCGCCGCGGCGGGGCGCGGCGGCGGGGCGCAGCTCAGTGTCCGAGCGTCGCGTGCAGGAATGCGGCGACCCGCGCGCGCATCTCCACGTCGAGGATACCGATCGAGTGGACCGCTCCCGGCACGGTGACCAGTTCGTGCTTGATGCCGAGGCGGTCGAGGTTCGTGGCGAACCGGGTGGCCTGGGCGAGGGGGATGAACTCGTGGTCGGACTGGCCGATGAAGACGGGCGGATCGGTGCGGTCGAGTCGTCGGGTCGGCGACGCGGCGACGGCCTGAGGGCAGTCGGCGAGCGACGTGCAGCCGAGGTACCGGAGCACGAGATCCTGCAGCCGCTCCGATGCCCCGTCGGTGGCGAGGGCCTGGCCGGTCAGGTCGGTCGGCCCGGAGAGTTCGGCTACCGCGGCGACGCGCGACCCCTCGGTGAGAGAGCCCGTGCCGCGGGTGCCCAGCAGCAGGGCCAGGTTCGCGCCGGCCGAACCGCCGAAGGCGCCGATCCGGGCCGGGTCGATGCCGAACCGTGCCACGTTCTCGGGCCGCCGGATCCATTCCACCGCAGTGGCGAGGTCGTCGATCGCGCCGGGGAACACCGAGGCCGGAGCGAGGCGGTAGTCGACCGAATACGCGACGAACCCCTCGGACGCGAGCCATTCGCACACGTCGCGCCAGTCGTCGTTGGCCTTGTCTCCGCGCGTCCAACTGCCGCCGTGAATGGATACGACCGCCGGCAACGCCGAGGCGGCCGCTGTGCCGGGGGTCGATCCGGCCGCTGTGCCGGGGGTCGATCCGGCCGGCGAGCACACGTCGAGGGCGAGCGGAGTGCCGTCGGCCTGAGTCGTGTAGACGACGTCCGTCGTGACCGTCAACCCCGCCGGCCGGGCGAACGTGCGGATGCCGACCATCGGCTTGCTCGCGGCCCCCACCGCGGTGCCCTTCGACGCGGCGATCGTCGAGTCGGGGACCGTCGTGCCCGACTGCAGGCCGGCCAGGCCGGCCGTGCCGACGAGGGCGACGGCGAAGACGGTCAGGACCGTGAGCAGGCGGGCACGCCGGGTGCCGAATCGGGTGTGCGGAAGGCGGGAATTCACGAGTGCTCCGAAGTGCGGGGGTATGCCTTGAGAATAGATCGTCTTCCGCCCGGCGGCGAATCCCTTTCGGGGGTGGCCGGCGGTGCCACCCTGCGGCCGAGGTTCAGGAAGAGGACGGCCGCCCCGTCGGCGGTTCCGATGCGGCGTCGGTCGGCTCCTCCGGGCCCTCGAGGCGCGGGCGGAGGGCGGCCAGGATGCGCTTGACGTCCATGGCGACGGATGAGGCAACCGCCATCGAGGTGATCGGGGCGGTGCCCCGGCGTTCGTCGAGTTCGGTCATCAGGGTCTGAAGGGCGGCATCCGCCTCGGTGATCGCCGCCTGTTCGGGCGCGTCAGGGGCCCAGTTCATCAGGGCAGCGGCCACCGAGGCCAGGGTGGCGCTGACGGCGGGCCGGAGCTCCGGGCGGAGTTCGAGGGGAACGGGTGTGCCCCAGACGGCGCCGGCCAGGACATCAGTCAGGTCGCGCACGTGGAAGGTGACGGTCTCGAAGGCGGACAGGTCGTCGTAGTCCGCGGAAAGGTCGCGTCGGTGGAAGCGGGCCCGGGGATTGCCCTTGCGGCTGTCGTCGGCGTGCAGCACCGCGACCCTGACCTCACGGCCGAGCTCCACGAGCGCCAGGTTCCGGGTGGCCCAGCCGTCGCGCTCGGGCGGCCAGTCCTCGGTCAGCGCCTGGGAGATCTCGGTGAGATGGTCGGCCAGGGTCGTGCGGAACCGCGTCAGTTGCAGGCCGACCGCGTCGAAGGCCAGCGGTGGCAGCACCAGGAGGTTGACGGCGAGGCCGATCACGATTCCGAGGCTCATCTGCTCGAGGTACCCGATCGAGTAACCGTCCGCGTTCGGGCCACCGATGATCAGCACGAACAGGGCCGTCACCGGGATGTACTCCCGGTTCGCGCCGAACCAGCCGGTGGCCGCGATCACGGCGCCGACGCCGACCGCGAGCGAGATCGTGAACACGTTGGGCTCGCTGAAGATGAGCACCGCGGCCGCGAGGAGGATGCCGACCGCCAGCCCGCCCAGGGTCTGCAGGGCGTTCTTCACCGAGCTCATCAGCGTGGGGTACATGCTCACGAGCGCGCCCAGCGGCGCATAGTAGGGGTAGTCGTCGGCGACGCCCGGCAGGAGCGGCGCCACCGACCAGGCGATCGCCACGGCCACGGCCGCCTTCAGCGCCTGGATGAGCTTGGGACTGGTGGCACTCGTTCCCAGCCAGGAAATGGCGGTGCGCGCCGGGCGTGCGACCGATCTGGTCACCGGGTGCCCGTCGAGCGGCTCACGTCGGCTTCGGGGCGGTCGGGGAGGGTGAGGCCTTTCGCGAAACAGACGCTGAACTCCTCGCCCACGTACTGTCCGAACTGGGCGATCTCCCGGTAGCCGCACTGTGCGTAGAACGACAGGGCGGCGTCGCTCAGCGGGCCGGTCTCCAGCACGATGCGACGGATGCCGGCGGCCAGGGCATCCGCTTCGGCCCGCGCGAGCAGGCGGCCGGCGACGCCGCGGCCGCGTGCGCCCGGGTCGACGAACATCCGTTTCAGCTCGGCGGTGCCGTCACCCTGGTCCACGAGCGCGGCGATGCCCAGGGCCAGGCCGGATTCGTCCCGCGCCGTGTAGAAGGTGACGCCCGGCAGTTCGAGGTCGTCGACGTCGAGCAGGAAGTTGCTCTCGGGCGGGTAGAGGGACTGCGCGTACTCGGCGCTCTGGCGGAGCAGGGCGCCGATCCCGGGCTGCCTCGGCGACTCGATCGTAATGGTCGTCAGCATGGAAACAGACTAGACGGAGAACGTGGGCCTCTGCCCTGCCCTGCCTCTGGCGTTCATCGGCGCCTCCGGCCTCGTCGCTGTGCATGGGGACAAGCTGCGCAAGCTCGACGGGGTGTGGGCCTGGTGCTCTCGTTCGCCGGCGTGATAGGGGGCGTGGGGCTTGGCGCAGTCGAGGCTCTGGCTTTTCCGGCGCTGGCCGAGCGGGCCCCGGCATTCCTGGCCCTGGGCGGACCCTTCGTACCCTTCGCCGGAATGATATCCGGCGCGGTGTTCGGCGCGGCCCAGATCTGGTGGGGCTGGCTGATGTGGAAGTCAGTTGTCAGGCGGGCAATGTGGCTGCGCAGCGCACAGTTCCCACCACCGGTTGTACTATGACGACATGAACGGGCTGCCGGTTTCGGTGCGGGCGTCAGCGGTTTCGCTGGCGGTGAGCGGATTCCTCGTCGCAGCGATAACGCCGTGGCATCCCAGTATCTTCGACCGTCCAGTCGACGAAGTGGTTCGGGAATCCGAGGCATGGTCCCCGTTGCATGCGATCGGTATCCTCGTGTTCATCCTGGCTCTCATCGGCGCTGCCGGACTGGTCGCCGTCCATCAGGGGCGACTGGGCCGACTGGGCCGGGTCGGACTGATCGTCGTTCTCGTCGGGGTGTTCGGGGCGGCCAGTCTGGCTGCGGTGGAGGCCATCGTGTTCCCTGTGCTGGCGGGTCGAGCTCCGGAGCTCCTGGCGCTGGACGGTCCGCTGGTGACGTCGCCACTGTTCATCGCTGCTGGCGTCCTCGCGCTCGGCTGGCCCCTGGGGTTGGCGATACTGGGCCTCGCGGCCGCACGGGCTCGCGTCTTCCGCCGTGCTCCCGGCATACTTCTCGCAATCAGCGGCCCGGCCTTCCTTGCTCTTGTCGGCCCCTTCGTGCCGATTGCGGGTGTGCTGTCCGCGGTTGTCTTCGGAACAGCCCAGATCTGGTGGGGCTGGCTGATGTGGCGTACGCCTTTGCCCAAGCCGATCGCCGACTGAGCTGAGACGGCTTGACGTTCGGGGACGGTTCCTGCCGTGACTTTACGGCATCGATCGGGTAACGTGGGGTAGTCGGCTCTTGACACCGCGCAGTTTTTACGTGTGCGCGGATGGGTTTGTAAGTCAGGATGGGCCGGTTTCCCAGTAATCCGCTGGTGAAAAATCACTGTATGTGAACGGCCCCGGCCATAGACTGCCCGGGTTCTCAGGTTGCGTCGCGCATGTGCGTCGTCGTTCTGCCATGTACTCAACACAACCCAGGAACTATTCCATGCCCAATAGCAAGAATCCGGCCGTCGGCCGTTCGAACAAGAATTTCGATCCCAAGTACTCCGCCAAGGGTGGACCGTCCAAGGGCGGCCCCGCACGCGGCGGCAGCGCCCCTGGCAGCAAGAGCCCCGGACACCGCGGCCACCATGACGACGCCGCGGCGCCGAAGAAGGCCCGCTGGAACGCCGGAGAGCGCGCGGACCGTGCCGCCGGCCGCCCGACCAACGACCGTCCCGCCTACGGCAACGACCGCCCGGCCTACGGCCAGCGCTCGGAGCGTCCCGCCTACGGCGACCGTCCGGCTCGCACCGACCGTCCGGCCTACAACAACGACCGTCCCCGCACGGATCGTCCGGCCTACAACAACGACCGCCCCCGCACGGACCGCCCGGCCTACAACAGCGACCGCCCGTCGTACAACGGTGCCCCGCGCACGGATCGCCCGACCCACAGCAACACCGAGCGTCCGTCGTACAACGACCGTGCCCGCACGGAGCGTCCGGCTTACAACAACGACCGTCCGTCCTATGGCGACCGTTCCGCTCGTACCGAGCGTCCGGCGTACGGTGACCGCGCTCCGCGCACGGATCGTCCGGCGTACGGCGACCGCGCCCCGCGCACGGATCGTCCCGCATACAACAACGACCGTCCGTCCTATGGCGACCGTTCCGCTCGTACCGAGCGTCCGTCTTACGGCGACCGCGCCCCGCGCACGGATCGTCCCGCATACAACAACGAGCGTCCCTCCTATGGTGACCGTCCGGCGCGTTCGAACTCCGACCGTCCGTCCTACGGTGACCGTCCGGAGCGTTCGCACTCCGACCGCCCGAACCGTTCGCACGACGACGGCGGCCACTCCAGCAACTTCTACCCGAGCCGCGACACCAAGGCGCACTTCGCCGCTGGTGACGACGTGGTTCTCGAGCGCCTCGAAGCCATCGCGACGACGGCTGCTGAAGTCGTCGGCGTGACCTTCGGGGACCTGGGTCTCGGCGAGAACATCGTCCGCGAGCTCGCCACCCTCGGCGCCGCCACTCCGTTCCCGATCCAGGCCGCGACCATCCCGGATGTCCTCGCCGGCCGCGACGTGCTCGGCCGTGGCAAGACCGGTTCAGGCAAGACCATCGCCTTCGGTGCTCCCCTCGTGGAGAAGCTGCTGGAGAACAACGGCGCCAAGGACCGCAAGATGGCCCGCAAGCCTCGCGCGCTCATCCTGGCCCCGACGCGTGAGCTGGCCCTGCAGATCGACCGCACCATCCAGCCCATCGCCCGCAGCGTCGGCCTCTTCACCACCCAGATCTACGGCGGCGTGCCGCAGTACCGCCAGGTCAGCGCCCTCCAGCGCGGCGTGGACATCATCATCGGCACCGCCGGCCGCATCGAGGACCTCATCGAGCAGGGTCGCCTCGACCTCAGCGAGGTCGTCGTCACCGTCCTCGACGAGGCCGACTACATGTGCGACCTGGGCTTCCTCGAGCCGGTTCAGCGCATCCTGCGTCTGACCAAGAAGGGCGGCCAGAAGCTGCTCTTCTCGGCCACCCTCGACAAGGGCGTCGCCCAGCTGGTCAAGGAGTTCCTGACCAACCCGGCCGTGCACGAGGTTGCCGGTGAAGACCAGGCCTCCTCCACGATCGACCACCGCGTGCTCATGATCGAGCACCGTGACAAGAGCGCCATCATCGGCCAGCTCGTCGACCGCCAGGGCAAGACGCTGATCTTCTCGCGCACCCGTGCCTACGCCGAGCAGCTCGCCGAGCAGCTCGAAGACGCCGGCGTGAAGGCCACCAGCCTGCACGGCGACCTGAACCAGGCCCGCCGCACCCGCAACCTGCAGATGCTGACCAGCGGTCGGGTCAACGTGCTGGTGGCAACGGATGTCGCGGCTCGCGGCATCCACGTTGACGACATCGACCTGGTCATCCAGGCCGACGCTCCCGACGAGTACAAGACCTACCTGCACCGCTCGGGCCGCACCGGCCGCGCCGGCAAGTCCGGCACCGTCGTCACGCTCATCCCGAAGCAGCGTCGACGCCGGATGGACGAGCTGCTGGGCCGCGCCGAGATCGAGGCCAGCTTCACCAGCGCCGCCCCCGGCGACGCGGCCGTTCGCGATCTCGCGGACAGCTAGCCCGCACCAACACCAGCACGACCCGGGAGGGGCATCCACCGTTGCCGGTGGGTGCCCCTCCCGCGTTCCCCGCTGGAGGCCTCAGCGGCGCGCTGCGCGGCGCCCGGCCGTGCGCACGACGGCCTTCCGGATCTCCTCGATCCAGAGTACCGATGACCCGACCAGCACGGCGAGGCCCCACTGGGTCGCCGAGAGCGAGGTGGTGTCGAAGAGTCCCTGCAGCACGTCGATCTGCACCACGAGGATCTGCAGGATGATCACGGCGACGAGGGCCACCCAGATGCTGCGGTTCGTGAAGGTCTGGAGGGAGAAGACGGAGTGCGTGTCCGAGCGCACATTGAGCAGATTGAACACCTGGTAGAAGACGAAGGTGGTGAACGCGAGGGTGGTGGCGAACGCCTGGGTTCCCGCGCTGTCCGGGAAGAGCGCCGGGGCCTGGGTCAGCACGGTCAGGGTTCCCACGGCCATGACGAGGCCGAGCCCGAGAACCCGGAGCAGTCGTTCCCGGGTGAGCAGCCGTTCGTCCGACGGGCGCGGAGGCCTGCTCATCGTTCCGGGCTCGGCCGGGTCCACCCCGAGCGCCAGCGCGGGCGGGCCGTCCATGATGATGTTGACCCAGAGTATCTGCAGCGCCGTGAACGGTGCCCCGGCGGCCCATCCCGTGACCCCCGCGATCAGGAAGATGAGCACGAACCCCCACGCAGTGGTCAGCTGGAACCTGACGAACTTCAGGATGTTGGCGTAGATGCCGCGTCCCTCCCGAACCGCGGTGACGATCGTGGAGAAGTTGTCGTCGGTGAGGATCATGTTGGCGGCGCCCTTTGAGACATCCGTGCCGGTGATGCCCATCGCGATGCCGATGTCGGCCTGCTTCAGAGCCGGCGCGTCGTTGACGCCGTCGCCGGTCATGGCCACGACATTGCCGCCGGCCTGCAACGCCTTGACCACCCGGATCTTGTGGGCCGGGGTGACCCGGGCGAGCACCCCGTAGTCGGCGGCGCGGGCGGCGAGCTCGCGGTCGTCTAGGTCGTCGAGCGTGGGACCGGCCGCGGCCTCGCCCGGAAGGCCCAGGTTGCGGGCGATGGCCGAGGCCGTCACGAGGTGGTCGCCCGTGATCATGTGCACGCGGATGCCGGCGCCGAGCGCCACCGCGATCGCCTCGGCCGCCTCGACCCTGGGCGGGTCGACGATGCCGACGATGGCGTAGAGGGTCAGGCCGGTGACCAGAGACCGACCTGAGGCCTCGTCGGGAACGGTGCCCGGGTCGAGGATGCGTCCGGCGATCATGATCGTGCGGAGGCCCTCGCCGGCCAGCTCCTGGACGGCATCGTGGATCCGTTGCCGCAGCGAGTCGTCGAGAGGGCGGATGCCGTCGTCGGTCAGCACCGAGTCGGTCAGGGGCAGCAGAGCGCCCGGTGCGCCCTTGGCGAAGCAGCGGAGCTCGGGCGTGCGCCGGGGCCCGGTCGCCGTCGGCGCCATTCGGTGGAACGTGGCCATGAATTTGTAGTCGGAATCGAAGGGCACCTCGGCTTCCCGCGGGTGGGCTCGCCGCGCGCCGACGACGTCGACGCCGCCCTTCTCGGCCAGCACCGCCAGCGCCCCTTCGGTGGGGTCACCGACCAGCACCCCGTCGTTCAGCACGGCGTCGTTGCACAGCGCCATGGTCAGGAACGCCTCGGTGAGGTCGGGCACCGGCCGGTCGTCGCCGGTGAGGATCCTGCCGTCCGCGGAGTAGCCCTCGCCGGTGATGCGGAAATCGCGGCCATGGGTGTGCAACCGACGTGCCGTCATCTCGTTCATGGTCAGCGTGCCGGTCTTGTCGGTGGCGATGTGGCTGACGCTGCCGAGCGTCTCCACCGCCGAGAGTTGCTTGATGATGGCACCCTGGGCGGCCAGCCGCGAGGCACCCATCGCCAGGGTGAACGCGACGACCGCGGTGAGGCCCTCCGGGATGGTCGCCACGGCCAGCGACACGGCCGTGATCAGAAGCTCGGTCCAGGACTCCCCGCGCGCGAGGCCCAGCACGAAGACGATCGCGACCACCACCAGCGCCGCGACCGTGAGCAGCTGGGCCAGCTGGTCGATCCTCCGCTGCAACGGCGTCTTGTCGTTCTTCACCTCGCTCAACAATGCCGCGATGCCGCCGACCGCCGTGCCCATGCCCGTGTCGGTGACCACCATGGTGGCCCGGCCGCGGGTGACCAGCGTGTTCATGAAGAGCATGTTGGAGCGGTCGGCGAGGGGCAACCCGGAATCATCCAACGCGGGGATCGTCTTGCCGACCGGCTCGGATTCCCCGGTCAGTGTCGCCTCCGCCACCTGCAGGCCTGCATTGTCGATGAGGCGACCGTCGGCTGGAACGGAGTCCCCGGCGTCGAGGAGCACGATGTCGCCCGGCACCAGGTCGGAGCGCAGCACCTCGAGATCGGTCCCGCCCCGGCGAACGACGGCCTTGCCTTCCGACAGCTTCTGCAGGGCCTGGAGGCTGCTTTCGGCGCGCCGCTCCTGCACATAGTTCAAGGCCGTGTTCAGGATGATCACGGCCAGGATCACGATCGGCGTCTCCAGATCCCGGGAGACGAGGGCGCTCACGACCGCGGCCACCAGCAGCACGATCGTCATTTTCTCGGCGAGAAGGTGCGCGATCTTGCGCCAGGTCGGCACGCGGTTCGGCTCGACCAACTGATTCGGTCCGTGGAGCCGTCTGCGGTCGTCGACGACGGATGCCGCGAGCCCGGTGCGGGAGTCGACTCCGAGCGCCGCGGTGGTTTCAGCGGCCGACAGCGTGTGCCAGGCGGCGTGCTCGGTGGCTGCCGCCGCCTGTGGGTGGGCGGGCATCCGGCCGGGTCAGCGTCCCGGGCGCTTGCGCGTCACCAGCACCGGGCAGACCGCGAGCCGGGCGCACTGGTCGCTGACCGAGCCGAGCAGGAGGCCGGCCAGGTTGCCGCGGCCACGGGAGCCCACCACGAGCATGCGCGCCTCCCGCGAGGCCTCGATCAGACTCCGCGCCGCCCCGGAGTGCACAGCCCGGTAGTCGACGCTCACGTCGGGGAATGCGTGCATCGACGCTGCGGTGTCCTCGATCAGCGCGGCCCGAACCGCCTCCGAGTATTCGGCGAACGACGAGACGTAGCCGAACTCCCAGTTCGCGGGCCTGGGGGCGGTGTCGATCGACCACGCGCGCACGATCACGACCGGGGCGTGCAGCTGATCGGCGAGCCCGAGCGCGGTGGTGAGCGCGTAATCCGCATCGGTCGAACCGTCGTGCCCGACCACGATGCTGCCCGCCGGCGCTGGGGACGGTGGGGCTTCCGGGATGCCTGCTGGGATGATGCCTTCGGTGCTCACGGCTGACTGACTCTCCGAACTGGATGACGAGTGTGGCAGAACGATCAGAACACTCTCCAGATTAGTGAACTCCAGTTCATGTGTCCAGTGTTCGGGGTGGGATCGGCACCAGCACGGTGAGCAATTCGTCAAGTTCGTGGCCGTCGGTCACCGGATGCCGGAACGGCCTCCCGGTGGCGATCTGATAGCTGTTCCGGCGCCCGACCCTGGTTCTCGTGATGTAGCCGTCCGCCACGAGGTCGGCGACGATCTTCTGGGCGCCGCGCTCGGTGACGCCCACCCGGGAAGCCACCTCGCGCATCCGGCATTGCGGATCCCGCGCGATCGTGACGAGAACGTGCGCGTGGTTGGTCAGGAATGTCCACCGGGCGTCGCTCCCGGGTGTGGGCCGGGGTTCCCGGTCGGGGTGCGAAGCGTTCATGTACGGGAGACTAGTCCACCGGTCTCGCGCCGGGTTGGCCGATTATGGCCGGCCGGGCGCGTCGACGATGAGGTTGGTGATCCGTGCGGTGCAGAGTCTGCGGCCCTGGTCATCGCTGATCACGATCTCATGGGATGCGATGGTGCGGCCCAGCCGGATGGCCGTGGCCACCCCGGTCACGATGCCCTCCCGCGCCGCGAGGTGGTGAGTGGCGTTGATGTCGAGGCCCACGGCGGAACGGCCGGGGCCGGCGTGGATGACCGCGGCCCACGAGCCGAGTGCCTCGGCGAAGGCGACGGATGCCCCGCCGTGCAGCAGCCCGAACGACTGCCGGTTGCCCTCCACCGGCATCGTCGCCACGACGCGTTCGGCGGACTGCTCGAGAATCGTCACGCCCATCTTCAGGTCGAGTTCGCCGAGGGTGATTTTCCAGCTGTCGTTCACGATTCTCATTCCGTTGCGGTGGTCGGGCCTGGACGGTGGTCGAGCCCGCACGGCGGTCGGGCCTGTCGAGACCGGTGGTCGAGCCTGCACGGTGGTCGAGCGCGCACGGTGGTCGAGCCCGCACGGTGGTCGAGCCTGTCGAGACCGGGACAGGGGTCTCGATAGGCTCGACCACCGGAAGCCCTACCACCGAGAAACTACTTCTGCGCCGACACGCGCAGGCCGTCGAGCGCGACGGCGAGCACATCGTCGGCGAGCTGGGCCGCGTCCTCCGGGCCCTCAGGGCGATACCATTCGGCGATCGAGTTGACCATGCCGAACAGCAGCCGGGTGACGACGCGGGGGTCGATGTCGCCGCGGAGCGAACCCTCGTCGCGCGCCTGGGTGACGAGGGCCGTGACGGCCCGGTCGAAGGTGCGCCGCCTGGACAGGGCCGAGCGTTCGACATCCGTGTTTCCGCGCACCCGCAGGAGCAGGGTCACATACGGCAGCCGGTCGGTGAGCACCTGCACGGCCCCGCGCAGCACTCGGGCGAGCCGGTCGATCGCCGGCCCGGCCCGGGCATTCTCGTCGGTCAGCACGCCCTCCAGGCCGTCCAGGGCCTCGGCAAGGGCGAGTTCAAGCAGCTCCTCCTTCGACGAGAAATGATGGTAGATCGCCGATTTCGACAGGGCGAGGCGCGTCGCGAGCACGCCCATCGAGGTGGCGTCGTAGCCGAACTCGATGAACGCGGCCACCGCCACCTCGAGGATGGCGCGCTGATCGTAGCCGGGGCGGCCCCGCCGGGTCAGAGCTTGTTCAGACATCACGGAGCAGTCTCTCATGGGCGTTACCGTCGAATTCGACGGAGATTTTCGTGTTTTGGCGCCCGGAAGTCCTGTTTTGGGACGATTCGGCCAAAATCTCCGTCGAATTCGACGGGTGGGCGCCCGTCACCGGAGGTCGTAGACACGCTTGTGCTTGCCCGTGCTGCGCTCGAGCGTGCCCGGTTCGACGATCAGCACGCTCACGCTCGACCCGATCAGGTCCTTGACCCGGTGGATCAGCAGTGCGCTGGCGATGTCGGAGGCCCGGTCGCTCGCGTGCTCGTGCCGTTCGATCTTCACCGTCAGCTCGTCCATCCGGTTCGGCCGGGTCAACTCGATCACGAAGTGCGGCGACAGATTCGGGATTCCGAGCACGATCTCCTCGATCTGGGTCGGGAACAGGTTGACCCCGCGGAGGATGATCATGTCGTCGTTGCGGCCGGTGATCTTCTCCATCCGGCGCATTCCGGGACGGGCCGAGCCGGGCAGCAGCCGGGTGAGGTCTCGGGTGCGGTACCGGATGACCGGGAACGCCTCCTTGGTCAGGGAGGTGAAGACGAGCTCACCCGGGGTTCCGTCGGGGAGCACGAGCCCGGTGTCGCCGTCGATGACCTCGGGCAGGAAGTTGTCTTCCCAGAGGTGCGGGCCGTCCTTCGTCTCGATGCACTCGTTGCCCACGCCGGGGCCCATGACCTCGCTGAGCCCGTAGATGTCCAGGGCGTCGAAGTCGAGGCGGTCCTCGAGCTCGAGCCGCATCTGGTTTGTCCAGGGCTCCGCACCGAGGATCCCGGCCTTGAGGCTCGACCTGCGGGGGTCCATGCCGGCCGCGACCATGGCATCCGTGATCGTGAGCAGGTAGCTGGGGGTGGACATGATGACGTCGGGCTCGAAGTCCTGGATCATCTTGACCTGCTTGTTGGTCTGGCCGCCCGACATCGGGATGACCGTGGCCCCGAGCGCCTCGATGCCGGCGTGCGCGCCGAGCCCGCCGGTGAAGAGGCCGTAGCCGTAGGCGTTGTGCACCCGCATGCCCGGCCGCACGCCGGAGGCGCGGAGGCTGCGGGCGACGAGCCCCGCCCACATCGCGAGGTCGTTCTTCGTGTAGCCGACGACCGTGGGCAGACCGGTGGTACCGGAGGAGGTGTGGATGCGCGCGACCTGGTCCATCGGCACGGCGAACATGCCGAACGGGTAGGAGACCCGCAGATCGTCCTTGGTGGTGAACGGCAGCAGGTTCACGTCGTCGAGGGTGCGGATGTCGTCGGGATGCACGCCCGCCGCATCGAACTTGCGGGTGTACAGCGGCACGTTCGCGTAGGCCAGGCGCACCGTCTTCTGCAGGCGCCGCAACTGCAGGGCCTGCAGCTCGTCCCGCGACATGCGCTCCTCCGGGTCGAGCTCGTCCCGGGCCGGAGCGTGCAGGCGGGTCTTGCTCATCGTCGACGAGGGGGCTGCAGCATCCGTCATGTGGTTCTCCTCATTGAGTTCCGCGTGGCCCGGCGAACGGTTGCCGGGCTAGTAGGGAAACCATATACTAACTGAACGATCGGTTGGTAAAAGTTCGCGAAACCAGGAGTCAATGATGACAATCCCGCCAGTTCCCTACGACATTGCCCCGACGAGCGCGTCGGCCGTGTCGCCGGAAGAGCAGCAGTTCAACGACCTGATCGCCGCCGATTCCCGGATCGAACCGCGGGACTGGATGCCGGAGGCGTATCGCAAGACGCTCGTGCGCCAGATCTCCCAGCACGCGCACTCCGAGATCATCGGGATGCAGCCGGAGGGCAACTGGATCACCCGGGCGCCGAGCCTCAAGCGCAAGGCCATCCTGATGGCGAAGGTGCAGGACGAGGCAGGACACGGCCTCTACCTCTACTCCGCGGCGCAGACCCTCGGCATCACCCGCGACGAGATGACGGATGCCCTCATCGCCGGCAAGGCCCGCTACTCCTCGATCTTCAACTACCCGAGCCCGACCTGGGCCGACATGGGCTCGATCGGCTGGCTCGTCGACGGCGCCGCCATCTGCAACCAGGTGCCGCTCTGCCGGGCCTCCTACGGACCCTATGGCCGCGCGATGGTGCGCATCTGCAAGGAGGAGTCGTTCCACCAGCGCCAGGGCTTCGAGATCCTGCTCGAGCTGATGAACGGCACGGATGAGCAGCGGGCGATGGCGCAGGACTCGGTGAACCGCTGGTATTGGCCGGCCCTGCAGATGTTCGGCCCGCCCGACGACGACTCGCCCAACTCGGCGCAGTCGATGAAGTGGAACATCAAACGGTTCTCCAACGACGAACTGCGCCAGCGTTTCGTCGGGATGCTGGTGCCGCAGGCCGAGGTTCTCGGCGTGACCCTGCCGGATCCGGATCTGCGCTGGAACGAAGAGAAGGGTGTGTACGACATGGGCGAGATCGACTGGACCGAATTCCACGAGGTCCTCCAGGGCAGGGGCCCGGCGAACGCCAGGCGCCTCCAGCGCCGCCGAGACGCCCATGAGAACGGCCGCTGGGTGCGTGAGGCGGCCGCCGCGTACGCCCGAAAGCAGGCAGACGCTTCGACCGGGACCGCGCTGACCCAGACGGCGGTCGCCTGATGAGCGCGCCCGGTGCATCCGAGAAAGAGGTCTGGCCTCTCTGGGAGGTCTTCGTGCGCTCCAGCCGAGGGATCAGCCACACCCACGTCGGTTCGCTGCACGCCCCCGACGCCACCCTCGCCGTGCGCAACGCCCGCGACCTCTACACCCGCCGCAACGAGGGCGTCTCGATCTGGGTCGTCCCCGCCGAGGCGATCACCACCAGCGACCCGGATGCGAAGGGCGCCTTCTTCGAATCGCCCGCCGGCAAGAACTACCGCCACGCGAGCTACTACGTGAAGAGCGAAGGGGTGAAACACCTGTGAGCACCCCCAGCCGCACGGATGCCGTCACGGACGTCGTCACGGACGTCGTCACGGATGCCGCCGGGGGCGTCGTCACGGATGCCGCCACCCACGCCCCGGACCGGGGCCACGACCACGGCGAGAACGAAGGCCACGGCCACGTCGAGGTCGACGGCGTCGAACTCTCCGCCGAGCTGGTCGAGGGCCCGTCGGTCGCCTCGCACGACGTCGCCGAATACGCGCTCTGGCTGGGCGACGATTCCCTCGTGCTCGCCCAGCAGCTGGGCTGGTGGATCTCCCGCGCCCCCGAACTGGAGGAGGACATCGCCCTGGGCAACATCGCTCTCGACCTGATCGGCCACGCCCGCTCGCTGCTGCACTACTCCGGCGCGGAATCGGACCGCACCGAAGACGACCTCGCCTACTGGCGCACCGAACCGGAATTCCGGTCGGCGCACCTCTTCGAGCAGCCGAACGGGGACTTCGCGCACACCATCGCCCGGCAGTTCATTGCCGCGAACTACCTGTTCGAGCTCTACAGCCGGCTGGCCGGCTCGGCCGACGCGACCCTCGCTGCGATCGCCGCCAAGGCGGTCAAGGAGGTCGACTACCACCGCGACCACGCCGCCCAATGGGTGCTGCGCCTGGCCCTCGGTACCGAGGAATCCCGGGCCCGAATGATCTGCGGTCTGGGCGACCTGTGGCCGTTCCTCGACGAGCTCTTCGTCGACGAGCCGCTGATCGACCGGCTGGAGGGCGTGGCCGTGCGGCCGTCAACCCTGCGCGGCCCGGCCTGGGACGCGATGGCCCCCGTGCTGCGTGAGGCCGGGCTGGACGAACCGCGCGGCTTCATCTCCTCCGGCGGCGGCCGCCGAGGGGACCACTCCGAGAACCTCGGCCCGCTGCTCGCCGAGATGCAGGTGCTGGCGAGGTCCCACCCCGGGGCGTCCTGGTGACCGGGGCGAAGGTGGCGCCCGGCGCATCCGTCGCCCGGCCGCGCCCGGCCGACCTGGCCTCGCAGCGGGCCTGGGACCTGGCCGCGCGGGTGTGCGACCCGGAGATCCCGGTGCTCACGATCGAAGACCTCGGTGTGCTGCGCTCGGTCACGGTCGACGGCACGCGAACGACCGTGACGCTGACCCCGACGTACAGCGGATGCCCCGCAATGGAAGCCATGCGCGACGACGTGCTCACCGTGCTGCGCGGCGCCGGCTACGACGACGTCACCGTCGAGCTCGTGCTCGCCCCCGCCTGGACCACCGACTGGATGAGCGAGGAGGGAAAGGCGAAGCTGGTCACCTACGGCATCGCCGCCCCCACCGGCCGCTCCGGTGTTCGCCCGGCCGGCGCCGTGCGCCTGCAACTGGCGGTCAAGTGCCCGCGCTGCTCCTCTCTGAACACGCGGGAACTCGCCCGCTTCGGCTCGACGTCGTGCAAGGCGCTCTATGAGTGCCGGGACTGCCTCGAACCGTTCGACTACTTCAAGGTGTTGTGACCATGGCCGCACGAAATCTCGGCAGTCCCGATTCGGGCCAGGCCGTCCTCGCCCCGGCTCGTGGGGACGCACCCCGCGAGGATGCGCCGGGCGCCCCGGCCGGCAAACGCCGCGGCCGGTTCCACACCCTCACCGTCGCGGAGGTGCGACCGCTCACCCAGGACAGCGTCGAGGTCACCTTCGCCGTGCCGCCCGAGCTGCACGGGGAGTACGACTACGACCCCGGCCAGCACCTCGCCCTGCGTGCCACCATCGACGGGCGGGAGCTGCGGCGCAGCTACTCCATCTGCCGCCCGCGCACGGTCGGCTCGGTGAGCGTCGCGATCAAGCGTGACCTCGGCGGCGCCTTCTCGAGCTGGGCGAACACCGAGTTGCAGGCCGGCGACCGGCTCGACGTGATGAGCCCGCAGGGCACCTTCACGACGGCCCTCGACACCCTTGACGACACCCACATCGTCGGCATCGCGGCCGGAAGCGGCATCACCCCGCTGATGTCGCTCGCGCACACCGTGCTCGAACGCTCCGCCAGCTCCCGGTTCACCCTCGTCTACACGAACCGCACCGCGCTCGACGTGATGTTCCTCGACGAACTCGCGGACCTCAAGGACAGGTACCCGGCCCGGCTGGCCCTGCACCACGTCTTGTCCCGGCAGACCCGCTCCTCGACCCTGCTCTCGGGACGGATCGATGAGGAGAAGCTGCGGCTCATGCTCGCCAGCATCATCCGGCCGGCCGCGGTCGACGAGTGGTTCCTCTGCGGCCCGTTCGAGCTCGTGCAGCTGTGCCGCGACACGCTGGAGAGCGTCGGCGTCGCGCCGGAGCACATCCGTTTCGAACTGTTCACGACCGGGGAGCCGACCCACGCCGGCGGTGACACCGGTCGCCCGGTGATCGTCGGCGCCGGCGACAAGACCTTCGAGATCGAGTTCACCCTGGACGGGGAGAGCGCCACGGTGACGACGCCCGTCAACGCGAAGGAGAGCATCCTGAACGCCGCCCTCCGGGTGAGGCCGGACGTGCCGTTCGCCTGTGCCGGGGGAGTGTGCGGCACCTGCCGCGCCAAACTGGTCAGCGGCGACGTGACGATGACCGAGAACTACGCGCTCGAGCCGGACGAGATCGCCCGCGGCTACGTGCTCACCTGCCAGTCGCATCCGACGACCGACAGAGTCGTCGTCGACTACGACGTCTAGCCGTCAAGCGTGGAAAGGCCACCAGCCGTGATCGAACTGACCATCCGCGACGACGTCGCGCACGTCGTCCTGAACGCCCCCGACAAGCTCAACGCGCTGGACGAGGCCGCGCTCGCCGAACTCGACGCCGCCTACCGGGCGGCGGAGGCTGCGGGGGTGCGCGCCCTCGTGCTGCGCGGCGAGGGCAGGGCGTTCTGCGCCGGGCGTGACATCGCCGGCGTCGACCCGCGCGATGACGATGTGATGGGTTTCCTGGGGGGACTCGTCACGCCGTTGTTGCAGCGCATGAGCGCCTTCCCGGCCCCCACCTTCGCCGCCGCGCACGGGGCCTGCCTGGGCGTGGGCCTCGGCCTGCTGATCGCCACGGATGTCGTCTACGTCGCCGACACGGCGAAGATCGGCTCCCCGTTCGCGAACCTGGGCGCCACCCTCGACTCCGGCGGCCACGCCCTGTTTGTGGAGCGGCTCGGCGCGCACCGCACCCTCGATCTGATCTACTCGGGCCGGCTCATGTCGGGCGCCGAGGCCGTCGCCGCCGGCCTGTTCAGCCAGGTCTTCCCGGCGGATGCGGTGCGGGCGGCGACCGAGGATGCCGCGGCGCGTGCCGCGACCGGCGCCACCCAGGCGTTCCTCGCCAGCAAGGAGCTGGTGCGGGCCCTCCGCGACGACCGGCTGGGGCTGTGGGAAAGCGTCGCCGCGGAGAATCGGGCCCAGGCGGCGCTCTGCGCCACGGCGGACTATCGGGAGGGCTTCGCCGCGTTCCAGGAGAAGCGAAAGCCGGTGTTCACCGGCCGCGACTGACCGCTGCCCATCCCCGAGGTCACCCGTCGGGCGGTCGAGCGTCGGGTGGTCGAGCGTCTCGGCTCGCGGCAGAGTCCCATGCTCCTCGCGGCGCAGGTCGGGGAAGCGGGCGGACGTTATATCGTGCGCCAGCTTCTCCAACCTGAGCCACGAGCCTCGACCGGCGCGGCGCCGACCGGTGCTGACCCGCGCCGATCGTCGCCGACCGGTGCCGACCGGTGGTCGAGCCTGTCGAGACCGCACCCTACCCAGGCTCTGCGCCACTTCTGTGCCGGCTTCCACTCGGAGGGTCTCCGTCAGCGCGGTCCCCTGGGGCCCGCCGCCGAGACGTTGCCGGCTGTAAGCATCCGCGGGGCGGCCGCCGCACGCTTCCCGTCGCGCCCGTCAACCTCATGCTCACAGGGGGTCTCCTTGCCGCTGGCGTCGCTCAGGTCATCCCAGGAAATGAGGCACTCGCAATCGTTTTCGTCGCCATCGCGCTCATTGGCCTGGGCGGTCGCGAACCAGCTATCGGTTGCGCGAAGGTAACGCGCCCCTCACTTCGGCCCGATTTGTGGCCTTCGGCGCTCATGGGCTGATTCTGTGATCGCCAGGCGGCGCATCGACCTGATTCCCTAGGACTTCAGAGCGGCCGGACCGTCTCGTTACCCTAGGGTTACGAGGCGTCTCGTCGTCGCGACGCCAGCGCGACCTTGTTCCGCTTGAATTCGCCGGTCGTTGATTCTCGCAACCATGTCTCGCAAGTTGTTGCCGGGATGGCCGCACTCATCGTTAGTTGCGAGACGCCGAGAATTAGATGGCCGACGTTGTTTGAACACGCGTCAGGACAGTGTGGTGCCCTGGTCTCAGAGGCCTCCCTACGGTCGGTTGGCCAGGATCGTGGCTACCTCACTTTCAATTCGCGAGCGCGAGGTCGCCGCAGCCGGACGCGCGACCGATTGCGGATCGGGAGCTGCTGAGGAATGCAGGGCCGCACCACGCGCACCATAGGCTGACCTCATGACCGACAGCGCACTCATCGGCCCCGTCACCGCACCTGATCTGCACGTCATGAGCTTCAACATCCGTCGGCGCATGCCGCACCTCAACCCGCGCAGCCCCGACCGGTGGGTGCACCGCCAGCCGCTGCTGAAACGACTGCTCGAGGCGGAACAGCCCGCGCTGTTCGGCGTGCAAGAAGCGCTGTTCGACCAGGCGAACTTCGTGCGTCACACGCTCGGCGAGCGTTACCGCTCGATCGGATATGGCCGAGAAGCCAACAAGGGCGGGGAAGGCTGCCCGATCTTCTATGATTCCCGTCGACTGCGCGTGCTCGAGTGGAAGCAGACGGCCCTCTCCGACACACCGGAGGTGCCCGGCTCCACCTCGTGGGGCAACCGCACTCCGCGCGTCGTCGTTGACGCAACCTTTCGCGACATCGCCACCGGCATCGAGTTCCAGGCCGTGAACACTCACTTCGACCATCGCTCCCGCACCTCGCGGCTGCGATCCGCCGACGTGCTTCGACGAATCGTGTCTGCATCGCCACTGCCCACCGTCATGACCGGCGATTTCAACACGGATGCGGAGACCGACCCCTATGACCAACTCACCGGCCGGGGCCTGCTGCTGGATACCTGGGACACAGCAGAAGAACGCCTCACCGAAATCTGGGGAACGTTCCTGAACTACCGTCCGCCGCGGCACGATCACAAACGCATCGACTGGATCCTCGTCACGCCCGGCGTCACCGTGCTGAAGGCCGCCATCAACGTGAAGCGCTATGAGGGCGGCTGGCCGTCGGACCACGCCGCGATGCAGGCCGTCGTGAATCTCGCCGGCACCACCGCACCTCCCCTGAGGCAACGGCCTCACTTGGTCGCTATTCAGTCGCCCCCCGTTACCTTGTAAGTAGCCCTTGAAGCTCGCTTCTGAAGGGTGTTGGCCTGTTAGGCCCGGCATGGTTGCTGCCCCCAGTCGTTAATGATTCGGGGGGCACCGGGCCTGACTGGCATTGGGTGATCGGTAATAGGGGCTCGACTGGAACTCGTTTCTGGGTCGAACGTAATGTGGATGCCGAAACTTGATGCCGTGGTCAGGCCAACCGATCCGCATGGCTGACGGGAAACTCATGATTGAGAATTACGACAGCGTTGAGTTGTTCCTTTTGGTGGGTAATGCAGTGGTTGTGAATTGAGCCCGGTCAGGCCGATTGCCGGCCAGCGGATGCGGCGGCGATGTCCTGCTGGAGCAGCCATCCGTTGATCGCGATGGCACTGGCGCTTCCGGCGCCGGCCGCGGTGATGACCTGGGCGCTGGGCGTGACGACGTTGCCCGCGGCCCAGACGCCGAAAACGCTGGTCTGTCCGGTCGCGTCGACGGCGATGAGTCCGGTGCGCGGGTCGGCCTCGCAGCCCAGGGACCGCAGGAGACCGTCGGTGGGGCGGGGGACGGGAGCGATGAACACGGCCTCATACTCGACGGAGCGTCCGTCGGAAAGGCTGACCGCGACGGGGCCGTCAACCTCTCCGCTGAGCCGGGATACTGTGCCGTCGATGATTCGGATGCCGAAGGCGCCGAGGTAACGCCGCTCGGTCGCGGTCAGCTCGATGCCATTGGTGAGGAAGCTCACTCGATCGCTGTAGCGGCGCAGAAGCCCGGCCTGCTTGAGTGAAATCTCACGCGCGAACCCGCCGATCACGCCGATCGAACGGTCCCTAACCTCGTAGCCATGGCAGTACGGGCAATGGTGAACCAGCGCGCCCCATCGTTCGCTCAGTCCGGGGATGCCCGGGAGCTCGTCTTTCAGTCCGGTCGCCACCAGCAGGGTCCTTGCGATGTCGACCGTGCCGTCGGTCAGGGTGACATCGAATCCGCCGTCGTCGCGACGCTCGATTCCTCTCACCGTCGCGGGCTGGATCGTGGCGCCGGCGGCAGTCGCCTCGCACCGACCGACGGCCAGGAACTCCGTCGGCACCATGCCGTCGCGGGAGAGGAAACCGTGCATGTGTGCCGCCGGTGCGTTGCGCGGCTCGCCGGCATCGAGCAGCAGGACGCTCGCGCGGGACCTCGCCAGCACCAGTCCGGCGCTCAGGCCTGCGGCTCCCGCGCCGATAATTATCACATCGTGGTGTGTCTTCTGGGTCATTGTCACCACCTCCGCAAGTAGAGTCCCACCGCCGGGGCGCCGAGTGGAAGTTTTGTTGCCGATACAGGGAGGAGCTGATTCGATGGGCGCATGAGCACTGCGCAACGCATCGACACGGCGCTCGGCCAGATCGCGCCCCGCCTGCGCCGAATCCGCCAGAAGAAGGACCTGACCCTGGCGGAGCTCTCGAAGGCCACCGGGATCTCCACGAGCACGCTGTCCCGCCTCGAATCGGGGCAGCGGAAGCCCAGCCTCGAACTCCTGCTGCCGATCGTGGCCGCACTCGGGGTGTCCTTCGACGAGATCGTCACCCCGCCGAGGATCGAAGACCCCCGCGTGCTCCAGAACTCCACCCGAACCGACGGGCGCACCGCTCACCCCGCTGTCGCTGCACCAGGGCGAGCCGCAGGCGTTCAAGATGTCCATCCCCGCGACGGATCGCGAACCCGAGCCGCGAACGCACTCCGGCTACGAGTGGATCTACGTGCTCTCCGGCCGGCTGCGACTGATCCTCGGAGAGCACGACATCATCATGGGAACCGGCGAGGCCGCGGAATTCGACACTCGGAACCCGCACTGGTTCGGGGCGACCGGCGCGGGGCCCGTCGAGATCCTGAGCATGTTCGGCAAGCAGGGAGAGCGCATCCACGTTCGCGCACGATCCACGGCGGGCTGACCGCACCCTCAATTGGCGATGCTCATCCTTGAGGCGCCGGGGCTCCCGGCGTGTTGCTCCCGACTGCGCCCAGCGCTGCACCCTATGCTGCCCTTATCTGCGGCTCGCACGCGAGTCGTGGCATCCGTTCGGATTCTCCGTCACAAATCGGGTTTGTGGCCGATGACCCGGACGATGAGTTGCTGTGGGGCTGCCTCGGGTGGCCGCCCCACAGCGACACTCGCCCCGGGTGCGCCCGCACCGGCGCGGCCCGCAATCAGGCGGAGGCGAGCATCCCGGCGGCGCCCAGCGCGAGGGCCAGGCCCAGCCACTGCACGGGGGCGATGCGTTCCCCCAGCACCACTGCCGCCAGCAGGATCGTGCCGGCCGGGTACATCGCCGTGAGCACGCTCATCACGCTGAGGTCCCCTGCCCGAATGCCGAGGAGGAGCAGGAAGTTCGCGATGACATCGACCACGCCGCAGGCCGCCGCCAGTCGAAGCCCCACGAGCAGGGTCGGGCGTCGTGCAAGCCTCGAGGGGGAGTCTGGAGCGGCTGCCTGCCGCGAAACGCGCGCGGCGGCGGCGGCCGGCATCCGTCGCCGCCCGACGAGGGCCAGCACGCCGACCAGGACGAACATGATCGTGCCGTTCACCGCCCGGTTCAACACCAGCGGCACCAGCCCGCTGTCGTCCGGGGTCAGGTCGATCATGACCATGAACGCGCCGATCATGGCGCCGGAGCCCAGCGCCATCAGCACCCCGATGGTGCTCGGACGCACCGCGCCCTTCTCCGGAACGAAGCCGACCAGCACCACCGCGACCAGGGCCAGGCCCAGGGCCCAATAGCCGATCGGGGCCAGCCGGTCGCCTCCGGCCAGCCCCGCCACCATCGGCACGACCGCCGAGACCACCGCGGTGAGCGGGGACAGGATGCTCATCGGCCCGATCGCGAGACAGGCATACAGGAGCGAAATGGCGATGGCGCCGCTGACCCCGGACAGCGCGCCCCAGAACACGGCCTCGGGTGACCAGGAGCCGCCGACGAAGGGCAGCGCGAGCAGCAGCGCCGCCAGGCCGGATGCCGCGGCGACCGCCGTCACGAGCATGGAACTCATCCGCTTCGCGGCGAGACCGCCGAGGAAGTCGGCGCTGCCGAAGGTGAGTGCCCCGATGAGGCCGAGTCCCGCGGTGAGCATGAGAAGCCCAGCCTATCGAGCGGTGGCGGAGCCGGGGCGGCGGCCTGCCTGCCCGCCACGGTCCTGCTCCGCCCCGGCCGCCGGGTAGGGTGGGAGCGACCTGGCCGAGGGGGGCGACAGTGACCACACGGTGGGCCCGCTTCGCCCGTGGCTGGATTACCGCCGGGTTCTCGACCTTCGTCGCCGCGCTGTCGCACACCCTCGGCGGCGGGTCCGGCCCCGGCCTCCTTCCCGTCGCACTGTCCCTCGCCTTCGCCGGCATCGTCTGCATCGGGCTGGCCGGCCGCACCCTCTCGCTCGGGCGGGTGAGCCTGTCCGTGCTCGCCAGCCAGCTGATCTTCCACGGCCTGTTCTCGCTCGGCGGGTCAGGCGGCTCAATCGGAACCGCTGCCACCGGAGCCCCGCACGACCATCAGATGGTCGCCGGCCTGCTCGGAGGCGCGCTCCTCGGCCCGGCCGGGGCAGGCCGGTCCGACTCAGCCGCCACGCCGGGAGCCATGTCCGGCGGCCCCGCCGGCGGCATGGGCATGTGGCTGGCCCACCTCGTCGCCGCCGCCGTGACGATCCTGGCGCTCCGCGTCGGTGAACGCGCATTCTGGGGTCTCCTCGAGAACGCGCGCCTGGTCATCCGTGCGCTGTTCGCGCACCACTGCCTCGCGCCGTCGCCGCGGTCGCCGCGACGCACGGTGACAACCGCTCGGGTCCTCACTCCTCGCGACCCGGCTGTACTCCTCTCGAGCATGCGGCGTCGCGGCCCGCCGCCGGTCTCCCTGCCCGCCTGACGCCGCCCGCCTGCCGGCTCCGCGCGTCGGACACCATTTCAGACCAGACCGATTGCGCCACCGCGCCCACCCCTGCAGGCCTCTTCCTGCGTTCCCGCTGGTGCGCCCCACAGCAAGGACACCCCATGCAGTTCCAGAGAACGACGTTCCAGAAAACCGCCCTCGCCGCCTCGGCCCTCGCCGCCGGCAGCTTCCTGGCCCTCGCCGCCCCGCTCGCGGCCAGCGCCCACATCGACATCAACCCGTCGTCCACCGCGGCGGGCTCCTACGCGGTGCTCAGCTTCGCGCTGCCGCACGGCTGCGACGGCTCGCCCACCACGAATATCAGCATCACCATCCCGGAGAGCGTCGTCAGCGTCACCCCCACGGTCAATCCCGACTGGACAGTGGCCAAGACCGCGGTCGACCTGGCCGAGCCGATCAGCGACGAGGAAGGGAACACGATCAGCACCCGGATCGGCGCGGTCGTCTACACGGCCATCACCCCGATGGAAGACGGGCTGCGCACCACCTTCGACCTCAGCGTGCCGCTCCCGGCCGACGCGGCCGGGAAGACCCTCGAGTTCCCGCTGCTGCAGACCTGCGCCGGCGGGTCCACGACCTGGGACCAGCACACCGTGGAGGGCGAGGCAGAGCCCGAGCACCCCGCGCCGTCCATCACGGTGACCGCTGCCGTCGCCGAGGGCGAGCACGGCCACGCGGCCGGTGCCACGGATGCCGAGGAGTCGTCGGGCGGCGCTGCCGGGGATGATGTGCTCGCCCGGGTGCTCGGGGTGGGCGGGCTCGTGGTCGGCGCGATCGGCATCGTGCTGGCCGTGACCGGACGACGCAGCACGCGGTCGGTCTAGGCTCGTTCCATGCGAGACAACAGAGTGACGACCGGCGCCGCGACCCGGCGCTGGTCGGTCAGGGCGCTCGGCGCCGCCACCGTCGTCGCGGCGCTGGTCGGGTGGTCGGCCGCGCCGGCCTTCGCGCACAACTCCGTGGTCGGCTCGTCGCCGGCCGAGGGCGCGGTCGTGACCGAGCAGCCCGGCACGTTCACGGTCACGACCAACGACCAGCTGCTCAACCTGCACGGTGAGGGCTCCGGGAACGCCATGGCGATCCGCGGCCCCGCCGGCGCGGTCACGCCGCTCTACTACGGCGACGGCTGCGTCACGCCGTTCGGGCCGAGCATCGAGACCACGGCCCAGCTCGGCCAGCCGGGGGAGTACACCGTGATCTGGCAGGTCGTCTCCACCGACGGGCACGCCGTGTCGGATGAGTTCACCTTCACCTGGCAGCCTGCCGCCGGCCAGGAACTGGCCGAGGGGTCGCCGACGCTGCCCACCTGCGGCGGCGCGTCGACGACCGGGCCGGATGCCGCGGCATCCGCCCCGGCCGGCGACGGCCCCGGCCTCGCCGACCTGGCCTGGATCGGCGGTGCCCTCGGCGCCGTGGTCCTGGCCATCGGTGGCACCCTGCTCGCGGTCAATCGGCGCGGCCGGACGCCGAGCGCCGAGCCCCCTCGGCTCAGTCGCCGTTGATTGAGCATCGGTGGTCGAGCTTGTCGAGACCCGCCACCGGGATCTCGACAAGCTCGATCACCGTGGCTCGTCGCCGGTGACCCAGTCTGTCGAGAGGTGGCCGTCGGAGGTCGCAGGTAGAGTTGCCGGGTGAGTTGGAACGCCGAAATACCGTGGGATCCTGACGAGTTCGAACCACCCGACGATTTCGACGCCCCGCCCCCGCCGGAGGGCCACGCCGACGCGGCGTTCGCGGGGGAATCCGCCGCGCCCGGTCAGGCCGCCGGGGGGCGGCTCCCGGTAGCCGCCCCCCGACGCGCCAGCGCGAAGTTCGCCACGGCCGCGGAGGCCCTCAGCACGGTCTTCGGCTACGACTCGTTCCGCGGAGAACAAGCGCAGATCATCGACCAGGTCATCGGCGGCGGCGACGCGGTCGTGCTGATGCCCACCGGCGGCGGCAAGAGCCTCTGCTACCAGATCCCCTCGCTCGTGCGCGAGGGCACCGGCATCGTCATCTCGCCGCTGATCGCCCTGATGCAGGACCAGGTCGACGCTTTGACCGCGGTCGGCGTGCGCGCCGCGTTCCTCAACTCGAGCCAGGACTCCGCCGCGCGCGGCCAGGTCGAACGCGACTACCTGGCCGGAGACCTCGACCTGCTCTACGTCGCCCCGGAGCGGCTCTCCTCCGAGGCCACCAAGCGCTTCCTCGACCGGGGCACCATCGCGCTCTTCGCCATCGACGAGGCGCACTGTGTGTCGCAGTGGGGGCACGACTTCCGGCCCGACTACCTGGCCCTGTCCGAACTGGCCGACCGCTGGCCCGACGTGCCGCGGATCGCGCTCACGGCCACGGCGACGGATGCCACGCACAAGGAACTCACCACCCGCCTGCAGCTGGGCCAGGCCCGCCACTTCGTCGCGAGCTTCGACCGGCCGAACATCCAGTACCGCATCGTCGGCAAGGCCGAACCGCGCAAGCAGTTGCTCGCCTTCATCCGCGCCGAGCACCAGGGTGACGCCGGGATCGTCTACGCCCTCAGCCGCAAGACCGTGGAGCAGACCGCCGAGTTCCTGCGCCAGAACGGGGTCAACGCCCTCCCGTACCACGCGGGCCTCGACCAGGGCCTCCGCGCCCGCACCCAGGCCCGGTTCCTCCGCGAAGACGGCGTCGTCATCGTCGCCACTATCGCGTTCGGTATGGGCATCGACAAACCCGATGTGCGCTTCGTCGCCCACATCGACCTGCCCAAATCTGTCGAAGGCTACTACCAGGAGACCGGCCGTGCCGGCCGCGACGGCTTGCCGTCGACCGGCTGGCTCACCTACGGCCTGCAGGACGTGGTGCAGCAGCGCCGCATGATCGACACTTCGACAGGCTCAGTGCAGGCGAGTGCCTTGGAAAACCTCGCGCACCGGCGCAAACTCTCCGCGCACCTCGACGCCATGCTCGCGCTCTGCGAAACCGTGAGCTGCCGCCGGGTGAACCTGTTGCGCTATTTCGGCCAGCCGAGCGAACCCTGCGGCAACTGCGACACCTGCCTCGAGCCGCCCGTCGGCTGGGACGGCACCGTGGCGGCGCAGAAGTTGCTCTCCACCGTGGTGCGCCTGCTGCGCGAGCGCAACCAGCGCTTCGGCGCCGGCCAGCTGATCGACATCCTTCGTGGCAAGGTGACCCCGCGCACCACCCAGCACAGCCACGACCAGCTGGCGACCTGGGGCATCGGCGCCGACCTCAGCGACCAGCAATGGCGCGGAGTCGTGCGCCAGCTCCTGGCCCAGGGGTTCCTCGCCACCTCCGGCGAGTACGGCACGCTCGTGCTCACGGATGCCGCCGCCGAGGTGCTCGCCGGGCGTCGCACCGTCGAACTGCGCACCGAACCCGAACGGGCCGCCCGCCCGGCGGCCGGGGCGAGGAAGAGCGCGGCGAAGGCAGCCGCGGCCGACCTCAGCCCCGAGCAGGAGACCCTGTTCGAGGCGCTCCGCACCTGGCGCTCCGTGCAGTCCAAGGAGCAGGGGGTGCCCGCATACATCATCTTCGGCGACGCGACCCTGCTCGCCATCGCCGCGACCTGGCCGACGAGCCTGGCCGACCTCGACGCCATCTCCGGGGTCGGCGCCAAGAAGCTCGATTCCTATGGCGCGGCGATCCTCGAGGTCGTCGCGGCCGGCGCGTAACGGCCGGGGAAAAACCATGGACTGGACCGCTTTCTACGACGCGCAGGCCGGCCGGGCGGTGCGATCGGTGCTGCTGGACACCCTCAGGCTGCGCGGAGATGCCGCGCCCGGCATCGCGCTCGACCTCGGCAGTGGTGCCGGAGTGGAGACCCGCCATCTGCTGTCCCTCGGCTGGCAGGTGCATGCCTACGATGCGGACCCGGTGGCGAGAACGCGACTGATGGACGACCTCGCCCCCGACGACCTCGCCCGTCTCGACTTCACCCAGGCTCGCTTCGAAGAAATCGCCGACCTGCCGGACGCCGATCTCGTCTACTCCGGGTTCGCGCTGCCGTTCTGCGCGCCCGCAGCGTTCCCCCGACTGTGGTCCGGCATCCGTTCGGCCGTGAAACCGGGCGGATTCTTCGCCGGAGAGTTGTTCGGCCCCCACGATTCCTGGGGATCGCGCACGGACATGAACTTCCACGGCCTCGAACAGGTCACCGGGTTGCTCTCCGGGCTGAGCGTCCTTCAGCTCGTCGAGGACGACCGAGAGGGCCAATCGGCCTTCGGCCCGCGGCATTGGCACGTCTTCCACGTCCTCGCCCGCAACCCTGCGTGACCCGTCCTCCGCGAACTTCGGCGCCCCGTCGCTCGGTCGAGTTCGACGGAGATTTTGTGGATTAGGCGGTGATTTCGAGCCAAAAGCCACATTCTCGAGAAAATCTCCGTCGAATCTGACAGGACGACCGGGCCGGGCGGTCACGCCCGCTCGGGCCTGTTTGTGGACATGCGCGACCCCAACCGTGATACGGCTGTGGATTCCTACAAGACGTATGCCGGAGCCGGCACGCTTTGTTGTAGCCCCGTCACGCACTATTTCCTCGCGTCCGGTCATCGACCTAGCGTGTAAGAAAATTCCGCGCGAAGACGAAGGACCAATGATGGTTGACACTGCCCAGCGCTCCACCGCCCTCAACGAGACCGGGACCCCGGTTTCTTCGGCCGCCGACACCGGCCCGGTCACGGTGGCCGGTCACCCTGGCGCCCCGACCGTGAACATCGCCGCCCTGAACCGCCAGCTGCTCGGCACCTGGGCCGATGTGCGGGTGCTCGCCCGCGAGCTCACCGCCCGCCCCGACCTGCACCGGATCGAGGGCCAGTCGATGACCGAGCACCGCGACCGTGTGCTCGCCCAGCTGAAGATCCTCGCCGACAACGGCCACGTGCACCGCGCCTTCCCGAAGGACCTGGGCGGCTCCGACGACCACGGCGGCAACATCGCCGGCTTCGAGGAACTCGTCACCGCCGACCCCAGCCTCCAGATCAAGGCCGGCGTGCAGTGGGGCCTGTTCGGCGCGGCGGTGCTGCACCTCGGCACCAAGAAGCACCACGACGCCTATCTCCCCGGCATCATGACGCTCGACACCCCCGGCGTCTTCGCGATGACCGAGACCGGCCACGGGTCGGATGTCGCCAGCATCGGCACGACCGCGACCTACGACCCCGAGACCCGGGAATTCGTCATCCAGACCCCGTTCCGCGCGGCGTGGAAGGACTACCTCGGCAACGCCGCCAGGGACGGCGTCGCCGCCGTGCTGTTCGCGCAGCTGATCACTCAGGGCGTGAACCACGGCGTGCACGCGTTCTGGCTGCCGCTCCGCGACGAGACAGGGGCGTTCCTGCCCGGAATCGGCGGCGAGGACGACGGTCTCAAGGGCGGACTGAACGGCATCGACAACGGTCGGCTGCACTTCGACCAGGTGCGCATCCCCCGGGAGAACCTGCTCAACCGCTACGGCGACGTCGCCGTGGACGGAAAATACAGCAGCGCGATAGCGAGCCCCGGGCGCCGCTTCTTCACCATGCTCGGCACCCTCGTGCAGGGCCGCGTCTCGCTCGACGGCGCCGCCACCCAGGCCTCGGCGATGGCCCTGACCATCGCGATCACCTACGGCAGCCAGCGGCGCCAGTTCACCGCCGGCAGCGACACCGACGAAGAGGTCATCCTCGACTACCAGCGCCACCAGCGCCGCCTGCTGCCCCGTCTGGCCACGACCTATGCTCAGACCTTCGCGCACGACCAGTTCCTGGTCAAATTCGACCAGGTCTTCAGCGGCAAGGCCGACACCGACGACGACCGACAGGACCTGGAAACCCTGGCCGCCGCGCTCAAGCCGTTGTCGACCTGGCACGCGCTCGACACCCTGCAGGAGGCCCGCGAGGCCTGCGGGGGCGCCGGCTTCCTCGCCGAGAACCGTCTCGTCGGGCTGCGGGCCGACCTCGACGTCTACGCCACCTTCGAGGGCGACAACAACGTGCTGCTGCAGCTCGTCGCCAAGCGTCTGCTCACCGACTACAGCCGCAAGTTCGCGCACGCCGGCACCGGTGTGCTCGCCCGCTACGTCGTGGCCCAGGCCGCGGACCGCGCCTACCACGGCACCGGGCTCCGCACCCTCGCCCAGACCGTCGCCGACTTCGGCTCCACCGCCCGCTCCGTCGGGGCCCTCCGGGAGCCCAACGTGCAGCGGGAGCTGCTCACCGACCGGGTCGAGACCATGATCGGCGAGATCGCCGGCAAGCTGCGCCCGGCCGCGAAGCTCCCGGCCACGGCCGCCGCCCTGTTCAACTCCTACCAGGATGCCTTGATCGAGGCCGCCCGTTCGCACGGCGAGCTGCTGCAGTGGGAGGCCTTCACCCAGGCCGTCGAGACCACCGATGACGAGGGCACCCGGCAGGTGCTCACCTGGCTGCGCGACCTCTTCGGGCTCGGACTGATCGAGAAGCACCTGGCCTGGTACCTGATCAACGGCAGGCTGTCGGCGCAGCGCGCCCAGTCGGTGACGGCCTACATCGACCGCATCATCGCCCGGCTGCGTCCACACGCGGTCGACCTGGTCGACGCCTTCGGCTACAGCCAGGACCACCTCCGGTCCAGCATCGCCAGCGGCGCCGAGAAAGACCGCCAGGACGAGGCCCGCGACTACTACCGCACCCTGCGGGCGTCCGGGCAGGCCCCCGCCCCCGAGAAGGCCCCCAAAAAGAAGTAGCGCGTCGTACCCAGGTACCAGGCCGGGCGGGCGAGGAGGGTCCGCTCGGCCGATGCGCGCCGCATCCGTCGCCCGTACCGTCGTTGTGTGGCCGTTGTCGCGTGTGCGACACCGGCCTCACGACGAAAACGAGGAGACGGATGATCCAGGCACAGTCCCTGACCAAACGCTACGGAAGCAAGACGGCGGTCGACGCGGTCGACTTCACCGTGCAGCCGGGCAAGGTGACCGGCCTGCTGGGCCCGAACGGAGCCGGCAAGAGCACCACCATGCGCATGATCGTGGGGCTGGACCAGCCGAGCGCCGGTTCGGTCACCGTGAACGGCAAGCCGTACCGCGAACACGCCGCGCCGCTGCGCGAGGTAGGAGTGCTGCTCGACGCGAAGGCCGTGCACACCGGCCGCTCGGCCCGCAACCACCTCCTGGCCATGGCCGCCACCCACGGCATCCCCGCCGGCCGGGTGGACGAGGTGATCGAACTCACCGGGCTCGCCTCCGTCGCCCGCAAGCGCGTCGGCGGCTTCTCCCTCGGGATGGGGCAGCGTCTCGGCATCGCCGCGGCCCTGCTCGGCGACCCGGCCGTGCTCATCCTCGACGAGCCGGTGAACGGCCTCGACCCGGAGGGGGTGCAGTGGGTGCGTCGCCTGATGCGCCATCTCGCCGCCGAGGGGCGCACCGTGCTCCTCTCCTCCCATCTGATGAGCGAAATGGCGCTCACCGCCGACCACCTGATCATGCTCGGCCGGGGACGCGTCATAGCGGATGCCCCGGTCGCCGACATCATCGGCGGCGCCGGGAGCAACACGGTGCGGGTGCGCAGCCCGCAGGCCACCCGCCTGGCCACCCTGCTCGCCCAGCCCGACGTCACCGTCACGGCCGGCGAGCAGGACACCCTCGAGGTGACCGGCATCTCCGCCGTGGAGATCGGCGAACAGGCCGCCGGCGCCGGGATCGTGCTGCACGAACTCACCGGCATCGGCGCGTCGCTCGAGGACGCCTACATGGCCCTCACCCAAAACGAGGTGGAGTACCGCACGGGCGGCTCCGCGGAACTGCAGGAGGCAGCACGATGACCACGACCACACTGCCCACTGCCTCCGAGGCGGCGCCGGCCGCGACACCGTCCGGCGCCGGGAAGGACGCGGCGGCCATCCGGCTGAGTGCGGCAGGCCTCATCCGTTCGGAGTGGATCAAACTGCGCAGCGTGCGTTCGACCGTCTGGTCGTACGCGCTGCTCGTGGCGTTCTCGCTCGGGCTGGCCGCGATCATGTCCGGCTCGCTCGATCTGCAGGGCGCCGACGTCTCGATGGTGCCGGCCGCGAACCAGGCCATTTTCGTGGCCCAGGCCTCGACCTTCGGGGTGTTCTTCGGGCAGCTGATCGTCGCGGTCCTCGGTGTGCTGACCATCAGCGGCGAGTACTCCACCGGCATGATCCGGTCCACTCTGGCCGCCGTGCCGAACCGGCTGCCCGCGCTCTGGGCCAAGGCCGCCGTGCTGTTCGTGGCGACGTTCCTGGTCGGCCTGGTCAGCACCGTCGGCTCCTACCTGGTCTCCTCGGCCGTGCTCTCCGGCAAGGGGTTGCACGCCAGCCTGTTCGATCCGGCCGTGCTCTTCCCCGTGCTCGGCGGGGCCCTCTACCTGGGCCTGATCGCGGTCTTCGCCCTCGGAATCGGGACGATCGTGCGCAGCGGCGCCGGCGGCATCGCCGTCGTCCTCGGCATCGTGCTGCTCGTGCCGATAGTGCTGCAGATGATCCCCGCCGCCTGGGCGACCTCGCTGTTGCCCTACCTGGTCTCCAACGCCGGCATCAACATGTTCGGGCTGATGTCGTTCAGCCAGGTGCCGATCGAATGGTGGGTCGACCTGCTCGTCGTTCTCGGCTGGCTCGCGGCCGGCCTGGCCGGCGCAGCGGTGCTGCTGAAGCGGCGGGACGCGTAGAGTCCACAGGATGACAAACGCGCAGCTCACCCCCGGACGGCCTTCCCGGCCTGCCGGGGGTGAACTGCGCCTGCCGACACCACCCGGCGTCGCCCGGCGGTTCTGGGCACGGCATCCGTGGCTGGCCGATTCGCTCGTCGCCGCCGTGTACTTCGTGCCGATGGCGATCACCGTCCTGATCGACCTGACGGCGCCCGGCGGCCCGGCCCGGCCCTCCGTCGTCGTCGTGACCGCTGTCGTGACCTTCGTGCTCACAGCCGCGTTACTCTTCCGCCGGCACGCCCCGCTGCTCGTGCTCGGGGTCGCGTGCGCCGGGCTGCTCGCGTCGTTCCCGAGCCAGGGGCAGGGTGACACGGTGCCCGTCCTGATCGCGCTGTACGCGGTGGCGGTCTACCGCGGCGTGCGGAGCGCCTGGGTCGGGCTGATCGCCGCCGTCGGCGTCGCGGCGCTCGGCGCGTACCTCGCCGACGGCGCCACCTATGCGGCCTGGCCCAGCGTGGCCGGCCAGTACGCGATCCTCATGCTCGCGTCAACCCTCCTCGGCGTCACGATCGGCGACCGCAAGCGCTACGTCGCGGCCCTGGTCGACCTGGCCGCCCAGCTCGCCAGAGAGCGCGACCAGCAGGCCCAGCTGGCCCGGATCACCGAACGGGGGCGGATCGCCCGGGAGATGCATGACATCGTCGCGCACAGCCTCTCGGTCATGGTCGCGCTCGCCGACGGCGCCGACGCGCTGCTGGACAAGGACCCGGTGCGGTCCAGGGCCGCGATGCGCGAGGTCGCGGCCACCGGCCGGAGTTCGATGACCGAGATGCGCCGCCTGCTCGGGGTGCTGGCCGAAGACCCGGCAGACCCGGAAAACCCGGCTGATCACGACGGCCCGAACGGCCCAGGCTCAGACGACACGGCGTCAGCGGATGCGCCCCTGAACCCCCAGCCAGGAGCCGACCAGCTGGTCGACCTGGTCGACTCGTTCCGTTCAGCCGGGCTCCCGGCCCGCCTGGAAATCAGTGGTCGGATCCCGGCCAACTCCGGCCTGCAGCTCACGCTCTATCGGATCGTGCAGGAGTCCCTGACCAATGCTCTGCGCTACGCCGCCGAACCCACACTCGTCTCGGTGCGCCTGGCGTCGGCGCCCGGCCGGGTCGAGGTCGTCGTCGCCGACAACGGCCGGCGCCGGGTCGAGGGCCCGGCCCAGCGACCCGGCCGGGGCCTGATCGGGCTGCGCGAGCGCGCCGCGCTCTACGGTGGAACGCTGGAGGCCGGGGTGATGATCCCCGGCGGTGGGTGGCAGGTGCGGGCCGTGATGGACGTGGACGAACCGGAGACAGACAAATGACGCAGACCCGGATCATGCTGGTCGACGACCAGGCCCTGCTGCGCACCGGTTTCCGGATGGTTCTCGAGGCCGAGGACGACTTCACGGTCGTGGCCGAGGCGGGCGGCGGCGCGGAGGCGATCGCCCTCGCAGCCAGCGTGCGGCCCGACGTCATCCTGATGGACGTGCGGATGCCCGGGATCGACGGCATCGAGGCCACCCGGCAGATCACCGCGGCCCGCCCGGAGAGCAGGATCATCATCCTCACCACCTTCGACCTCGACGAGTACGCCTTCGGCGGCCTGCGCGCGGGCGCGCGCGGGTTCCTCCTCAAGGACGCGCAGCCGAACGAGCTGACGGCGGCCATCCGCGCGGTCGCCTCCGGCGACGCATCGGTCTCCTCCCGGGTGACCCGGCGCATGCTCGAGCTGTTCGGCTCGAAACTGCCGGCCGCGGACGACGACGACGCCTCCCGTCTGGGCGCGCTCACCGAGCGGGAACGCGAGGTGTTCCTGGCGATCGCGGAGGGACTGTCGAACCCCGAGCTGGCCGAACGGTTCTTCCTCTCCGAGTCGACCGTGAAGACCCACGTCGGGCGCATCCTGGCGAAGCTGGGGCTGCGCGATCGAGTGCACGTCGTCATTCTCGCCTACCGGCTCGGCCTCGTCGGCCGCTGAGGCCGCGCCCGGTTCCGCACGGCGCGCTCGCGCCGGCGGGCGCGGGCTGCCGATCCAGGCGCGGCGACGGGGCGGATGCGGCGCCGACGAACCCGGCACCGCGGTTTCGCTCCGACCCGGTGCGGCCAATAGGCTCGGGGAATGCGCACCTTCTACCCAGAGATCGAACCCTACGAAACCGGAATGCTCGAGGTCGGTGACGGACAGGCCGTCTACTGGGAGGCATCCGGCAACCCGGAAGGCAAGCCGGCGGTGTACCTGCACGGGGGGCCGGGCGGCGGCTCGAGCCCGAAGCAGCGGCGGGTGTTCGACCCCGAGAAGTACCGCATCGTGCTGTTCGACCAGCGCGGCTGCGGCCGGAGCACGCCGCATGCGAGCGAAGCGGATGCCGACCTCGCCACGAACACCACCTGGCACCTCGTCGCCGACATCGAGAAACTGCGTGAACACCTCGGCATCGACCGATGGCTGGTCTGCGGCGGCTCGTGGGGCAGCGCCCTCGCCCTCGCCTACGCCGAGACCCACCCCGACCGGGTCACCGAGCTCGTGCTGCGCGGAATCTTCACCCTGCGACCGGTCGAACTCGACTGGTTTTACGAGGGCGGCGCCGCCGCGATCTACCCTGACCTCTGGGAGGACTTCATCGCGCCAGTGCCGGTCGACAAGCGGGGACGCCTGATCGAGGCCTACGGCCGGCTACTGCACGACCCGGACCAGGCCGCGCGGGAACGCGCCGGAGTCGCCTGGTCAACCTGGGAATCGTCCACGATCACCCTGCTCCAGCAGCCCGAGACGATCGCCCGGTTCACGGAACCGTCCTTCGCCGTCGCGTTCGCCCGGATCGAGAACCACTACTTCACCAACCGGGGCTGGTTCGAGCCGAACCAGCTGATTCGCGACGCCGACCGGCTGAAAGACATCCCGGGCGTCATCGTGCAGGGCCGGTACGACATGTGCACCCCGGCCTTCACCGCGTGGGAGCTGCACCAGGCCTGGCCGGAGGCGGACTTCCGCCTGATCCCGGACGCCGGCCACTCGTTCGACGAACCCGGAAACCTTGACGCGATCATCGAGGCGACAGACCGCTTCGCAGGGTAACTTCTCCTCATGACGTTCAACGACAACGCGAACATCGGCGGCGGCCGGGTCAGCAAGCGGGGCCGGAACACGGGGATCGCCGTGGGCGGCGGCGGGCTGGGCGTGATCGCCCTGTTTCTGCTCTCCCAGTTTCTCGGCGTCGACCTGTCCGGCCTCGCCGGCGGCGGCCAGCCTGCCGCCGAGTCGGGAAGCGTCTCCAACCTTGCTGAGTGCACGACCGGCGCGCAGGCGAACGCCGACGTGGAATGCCGGATGAAGGGGGCCGCCGCCTCTCTCGACACCTACTGGGCCGAGGAACTTCCCCGGCTCGGGGTCGACTACCAGCAGCCGCAGCCGGTCGCCCTGTTCACCGACAGCACCGGGACCGGCTGTGGCGCCGCATCCGCCGCCACCGGCCCGTTCTACTGCCCGTCGGATGCGACCATCTACCTCGACACCGCATTCTTCGACGACCTGCGCACCCGGTTCGGCTCCTCAGGCGGGCCGCTCGCCGAAATGTACGTGATCGCCCACGAGTGGGGGCACCACGTGCAGAACCTGACCGGCGTGCTGGCCCAGTCGCAGGACGGCCAGACCGGGGCCGCCTCCAACTCGGTGCGAGTCGAGCTTCAGGCCGACTGTTTCGCCGGCGCCTGGACCGGCGCGGCCACCACGATCACGGACGAAAACGGGGTCACCTTCCTCAAACCGATCACCCAGGCTCAGATCCGGGATGCCTTGAGCGCGGCCTCCGCCGTCGGGGACGACCGCATCCAGGCGGCGACCCAGGGCCAGGTGAACCCCGAGGGCTGGACCCACGGCTCCAGTGAGCAGCGCCAGCGCTGGTTCGGCACCGGCTTCGAACAGGGCGCAGGGGCCTGCGACACCTTCGCCCCCGGGGACGCCGAGCTCTAGGACCGTTCGGAGGGTTGGCCGCTGAGTCGGCGTGCTCCGCCGCGCCTGTTGCCCCCGATTCACCCCCGAACGGGGGTCTGCGGGCATCCCTGACCTATGGCATTGTCTTTTCTGTGAGCGGATCTCACCTCCCCGTCGGCACTTACCCTCCGTCGGTTTCCGCGAACACCTGCTGGATCGGCATCCACTTCGCCTAGCTACCCCGACGGAGTCCAGCAACGGCGGTCGTTACCCGAACGGCCACAGCCACCCGGGATGTCTGGGAGCACGTGTGTCGACCTTGAAAAGTGGTTTTTTCCACGAAATGCTGGCGCCCCGAACGCCGGCCGAACGGCGGAGTCGCTTCACCGCTGGCGCAATGATGATGGCCGTGGTCCTCGTCTCCGCGGTCTTTCCCGGTTCGTCGCCGGCGATGGCCGCAATTGGATGCGGCGCTGCCGCCAATCCCATCGTCTGCGAGAACGCGCTGCCCGGCACCAGTCCCACAGTGTGGGACATCGCCGGGTCGGGCGATTCGACGATCCAGGGATTCTCGACCGACATCAGTGTGAACGTCGGCACGAGGGTCGATTTCAAGGTGCTCACCCCGGCGCGCGCCTACACGGTCGACATCTATCGGACCGGCTGGTACCAGGGGCTTGGCGCGCGTAAGGTCGCCACCGTCAGCCCGTCTGTTGCGCTGCCCCAGACCCAGCCCGCCTGCATGGAGGACGGTCCGACCGGACTGTACGACTGCGGCAACTGGGCGGTGTCCGCATCGTGGCCGGTCCCGGCCGACGCGGTTTCCGGAGTCTACGTGGCCTTGCTCACCCGCACCGACACCGGCGGGCAGAGCCACATCACCTTCGTCGTGCGCAATTCGGCCAGCCGCTCCGCCGTGCTGTTCCAGACCTCCGACACGACCTGGCAGGCATACAACACCTACGGCGGCTCAAGCCTGTACCAGGGCGGCGCTGTCGGCCGAGCCTACAAGGTCAGCTACAACCGCCCGTTCGCCACGCGCGGCGGCGTCACCGCCCGCGACTTCTACTTCAGCGCCGAATACCCGCTGGTGCGATTCATGGAGAGGAACGGCTACGACGTGTCCTACTTCAGTGACGTCGACACCGACCGATTCGGCTCGGCGCTGCTCAACCACAAGATCTTCCTCTCGGTCGGGCACGACGAGTATTGGTCGGGCGCGCAGCGGGCCAACATCGAGGCCGCGCGGGATGCCGGGGTGAACCTGCAGTTCCTCACCGGCAACGAGGCCTACTGGCGGATCCGATACGAACCGTCGGCCGTCGGCGCCGTGGCCTATCGCACTCTGGTCAGCTACAAGGAAACCAGGTCCTCCGCCAAGATCGACCCGTCGCCGCAGTGGACCGGAACCTGGCGCGACCCCCGGTTCGCGTCCCAGGCCAACGGGGCCGGCCTCCCGGAGAACGCCGTGAGCGGCACGCTCTACCAGTCGAACTTCACCGACTTGCCGGTGACCGTGTCGGCAGCGGAGGGCAAGACCCGCCTGTGGCGCAACACCAGTCTGACGTCACTCGCCGCCGGAACGACCGCCGCGCTCGCCCCGCACACGGTCGGCTACGAATCCAATGAAGACCTCGACAACGGATTCCGGCCCGCCGGCCAGATCAGGCTGTCGACCACCGTGGGCGCCTCGCCCGAATATCTCCAGGACTTCGGCAACACCGTCGCCGCGGGCACAACGACGCACCACCTGACGATGTACCGGGCCGACAGCGGCGCTCTCGTGTTCTCCGCGGGCAGCATCCAGTGGACCTGGGGGCTCGACCAGACCCACGATGGCGCGGGTGCGCCGGCGGACCTGCGGATGCAGCAGGCGCAGGTCAACCTGCTCGCCGACATGGGCGCGCAGCCGGCCACCCTTTCCAGCGGCCTCATCGCGACGACCGCGAGCACGGACACGACGGCGCCCACGGTCACCGTGACCTCGCCGGCAGCCGGATCCTCCGTGCCCAATGGGGCCTCCGTGACCGTGTCCGGCACGGCCGCGGATGCCGGCGGTGGTGTCGTCGCCGGAGTCGAGGTCTCGACCGACGCCGGTGTCAGCTGGCACCCGGCGACCGGCACCACGGCCTGGTCGTACACCTACCTCCAGCGCGGTGTCGGCGCGCAGAGCATCCGGGTGCGCGCGATTGACGACAGCCTGAACCGGCCGGCCACTCCGGTGATCGTCGGGATCACGAGCACCGGGCCGTACTCCGTCTTCGGAGCCCAGATTCCTTCCCTGCCGGATTCCGGCGATGCGTCGGCGGTTGAGCTGGGGCTGCGCTTCACACCGACCCAGAACGGTTTCATCACCGGGGTGCGCTTCTACAAGAGCCTGGCGAACACCGGAACCCACACGGGGTCCCTGTGGAGTTCGACCGGCGTGCGCCTGGCAACGGTGACCTTCGGGAACGAGAGTGCCTCCGGGTGGCAGACGGCGACCTTCGCGTCGGCGGTGCGGGTGACCACCGGTACAACCTACACGGTGTCCTACTCGGCGCCGAAGGGCCGCTATGCGGCGGCGACGTACTACTGGTCCTACCGTGGAGTCACCAGTGCTCCACTCGGCGTCGCCGGCGGATTCGGCACCGCGCCCGCCGGCGTGTACAGCACCAACGGGTCATTCCCCGTCGACAGCTACCGGCAGGGCAACTACTTCGTCGACGCCATCTTCGACCCCACCGACAACTCACCGCTGGTTGCCACCGGCCAGGCGCCGTTGCCCGGCTCGTCCAGCGTGCCGACGAACACCACCATCAGCGCGGTGCTCTCCAAGGACCCCGACCCGGCTTCGATCAGCTTCACGCTCGTCGATCAGCTGGGCGCAGCCGTGGCCGGCAGCACAAGCTACGCCGCCGCCACCCGAACGGCCACCTTCGCGCCGTCGACCGCTCTCAACGGGTTCGTCACCTACTCCGTCACCCTGAAGGCCAAGGACACCACTGGGCTGTCACTGGCATCCGGCGGAGCCTGGGCGTTCACGACCGTGCGCCCACCTGCGGCCGATGGCATCTGCCCGTGCGGCCTCTTCGATGACGCCACGGTTCCGACGCTCCTGCAGGTTTCCGACAACGCCATGCTGACCCTCGGCGTCCGCTTCTCGAGCACCGTCGCCGGCACGATTTCAGGCGTTCGGTTCTACAAGAGCGCGGGCAACACCGGCACTCACACCGGGACGCTCTGGACCGCCGGAGGAACCCAGCTGGCAACGGCAACGTTCGCAAACGAATCCACCTCCGGTTGGCAGACCGTGAACTTCGGCACCCCGGTGGCCATCACACCGGGCACCGACTACATCGCTTCCTACCGCAGTCCGCTTGGAACGTATTCGGCATCGCCCGGGGTCTTCAGCGGGTCGGGCATCACCAAGGGCCCGCTCAGCGCCGGCGCCAATACCGGTTCGTACGTCTACGCGGATGCCTTCCCGTCCTCGCGGTCCTCGACCAGCTACCTCGTCGACGTCATCTTCAATCGCACCCCTGACCCGATCACGGTAGTCAGCCTGACGCCGGCCGCCGGAGCGCTGGACGTGGCACCGGGTACGGTGATCGCCGCCCAGCTTTCCACTGCGGTCAAGCCCGGGTATTCCCTGACCGCGACGAGCGCCGGTGCGCCGATAGCGGGATCGACCGCCCTGTCCGGTGACGGCACGACGATCACGCTCACCCCGACCCAGGCACTCCCGAACGGAGCGACGGTGAACGTCAGCCTGAGCAACGTGGTCTCGACCCTGGGGGTCACGCTCGCCAACCAGGCCTGGTCATTCACTATCGCTGCGGCGGCAGGACAAACCACCTCGTACAGTCTGTTCGGCAGCGACATACCCACCTCGCTCTCTGCCACCGGCGACACCTCCGCCGTGGAACTGGGTGTCTCCTTCACTCCGTCGCAGGCCGGCACGGTGTCCGCGATCCGGTTCTTCAAGGGGGCCGGCAACAATGGCACTCACACCGGGTCGGTATGGTCGTCGGCGGGCGTGCGATTGGCGACCGTGACCTTCGCCAATGAAACGGCCAGCGGATGGCAGACCGCGCAGCTCAGCACCCCGCTCGCCCTGTCCGCCGGCCAGAGCTACATCGTGTCCTATCTGGCTCCGCAGGGACGATATTCCTCCACCCCGGCGTACTTCAGCCAGGCCAAGACCAGCGGTCCGCTCACGGCGCCGGCGAGCGGAAACGGCCGGTACCTGTACGGCGCTGCCGGCGGGTTCCCCAGCTACTCCTGGAACGCCACCAACTACTTCGTCGATCTGGTGTACGCGGTGACTCCGCCTCCCCCGCCGCCGCCACCTCTCCCCGGGGTGTCGATCTTCTCCTCGACGAGTACGCCGGCACAACTGTCCTGGGCTGACCCCACGTCGGTTCAGTTGGGCGTGCGGTTCATGGCGTCGACAACCGGAACCATCACCGGCATCCGCTACTTCAGAGGCCCGACCGACACGGGCGCCCACCAGGGTACATTGTGGTCCGCAACGGGGGCGGTGCTGGCAACGGGCACCTTCGCCTCGGCGACCGCGAGCGGATGGCAGGACCTCTCCTTTGCGACTCCGGTCCCCATCCAGGCCGGGGTGGAGTACCGGGCGAGTTACTACGCGACATCCGGGACCTATGCGATCGACCTCAGCGGACTTGCCGCGTCGGTCACGAACGGTTCGCTCTCCACGATCGCAAACGGTGGCGCCTACAGCTACTCGACCGGGTTCCCGGCCCAGGTCGTCGGCCACAACTACTGGGTTGACGTGCGCTTCGTGCCCACCCCGTAGACAATCCCGTCCTGAGCGCTCGACGTACCTACCGACAGCACCGGAACCACACAATCCGATTGGGGGGCAAGGATGGACGCCAAGCTGAGGATCGCCGTCATCGGAGCGGGCTACTGGGGTCCCAACCTCGCACGGAACTTCCGGAACAGCACGGACTGGGACCTGGTGGCGATCTGCGACATCGACCAGGTTCGCGCCCAGAAGCTGGCCGACTCGGTCGGTGGCGTCCGCGCGGTCAGCTCACTCAATGACCTCCTGTCTTCCGAAGACGTCGACGCCGTCGCTATTGCGACGCCCGCGCGGAGCCATCACGGCATCACCCGTGCCGCCCTGAACGCCGGCAAACATGTGATGGTCGAGAAGCCTCTCGCGGACACCGGGATACGCGGACGCGACATGGTTCGCGCGGCTGCGGAACGCGGCCTGGTCCTGATGACAGACCACACCTATTGCTACACGCCGGCGGTCCTGAAGATTCGAGAGCTGATCGCGGAGGGTGCCCTCGGTGAGATCCTGTTCATCGACTCGGTGCGTATCAATCTCGGCCTCATTCAACCCGACGTCGACGTTTTCTGGGATCTCGCGCCCCACGACCTGTCCATCGTCGACTTCATCCTCCCCGGGGGGCTCCGACCGCTCAGCGTCTCGGCCAACGGTGCGGATCCCCTGGGTTCCGGGAAGTCCTGCATCGGCTATCTCGTTCTGCCGCTGCCCAACGGAGCAATCGCCCACGTGCACGTCAACTGGTTGAGTCCGACGAAGATCCGCCAGATGATCGTCGGAGGAACCAGGCGAACCCTGGTCTGGGACGACCTCAACCCGCAGCAGCGACTCAGCGTCTATGACCGCGGCGTCGATTTGGAACTGCAGGCACTCGACGGTGCCGAGCGAAAGGCGGCCACGATCTCGTATCGGCTCGGCGACACCTGGTCGCCCGCATTGCCGGAACGGGAGGCCCTGGGGGCCATGGCGGTCGAGTTCGCGGAGAGCATCCGCGAGGGGCGTCCGCCGCGCACCGACGGCGAGGCGGGGCTGCGTGTACTGTCCGTCCTGGAAGCGGCGAGCGTGAGTCTGGCGGCCAACGGGGCCGCGGTGATGATGAGCGTAGATCGCGTGCCGGTCGGGGAGTTCTGATGACGATGCTGAGTGGGGCACGGGTTCTGGTGACCGGCGGCGCGGGAACGATCGGATCGACGATCGTCGACCAGCTTCTCGGCGCCGGGGTCGCGCAGGTGACGGTCCTCGACAACCTCGTGCGGGGGCGCGAGGCGAATCTCGCCGATGCCTTCGAGACCGGGCGGGTGGAACTCGTCAGGGGCGACATCCGGGATCGGGATGTCGTGGGCGCCGTGACACGTGGGATGGACATCGTCTTCCATCAGGCCGCGATCAGGATCACCCAGTGCGCCGAGGATCCGCGGCTGGCCCTCGAGGTGCTCGCCGACGGGACATTCAACGTGATCGAGGCCGCCGTGGCGAGCAGGGTCGGCAAGCTGGTTGCCGCATCGAGCGCATCCGTCTACGGCCTTGCCGAGTCGTTCCCCACCTCCGAGGTCCACCACCACCACAACAACGACACGTTCTACGGTGCCGCCAAGTCGTTCAATGAGGGCATGCTGCGCAGCTTCCGCGCGATGAACGGGCTTGACTACGTGGCCCTTCGCTACTTCAACGTGTACGGGCCGCGCATGGATGTGCACGGCCTCTATACCGAGGTGCTGGTGCGCTGGATGGAGCGCATAGCCGATGGGAAGCCGCCGCTCATCTTCGGCGACGGACTGCAGACCATGGACTTCATCTTCACCACGGACATTGCCAGGGCGAACCTTCTGGCTGCCGCAAGCGATCAAACGGAGGGCGTCTACAACGTGGCCAGCGGAACCGAGACCTCCCTTCTGGGGCTGGCCGAGGCGCTGTTGGCAGTGATGGGCTCCGACCTTTCGGTTGAGCATGGGCCGGACCGTGAGGTGAACGGAGTGGTGCGACGCCTGGCCGACACTGGCGCCGCACGCGAGGAGCTGGGCTTTGAGGCGCGGGTCGGATTGCACGAGGGCTTGCGGCAGCTCGTCGACTGGTGGCAGCCGCAGCGCGACGAGATCGCTGCCGGGCGCGTGAGCGTGGCATCATGAGCCGCATCAATGTGATGAAGCCGTGGATGGGCTCGGAGGAGATACTCGCGCTCAGCGAGGTGATCATGTCAGGGTGGGTGGCCCAGGGGCCGAAGGTGGCCCAGTTCGAGCGCGAGTTCGCATCGGCGATGCAGGCCGAGCACGCCGTCGCGACCTCGAATTGCACAACCGCACTGCACCTGGCGCTGATTGTTGCGGGAGTCGCGGTCGGCGACGAGGTGATCGTTCCGTCATTCTCTTTTATTGCCACGGCGAACGCGCCGACGTACGTCGGCGCGCGACCGATCTTCATCGACGTCGACCCCGTCACCGGTTGCGTCACGGCAGACGGCGTGGCAGCCGCCGTCACCGAGCGCACGCGCGCTGTGATCGTCGTTGATCAAGGCGGCGTTCCGGTGGACCTCGACTCGATTCGAGCCGTGTGCGATCCGCTGGGCATCGTGGTGATCGAAGACGCCGCGTGTGGTGCCGGATCCACCTACGGTGCCCGCCCCGTTGGGGCGGGCGCCGTGCTCGCCGCGTGGTCCTTCCATCCGCGCAAGCTGTTGACCACGGGGGAGGGCGGCATGCTGACGACCTCGAATGCGGAGTGGGCGGAGCGTGCCGGACGACTGCGGGAACACGCCATGAGCGTGTCGGCGAGTGACCGGCAGGCGAGCGTGCTCGCGCCGGCCGAGGAGTATCTGGAGATCGGATTCAACTATCGGATGACCGACATGCAGGCGGCCGTTGGGATCGTGCAACTGGGTCGTCTGCCGGAGATGGTGCGCAAACGGCGTGAGATCGCCGACCGGTACACCGCGGCACTGGCCGGGATCGACGGGCTGCGCCCGGTGAGCGACCCCCGCTGGGGCACCACGAACTACCAGTCCTACTGGGTCGAGGTCGGCGAGGAATACCCGGTCGACCGGGAGGCGCTGCTGCTGCAACTGGCCGAAGCCGGAGTCTCGGCTCGCCGCGGCATAATGTCCGCGCACCTGCAGCCGGCGTACGCCGGAAGCCCGTCGCTGCGCGTCCCGCTGCCGGTGTCCGAGCACCTCACCAGCACCACGCTGATCCTGCCGCTGTATCACCAGCTGGAAGCGGCACAACAGGCCATCGTGATCGCCGCGTTGCTCACCCCGATCACGGTGGTCAGACATGGTTGACGTACTGCTGGTTGCGGCGAGCGGCCTGGCCAGGGAGGCGCTGTCGGTGCTGCGGCGCTCGGGCGAGCACACCGCGATCGGCTTCCTCGACGACGACGCGACCATGTGGGGCAAGAACCTCGACGGGCTGCCGATCCTAGGCGGAATAGGCCAGGTGACCGAGTACCCGCGGGCGAGTCTGTTGATCTGCGCGGGACGCGGGGTCGTGCGGGCTGCGATCGCGGCCCGACTCGCAGAGAACGGCCGCACCAAGGATGCCTACATCAGCGTGATCGACCCCAGTGTGGTGGTGCCGGTGGATTGCGCCGTGGGGGCGGGCAGCATCCTGCTCGCAGGCGTCGTGCTGACCACGAACGTGGAACTCGGCCGGCACGTGGTCGTGATGCCGAACGTCACGCTCACGCATGACGACCTCGTCGAGTCATTCGCCACGCTGTGCGCAGGTGTAGCGCTCGGAGGTCATGCGTGGATCGGGGAGGGCGCGTACCTGGGCATGAACGCCAGCGTGCGAGAGGGAATCCGAGTCGGGAGGCGCGCGATGCTGGGGATGGGAGCAGTGCTCACGCAGGATTTACCGCCCGAAGAAACCTGGGTCGGCGTTCCGGCTCGTCCCCTTGAAGCGGTGCCGGCATGAAGGTCCCGTTCCTCGATCTTGCCGCCCAACAGGCGGAGATCGCCGATGAGGTGCTCCCCACCTGGCAAGCGCAGTTCACGTCCGCCGCGTTCATCGGAGGACCCGAGGTTGCAGCATTCGAGCGGGAGTACGCCGCATACATCGGCGTCGAGCACTGCGTCGGCGTGGCGAACGGCACCGACGCCGTCGAGCTTGCGCTACGAGCAGTCGGCATCCGCCCCGGCGACGAGATCATCATCCCCGTCAACACGTTCATCGCGACGGCCGAGGCCGCGACGCGCATCGGCGCGGTACCGGTCTTCGTCGACGTGGACGAAGAGTTCCTGCTCATCGACCCGGCCGCCGTCGAGGCGGCGATCACCGCGCGCACCCGGGCGATCGTTCCCGTTCATCTCTACGGTCAGACCGCGCCGATGGATACGCTCGGCACGATAGCCGAGCGGCACGGGCTGGCGATCGTGGAAGACGCCGCGCAGTCGCAGGGAGCGTCATCGACCGTCGGCCGAGCCGGCTCGCTCGGCCGCGTGGCCGCGACGAGCTTCTACCCTGGCAAGAACCTCGGAGCAGCCGGTGACGCCGGCGCAGTGCTCACCGACGACCCGCTCGTCGCGGATTTCGTGCGCAACCTCGGTGCCCACGGCAGTTCCGTGAAGTACGTGCACGACCGGGCGGGCGTGAACTCGCGTCTCGACGCCGTGCAAGCCGCGGTGCTCCGGGCGAAATTGCGCCGCCTTGACGGGTGGAACGCGGCGCGGCGCGTCGCCGCCGCCCGGTACGCCGAGATGCTCGCCGACGTGCTCGGCGTGCGCGTGCCGACCACGCGACCCGGGAACGAAGACGTCTGGCATCTCTACGTCGTGCAGGTCGCCGACCGCGACCGGGTGTTCGCGGAGCTCGGCGTCGCGGGCATCGGCGCAGCCATCCACTACCCGACGCCGTTGCACCTCACGGCCGCGTACGCAGGCCTCGGCTACCAGGGAGGACAGTTCCCTGTCGCTGAAGCGGCTGCCGGCCGCATCCTCTCGCTGCCGATGTTCCCGCACCTCACGGCCGACCACCAGGCAGCGGTCGGCGCCGCGCTCGCCGCAGCCATGACCACGGGCGGAACCGAGCGATGACCGAGGATTCGCCGCTCACGGTGCTGGTGCATCTGAACTCCCTTCAGCTGGGCGGAACACAGATCAACGCGGTCGATCTCGCTGCCCAGATGCGCGGTCGAGGCGTCGAGTCGATCCTGTTGGGCGCACGTGACACCATTCCGGAGGGCCCGTCACTGATCGACATAGCGGCGGCGCGTGATCTGGAGATCCGTCTGTACGATCCCGCGCCGACCATCTTCGCCCGCGCGCGCCAGGTCGCCGCCTTCGCCCGAGCGCACCAGGTCGATCTCGTGCATGTCTACGGATCATGGGGCGGGGGTGCGCGACCCACCTACTGGGGACCCTCCCGGTTCGCACGAACGCCGTGGGTGCAGACAGTGTACGAAATGAGCGTGTCGGCCAAGATCTACAGGCACATGCCGATGATCGTCGGAACGGGCTATCAGCGCGATGAACAGCATGATCGTCCGGGTCGCACCATCCTCATCAGTCCGCCTGTCGATTTGATCGAGAATCACCCGGCTGCGCACGACCGCGTGCAGTTTCGCAGTGCGAATCACATCGGTGACGGCCCGCTCCTGGTCATCGTGAGCCGACTCGACGCAAGCATGAAGTCCGTCCCCGCCCGCGCAGCCATCGACGCGATGCGCGTGCTCGCCCCGGCTGGGGCGACCCTCGCGATCGTCGGGACAGGCGACAACGTGGCGGCGACCCAGTCCAGAGCGGATGCCGTCAATGACGAGGTTGGCAGGGACGCCGTCCGGCTGATCGGGCCGATGGCCGACCCGCGACCCGCATACGCTGCGGCCGACATCGTACTCGGGATGGGGGGCTCGGCCGCACGGTCCCTGGCATTCGCGAAACCGCTTGTCGTGCAAGGCGAGGCCGGCTGGTCGTTGCTGTTCGAACCGTCCTCCGCCGAGACCCTCGCGCGATCCAGTTTCTGGAGCCCTGACGTGGTACCGGACCCGGCGGCGCGGCTTGCTGCGACGATCGCCCCCCTTCTCGCTGACGCCGAACGGCGCGCCGAACTCGGGATTTTCGGCCGGGCTTTCGCCGAGGAGCGGTTTGCCCTCACCGCGATGGCCGACAGACTTGTCGACTTCTACCGGACCGTGCAGGGCGAGTACACGAGCCGGGACTGGCTCGCCGATCTCCCGCTCGAAGGTCGAACGCTCTCCGCGAAGGTCGCCCGCATCGCTCGACACGCGCTCCGTCTCGCGCCGACCCCGGAGGGGGTGCGTGATGGATGGTGAGCGGAAGGGGGACACCCGCCCCGAACTCTTCACCGACGTACCCGAGATCGACGTTGTGCGGAGCGTCGAGCCGTCGATTGACCCACTGCCCACGATCGACGTCGGCCGCAGCGCTGCCGAGGGAGTCGTCTGGTTGACGGTTCAGAAGTGGGCGATCCGAGTGCTCAGCTTCGTGACGATCGCGGTGCTCACCCGACTGCTCACGCCCGCGGATTTCGGCACCGTGGCGGCAGCCTCGACGGTCCTGCCGTTCTTCTACCTGCTCGCCGATCTCGGATTCGCGGCGTACATCGTTCAGGTGGAGAAGACCGACCGGCGAATGCTGAGCACCGCGTTCTGGTTTTCGATGACGGCGGGGATCCTGCTCTGCGGATGCCTGTTCGTCCTTTCACCGCTGCTCGGCGCGATCTTCGCGGCATCCGGCGTAATACCCGTCCTGCAGGTGCTTTCGCTCTGGGTCGTCGTCACCGCGATCGGCTCCGTCCCGACGGCTCTGCTGCGCCGCGACATGCGCTTTGCGACGATCGCGGCACAGGGCGCCACGGCCGCCATGGTCGCCCAGATCGCCGCGATCATCATGGCATTCTCCGGCCTCGGCGTCTGGGCCCTCGTTGCACAGTCGCTCGTGGCCGCCGTCCTCTCGACCGCGCTGGCGTGGTGGACGGTCACCTGGCATCCGACCTGGGCGTTCTCTCGAGTGGACTTCGTGCGGATGGCGCGCTTCGGCGGACAAGTGCTGGGTGTTGAATTCGTTGCGATGCTCCGTGCGTGGGGTGAGGCTGCCGTCATCTCGGCGACCCTCGGCCTGACTGCACTCGGATACATGAGCATCGCGCAGCGCCTCGTGCAGATCGTGCAGGACCTGACGGGGAGCGCGATCGTACCCGTCACGAACGTCGCCTTCGCCAAGATCCGTGACTCGGCTGCGCGATTGCGCGGTGCGTATGGGCGGGCGCTCACAGTCACCTACGCCGCACTGTCGCTGCCGCTCACCATCGTCGCCGTCGCGGCGCCGCTCATGATCCCCATCGTCTTCGGCAACGGGTGGGAGCAGAGCTATCAGGTTGCGCAGGTCCTCGCCCTCGCCGGTACGCTATCGGTCGGTGCATGGCTTGATCATGGCTTGTTTTATGGACTGGGCAGACCTGGCGCATGGTTCGTGTACGCCCTGGTCATCGACGTCCTGACATTCGCCACCACCGTGTTCACGGTGCGTTTTGGACTCGTCGCCGTCGCCGTCGGATTTCTTTGCGTCGCGACCGCCGCGACAATCGTCCGCTGGTTCCTCGTCGCACGTGCTCTCCACACGACGCCGCGCGTGATCGCAGGGCCGTTCGTATATCTGGTCACCGTCATCGGATGCATGGGAGCGGCTGGGTGGGGCGGCAGGCTCTGGACCGCGCCGCTTCCCCCCTGGCTTGCGCTCGTTCTGATCGTGCTCATGATGCTCACGGTGCACGTCGGAATCACACTGCTCATGGCCCGGCCTGCCATCCGTGAAGCGCTCAGGATCGTGAGCAGGTTCGGGATCGGCTCTCGTCTTCCCTTTCTCGCGCGGATGCGAGAGCAGTCATGACCGCCGCGAGCAGGCTGGCCACTCGAGTGGGCGGGCGCGTGAGCGCGCGGGTGTTCGGCGTCGTCACCGGGGCGACCGGGATGCTGCCGCCCCGTCTTCGATACGGGTATGTCCACCGAATCACACGAGTCCTCCTGCGCAAGCCGCTACCGGCCTTGCGCGCACTCGATGCCGACCCGGGATCGGCGTCGGCGGTGCAGATCACGCGGGACGGACAGCTCACCTGCGTCCTGGCGGTGAGCGCACTGGACATCGGCGGTATCGGTTCAGTCGTGGAGTTGCTCGCCACCTGGCTGCCCGCGCGGGGGGTCACGCCGGCGGTTGTGTGCTTCGGCGACGGGGCGCGCGCACAACGCATCCGCGACCTGGGCATCGACGTGCGCTCCGTCCCCGACCGCGCGTCGGCTCGGCGCGCGTTCGCCGAGCTCCGCCCGGATGTCATCCAGCTCCACGGCGCGCCGGCCTTCATCGAAGCCGCCGCCCAGGAGAGCGGGGCGCCGCTCGTGCCCGTGTTGCACAACACTGAGATCCACTACTCCCGTGCCCGTTGGCGCAGGCTCTCGCAGGTGCTCAGCCAGTCGCCCTCTGCGGTCGCCGTCAGCGAACTTGTGCGCACATTCCATGCGGCTCACCTGCCGGACGTTCTCCGCGCACGGATCGCGGTGATCCCCAACGCCGCACCGGGACGGCGTGCGCCCGACACGCAGCAGCGTCGTGTCGCGCGAGACCTCCTCGAGCGAGCCGTCGGCGCCCGCTTTCACGATGACGTCGTCTTCGTGTGCCTTGCGCGGTACGACGCACAGAAGAACATCGCCGGAACGGTGGCATCGTTTCTGACCAGCGTGGCCACGGGTGTGCCGGCGCAGCTTGTGATCGCGGGCGAACCATCCGACTGGGTCGAGTTTCGGCGATCCGACGCGATCCGACGCCGCAGTTTCGGCGCCGATCGGGTACACCTGCTCGACAGCTCGGACGCCAGGTCGCTACTCGCCGCCGCCGACGCCTTCGTGCTGAACTCGTTCTTCGAGGGGTGGCCTGTTGCCGCGACGGAGGCGTTGGCCGCGGGGCTGCCGCTCATCCTGAGCGATGTCGGCGGGGCCCGTGAGCTTGTCGCGCGCGATCCTGCTCGTTCGGTTCTCATTGCCAACGCGTCCGGCGACGCGAGCGGGGTGACCGACGCCGGCGTTGAACGCGCACGGTGGAGAGCGATCAGCCAGCGGAACTCGTCCGAACTCGGGGACGCCATCCGGTGCATCGTGGACACGGTACATCGCGAACGCGATGAGCCACTCGCACCGCAGGACGCATCCGACGGCGTTGCTGCCATGATCGATGCGCACGCCGGCGTGCTGCGGCACGCGGCACGCAGCAGTTCCGCCGGTTCGACCCGGCCAGGCCTGCTCTCGGGGGAAGACATCGGAGGGGTGGTCACGATATGAGCCGAAGAGCAGATCTGTTGGGGAAGACGCGTCGAGCCCTGGCCGTTGGCTCGTCCGGGATCGGGCAGCGCATCGCGCAGCATGCCTACCGCAGCACGGGCGCGGCAGACCTCCTGTTCAACCTCGACCTGGAGGACCTCCTCGTCGAAGTCCCTGCCGAGCTCCCCGTGCCCTCAATGCGTCCCGAGCGCGGCCGACCGCTCCGCATCGGCTGGGTGACCACACCGCCGGCGGCTGGATCCGGCGGCCACACCACGCTCTTCCGGATCGTCGAGGCGCTCGAAGCAGCGGGACACGGTTGCGTGCTGTTCCTGTACGACAAGCACGGTCTCGACGTCGCGCGCCTGACATCGGTCATCCGGGAGAACTGGCCGGGGATGGCCGCGGAGATCCGGGATGCGCGTGCCGGGATTGCGGATATCGATGCGGTCGTCGCGACATCGTGGGAGTCCGCTCATGTCATCGTCAAGTACGCGCACTCGCCGATGCGTCGGCTCTACTTCATTCAAGACTATGAACCGTTCTTCTACGGGCAGGGTGCCGAGCACGAGTTCGCCGCGATGACCTACCGACTTCCGTTCCGGCGCATCGCGCTGGGCGAGATGCTCGACGGGATGATCCGCGAGCAGACCGGGCTCGCCAGTGATGTCGTACCGTTCGGCTGCGACTCGGCCGTCTATCACTTGCCCGCCGTGGGGACAGTGCGCAGCGGAATCGTGTTCTATTGCCGGCCGGAGACCCCGCGCCGCGGCTACCAGCTCGCCTGCCTCACGCTCATGGTGTTCCACCGGAGGCACCCCGATCAGGAGATCCACGTTTACGGGGCGCCGCCGCGTGGACTCAGTATCCCCATCACCTTCCACGGTCGCCTGTCGACATCCGCGCTGAACGAGCTGTACGGGCGGACGATCGCCGGGCTCGCGATGTCCTTCACCAACATCACGCTCGTCGCCGAGGAGATGCTCGCCGCGGGTAACATCCCGGTCGTCAACGACAACCCGCTCGCCGGCCTTGTGCTGCCCAATCCCCACGTCCGCTGGGCGGAGCCGAGCGCTGCTGCTCTCGCAGACGCGCTCAGCACCGCCGTGACCGCCGACGACCTCGCCGGGCGCGCCGCGGCTGCCGCCGCATCCGTCGTCGGACGGTCGTGGACGCCGACCCAGGATGCCGTCGTCCGCATCATCATCGAGGAGGTGACCGGCGCATGAACACAGGAATCAACGCTCAGCCGCCGCACGTGCTGATCATCGTGCAGAACCTCCCGGTTCCGCTGGACCGGCGGGTGTGGCTGGAGTGCCAGGCTCTGATCGCGCGGGGCTACCGCGTGAGCGTGATCTGCCCCACGGGGCCGGGCGACCCCAGGCGTCAGCAGATCGACGGGGTGGACATCTACAAATACCCGCCCGCCCGAGAGGCGAAAGGCGCCCTCGGGTTCGTCTGGGAGTTCGCCTACAGCTGGGCGCGCACCGCGTGGCTGTCACTGCGGGTCCGTCGCACCAGGCCGTTCGACATTATTCAGGCGTGCAATCCGCCTGACACCTACTGGCTGCTGGCGCTGTTGTGGCGTCCCTTCGGAGTTACGTTCGTGTTCGACCACCACGACCTGAACCCCGAGCTGTTCATCTCCCGGTTCGGTGAACCCCGCGGCGGTTTGAACGGCCTTGAGTACCGCGGCCTGCTCTGGCTCGAACGCGCCACATTCCGCACCGCGCACCGGGTCATATCGACGAACGAGTCCTACAAAGCGATCGCCGTCCGGCGCGGACGACGCCGCCCCGACGAGGTGACGGTGGTGCGCAGCGGACCGGACACCCGTCGAATGCGCCCGATCTACCCTGATCGAGCGCGTCCCGCCGAGCAGATCAACCTGGTTTACCTCGGGATCATGGGCCCCCAGGACGGGGTCGACCAGGTGCTGCTCGTCGTCGACGAACTCGTGCATCGCCGCGGGCGTGCCAACGTGACCGCCACACTCCTCGGCTTCGGCGACTGCCTGGAGGCGCTCAGGGCGCAATCGGCCGCGCTGGGACTGGACAACCACGTGACCTTCACCGGACGGGTGGACAAGGTGGCCATCGCAGAGCACCTCAGCCGAGCCGACATCGGCCTGTGCCCGGACCTGAAGACACCACTGAACGACCTGTCGACAATGAACAAAACCATGGAATACATGGCGTACGGGCTGCCCGCGGTGTCCTTCGACCTGGTCGAGACCCGCGTCTCAGGAGGAGACACCCTGCTCTACGTCCCGTCCGGCGACATCACCGCGTTCGCCGATGCCGTCGAGACGCTGATCGACGACCCGCCGCTGCGCGCGGAGCTCGGCAGGAGGGCCCGCACACGAGTGGCGACGCTGATGGACTGGCGCCCGCAGGCCGAGGCGTATGTGTCGGTGTTCGACGAGCTGTCCGGGCTCTCGCGGCCCGCGGCGCCTGTTCCCGCCATCGATGACGAAACGTGCGCCGACACCGACCCGGAAGGCCGGCGCTATGTCGACCTCGATGATGCCGAGGAATTCGGCCGCTATCTCCTCGAACGCAGCGCGCGAGCCGAGCGGAGCGCACGCTGATGCCGGCGAGGACGAACCTCCATCACCTGCTCAGCCAGGCGGCCGCCGCAACCCCGGATGCCCCGGCGTTGAGCTACCGCAATACCACCGTCAGCTACGCCGACGCCTGGCGGATGTCCCGCGCCTGTGCGGCGCAACTGCTCGCCGTGGGGCTGCACCGTGGCGACCGTGTGGCGATCTATCTCGAGAAGCGCCTCGAAACCGTCGCGTCGATTTTCGCCGTCTCCGTAGCCGGGGGCGTCTTCGTCCCGATCAACCATGTGCTCAAGGCGGCACAGGTTCGCCACATCCTCGGCGACAGCGGCGCGGTAGTGCTGATCACCTCGGCGGACAGGCTCACCCAGCTCCGTTCGGTCCTGCCGGACAGCCTGGTCGCGCAAGTGATCGTCGTCGGCGAGGCGGTGCAGGATCCCGCCGCGGCCTGGCAGGTGCGCAGCTGGGCCGACGGACAGGCGGCGGCGGGAGAACCGGGCCGGTCGCCGGCGATTGACATCGATCCGGCTGCGATCCTCTACACCTCCGGCAGCACGGGCAAACCCAAAGGCGTCGTGTTGAGCCACCGCAACCTGATCGTCGGCGCCGAGAGCGTGAGCACCTACCTGGCGAACACCGGCGGCGACGTCATCCTCAGCGTGCTGCCGCTCAGCTTCGACGCCGGCCTGAGCCAGGTGACGACGGCGTTCTCGGTCGGCGCCCACTGCGTCCTGATGAACTATCTCCTGCCACGTGAGGTGGCGAAACTGTGCGAGCAGTATGGCGTCACGGGCCTCACCTGCGTGCCTCCGCTCTGGCTGCAACTGGCTGAGGTGAGATGGCCGGAAGCGGCGGCCCGCCGCCTCCGGTACTGGGCGAACACGGGGGGCAGGATGCCGCGTCCGACCCTGGATCGCCTCCGGGGGATCTTCACGGAGGCCGATCCCTACCTCATGTACGGCCTCACGGAGGCGTTCCGCTCGACCTATCTCGATCCGTCGGAAATCGACCGACGTCCTGACTCGATCGGCAAGGCCATCCCCAACGCCGAGATCCTCGTGCTCCGTCCGGACGGTTCGCCGTGCGCGCCCGGCGAGGAAGGCGAGCTCGTGCACCGCGGCGCTCTCGTCGCGCTCGGCTACTGGAATGACCCGATCCGCACCGCCGAACGCTATCGCCTCGTGCATCACCCCGAGCAACCGTGGCGCGCCCCAGAGAAAGCCGTCTGGTCGGGGGACACGGTGGTGGCCGACCAGGAGGGGTTCCTGTATTTCGTGGGCAGAACAGACGACATGATCAAGACCTCGGGCTACCGGGTGAGCCCGAGCGAGATCGAGGAGGCCGCCTACAGCACCGGCCTCGTGCGCGAGACCGTCGCCCTCGGCGAGGAGGACCCGGCGCTCGGCCAGCGAATCGTGCTGGTGGTCACGCCGACGGCTCCTGAACTCGACGTCGACGCGCTTGCCGCCGCACTCAGGCAGATCCTGCCGCTCTACATGGTCCCGTCCCGCATCGACGTTCGCGACGAGCTGCCCCGGTCACCCAACGGCAAGTACGATCGCACCCTCCTCGTGTCGGAGGTGTCCGGATGAATCCGCACGAGCACGTGGCCGGTTTCGGCACCGTGGACGGCGAACTCCGGGTCGGCGGGATGCCGCTCAGCAGGCTCGCCGCACGCGTCGGGTCGACGCCGTTCTTCGCCTACGACCGGGCGCTGCTCGACCAGCGGGTCGACCGGCTGCGCTCTGTGCTCCCCGCAGGGGTGGAGCTCAGCTTCGCGATGAAGGCCAATCCCATGCCCGCCATCGTGCAACATCTGGCACGCAGGCTCGACCGGATCGACATCGCATCGGGGTTGGAACTGCACACCGCACTCGACACCACGATCAGCGCTGACAAGGTCAGCTTCGCCGGGCCGGGCAAGACTCCGGCCGAGATCCGGCGGGCGGTCGCAGCAGGCATCCTGGTCGAGATCGAGTCCACCACCGAATTCCGCCGCGTGCTCGCCGCCGGCGACGAACTCGGGCTCACGCCGAACGTCGCCGTGCGAGTGAACCCCGACTTCGCCGTGAAGGGGTCGGGGATGCGGATGGGCGGCGGACCCCAGCAGTTCGGCATCGATGCGGAGCAGGTTCCCGCGGTTCTGCGCGAATACGCAACGGCGGGAGCGAACGTGCTCGGCTTTCACGTGTTCGCCGGCTCGCAGAACCTGAACGCGGCGATCATCGCCGAGGCGCAGCGGCGCACAGTCGACCTGGTGAGCGGCCTCGCGGAGCACCTGCCCTCACCGCTGCGCTACATCAATCTGGGTGGCGGGTTCGGCATCCCGTATGTCGAGAAGGACCAGGCGCTCGACCTGGCGGCGGTCGCTGCGAATCTCCATGAGCTGGTCGACGGGCCGATCGCGGAGCGGATGCCAGAGGCAAGCCCGGTCATCGAGCTCGGTCGATACCTCGTCGGGGAGTGCGGGATATACGTCACCCGGGTACTCGACCGCAAGGTGTCGCGCGGCAAGACCTTCCTCGTCGTCGACGGGGGCATGCATCACCAGCTCGCCGCCTCGGGGAACTTCGGCCAGGCCATCCGCCGCAACTATCCCGTCGCCGTCGGAAACCGCGCCGAGCTCGCCTCCGTAGAGGTCGTCACCGTCGTGGGATGCCTGTGCACCCCGCTCGACCTGCTCGCGAATGATGTCGAGCTGCCCCGGGCGGACATCGACGACCTCATCGTGATCTTCCAGGCGGGGGCGTACGGCCTGACCGCCAGCCCAACCGCTTTCCTCGGACATCCCGCACCGGCGGAAGTCCTTGTCTGAACAGTCCTCGTCCCAACCAGGAGCAACCATGACCGACACATTGAACGCCCTTCGCGCCGTGCTGATCGAAACCCTTGAGCTGCGCCAACGCCCGGACGATCTGCAGGAGGACACCGCGTTGTTCGGCGCGCTGCCGGAACTGGACTCGTTCGGCGTGGTGAGTCTCGTGGCATCCATCGAAGATCGCTTCGACATCACCGTGGACGATGACGAGTTCGGCGCCGAGATCTTCGAGACGGTGGGCACCCTTGCCGGGTTCGTCGATGCGAAACTCGCCGCAGCCTAGCCGGAAGGGGCCGCACGGCGCCCTTCCGGGTTTCATCGCGGTAGACCGCGACGATTCGATGCTCGATGGGATGCTCGGGCCTCACGAGGAAGTCACGACCAGGGTGAGCGGTCCGGCGAAACTGTCCTCGTGGGGCCTGGGCGCGCTGAACCCGTCTACTCAGACCCTCGCGCTGTCCCGCGTCATGAGGACCGAACGCGGAGAGGTGTCGCCCGCAGAGATCGCCGAAGACATGCGCCACAATCCGGCGCGTCTGACACGACTGCTCCCGCCCTTCGCCGCCGTACGCGGCGATGAGCAGGGGGTGACCATGGTCGCCGACTCGATGGGATTCCGACAGCTCTATCACAGCGCCCCGGATGCCGCCGGCGCGCCGGTGCTCTCCACGTCGGCGCTGTTCGCGGGGTGGATCCGCGGTGCCGAACTGGACCACACTGCGGTCGCCGTCCAGTCTCTGCTCGGGTGGCAGCTCGGCCAGCGCACGGTGTTCAGAGGTGTGGAGAAACTCGCTCCCGGCGCGATCGCCCGACTCGACGCGGATGGCGTGCGAGTGAGCGCGACGGAACGGGCGGGCGAGGCCGGGATCCCGCTGGAGGAGGCCGTGTCCGCGGCAGCCGAGATGCTGCGTGGTTCGTTGGAGGCGCTCCTGGACGACCACCCCGAGGCGGTCCTGCAACTCACCGGCGGGCAGGATTCCCGCCTTCTCCTCAGCGCCATCCCGGTCGCCCGACGTCGCGGGCTCCGCGCGATGACGCTGGGTGTGCCCGGCAGCGGGGACGTCACCGTTGCCAGGCAGCTCGCCGAGCGCTACGGAATGCGCCACGACGTGCGCGGCCTCGCCGCTCTCGACGGCCTGAGCGCCGTGGACGGGTGGGACCTCGTCAGGGCGGCCGCTATGCGCCTGGATGGGATGTCAGATCCGATCGCCCTCGCCGCCCTCACCGTCGCGGAGGGCAGCTTCGATCAGGGTGTGCGGATCTCGGGACTCGGCGGAGAGATTGCCCGTGGCTTCTACTACACCGGCGGCGTGCGCGAGCGGACATTCACGCGGAAGGACTCACATCAGCTCGCGGCGTGGCGGATGTTCGTGAACGAAGCCGTCGAGCCGGGCCTGCTCGACCCGGAGTTCTCTGCGTGGGCTCGCGCGACGGCCGATGACGAGGTGGCCTCTGCCCTGTCGGCAGCCGGTGACGAATGGTTCCGGGCCACGGACGAGCTCTACCTGCGGCACCGCATGCAGCGATGGGCGGGGGTCACCGACACGGCGGTCGGCGCCCAGCGGATGGTCATCAACCCGATGCTTTGCCAGCAGTTTCTCAGCATTGCCTCGAGGCTGTCTCCGAAGGACAAAGCGCACTCCCTGTTCCTCGCCAGATTGCAGATGGCACTCGACCCCGAGCTGGGCAGAATTCCTCTGGAGGGACGCGCGGCACCGATCGCCACGGCCTACCCGAATCCGTGGCGATCGGCAGCCGGCGCCCTGGCCACGGGCCGTCGCCTGACTCGAAAGGTCGGCCAACGCATTCGGCACGGAAACCGACCTCCAGCTGGGGGTTTCCAGCTCGCAGAAAAGGTCGTGGGACACTGGCGCGCGCATCCGGAACTCCTGTCGGCGACGGAGCTGACGACCTTCATCCGACCGGACTGGATCGGTGACATGCTGGGTGGGCGGATCGCACCGCGACCCAGTTCGGTCGCCTTTCTGACGAACCTCATCGTGGCGAGTCTGGGCCCATGCAACGAAACGACCGCACCGTAGTGCGGTGATGAGGCCCTCGCGCTCGGCTTGACTCGTTAGAAATCCTCAGTTCTAATTGGGGCAGACATGCTCTCCCCACGGGGGGCGCCCCTCCCCGATGGGGGTAAACTTGTGCCGCTCGACGACCATCGAGTAGGCGACAACTCGAATTTCAGACGAGTCAGGACGCGTATTGAACTCCCCCCAGGCACTTCATAGTGCAACCAGTTCCACATCCAAATCCAGGATCGCCCTCCGTGTCGGCAGTGTCGCGGCCGCGTTCGCGATTGTGCTCGCCATGATCGTGTCGACCGGGCCGTGGGCCACGAGCCCGGCGGCTGCGGCCGGCAGTACGATGATGGGCAGCTCGGCCCCGACTCGCCTGGTGCCCCACTCGGACGTCAACGGGGTCGAGGTCGGCACGCGGTTCAGCGTTCGTGCGGACGGCACCGCCACCGGGATGCGCTTCTGGAAGATTTCCACGGCACCGGGGACCCACAACGGAACCCTCTGGACGGCGCAAGGAAAGAAGCTTGCCGGCGCCACCTTCACGAGCGAGACGGAGTCGGGTTGGCAGACCGCTGATTTCGACCGGAAGGTTGCGTTGACGTCTGGCGAGACCTATGTCGTCTCGTACTACGCAGCGGAGGGGCGGTATGCGGCCACGTATGACTTCACCGGGAAATCGCAGTCACCCGACCTGAGAATCGCGGCTGGATCCGGCGTCTACAAGTATGGGTCGACGACGCAGTTCCCGACCGATTCCTACCGCAACAGTTCGTACTGGGTTGATCTGGTCTTCTCACCAGGCGTCGCTCCCGCGCCGACACCGACACCGACGCCCACTCCGACACCGACGCCCACTCCGACGCCCACTCCGACACCGACGCCCACTCCGACACCGACGCCGCCGCCGGCCACCGGATTCGGGTCGGCGGCGACGACCGGTGTGCCGGCCGGGACTGTTCTCTCGGACTATGCGGGGCCTTGCCGGATCACAGCCGCGGGGACCGTCATCGATGCCAAGCGGGTGAGCTGCACACTGCAGATCGACGCGCCGGGTGTGGTGATCACTCGTTCTGTCATCAATGGGACCGTTGGAACCAGTGACTCAGGCACCGGGTCTTTCGCGATCAGCGACAGTGAGGTCGTCATCGGAGCCCAGATGGGGACCGGAATCGGTGATGCCCGGTTCACGGCCACCCGGGTTGAGGTGACCGGCGGGAATCGATCCGTGAATTGTTACCTTGACTGCGCGCTCGTCGATTCCTATGTTCACGGCCAATTCCGTGACGCCACGGGCGTTGCGCACGAATCCGGAGTTCGAATGGGATCAGGCTCTGTGATCCGCGGCAACACCATCGCGTGTGACGCGCCCGATGTGGCCCCGGATGCCGGGTGCTCGGCAGCATTGACCGGTTACGGTGACTTCGCCGTCGTGAAGAACAACACGATCGACCGGAACCTGTTCATCGGTGGATCGGGCGGCTATTGCAGCTATGGCGGTTCGACGCCGGACAAGCCGTTCTCCGGCGGAACCAGGGACATCCGGTTCACGAACAATGTCTGGCAGCGCGGGGACTCCGGCAAGTGCGGCTTCTACGGGCCGATCACTTCGTTCGACTCCAGCGCACCGGGCAATGTGTGGACCAATAACAGCTACGACGACGGAACTCTCGTCCAAGCGGCCAACTGAGAGCGGGCGTGTGGCCGATCAGCCGATCGGTCACCCGCCCCTTTTTTTTGGAGCGTCAGTGCCCTACCACTCGAGCAGAGTCAGCTCGCTGTAGAGGTAGTCGACTGCCTCCGCTCGCACATTCCTGCTGCGGAGCATCTTCGCCCGAGGTGCGGTGAGGTCGAAACCGAGGGTGGGGACGAACCCGAGCACCCGACGTTCGGCCAGCGTCGCCAGTGCCGCGTGTCGAAACAGGAGGTGGGAGCCGACCTGCGGCCACGCCGATCGGAGCAGCTCGCGGCTTCCTCCGACGTACAGCGGTGTTGAGAAGAACGGAAGCCGCTTCCGGCGGTCCTTGCGGACAATGAGATAGGCATACTCTTCCTGCGCGATCGCGACGATGTGGCGAGCCGCGGGGGCGTCCCGGTGGTCACGGTACACGCGTGCATCCTGTCCGGTCAGGGCGCCCGCGACAATGATCGGATCGTCCGTTACCGTGAGACCGCGTCGCGGGAAACGAGGCAGGTTCGGCGCCAACCGGGTGGCGGTATCGAGCACGGCGAAGCCGAGCCTCTCATTCAGCGCCACAACGTTTCCGCTCGGCGAAAAGTCGGTGAATTCGAATCCCCGCTGTGCGAGGATCGCTCGCATCAGGCGAAGGCTGTGGGCGCGGTAGTCCTCGAGCACACAGAACGCCGCGAGGTTGCAAAACCTTCGCCGTTCGCCGTCGACGTCGCGTTCGGAGTAGACCGCGACATAGGCTCCCACGATCCTGTCATCCACGATGAGTTGGAATCCGTGATTGGGCGGCTCGGCACCCCACGGGGGAGCAAGGATGGCGCCCCACGCCGCAGGACTGACCCTCGAGTTCAGGTGATCGTGGAGGAATTCGGAGACGGCATCGGCGTCGCGGACCATGATCGGTCGAACGTCGATCTTCTCGCGGTCCATGTGCCGCATAGTACGGCACAACCGGCGTTTTCACGGGTATCATGCTCGACAAAGGTACTCGCGGTCTGGTCTTGATGTCCCGCCGAAAGGAATCCCATGCCGAGCATCGTGATTGCCGCGCACAACGAGGAGAACGTCATCGGGCGAAACCTCGACGCGCTGCTCGACCAGCAGACGTCAGATCCCATCGAGGTCGTCGTCAGTGCCAATGGCTGCACCGACCGCACGGTGTTCATTGCGACGCGTCCGGGCATCATCGTGATCGATCGCCCGGAACGGGGCAAGGCCGCTGCTGTCAACGCGGGCGACCGTGTGGCGACTGGCTTCCCCAGAATCTACCTGGACGCCGACATCCTCGTGCCTCCCGGAGGCATCGCCGCGCTGATCGAACGCTTCGCCGAGTCCCCGCACGCGCTCGCCGTGGTGCCTCGCCGCCGCCTCGACACGGCGGGACGACCCTGGCCCGTTCGAGCGTACTTCTCGATCAACGAAAGGTTGCCGGCGTTCCGGAACGGTCTGTTCGGACGTGGGATGATCGCACTGTCTGAGCAGGGACGCGCACGATTCGACGCATTCCCGGCCATGATCGCCGACGACTTGTTTCTCGACTCTCAGTTCAGCGAGGCCGAGAAAGCCGAGGTGAGCAGTGTCGAGGTCGTCGTGGCCGCTCCGTTCACCACCCGGGACCTGGTTCGTCGACTGGTTCGCGTGCGTCGGGGCAATGCCGAGATGCGGACGGCAGCCGCGGAGGGGCGGATCAATGGGCGCGTTCGATCCGCCGACCGCTGGGGCTGGTTGCGCGACGTCGTGCTGTCCGACCCCCGATTGCTGCCCGCTGCCGTCCCCTACGTGTCGATCACGCTCATCGCCGGTTTCCTCGCGGGGCGCCCGGTGAGGGTGGGCGAGGGCTGGGGCCGCGATGAGAGCACCCGTGGGACGCAACCGTCGACGACGAACGGGGCAGCGGCATGATCATCAACCTGTGCTTCCATGGCATCGGATCCATAGCCCACGAGCGAGAGCCTGGAGAATCCCGGTACTGGGTGGCCACGGAGCGTTTCCTCCGGATCCTGGATGAGGTGCGCGAGCGTCCCGACGTGCGGCTCAGTTTCGACGATGGCAATCGGTCGGATGTCGAGGTGGCGTTCCCGGCGGTGCGAGAGCGCGCGCTGCGCGCCTCGTTCTTCGCGCTCGCCGGCCGCCTGGATGACCCGGCGAGTCTCTCACCGTCCGATCTCCGAGAACTCCGCAACGCCGGCATGACGATTGGGAGCCACGGCTGGACGCACACCCCATGGCGCGGGCTCGGCGCCGACGACGCCCGCCGAGAGCTGATCGATGCCCGCACGGCCCTCGCCGAGGCCAGCGGCGGAGTGATCCAGAACGCCGCCCTCCCGCTCGGGCGGTACGACCGTCAACTGCTCGGACGGCTCAAACGGAGCGGGTACCAAACGGTGTACACCAGCGACCGGTTCCCCACCCGCTCCGCAACCTGGCTTCAGGCGCGGTACAGCATCACCTCAGACGACACCGTGGAATCGATCCGCTCGGTCATCACGCATCGTGCGGGCGTGCGGGATGTCCGAAACCTGTTGGCGAGCGCGGTCAAGCGGATCCGCTGAGCGCCGCTACTCGGGCAGGAACGCGGTGCTCGCGCCCAGCTGCGGGGGACGGATCGAGGGCCGCAGCAACGCACGCACCGTCGACCAGGACTTCCGGTCTCCGAGGACCGCGCGCCGAAGTTCGACGACGATCGTCATGCCGAAGTAGAGCCACGCGCGCCGGTCGCCAGCGCGACGGCGATACAGGCGAACCCGGTTGAGCATCTGCATCGTATGCGTTGTCGCGCTCTCACCCGAGCCCCCGCCGACATGCATCGCACCGGCTCGGGGCGTATAGACCGTGGTCCAACCGGCGTCCCGAGCCCTGAGGCTGAAATCGGTCTCCTCCGAATACAGAAAAAATGACTCGTCGAGGCCGCCGAGCGCATCGAAACACCGTCGGTCGACGAGCAGGATCGCGCCCACGGCCCAGTCGACCTCGTGCTCGCCTTCGTACTCGCCCGGGATCTCGATCCGCTCGGTGAACACCGGCAGGCCAGTGAAGCTCAACCCGCCGACCCGGCCGAGCGTCGGTCCCCGCCGCAGCGTGGGGGAGAGGCTGCCATCTTTCTCGCGCACGCGCGGCGCGACGATACCGGCGTCGTGCCGTCGTCGGAACACTTCAAGCATTCGTGGCACCGCGTCAGGGTCGAGTGTGGCATCGGGGTTGAGGATGAGAATGGTCGACGCCTCGGGGGAGGCGAGCACCGCACGATTGATTCCGGCCGCGTAGCCGTCATTCGACGCACGCACGACATCGCAGTCGGACCGACGATGGAGCAGCTCCGGCGTCCCGTCAGCCGAATCGTTGTCGACCACGACAACGGAATAGGTGAGGTCGCCGAACGCGTCGGGCAGGCTGTCGAGGAGGGCGGCCACGTGGCGTGCGCTGTTGTAGGTGACGACGACCGCTGCAACGTCACGGGGCATCGGCTCCACGGCACGGGGCAGCTCGTCCGGCTCCGGGCCGCCATCCGGGGTGCTCGAGTCATACGTCATGATCGAGCCGTGTTCTCGCGACCCGATGGTGGCGGCGCCGCCGGATCCATCTCCAGGACGACGGTGCGGACGTTCCCGCACAGCCCCGCCACGAGGAACAGCATGCCGCCCGCGATCGGGAACGAGAGCGCATCAAAGAACACGAACAGCACGGCGATATTGAACAGGGATGCGCCGAGTGCGTGCCCCAGCAGCCGGACGTCGAACTCAGTGGAGTGTCGCGCCTGCCGGGCGCTCCAGATTCCCGAGATGAAGAACGCGGCGAAGGCCACAATGCCCAGGATGCCCAACTCGATCGCGATCAGCACCCATTGGTTGTCGAAAATGTAGTACCGAGGCAGGAACATGCCGAATCCGGAACCGATCAGCGGAGAGGTGGACATGAACTCGGGAATCCGTTCCAGCCCCTTCGTTCGGGACTCAGTACTCGGATCGTCTGCCGCACCCGAAAACAGGTTGACGGTCGTCGACAGCAAGCCAGGGAGCGCCGCGAAGACAAACACGGCGACAACGGCGCCGCCGCCGATCGCCGCGGCGCGGTACCGAGCGGGAATCGCAGGAATCATCGAGATCACCGCCACCGCGAATCCGATGATCGCCGAACGGGAGACGGCCACCAACGACGAGAACGAGATGAGACCCACGGGCAGCCACCACCAGAGTCCGCCTTGAGCGTGGCGCGATCGGAATCCACGCGAGATCGCGGCGGCGATGACGAGCGGAAGGGCGGCGTTGATCGCGGTCGCGTATTCGAGCGGATGGATGGCCGTTCCGGAGGAACGGATCACGCCCGCACGCTCCTGAATTCCTCCGGCCATGCTCAGCCCCGGAATCGTCCCAAAGAAATCGACGATCCCCTGTCCGGTGAAGAACTGCAGGAGGCCGAGCGTCGCGAGCAACCCGGCGCCGATTCCGATCCGACGAACCATGGTCGCGAGATCGTTCATCCTGTGGATGCCATCGACCGCGACGAGCAGCACTCCCGCCCAGGACAGCAGTCGCATCAGTGCGGTGAACGCGGGACTCACCTGATCGGTCGGCTGGCCGCGCAGCATGGCGGCCGCGAAGCTCACGAGCACAATCACGACGAATGCCACGAATGCGAACCTCACCGGTTGTGACACCGCCCGTGCGTCGAATGCTTGCGCCTGCAGCCGGTGAACCGTCCACCAGCACAACAGCACGAGTCCCCAGATCAGGGAGGGGCTACCGAGCGAGCCGAGCGCGCTGACGACGACCCCCGAGGGTATCGCCAGGAGCAACACCACGTACACCGTGAGCATCGTCACCGCATCGGCCCCTCGTCGGGCGCCGGCGCCAGGACGCTCTACGCCAGCAAAGGGGCCCTGTGACGAGCTCTCGGCGATCATCCCGGCTCACCGCGCACGTTGGACGGCAGGCACAACCGGAGCTCGCTCCTCGTCGTAGGGCGACTCGTCGAACGGCGTGGACGGCTCGGGTGACGTCGCAGGCGAGCCGGTTGCGCCCGACGAGCGGGGAGACTCCGGCAGCGGATCGGTGACCTCTCCTCTGCTGCTCGCCCTCGTGCGCCGCCGCCGTTTCACGCTGAATCCGTCGACGAGGCCGGCGACAAGCAGCGTGAGCACGACGCCGACGATTCCGGCACCGGCGGATCCGATCAGTCGACTCCGCTGCTGAAGGACACTCTGCGTGTCCACCGTGATCGGCAGAACAGTCACGCGGTTGTTCACCGGTATGTTCTCCGTCCTCTGGAGATCCTTGAGCACTGTCGCCGTGCGGTCGACGAGCAGTCCGAGCACCTGCTCCGCGGCGGGGTCGCTGGGCGCCGTCACGACGATGAGGATGACAGGGCCCGCGGTCGTCGTGTCGCGGGAGATCTCGATCTTCACGCCGGGGTGGTCCGTGACCACTTCGTTGAGGACGTTCTCCGAGCCGATCGCACGCACGAGCACGTCGGCGGCCGGCGCCAGGCCGCCAAGGAACAGGTATGGATTCGCACCATCCGGCATGCTGGCGGCACCGGGGATCAGCAGTTGCGTCGCGGTACGCTCGTATCCCGGGGGAATCACGTTCCACACACCTGCCGCGGCCGCCGCGGCGACGATGATCCCCGGGAGAACGATGTACCACCGTCTCCAGAGTTTGCGAAGCGTTTCGGTGAACTTCACGATGTGGCTCCTGCCTGCACTGGACCGGACACGCGCGATGACCTCGCGGTGGCCGCCGCTCGCCGCTTCGTCAGCAGACGATCGGCGGTGACGGAACCCCACGCGCCCACTGTCACGGCGGCGGCGAGCATCGCGGCGCCGGCGGCAAGTTGACTGGTTCGAGAGGCGGTAATGTGCTCGATCTGCCTGGTGAGGGGCACCACTGTCGCCGTGATCCGGTCTTGTGACGACCTCGCCAATGTGACCTGTTGGGAGCTGGCGATGCTCAAGACCTTGTCGACCAGCTCGTTCTGCCTCGCCTCGACCCAGTCGAATGAACGCCCGACGACGCGGATTTCGACGTCCGACCGGGTGAAGGTCGACACCCACTGATTGCCCGAGTTCGCCAACGCGACGAGTACCCCTTCGCGAACCCCAGCGCCGTAGTACGGGGCTTCATCGGTCGAATACCGTTCAGGGGGTCGGCCGTTGTTGATCGCCTGCACCACGGCCCCCGCGAATGCGATGACGCTCAAGTCGTTTGATCCATTGGGCGACAGGCTCGTCGTGTCGGGACGCATGAACGACACCACCGTCGTGGTGGTGTACACACCTCCATCACGTGCCAGAACCACCGTGACGAGCGTGGCGCACGCGACGAGCGTGAGCGGAATGACCCAGCGCCGGAGCATTGCGGACAGAATTTCGCGAAAGGTCATCGGCGACCGCCGGATCCGACATGGCCGAGCGCCATACCGCCCGGCGCACCGTGGATCCGGGGAGTGGCGAGCGGCGCCAAGCGCTCCGGAGGGCAGGTGAGGAACCTGGGCCGGTAGCAGGGCAGACCGAGCGAGGACGAAGTCACGATAGTTCCCTGCAGTTCGGGGTACAGGTGCAATGCGGGAGCGCTGTGCGGCGGTGATTGATTTCGGTTCTGATTGCCGACGATATCCCCATTCGGTGCCGACCGCTGTAGCCCTTTAGGGGGGTGCAGAGTGGCTCCGCCATCCGGGTGGTCGTGCAGTCTCGGGTGGCATGATGGCTCTTCAGGGGCGACACCCGAATCGCCGCCGCTCAACCCGGGAGGGGGATCCATGGCACGAGCGTCCGTCATCGTGATCGGCGGGGGGATCCTCGGGCTGGCGGTCGCGGAACGGCTGTCTCGAAACGGGACGATTGTGACGTTGCTCGAGAAGGAATCAGGCTGGGCGGCTCACCAGACCGGCCACAACTCCGGCGTCGTCCATGCCGGGCCGTACTACGCGGCGGGATCGCTCAAGGCGCGCCTGTGTACGGCGGGCAACCGGTCGATGGCCGATTTCGCGCTCGAGAACGGGATCCCGTACCAACGGTGCGGGAAGCTGATCGTCGCCGTCGCCCCGGAGGAAGTCCCACGCCTGGACGCCCTGCAGGAGAGGGCAACGGCCAACGCAGTGGTCACGAGGGTGCTGTCGGCCGAGGAGACACTCGACTTCGAACCGCATCTCAGGGCTGTCAAGGCGCTCAGGGTCGAGGCCACCGGCATCATCGACTACGGAGGCGTGAGCCGTGTTCTTGCCCGGAAGGCAGCGGAGAACGGGGCTCGGCTCCTGCTCGGTGCGCGCGTGGAGAGCATCCGGGTCGATGGGAGCGGTGTGACTGTCGGCCATGCAGGCGGCAGCGTGAGGGGCGGGCTGCTCATCAATTGCGCGGGCCTTCATGCGGACCGCGTCGCGGCCCTCGCCGGAATCACCCCGGAGGTACGCATCGTTCCCTTCCGCGGCGAGTACTACGAACTCATTCCGGAAAAACGTGCCCTGGTCAGAGGTCTCATCTATCCGGTCCCCGACCCGGCGCTGCCCTTCCTCGGAGTGCACCTCACGCGGATGATCGACGGCTCTGTCCATGCCGGGCCGAACGCCGTTCTCGCCCTCGCGCGGGAGGGGTACGACTGGCGGACGGTCAACCTGCGCGATGCGATCGAATCACTCACCTATCCGGGGTTTCTCCGGATGGCGAGGCGCAATATCGGGACGGGGGTCGGTGAGGTGGCCCGCTCATTCTCGCAGCGCCTGTTCGCCCGGAGCCTCGCCCGGATGGTTCCCGAGATCGGGCGCGGCGATATCGTGCGGGCGGGAGCGGGGGTGAGAGCTCAGGCCGTCCGCCCCAACGGGGCCCTGGCCGACGACTTCGTCATCCAGCGAGCGCTCAGGCAGGTCCACGTGCTCAACGCGCCGTCGCCCGCGGCGACCAGTTCACTCGAGATCGCCCGCCACATCGCCACGATCGTCGACGACGCGGAATACTGAACTGGATCCGGCTCGACTTGCGGCTCCTGGTCAGGTCGATTGATCAGGTCGATGCCGAGAAGGCGCCGAAGACCACGTAGCGGGATCCCCCGTCAATCGCTGTCACGCTGATCGTGACGGTGTTGTTCCCGCGGTTGAACGTGAGCGCCGTGGACCCGTCGAGGGCCGGTGCCGGTGTGTCGTACAGGCCGAGTTTTGCCAGGGCGGTGCGGTAGAAATCCATCACCTCGACGACGGTGAGAGTCGTCTGTGCCGCCAGGGTGGCCTGCAGGTGGGAGCCTTCGGCCGCAACCGAGCTCGTCCCGACCGACGAATGCGGTGCCTCGGGGATGACGCGAGTCGGGAACCCGGCCACAATCGACCCGACTGCGCTCGCGGTGTCAGGCAGGGGCAACGTCACCAGGGCCGCGAGAGGCTTGGAATCCGGCAGGGTGCCGGGCCCGGCGTCCGGTGCGACCGGATCGGCTTCGCGCGGTTCGACCGGATCGGCTTCGCCCGGTTCGACGGTCTTCTTCGGCGACGGAACAGCCGTCGAAGGCGGTCCCTGCTTCGGTGCCGGCACGGCTCCCGGCGGGGTCGTCGCCGGGGATCTCGGACTGGATGCGGACGGTGGCAGGCCGTCCTCGACCGATCTCGACACAGCCGCGGGGCTGATCTGTGTGCTGGATTGCTGGAGGACAAGCGCCCCGACCGCCGCGAGGATGACGGCGGTGATGGTGATGCCGGTGACGAGTTTGCGGCGCATGGTCAGGTCTCCGTGGAGGCAGGCGAGAGCCGGCCGTCCACCTCGCGATAGGTGATGCCGGTGGATGGGCACCTGTAGAGGTCCCCGGCCCGGACGAGCGGAATACCTGCGGTGCCGACCCAGCCGACCTGACGTGCGGGCACGCCCGCCACAATGGCGTGGTCGGGGACGTCCCTGGTGACGACGGCGCCGGCCGCGACCAGCGCCCAGCGCCCGATCCTGACCGGCGCGATACAGACGGCGCGCGCGCCGACCGATGCGCCCATGCCGACCGTCACCCCGACCGCGTGCCAGTCATCGGCGCTCTTGAGCGTGCCGTCGGGATTGATCGCCCGGGGGAATTCGTCATTGGTGAAGACGACCGCCGGGCCGATGAAGACCCCGTCCTCGAGCATGGCCGGCTCATAGAGGAGCGCGTAGTTCTGCACCTTGCAATTGGAGCCGAGGATGACGCCCGGACCGATGTACGCACCACGGCCCAACGTGCATCCGGGACCCACCGTGGCGTGTTCCCTCACCTGGGCCAGGTGCCAGATGGTCGTGCCGTCTCCGATCGTGGCGAGCGGGTCCACGTCCGCCGTGGGGGCAATGCGGCTTTCCTGAATCATCTGTGATCCCCCAACGAGTCGATCACTCATTGTTCCCCACCGACCTGCCCACTAGTAGGCCCCCGAGGGATGGGTGAGCACGCGAAGCGTTCGCCACAGGATCATGAGATCGCCGGCCAGCGACCAGTTCTCCACGTAATAGAGGTCGAGACGCACGCTTTCATCCCAGTCGAGATCCGACCGCCCGTTGACCTGCCACATGCCGGTGAGCCCCGGTTTGATGTAGAGCCGCCGGTGCACATGCCGTTCGTAGCCGTCCACCTCGATCGGCAGAGGGGGTCGAGGACCGACCAGGCTCATTTCTCCGACGAGGACATTCCAGAGCTGGGGCAGCTCATCGAGCGAGTACTTGCGGAGGACCCGGCCCACCCGAGTCACGCGGGGATCGTTGCGGATCTTGAACAGAACCCCGGAGCCCTCGTTCTTGTCGAGCAGCCCGGCGAGGTCCGTCTCGGCTGTCTGGACCATCGAACGGAACTTGAGCATCTGGAACGTCTGCTGGTTTCGCCCACAACGTTCCTGCCGGAACAGTGCCGGGCCGGGGGTGTCCGTCTTGACCAGGATCGCGATCACCGCCAGCAGGGGCGCGATCAGGATCAGGCCGAAACCGGCGGCGACGACGTCGAGGGTTCTCTTGAGCACGTGCCTCGTGCCCTCGAAGTGGGGAATCTCCACGTGGATGAGCGGAAGGCCTTCCACCGGGCGGAAATGGATTCGGGGGCCGGCGACATCCGTCAACCGACTGGAGAGCACCAGCTCCGCCGAGGTTCCTTCGAGGTCCCAGCCGAGATTCCGGATGAACGTGCTGCCGCCGCGGGGATGACCGGCCACGATGACCGCGTCGACTCCCATGGACGCCGCCGCATCCGCCACATGGACGGAGTCGGCGACGACGGGAATCCGATTGCCGCGGGAGAGGATGCCCGTCGTGTCGCCGTCTTCGAGGGCCACACCCTCGACGTGGTAGGCCGCACCCGATTTCTCGGCGATCTGGCGGACGACGTATTCCACATCGTCCCTGCTGCCGACCACGATGACTCGGGAGAGGTAATGCCCGAAATGACGTTGGTGGAGAAGCCACTTCCGCCAGAGCCATCGCTCGACCGTGAGCCCGACCATGCCGAGAGGCAGGGCGAAGATGAAGAAGCTCCGGGCGATATCGATCTGGAAGACCAGGAAGGCGGTGGCGAGCAGGCCGAAGGCCAGGCCGCTCGCGTTGACCACCTGGCGGTATTCGGCGGCTCCCACCCCGATCACCCGGGAATCACGCGTGTGGAACGCGCCGAGCGTGACGATCCAGATCGACACGACCGTCACGGCGACAACCCAGTAGTCGATCCGGAGGGGGCCGGCCGCGACGACGGCCGCTTCGGTGCCGAACCGCGCGACAAAGACGATGCCGACGGCAATCACGATGATGCTGATGTCGCTGATCCTCAGCTTGGAACGGTACCGTTTGGCCCAGACCAGACCGGAGGTTTGCGAATCCGCAAAGACCCCCCGCACGGGAGTCTCCACCGGGTCGATGAGCCTCAGCCGGGCGCGTTGCCCGATGGCCGACAAGCCGGCCGCCGGCAGATGCGTTCTGGCAGTGGTCATCGCGAACCCGCCTCCGGGGGGAGGAGGCGCGAGAGGCGACTATTCGGGTGTTGGTTGCCGACTTGGGTGGAGCCGGGTATTTTTTTGGGTCGACGAAAGAGTCGACACGTCAAGGACGTGATCACGGGCATTCCCTGCATTTCGGGTTTACAGGTTCTGTGTCGGGTCGCGCCGGGCACGTGGTCTAGGGGGCCATGCATCCGGTGCGGCAGGTAGTCGATCGATCCTCAACTACTCACATGGCGAACATACCCCCATTCGGGGATCGTGTGCTGTGACCAGATCGGGGGGTAGCGCCGGCGGAGGAATCCACACCTGAATGCGCCATCAACGTAAAGAAGACCACCCCAGTAGAAGCCTGGGAGTGGTCTTCAGTGGCCCCGACCGGCGTCGATCCGGTGACCTTTCGATTTTCAGTGAGCCTGGGGGTGTTTTCGCACTGTATCTATGGTTGTGATATATTCCGCTGATCAGGGATTCTTCTGAATGGTCACAGTTGGTTTCAGTTGCTTTTTGGGCCATTAATGGCCCAAGATTCGGTCGCAACCCGTTCATCGCAGTCACCCAATTCCGCCCGCTGGGTGGAGCTGGGAGGCAGAACCACTCCCTGATGAGTCGGGCTCGTCCATGCGTACGAGATGAAGAGATCCATCTCAGCTCCTCGGGTCAGGAGCGCTGTGCGGCCCTCTATGGCACCTACCGTATCCGGCGTCTCCTTTAGGGAGCCTATCGTCGCCCTCCGACTGAGGATGTATGTCACACCAGGCATGCAGCGGGCATAGTAGTGCGACGAAGACAGTCGGTGACGGATCGCCCCGGCGGCAGCCGCCGCGAGGCTTGGGGCACCAGACCGACTGGCGTCTTGCGAGCTATCGGGGGATGCGATCCACCAGAATTTGCGCGATCTCGTTGAGAGCATCTGGATCTCGCCGTTAGACCGTCCCTGAAGAAATGATCTAACCTCGGGAAATCCATTCGGCGTGAGTCACCGCAGGTCGTGAGCGTCTCTGTCGTCCTCGTCGAGAGGCCAATCCGTTGCATCGGACCAGCCGCGGTCGGCGACGCATTGGGGTAAGCAATCCCGCGAGCCTATTGGGATATTACCAACGCACACCTAGAATGTTGGGATGGACACGGAGCTTGGAGAGCGGATCGCGAGTCGCATTGACGCGCTGACGCCGACGATGACACGCAAGGCTTTCGCCGAGATTGTCGGCCTCACCCCCGATGCCCTGTCGCGTGCGTTGACGGGCCAGCGTGGGATCTCATCGCTGGAGTTGCTACGTATCGCTGAAGCACTTGACGCGGACATGCATGAGCTTGTCACGGGGGAGCCCGATCCCCGCCGCATCGTCCTCGCAGCGCGTCACGACTATGACAGGGCCACTTACCAGCGCAGTGTGCCCACTTTCGAGGAAGACAAGGAGACTCTGGAAAACGTGCGCGTGGCGTACGTTCAAGCCGGTCTGCCTTCAGTGGTGATGGAGGGGGTGCCGGGCACGTCAGACGCGATGCGTGAACTTCTCGGTGAGGAATTCGTGCGTCCATTCATCGCCCGCATCGAATCGAATCTCGGTGTGGATGTCGTTCGGGTGCCAGAGCTTGGCACCGCTTACACAGCAACTATCGCTGGCCGTTGGGTGATCATGATCCCCGCGAAAGGCAACTGGTTCCGTGAGAACTGGGACCTCGCACATGAGCTCGCGCATCTCGTTGGGCTCGAGTCCGAAGATGAAGCGAATGCGTACGCTGCTCAGCTGCTGCTCCCCGCATCGCTGGTGCACAAGGTGGATTGGGAGGCCGCGTCACTGCAGACGGTGGCTGACTTCCTCTGGGAAACGGGGGTGTCCACCGAGGCGCTACGCAACCGACTCGGCAACTTAGGACTTGGGAACGAGCGCATTCGGAAACTGCTCGACTGCGCAACACAAGCGCTGTTGCGGCGCGCGCGCAGTTGGTCGCACTCGTTCGGTGACCAGATCACAGAGCGGATGGATGCCGCTGCGACCCGACGCTTCCCTCTGGCCTTGCAGGAAGCGCATGAGCAGAAAGTCGAGGCCGGCTTGCTCGGTCCGGCCTACCTCGCATGGATGCGTGGCGTGAGCGAGGTTTGGATTGCTGACGAGTACGAACCGCACAACGGTGGCCCGGGCGTAGATGAACTCGCGGCCGAGTTGGGTCTCGAACTTGCCTGAACCGTCCCTCTTTTTTCCCGACAACACCGTCCTGAACAACTTCGCGATCATTCGCCTGATGGACGAACTCGGCGAACTGATTGGCGACCGAGGCTGTTGGTGTGCGACGGTCGCCAACGAGTGCGCGAAGGGAGTGACTAAGCCGGGACTGGAGGACATGGCGAAGGCGCCGAGCATCTTCGGCGACGCGCTTTACCCGGTCGGCGCGGAGTACACCGATACACAGACGATCCGGGAGCGGATGCTCAAGCCGGGCGACACGGACACCGATCACCTGGGCGAGGCCGAGACGATCGCCATTATGAGTCACCGCCGGATGCGGGGATTTTTTGTAACGGATGACCGAGATGCCGCTCGTGAGGCGAAGGCTGAAGGTATCGGGGTGGTGTCTACGTGGGACATATTGCGCCTAATGGTGCGGGGTGGACGGATGACTCTCGGTGACTTCCACATCCACGCTACGACGCTGGTCAACGCTTCCCGTGGGTGCCCGCCTGGCTGGCCCAATAAGACTGCCGTCGAACTTTGGCTCAACGCACCCCGTTGAATCCAACGCCGTCGACTCGCTGCTACGGCGAGGCCAAATCTGCCCGCACACGATCCGCTTCCGGGCACATCCGCGTATCTGCCGCGCGTGAGTGACCTATTGCGTCAAGTGTCGAGTCGCCTAGGAATATGCCATCTACCGCAGAATCCGACGCTTTGAGCCGATGACACTTCCGTGGGACCTCATCGGCTCAGGCCGACTTCTGGCGTGCGCCGGGTCGCGGAGTCCCGACTGAAGCAGGTCCTGTCCGGCAGGCGAGCTTCACGACGCCGCTTGTCCGTGCCGGTCGCGAGGCCGCGCACAGACTCCTGCGCGAACGCCGTGGCTTGGCGGAGCCCGCGATCGGCGCGGTCGCGTTCCATCGCGAGAACGAACTGCTCCCGCGCATCACCCTGGTCAGCCGCGACGAGGTGCAAGCGGTTGGAATTCCGTCCGCGGGTCATGCCCACATAGATGCCTGCTGCATCCATAGCGGCGCCGAGGATCGTGTCCGACTCACGCACAGTGGCTCCCTGCATCCCGAATGCGGTCGAGGCGTAGGCCAGATGGGTGTGCTCGGCGACGTACTCCCTTGGCAGCCGCACAGTGCGTTGTCGCCGACCCGGGGTATGTTCCTTCGCCCACACCGCGCCGTCGTCGCCCACGCTCTGCACGATCCAGGTCTGCCGGTTCGCGACGCGCACAGCGGAGTCGTTCTGCCGGATCTGGATCACATCCCCGCCTCCGATGCTGAGACCGTCGCGACCGGTCGCGGTGCGGCAGTCGTCAACTTGGCAGGCGAGTAGCCTCTGGCCGCGGATGCGAGCATTCAGTTCGCGCGCTTCATCGTTTGTTGCCACGGTGATGGCGTCTCCCTCGCGCCACTCACGCGCGAGCGTCTCCAGCAGGGCATCCGTGCTCTCATGTAGGACGACGAGGCCCAGTGCGCGTAAGCGGTCGAACAGCGATGCGGGAGCCTCGGCGCGTCGCATCTGCACGGTGAGTGTGGCGTAGGCGGGGTCGGTGAAACGATGCACGGCCGTCAGGCTGTGCACGCGAGGGATGAGTTGCGCGGCAATGTTAAGCACGCCGCCGCGGCCGATCGCGGCGAGCTGTGCGCGGTCGCCGACCAGGGCGAGGGTGGCACCGTGCTCGTCCGCGAGGGTGAGGAGCGCCAGCGCTGTGTCCTGGTCGAGCATGCCAGCTTCATCCACGACGATCCGCTCGCCGCGCACGAGCCGCGCGGCCGCCGCCGGGCCCATGTAGCGGGCGCCGGTCTCGGGGTCGGTTTCTCCGACGGCGAACCGGGTCCAGACGTCGTCGCGATTCCAGCGCCAGCCGTGATCGTGCACGAGCTTCGCGACACTGTCGGTTGCAACGCCGAGTTCCTGCTGCGCGACGTCGGCCGCCTTCTTCGTCGGCGTGATCACCCGCGTCGTCCGGCCGTGAGCAGCGGCGGCCTCGATCACGGCGGCGAGCATCGTCGTCTTGCCCGCGCCGGCAGCGCCTTCAACGACCACGAGCGGATCGCTGGATGCCACTGCGGCGGCTGCTCGTGCCTGCGCCGGGTCGAGCCGGAGGCGGCGCGCGACATGCATCAGGTTCGGTGCGTGGCCCCGGCCGGCGTACGCGGCACGTGCCGTGATCAGGTCGCGCAGTCGGGTCTCGGAGGCGATGACGTGCAAACTCGTGAGGTGCGCGACGTGCTCAGGATTCGCGCTGTCGGGCGGTAGGACTGACAGGCAATCGTCCGCAGCCAGCCGCGTCGTGAGCGTAACCAGTGCGCGCAGCGGTTCGGGGTCGGCCCGCACGCCGGCCTGCGTGATGATGCGCGTTACGTGCTCCTGGATGTCGTGCGCCGTCCACGTCGATGCCGCAGCTGCGCAGCGGTCGAGCGCGCGCGATGCGACATCCCGAACGCTTACCTCGTCCAGCGAGACCGACGCATGCGCCGGCGCGCGCTCGAGGTCGGAGCGGTAGCCGGCGTTCTCGAGCTCTGCACGCCATGCCGCCTCGTTGCCGAGCGCGGTCGGTCGCTTGTGCGGCCGCTCGTGATCCCACGCCATCGCGATCAGCCGCGACATTGCAGCCGGGCCAGGCTCCTGGTCGTGATGCGCCGTGCGCCACTCCTTCTCGAAGTGCGTGAGATTGCGCGCGACCTGCTCGGCTCGCTTGCTCATCACGGCGTTGAAGGGCTGCAGCTCCGCGACTTCTCCGGTCACGGGGTCGAGGGTGAGGCCGTGGTCGTTGAGGACGGCTGCGAGTTGCGGGTGTGCGGCGATGATGGCGGTGCCCAGCGATCGGATCGGGCCCTGCTGACGGAACAGCGCCGCGGTGTCGAGCCCACGCCAGGCGCCGGCTGCCCACACGCGCGTCCCGATCTGGAAGTGCATGTGTCGGTGCGGGTCACCGGCCCGCGAGGTTTTGTGCGAGACGGCGACCGTCTCCAACTGCTCCACGGGCACCAATCGTTGACTTCCCCGCGGGCCAACGCGGGTGACGGAATGCTCGCCGATCCAGGACCGGATCTCGGCGACTGCGTCGCGCTGCGCGGAGTCGAGCGCTTCGGATACCGCCGGGTGCAGGGCCGCGGCGATCGACAGTGACTTCGGCGCATTCACGACCATCTCGGCGAACCGCGGCGATCCTTGCCGGCCGCCTCCCGATAGCCGCGGCTTGCCCATCGACTCGGTGGTGAGAGGGTTGATCCAGTCGACCCACTGCGCGTACTCGCCTGGGGTGAGCGCGCCTTCGCCGATCATCTCGCCATCACCGTCGACGACGGAGAACTCGGCGAGGGCTGTCCCGCCGTCGAGGTCGTACTCGTCGGCGCGCGATCGATCCGACTCTAGGTAACGGCGCGCGTCTGCCCCGGACCCCCGGAACAGGATCACGCCGCCCTTCATCGCAAACCTCCGAGCTGGCTCAGGTTCTTGCAACTACCTACGGTAGCATACGTCCATTCAGGTTGGGCTTCACGTGGTGCATACGAGGCGGAGTGTCGAAGGGGCCGCATTGCTGGAGGGCGCTTCTGGCATATCTCACTTGGCGTGAAACACTCGGACCCGCGTGTCGGGGTGCGGTGCGATTACCCCGGGTGGATGATTTAGGCGACGACTTTAGGGGAGCCGCTAACAACATTGGTGGCTGTATCGACTACACCGTGAGACGCGACACCCCGGTCGCGTCGAGGACTGAGAGCGAATGCCACCAACGAAACCGGACTGGGGTCCGCTGTACTTGGCTCACCGTCGACCGATGTACCTCGTTGCGCTTTCGATCCTCCGGCGAAGTGATCTTGCGGAGGACGCTGTGCAAAATGCGATGGAATCGTTGATGAAGAACCCACCGGCAGACGTCGTGAACTGGGAGGCAATGATGGTAAACGCCGCCAAGCTACGGGCGCTCGACATAGTCGGCTCCGCCCCTGAGCGGCATCATGGGGGCTCTTTGGCGCCCGAACTGCAGCCGGAGAGCGGAGACCAGACTCCCGGGGAGGCCGTTGAAGCTATCGACCTTCTGCGCAGGGTGCAAAAACTGGAGAAGGCAATGGATGTGCTCACGGATCGAGAGGGCCAGGTACTCGTGAGGCGAGTACTTCGAGAGGAGTCCCGCGATGCTGTTGCCGCCGACCTCGGAGTGTCGCCAGCTCGTGTCAGTCAGATAGTCACCGCCGCGCTTTCGAAACTGCGTGAGGCGCTTGTTGATGAGGATGCAGCATGACCGATCCGAGCGAGCGCGTCGAGGCGGCCTTGTCCGGCGCTGCCCCAAGCGAGTCGTGGGACGAGGACACCCGAGAACTCCTAGAGGTCGCGGAGCTTCTTCGGCTCAACGATGCAGTGCCGCCGCTCGAACGTGATCCAGTTGCCGCTATGCTAGGCCTGATTGTCGATCCGGCTGTGGCCCTTTCAAGTCGCGCCTTCACGACTGCACGCAGGAATTCCGGGCTAGCCCCCAGTGCCTTGGCGGCCAAGCTCCGTGATCGCGGCTGGCAGATCAGCGCAGCGGACGTCACGCGATGGCAGACACATGCTCCAACCGACTTGACTCCGGGGCTGCTCGCCGCCGTTGCAGATGAACTTGGTACCGATCTTGGAGCGATCATCGATCGAACGCCCACCAAGCCCGAGTGGCTAATCGCGGCCGCCGCAACACGCAAATTCGCCGATCTGTCGGAGCGGTGGGCGAGACTGAAGTCGCTATCCCTACCGGCGGCCTCTTCGATGCTCGAATCGCGTCTGCTTGCGACCGTTAACCGAGGCGATCGTCCAGAAACGGAGGCCCTGCTTGAATCGCTTGATGCCTTTGTTTCGACACTGGAGCCTCGCGAAGACCGATGAACACTTCCGGCTGGGTCAAGCGTGCTGTTTATCGCGTGAGCCCCGCGTTGCGCGCATCGTTCGCCGCTGACCCGCTTGGATCACTGACCCAAGACTTTGGCTTGCAGGTGCAACCTGCGCCACACCTCGGCGAGCGTCGAGAAGGCATGGGCAGCTGCGATGGCGTCTCTTTCCTCGCAGACGGCGTCATCCTCTACTCGCCGACGGTGTCCAGGCGACAGAACTTTACCCTTGCGCATGAGTTGGCCCATCACCTTCTTGAGCTTGACGACAAATTCCAGGACATGCTGGCCGAGCAGGACAACCCTCATCCGTTGCTTGAGACCGTCTGCGACGCGGTTGCACAAGAGCTACTCGTGCCAAGCTCCCTGATTGAAGCAGTGGTTTCCAAAGACGTGATCCGAGCAACTCACCTAGTTGAGTTGTTCGATCGCTCCAACGCCAGCCTTCACGCAAGTGCCATTGCGCTCGCTCGTCGGCTCCCCGGACTTGGCGCCGTCGTCGTGTTCGATCGCGAGGAGAGCGTCGTCCGTCACGCCAGCGTCCAGCCGGATCCCATCGAGGGCTGGCCAAAGGTGTACCCCTGGCGCGGACAATCCGCATTAGCCCACCCGCTGTTTTCAGTTGCCCCGGGCGCTGAGGCCGTGAAGCGCATTCGGTGGCGTATGCCTTGGGGCGATGACGCCGAGTTCTACGCGAACGCGTCGGGGCAGGCCAACACAGTCGTTGCGATTTTTTCAGACCGAGATCTCTGGAGCAGCGAAGCAAGCCACCTGAGCATCCTCCGGGCCTACGACGCTCGCCCCCACCTCCATCTGGTCTGCTGCGGACAAGACAAGTGGATTCAGGGATACCCGTGTTCGACTTGTCGTCAGCCGTTTTGCCCCATTTGTGGACAATGCAAGTGCAACCGCCAAAGCACGGGCCTTTGCACCGAGTGCGGCCTTCTCAAGGGAGCAGCGCTCGTCGTGGATGGCGTGTGTGTGGACTGTCGCTAACGAATCTAGGGCTGTGTCGACTACGAGGTGAAGGGCTCATTGGGAGTTCTCACCAAGAGAAAGCAGCAACATGTCCGAGAACGAGAAGCGCAAGCTGATCCACTTCACCATCGACGGCAAGGAGTACACGACCCGCGACGACCACCAGGAGGCCGCCTCACTTCTGCGGCTCGCCGGCGTAGACCCGAGCCAGTACGATCTCGCCCGCAAGAAGAAGGACGGGGAGACCAAGACGATAAACGACGGCAAGGTCGTCGAGATCAACGACGGCGACGCGTTCTTCACCGTCCGGCAGAACGCGACGGTCGGTTAGTGGATCCGCGACCGACTCGGGATGGCGTCGACGGATTCATCGCCGATCTCGGCGACTTCGAGCTAAAGGCATGGCGAGAAGGTCCTTCCGTGCTGTACGACCTGGATATCCTTGACGGCTCCCGAGCCGGCACCTCAATCCGAACTGGTGTCAGCATCCATGAGCTGGGCTCATGGCCCGCCGTCCCGGCGCACTGGCTCCATTTCGAGGCCGGCACCCAGTTTTCGCAACAGGGCAGCACCGACACGAACGATGCCCTACCGGGATACATCCGCCACTCATGGGACACCAGCTTCTGGCTACCCACTGAGCACCCCGGCCAGCTCTGGATTGCCCACGTGCGATCCGTTATCGCGAAGGTGATCTGACATGCCCCGCCACTCCGTCGCTATGACCACCCACATAGCGGATGCCCTCCGAACGCATCTCATCCGCGACGACGGCGACGAAGACCTCTGCTTCGCCACTTATTCAATCTCCAGCGGTGCTACCCGAATCAGCTATCTCCTGACATCCATCCTGCTTCCCGAGCCTGGTGAGCGAGAAGTGCACGGCAACGCGAGCTTCACCGGCGACTACGTGCTCCGTGCCGCCAACATCGCCGCGTCACGCAACGAAGGAATTGCTTTGCTGCACTCGCACCCGGACGGCCGTGGATGGCAGGGACTCAGCCGTTGGGACCGGGACGCCGAAAGTTCCTACGCTGACCTCGTCCTCGGCCTCACCGGCAACCCGCTCATCGGCCTCACCCTCGCCGGCATTGACACAAGCTGGTCCGCCCGCACTTGGCTCGGTGCCAAGGAACCGACCTGGACAGAGAGTGTACGTACCGTCGGACGGTCACTACGAATCTCCTGGAACAACAGTGCGCGACCCTCGGCGGCCGCCACGGCATACCAGGACCGCACAGTCTCCGCTTGGGGAGCGGCCGCCCAAGACGACATCGCGCGGCTTCGCGTTCTCGTCGTGGGCGTCGGCAGTGTCGGCCTAGATGTAGCAACCCGGCTCGCAGCGACCGGCCTAACCCACGTCGGCGCAATGGATATGGATTACGTCGAAGACGTCAACCTCGATCGCATGATCGGCGCCACGCGCGCGGACGCAGCTGCGCGAACGCCGAAGGCCGCGGTCGCCACACGCCTCATGAATTCAGCATCGACAGCGTTGAAGGCCGACTTCGCGGCGTACGTCTCAAGCGTCACCACCGAGGAGGGCATCGCCATCGCCCGCGACTACGACGTTGTATTCTCGTGCGTCGACCGCGCATGGCCTCGCGCCATGCTGAACCAGATCGCCTACAGCGACCTGATCCCGGTGATCGACGGGGGCATCGGAATCGACGTGTTTGATGATGGAACCATGCGCGGAGCAACTTGGCGTGTGCAGACTGCAACACCGGGACTGCCCTGTTTGCAGTGCAACCGCCAGCTAGACATGGGTGAGGTACAGAAAGAGCGTCTCGGCCTTGCCGATGATCCTGAGTACATCAAGCGCGCCGGCGGAGGTCCCCGACAACGGCAGAACGCGGCGATCCTCGCCGGCAGCGTCAGCGCCGGCCAGCTTGCCCAGTTCGTGAGCCTCGTCGTTGGACCCGGCGGGGAGGGCGCGCCGCTGCCTCAGCGATACCTTCTCGGTCCCCACGTCCAGGAAGCGCTCCGCTATGACACAGGCACTTACTGCCGGTTTGAGGCGAGAGTCGGCGAAGGTGATCACCGACTGGGTCTCCTATAGGAGACGGGAACGAGATCACAATGCCGAAAACCAAATCGGCGCCGGCTTCCCCAGCGCACAACGCCGCTATCGAGACGTCTCTCGCTTGCACAAGTGAAGTGTTGTCTCCCGAGCCTTAGGCACACGTCACGAGTTCCGGTCAATTGACCTGACCACTACACGCCGCTAACACTTTAGTTTTTTACGCTAGTCACGCAATTGCGCCGATCTGTCGGTGATGTTGGGCGCATTGGAGACATAGGCCAGAAGCGGCTGCACGTCGGTTTGGACAGAATCAAGTGCGACTCAAAGCAAAGGGCTGGTTCGACAGGAATCTCGAACCGGCCCTTTCTTCGTTCGCTGCGGCAGTCTCATGAACCCGTCTCCGGTACTTCATGAAAGAGCCGGAATCGTCAAGGGCGTCAGAGGGGCTAAGCAGAGATCATCGCGCAGCTAGTTCGGCCGACCCGAGAGGCTGCTTGACGCCGCGTTCGTAAAGCGGATCGCGACTAATCAGTGCATCGAGATCGTCGATCAGCTCACGATCGCCTCCGCCGGCGCGCAGGAACGAGGCCAGGGTCAGCCATAGGACGTACATCGACTTGGCGTCGGCGTCGCGCGAGACCTTCTCATAAACCTTCGGCTTCTTCGGCGATACCGTCGTCGGACGCATCCAAAGACGCGAGTGGTGCGCCACGAGGTTGCGGAGAACGATCAGGCTGTTCAGCTGCGTCTGGAACAGCTGGTTGCTCACGCTGAACGTGCCGGCGACGTCCTTCCACAGCCAGCGTTGCTCTTTGTCGATCAAGACCGGCTTCGTCTCGGTGACGACCCGTTCGAGGAGCCCCAGCGTCCACCCATCGACGGCAGCCCAGATCGGTAGGTCCTGCATGGCGGCGAGGCGGTTGGCTTCGGTCATCTTGCGCGGGCTCTCCAGCCAGCGACGACCGTTGGCCTTCTCGTGGGCCTCGAAGACGCCGAGCACGAAGGGCTCGCGGGAGCGGGCGATCTGATCGCGCAGGATGACGTCGACCGGTGCCGCCTCGGCGGCCATCACCGTGAAGTGATCCGACTTCAGGAAACATCCCGTCGGTGGGGAAAGGACGCAGTGGTGATCGACGAGAGCGGAGCGCAGACGCCACTCGAGCGTTCTGAGCGACGCGAACAACCGAGTGGATACTTCGTGGTCGAGCTTCACCATCTCGATGACACGGTCGATGCGGTCGTCGCCCTCGATGAGCCCGTCGCGGCGCAGCTTCCGAAAGTTGCGCGCGTAGCCCAGGAAGTAGTGGAAGTTGGTGCGACCCAGAAACGCCTTGGCCTCGTCGCTCAGCTCGCCGGCTTCGATGTAGCCGCGGCGGACGAGGTACGCAGCACGCTGATCCGGCGTGAGGTATGGGCGTTCTTGGGTCATGTAGTTTGCCTGAGGGTAAAAAGGACCCCCGCAGGGCGCATCGTGGAGAGGCGGCGGGGGGACTGGTGATTGACACACTAACGGAGGCGTCTGACAAAAACCCAATTCGTAGGTCGCTGAGAGGGTGCGTGTCGAGATCGAAGGTGAGATCGCTGTCTAGCTTGATACAAGTCCGGGCGGTCCCGCGACTTAGAATGCGGATGCAGTCAATGGGCTGCCTACCCCGCCCGGCCGCGCCTCCCCGGCGGCAGCAACCCGCGGTCGCGGGCCTTCGTGATCCATCCTTGGGCGGTGGATAGGGCCACGCCGCTGAGCTGCGCCATCGTCGCGCTTGGGTTGATATCACCCTGCTGCGTCAGCCGGCCGTGCTGCAGTGCGACCATCTCGTAGAAGTCGGGCACTTTCTTCGGGTCGCCGAGCGGCTTGAGCAGGTCGCGCTCGCTGACTTTTCGCCCCGACGGGAGAACGATCTTGCCGCCGGTGATCGTTTCGGTGCGCTTCATCGCGAACAGGCGTTTGTTGATCGCCGCCTCGATACGGGCCGTCGGCAGCTCGCGGAGGAGCTGGCTCGTGATCGGGTCGCCCGGGCGCCAGGGCAGGTAGATCACGCCAGTGATGCGGATCTCCTCGGGCACGGCGAGGAGCTGCCGCTGGAGGCGGATCATTACCCGGGTGTGCGTGGCCTCGTGCTCGAGGTAGCGCCAGCGTCCGTCGATCGTCTCGTTCTCGTCGGAGGCGCTCTGCGTCTCCTGTTGCGAGTCGGTGGCGACGCCGTCGTTGTACCCGAGCACGCCGTCGATCTGCTCGCTTGCGTCGTCGTCGCGCTCGCCGGGGAATCGGCTGGGCAGGTACCACCCGTCGGGCAGGTCGTCGGCGACGAGCAAGCCGTCGTACGACTGGTCACCGGGACGGGGCGTGGAAGCGGGCATGCACCGAGTCTAACCACGCACCTCAGGTACTTGCCGAAATCCGCGGGGTGGTGATAATCTCAGGTAACTGCAAATAGCCGCGCTTGTGTCGGCATGCACCAGATGCCAGCACCGCGGCGGAATAGCCGAAGGGGCGCATCATGGTCGACGCCGCGCTGAGGGTGGAGTACCTGAGTCGTGTCGAGGCGGCCGCGCGGTGCCGCGTTCCGGTCTCGAGCTTCGACAAGCTTTGACGTGATGGATTGATTCCCGAGCCCGACGCCCACATGGGCAAGCACCTGCTCTGGAGCGCCGACACGATTGATGAGCTTCTCGCCCGCGGCGGCACCGAGACCTGATGGCCGGCCGACCGAGCAGGGATTCGCCGACGCGGGTCGATCCGCGCACCGGTCGTCCGCTGCCCGAGGGCATCCGCTGGCGCGTCGACCGGCAGCGCTACCAGATCCGCGTCGTCGGCCCCAGCGTCGACGGGGGAGCGGCAGAGCGCACGCGCATGTTCCTCACCCTTGCCGAGGCCAAGCGCGAGCTCGCGAAGATGGTGGCCGGCCGCAACCCGAACGGATCGATGACCCTCGAGCAGTGGCACGAGAAGTACTGGGCGGCGATCGAGTCCTCCGTTCGGCCGGCGACCGCGCGCGACTACGGTGTCGCGTGGCGCCTGCGGGTGAAGCCGAGTCTGGGCCGGCTTCGGCTGGAGGACATCACGTCGCCGATGATCGAGTCCGCGATGGTCGCGTGGTCGGGTGGGGCCTCCGCCAAGAATGACGCTCTCGCGGTCCTGTCCCGACTCCTGGATGGAGCGCGCCGGTCGCGGTTCATCGACTACAACCCCGGACGGGAGGTGAAGCGGCCGAGCATGCGGGAGTCGGTCTCGCCGGTTTCGCGGGCGCTGACCCTGGAGCAAGTGCGGATGCTGCTCGACCTCGTTCCCGAGGGCGCCTACCGGAGCTACGTCGCGGCGCTCGTCTACACCGGGATGCGTGCTGGCGAAGCGACGGCGTTGCGCGTCGGCGACGTGGATTTCAAGCGAGGGGTCATCCGGGTCAGCCGGTCGCTGAGTCCTGGCCAGCGTGGTGAGCTCATCGAGCAGTCGCCGAAGAGTCACAAGTCACGCGAGGTTCCGCTGATCGAGGCGCTCCGCCCGTACGCCGAGCATGCGGCGCGCGGCAAGCAAGCGAGCGACTTGCTTTTCTCGGGACCCGATGGTGGACGCCTCACCAATCACAACGCCCGCCGCGGCGTCGACTGGGAGAAACTGCGCAAGGCGATCGGCCGGCCCGAGCTGCGGATCCACGACCTCCGCCACACCTTCGCTACCATCCTGTTCGACGCCGGCGCCAGCGCGCCCGACGTGCAGGCGACCCTCGGCCACTCAAGTCTGCAGGTCACCGAGCGCTATTCACGCGCTCGCGAGGGCGTTGCATTGCGGGCCGGCGCCGCGCTCGATCAGATGCTCGGCGACGCCGATGGCCCAGCCAGCAAAATGGCCCAACGAAAGAGCCCGGCGAGAGGTAATAGCCCAAAAATGGCCCAAGCTCAGCGCGGGCTTGAGCGGTAGGTCCCCAGAAACGAGAAAACCCCCGGTTGCCCGGGGGTTTTTGTTGTGGCCCCGACCGGCGTCGATCCGGTGACCTTTCGAGTAAGAGTACGGCTCTATCAGGGGTTTCTGCGGGCTGCCGGCATCTTCGATTAACCCTGATCAAGGGTACTTTCTCCTGCTATCAGCTTTAGTCCTCTATCATTAAATCTGCGGAATAGATGCGGAGTTCGACGGCAGTCTCGGGCGCGCGCACTCGGTCTGGCAGATTGTCCGACCGTGCGCCGAAGGATGTGGGTAGTGAGGTCGTGACATGTCGAATTGGACACAACCGACGGACGCCGTAGTTCTCACTTCTTCGCGAACGGATGCAAGCATGGCTCATGGGCTCGGGGCAACGCTTCGGCCTGAAGGTTTCTCCGCTAACGCGGCATGCCGGCATTTAACTGTCACCCGACCGAGATATGCGTGCACCTCAAGAGTTAACCGCTGATTGGTTCGGGAGCGTGGCGCCGCTGGTTGACGGCCTGGTGGCGAGCACTCTTCGTGTCCATGTCCAAAGCCACGAGAGTGGACATGGCGTAATGAAACGGCGCGGGACTGGCTGCGGCATGCGCGGGGCGGATCAGTTGGAGCCTAGCTAGCGTATTTCATCAAACCTTCACACGCTCGGGGTCCGAAGCTTCATGCGCCATCTGCATGCTGGTGTGTAGACACCAACCTGGTGGCTGAATGTGAAGGGTGTTGGAAAAGATGAAGTTCAATCGGAAGAACATGACCGTTGGGATAGCAGGACTCGGGCTTGTCGGAGCACTTGTCAGTGGCGGTGTGATCGCAGCGCAGGCGGCTACCGGTGGTGGGACGATTCCCCAGCCGCTGTCGACGACCTCGTCAACAGTTGGTGACCGCCAGTCCGGCCACATGGTCGGCATGGTATTCGGACAGAGTTCGCCCATGACCGCGGTCGTGAGTTACCTCGGCCTGAGCCAGACGGAGCTGCAGGACCGGCTGCAGTCGGGTAAGTCCGTCGCGGACATCGCCAAAGCCCAGGGCAAATCGGTTTCTGGACTCGAGGACGCGATGGTCGCGGAGCTTAAGACCAATCTTGATTCCAACAGCACTCTGTCCTCTGATGAAAAGGTGGCAGCTGTGGAACAGATGACGAACTACATGGACATGATGCTGAACGCGACCCACACTCCGGGTGAAGGGATGGGGATGGGTAGTGGCTTGGGAATGGGTATGCACGCGGGTTCGGGTTCGGGCTCAGGAACGGCACAAAGAGTCGCTTGACATCAACAGGAGCATCCACGCAACGGGACGTGACCCCACTGGCCGAGCTGCGATACCCTAAGGACGTTGCAGACTTTCAAAAGAAGACGAATAAGTTTCTTGCTGCTAAATGGGGCTATCTATCGCCAGCATGAAGGAATTGAAAATGGCGGCATTGAGAGAATTCACGAAGACTAACCTGGATAAGCAAGGATTTGGAGGTCTCGATGATGACGCCAAGTTCTGTTTTGCATGGCCCCTACGATTCACACCGGCAGTTGGCACTGTCTTAATCGTTCTCGGATTGGTTTTGCAGTCGCCTGTTTTTCTTGGACTGGGAGCAATCGTTCCTCTCACCGGGGCGCTGTTCCCCCGTGGCATGATTCTTGATCTGGTTTATAACTTGGGCGTTCGCCATATGTTTGGTGCTCCGGCGCTTCCCCCCACGCCGAGTCCACGACGGTTTTCATACTTACTGTCCACCGTGCTACTTGCAGGTTCAGCCTTGTCCTTTTACTACGGAGTATCAGCGCTGGGATTCGTGCTGGGAGGAATGGTCGCTCTCGGCGGCACAATCCTCACCACGACCCATTGGTGTCTCGGATCGTGGTTTTACAGACTGATTTTCGCTCACGCAGCGGCGAGGTAAAGGGTAGGACCACGCAGCAGAACCACACAGCGACCTGAGTTTCGCCAGCTCAGATGGGGCGGCCATTTTTCTCCCGCGGTGTGAGCGTGGTGCTGTTCATAATCAGCATGAGCCATCCGAGCAGGAAGACGCTGAGGCCGTCTCTAGAAGCGCTGCGGAACCTCGCATGCGCGCCACCTCGATGAGATCGTTCGCGGTTGTTAACGCCAACTGAAAACAGGGCCAGAAACGCCAACTGACAATAGGACCACCAACCACTATGGAAGGTGATCAAATTGGATGATTGGGCAGAGATT